>NZ_JAVLSB010000021.1:0-694302 GCF_031583775.1 Pseudomonas rhizozeae
ATCGCGTCGCACCAATGGCTTTGGCCCGCGCCGCCTCTTCGAGGACTTTCTGCACTTCCATCAACTTTTCTTTTTCCAGGCCGGTGTTGTAGTGACCGGACTGCGGACAATATTTGCAATCTTCCGGGCAAGCGCCGGTTTTGATCGAGAGTAAGGTCGACACCTGCACGCGATTGGCGTCGAAATGCGCGCGGTGCACCGTCTGCGCCTGGAACAGCAGATCATTGAATGGCTGAACGAAGAGTGCTTTGACTTCGGCCAAAGACCAGTCATGACGCAAGGTGGCAGTGGTGCTAGCGCTCATGGGCGTTTCCTTGTTTATGCTTGGCAAGCGGCTGTGGAACGGAATATCCACAGGCGCGACACGGATGTTCGGCATATTTAAGGAAGAGTCATGCGCTGTCAACCACGATACAAACAACAGGTTTACATCTGGTTAAATAATAAACAAACATGTTTATTATGCGATGAGACTACCGATACCTCCGTGCCGATCTGCACGCCTTGCGAGTCGGAGCTGCCGTGGCTCGGCGAGCAGTGTCGGATCTGTGCCCTGCCCTTGTCCCTATCCGGAATGGTCTGCGGCCAATGCCTGAACGAGCCGCCCGCGTTTGAACACGTGGTGGTGCCATGGCGCTACAGCTTCCCACTGGACACGTTGATCACGCGTTTTAAACACAGCGCCCAATGGCCGTTTGGCCGGTTGCTCGGCGAACTGCTGACGCAAGCCTTGCAGCATCGTTTCGACAATGACCTCGATCGCCCCGACCGTTTGATCCCCGTACCCCTGGCGGCCAAGCGCTTGCGTCAGCGCGGCTTCAATCAAGCGGCGATGCTCGCGCGCTGGCTCAGCGCCGGGCTTGAAATCCCTTGCGACGAAACTCTGGTGGTGCGGACCCAGGACGCCCCCGCACAGCAGGAACTCAACGCCGCCGCGCGCAAGCGCAATCTGCGCGATGCCTTTGCCTTGGCGCCTGGCGCGGCAATCAAGGGCCAGCACCTGGCGCTGGTCGACGACGTGCTGACCACCGGCGCCACGGCCCAGGCCCTGGCGCAGTTGTTGATCAAGTCCGGCGCGGCGCGGGTCGACGTCTATTGCCTGGCGCGCACACCCAAACCCGGCGAGGCGGCCTGACTTGACTCGCCGCGCGCAAGCCGCCAACGTCCGCCCCATCACTTCGACTGCAGTGCCCTGCCATGTCTTTGCCCACTTTGTTGTCGCAACACATCGTCCGTCGTCCGCAGCGCATTGCCTTGCTGCAACACATCGCCGAACAAGGCTCGATCACCCGCGCGGCGAAAAGCGCCGGGTTGAGCTACAAGGCCGCGTGGGACGCCATTGATGAGCTGAACAATCTGGCGCAAAAACCCTTGGTCGAGCGCAGCGTCGGCGGCAAGGGCGGCGGCGGTGCACGGCTTTCGGCCGAGGGCGAACGGGTGCTGCGGCTGTATCAGAAGCTGCAGGCGTTGCAGGCCCAGGTGCTGGAAGCGGCCGAGGACGCCAGCGACCTTGAGCTGCTGGGGCGATTGATGCTGCGTACCAGCGCGCGCAATCAACTGCACGGCAAAGTCATAGCCATCGAGGCCCAGGGCCGCAACGACCGGATTACCCTGGCCCTGGCCGAAGGCCTGCGCATCGACGCGCAAATCACCCACGACAGCACACTGCGCCTGGAGCTGGAACCCAACACCGAAGTGGTGGCACTGATCAAGGCCGGATGGCTGGAGATTCTGGCGGAAAATGAATCGGCAACGGCGGGTAACAATTGCCTGAGCGGCACCCTCGAAGACATTCTCGACGCCGACGATGGCCCCAGCGAAGTGCGCATCACCCTACCCAATGGCCAGACCCTCTGCGCCCTCGCCGAGCCTGCGCACTTGAACAGCCATGGCCTGACCGCCGGCCTGACGGTTCAGGTGCAGTTCTCGCCGTCCAACGTGCTGCTCGGCACGCCGCTGTGAACTTCAAACTGCAACATTAGCGTCACACCGTCTCATTAAGGTGACTGCAAAAACCCATGCAGGGAGCCTGATGTGAAGCTATTGGAAGATAACCAACCCACCGACCTCGAGCAGATGGTCGGTCTCAGCCGTCGCGGTTTCATCAGTGCCGGCGCCCTGTGCGGTGCGGCGATGTTTCTGGGCGGCAACTTGCTGAGCCGCAGCGTCATGGCGGCCAGCACCGGCAGCGGCCGCTTGCTCGGCTTCGACAGCATCGCCGCCGCTACCGCTGACAGCATCAGCCTGCCGCCCGGCTACAAAGCCTCGGTGCTGATCAGTTGGGGCCAGCCGTTGCACAAGAACGGTCCAGCGTTCGACCCTAGCGGCAACGGCAGTGCCGCCGCCCAGGAAGCTCAGTTCGGCGACAACAATGACGGCATGAGCCTGTTTCCCTTCCCCGGCGAAAAAGACCGGGCGCTGATGGCGATCAACAACGAATACACCAACTATCGCTATCTCTACCCCCACGGCGGCATGCCGCAATCCTTTGACGACGTGCACAAGGCTCTGGCCTGCGAAGGCGTTTCGGTGATCGAAGTGCAGCGCCGCCACGGCCAGTGGGCGTTCGTCCGGGGTTCGCGCTACAACCGGCGGATCCACGGCAACTCGGCGCTGCGGGTCAGCGGTCCGGCGGCTGGCCATGCGCTGCTGAAAACCAGCGCCGACCCGCAGGGCAAGACCGTCCTCGGCACGTTCCAGAATTGCGCCAACGGCAAAACACCTTGGGGCACGTACCTGACCTGCGAAGAAAACTTCACCGATTGTTTCGGCAGCACCAACCCCGAGCAGGCGTTCGATGCCGCACAGAAACGCTACGGCGTGGTGGTCGCCAGCAAAGAGATCAACTGGCATCCCCACGACCCGCGCTTCGACCTGGCGAAGAATCCCAACGAGCTCAATCGCCACGGCTGGGTGGTGGAAATCGATCCCTTCGATCCTCAGTCGACCCCGGTCAAGCGCACCGCGCTGGGCCGCTTCAAGCATGAGAACGCCGCACTGGCGCAAACCGGCGACGGGCGCGCCGTGGTGTACATGGGCGACGATGAGCGCGGCGAGTTCATCTACAAATTCGTCAGCCGCGACAAAATCAATCACCGCAACCCCAAGGCCAACCGCGACCTGCTCGACCACGGCACGCTGTACGTGGCTCGTTTCGACGCCGGCGACGGCAATGCCGATCACCCGAAAGGCCAGGGCCAGTGGATCGAAATGACCCACGGCCAGCACGGCATCGACGCCAGCAGCGGGTTCGCCGACCAGGCTGAAGTGCTGATCAACGCGCGCTTGGCCGCCAGCGTGGTCGGCGCCACGCGCATGGACCGCCCGGAATGGATCGTCGTCAGCCCCAAGGACGGCCAGGTCTATTGCACCCTGACCAACAACGTCAAACGCGGCGACGACGGCCAACCGGTGGGCGGCCCCAACCCTCGGGCGAAAAACGTCTACGGGCAGATCCTGCGCTGGCGCACCGACCGCGACGATCACGGCGCCCACCGCTTCACCTGGGATCTGTTCGTGGTCGCCGGCAACCCGAGCGTGCATGCCGGAACCCCAAAAGCAGGCTCGTCGAACATCACGCCCCAGAACATGTTCAACAGCCCCGATGGCCTGGATTTCGACGAGGCCGGGCGCCTGTGGATTCTTACCGACGGCGACGCCAGCAACAGCGGCGACTTTGCCGGCATGGGCAACAACCAGATGCTCTGCGCCGACCCCGTCAGCGGTGAAATCCGCCGGTTCATGGTCGGGCCGGTGGGTTGCGAAGTCACTGGCATCAGCTTCGCGCCGGACTACAAAACCTTGTTCGTGGGGATTCAGCACCCGGGCGAGAACGGTGGCTCGACCTTTCCCGAGCACCTGCCCAATGGCAAGCCGCGCTCGTCGGTGATGGCCATCACCCGAGAGGACGGCGGCATCGTCGGCGCCTGACCCGCAGCATTCGCGAGCAGGCTCGCTCCCACCGGTCTTGCACAACGCCTTGTGGGAGCGAGCCTGCTCGCGAAAGCGTCAGCACTGGCGCCACCTATCTGCGCCGGTGTGCGCTACCATGCCTGGCCGGACGCGGCAGCCTGCTGCGCGCATGGAGTCAGCATGTCTCATCCGTTTGAAACACTTACCCCCGATCTCGTGCTCGATGCCGTCGAAAGCATCGGCTTCCTCAGCGACGCCCGCGTGCTGGCGCTCAACAGCTACGAAAACCGCGTCTATCAAGTTGGCATCGAAGACTCCGAGCCGCTGATCGCCAAGTTCTACCGCCCACAGCGCTGGACCAACGAAGCGATCCTCGAAGAGCACCGCTTCACCTTCGAACTGGCTGAATGCGAAGTGCCGGTGGTGGCGCCACTGATCCACAACGGCGAGAGCCTGCACGAGCACGCCGGTTTCCGCTTTACCCTGTTTCCCCGCCGTGGCGGCCGCGCGCCGGAGCCGGGCAATCTCGATCAGTTGTATCGCCTCGGGCAACTGCTCGGCCGCCTGCACGCAGTGGGTGCCACACGGCCGTTCGAACACCGTGAAGCGCTGGGGGTGAAGAACTTCGGCGAAGACTCGCTGAACACCCTGCTCGAGGGCGGCCACATCCCGAAAAGCCTGCTGCCGGCCTATGAGTCAGTGGCCCGCGACCTGCTCAAACGGGTACAACAGGTCTACAAGGACACGCCCCACACCAACATTCGCATGCACGGCGATTGCCACCCCGGCAACATGATGTGCCGCGACGAGATGTTCCACATCGTCGACCTCGACGACTGCCGCATGGGCCCGGCGGTGCAGGACATCTGGATGATGCTCGCCGGCGATCGCCAGGAATGCCTCGGCCAACTCTCGGAATTGATGGACGGTTATAACGAGTTCCACGATTTCAACCCGCGCGAGCTGGCACTGATCGAAGCCCTGCGCGCCCTGCGCCTGATGCACTACAGCGCCTGGCTCGCCCGCCGCTGGGCCGACCCGGCCTTCCCCCGCAGCTTCCCGTGGTTCGGCACCGAACGCTATTGGGGCGACCATATCCTCGCCTTGCGTGAGCAACTGGCGGCAATCAATGAAGAGCCGTTGAAGCTGTTCTAAACCATCAATCAATACATATCGTGTGGGAGCGAGCCCGCTCGCGAAAGCTTGATGTCAGGCACTGAAAGTCGTCTGACTGGACCCATTCGCGAGCGGGCTCACTCCCACCGGATCCGTACACATTCAGAAAAAATTACTTACACTCGCCTCTTTGTCAGTTGCCTAAACAAGGACTCTGCATGCAAGCCGCCAACCCGCGTCGCGGGTACATTCTGGGTCTCTCGGCCTACATCATCTGGGGATTGTTCCCGATCTACTTCAAAGCCATTGCCAGTGTCCCGGCAGTGGAGATCATCATCCACCGCGTGCTCTGGTCGGCGCTGTTCGGGGCCTTGCTGCTGATGATCTGGAAACATCCCGGCTGGTGGCGCGAGTTACGCGATAACCCTCGGCGCCTGGCGATCCTCGCCGTCAGCGGCACCCTGATCGCGGCCAACTGGCTGACTTACGTCTGGGCGGTGAACAACGAGCGCATGCTCGAAGCCAGCCTCGGCTATTACATCAACCCGCTGGTGAACGTGCTGCTCGGCATGTTGATCCTCGGTGAGCGCTTGCGCCGCCTGCAATGGCTGGCGGTGAGCCTGGCGGCGATCGGTGTGGCCCAGCAGGTGTGGCAAGTCGGCAGCCTGCCGTGGGTCTCGCTGGTGCTGGCGCTGACGTTTGGCGCCTATGGTTTGATCCGCAAACAAGCGCCGGTCAAGGCGCTGCCGGGGCTGGTGGTGGAAACCTGGATGCTGGTGCCGATTGCCTTGGCCTGGTTGCTGTTCAATCCAAGCGCCAGCAGTGCTCAAGCCGCGTTCTGGACCACGTCCGAAGCCTGGTGGCTGGTTGCGGCCGGGCCGGTGACGCTGGTTCCGCTGGTGTGTTTCAACGCCGCTGCGCGACACTTGCCCTATACCACCCTCGGATTCCTGCAGTACACCGCGCCGACCCTGGTGCTGCTGCTGGCGGTGCTGGTGTTCGATGAACACCTTGCGCCCAGCACCTTGGTGACATTTGCCTTTATCTGGAGCGGTTTGTTTATTTACAGCGTCGATGCCTGGATGAGTCTGCGCCGGCGCAACTGATCAAAAATCGATCAATCCTTTGCAAGCCACGGGTGTCGTGGCTTGCAGTGATCGGTCCCAAGGTTATCCACAGCGTGATCCCCGCCGTTTGTGCACAAGCCCTTGAAAATTGGTCGTTTTTTGCTCAGGTTCCTAAGCGTCATAGCCGACGCGGGCTGGCGGCGAGTCTCTACAGGTTATCCACAGGCGGACGCGGGTTTTATGGGGATAACGCCTGGGGATCGATTCAGGCTTCGCTGCGCAACACCAGCTCTACCATCAAGTCATCCGCCAGGGTTTCCAGGCGTGCTTGCAACACATCCAGCGACAATGTCAGCGGCACCGCCAGAACCGCTTCGGCATGGAACAGCGGCTCACTGCTCATCGGTGCCGGGCGCACTTCGGTCACCAGGCGCTCAAGGTTGACTCCCTGCTCACTCAACAAACGCGTGATGTCGCGCACGATCCCTGGCCGGTCATTGCCCACCAGTTCCATGGCGATCGGTTTCCAGGTGCAGGCTTGCTCGATGCCGCTCTCGGCGATCAATACGCGAATGCCCTGAGCTGACAACGCTTGCAGGGCGTCGACCAGTTCGTCGTAAGCCTCGGCCGGCACGCCAACCCGAAGAATCCCGGCGAACTGCCCGGCCATGCGCGACATGCGGCTTTCCAGCCAATTGCCGCCGTGCTCGGCGATGCACTGGGCAATGCGCTCGACCTGGCCCGGTTTGTCCGGGGCGAATACAGTCAATACGAGATGGTCCATGGCGCAGCCCTCTTTTATTATTGAACGGCAAGTATAGGCAACGCATTTGATACAGCATTGCGGCGCTTTATTTGTGGCAAGCGCGCTTTTTGTGGTGAGGGAGCTTGCTCCCGCTGGGGCGCGAAGCGGCCCCCTGCGCTTTTCCAGCAAAACCGCGCTCAGCCGTTTATCGACTGCTGCGCAGCCGAACGGGAGCAAGCTCCCTCGCCACAGGATCACCGTCGAGCGAAAGCAAGCTGTCTGGCCACAGGGGATCGCAGCCAAGCCAATCGTGTACAAGTTTTTATATTTAACTGGAACAATCCATCAGTTTTTTGAGAACATCCTGTTCCTCGCCGTGACTGCAATGCGTCACGGGGTCGCAGAACGACGTAAATAGTCTGATTTTCACAAGCGCAATTCATCATGTAGTATGCCGCAGCACGCACTACATAACCTTGGATCGATGTCTGCCCAAGCCCGGTCGCAACCCCGAAAAGCCCCGTCAGCAAGGCCCCAAGCCGTTGATTGGACCCACCCAGCCGCCCGCAATGGCATGTACTGGTCGAGGGGTTTGTGGTTTAAATGGCCGAGTGGCTTCATTGTTAAATTGAAGAGCTGAAAAGCGAAATAGCTGAGCAGAGTGAGGCAAGCAATGACTGAACACGTTCAAGTCGGTGGCCTGCAGGTCGCCAAAGTCCTGTTCGACTTCGTGAACAACGAAGCCATTCCCGGAACCGGCCTCACCGCCGATAAGTTCTGGGCCGGTGCCGACAAGGTCATTCACGACCTGGCGCCGAAGAACAAAGCCCTACTCGCCAAACGCGATAATTTCCAGGCGCAAATCGATGCCTGGCACCAGACGCGTGCCGGCCAAGCGCATGACGCCGTGGCCTATAAAGCCTTCCTGCAAGAGATCGGCTATCTGCTGCCAGAAGCGGCGGACTTCCAGGCCACGACGCAAAACGTCGATGAAGAAATTGCCCGCATGGCCGGCCCGCAACTGGTGGTGCCGGTGATGAATGCGCGATTCGCGCTCAACGCCTCCAACGCTCGCTGGGGCTCGCTGTACGACGCGCTCTACGGCACCGACGCCATCAGCGAAGCCGATGGCGCGGAAAAAGGCAAAGGCTACAACAAGGTGCGTGGCGACAAAGTCATCGCCTTCGCCCGTGCCTTCCTCGACGAAGCCGCGCCGCTGTCGGCAGGCTCCCACGTCGATTCCACCGGCTACAAAATCGTCGACGGCAAACTGGTGGTCGCCCTCAAGGGTGGCAGCAACAGTGGCCTGGGCGATGACGCGCAGCTGATCGGCTATCAGGGCGAGGCCGCCGCGCCAACCGCCATCCTGCTGAAGAACAACGGCCTGCATTTCGAAATCCAGATCGACGCCAGCACTCCGGTTGGCCAGACCGACGCCGCCGGTGTCAAAGACATTCTGATGGAAGCCGCGCTGACCACCATCATGGACTGCGAAGACTCGGTCGCCGCTGTCGACGCTGATGACAAAGTGGTGATCTACCGCAACTGGCTCGGCCTGATGAAGGGCGATCTGGCGGAAGAAGTGGCCAAGGCTGGCAAAACCTTCACCCGCACCATGAACGCCGACCGCACCTACACGGCGGTCGACGGCAGCCAAGTAAGCCTGCACGGCCGTTCGCTGTTGTTCGTGCGCAACGTTGGCCACTTGATGACCATCGACGCGATCCTCGACAACCAGGGCGACGAAGTGCCGGAAGGCATTCTCGACGGCTTGCTCACCAGCCTGGCGGCGATCCACAGCCTCAACGGCAATACCACCCGCAAAAACAGCCGCACCGGTTCGGTGTACATCGTTAAACCAAAAATGCACGGCCCCGATGAAGCCGCGTTCACCAATGAACTGTTCGGGCGAGTCGAAGAAGTCCTTGAACTGCCGCGCAACACTCTGAAGGTCGGGATCATGGACGAGGAGCGCCGCACCACGGTCAACCTCAAGGCGTGCATCCAGGCTGCCAGCGAGCGCGTGGTGTTTATCAACACCGGTTTCCTCGACCGCACCGGCGACGAAATCCACACCTCCATGGAAGCCGGGCCGATGGTGCGCAAGGCTGACATGAAGGCCGAGAAGTGGATCGGCGCCTACGAGAACTCCAACGTCGATATCGGCTTGAGCACCGGCCTGCAAGGTCGCGCGCAAATCGGCAAAGGCATGTGGGCGATGCCCGACCTGATGGCGGCGATGCTCGAACAGAAAATCGCCCACCCCTTGGCCGGCGCCAACACCGCGTGGGTGCCGTCGCCGACCGCCGCCGCGCTGCACGCGCTGCATTACCACAAGGTCGACGTGTTCGCCCGTCAGGCTGAATTGGCCAAGCGCACGCGCGCCTCGGTCGATGACATCCTGACCATCCCGTTGGCAGTCAACCCGCAGTGGAGCGCCGAGCAGATCAAGAACGAACTGGACAACAACTCACAGGGCATTCTCGGTTACGTGGTGCGCTGGATCGACCAAGGCGTGGGCTGTTCGAAAGTGCCGGACATCAACGACATCGGCCTGATGGAGGACCGCGCCACCCTGCGTATTTCCAGCCAACACATTGCCAACTGGCTGCGCCACGGCATCGTCACCGAAGCTCAGGTGCTGGAAAGCCTCAAGCGCATGGCGCCAGTGGTTGATCGGCAGAACGCCAACGACCCGTTGTACCGTCCATTGGCGCCGAACTTCGACAGCAACATCGCCTTCCAGGCGGCGGTCGAACTGGTGATCGAAGGCACCAAGCAACCGAACGGCTACACCGAGCCGGTGCTGCACCGTCGTCGTCGCGAGTTCAAGGCTGCCAACGGCCTGTAACCCGCCGCGACCGCCGGATATGAAAAAGCCCTGATCTTGCGATCAGGGCTTTTTTATTACGGCTGTCCCGTGTGGGGGCGAGCCTGCTCGCGACGAGGATGCGTCAGGTGGAATAAATGTTGGCTGAGAAAAGGCCTTCGCGAGCAGGCTCGCTCCCACAAGGGGTGGTACAGCGCTCACAGGTTCGAATTAAGCCTCCATCCCCAACTCATGTTTGACCAAGCCAAGCAGTTTGGCGGTGTCGATCGGCTTGAGCAGGAAGTCCACCACGCTCAGGTGCATGGCGGCGATCGCGTCTTTCACATCGGCGTCGCCGGAGACGATGATGATCGGCAGCGCTGCCCGCTCTGATTCGCGGACCTGCCGGATCAAGTCCAGGCCATCGACATTGCCCATGCGCAGATCGGTAATCATCAAGCCGATGGCAGGCTTGGTCTGCAACATCTTGAGAGCCGTTTCGCCGCTGGCGGCGGTCATGCAATGCACCCCGTCCAGGCCAAGAATCTCCGACAGCAGCTCCCGGGCATCTTTGTCGTCATCGACGATCAGCACCCGTTGCGGCGGCAGGTCAGGTTCCAGCATGACGGCACTCAGCGCCTCGCGCTCGGCGTCACTCAAAATATCGTGGTCGGACATAGGTTTCTCTACATGTTCAAGTCAATCCCCTAGCACAGTGGTGAGACATCGCTAAGCAGACCTTCAATGTGCACTTCGTCGGAAAGTTTTCCAAGAGGCACGGTGCGAGGTTTTTCCCTCAGAGCGTGTAGTCCATCTCCGAAACAGCGAGGCCATCACGCTTACCTAGACTTACGTCCAATGGGCACTCGGCTCTCAGGGGTCGACCATGAGTTGATCAATCCGACAACAACAACTCAAAAAAAGACTGCGGTACACGTTATGAGTAAAGCGGACGCCTTCATCCAGGCAGGGAAAACCGCGGTGTTGCAGAACATCCATGGCACCTTGCAATTCCTCCAGCGCTTCCCGCCCTTCAATCAGATGGAACACGCCCACCTAGCTTATCTGGTGGAGCAATGCCAATTGCGTTTCTACGGCCCCGGCGAGAGCATCATCAAGCCCGCCGACGGCCCGGTCGAACACTTCTATATCGTCAAGCAGGGTCGTGTGGTCGGAGAACGTCCGCACTCGGCGAAGGGCGGCACCGAAACCACCTTCGAAATCACCACCGGCGAGTGCTTTCCCCTCGCCGCACTGCTCGGTGAACGGGCGACCCGCACCGAGCACCTGGCCGCCGAAGACACCTTCTGCCTGCAACTGAACAAACTGGCCTTTATCAAGCTGTTCGCACTGTCCAATGCCTTCCGCGATTTCGCCCTGCGCGGCGTCAGCAGCCTGCTCGACCAGGTCAACCAGCAAGTCCAGCAGAAAGCCGTCGAAACCCTCGGCACCCAGTATTCGCTGAACACCCGGCTGGGCGAACTGGCCATGCGGCACCCGGTGACCTGCACCCCAAACACGCCGCTGCGCGAAGCGGTGACCCTGATGCACGAACAGCAGGTCGGCAGCATCGTGATCGTCGATGAGCACAAGGCGCCGCTGGGCATTTTCACCCTGCGTGACTTGCGTCAGGTGGTGGCCGATGGCGTCGGTGATTTCAGCGAAAGCATCGAGCGCCACATGATCCACGCGCCGTTCTTTCTGACGCCAGACCACAGTGCCTTCGATGCGGCGATTGCCATGACCGAACGGCACATCGCCCACGTCTGCCTGGTCAAGGACCAACGCCTGTGCGGCGTGGTGTCCGAGCGCGATTTGTTTTCCCTGCAACGGGTCGACCTGGTGCACCTGGCACGGACCATTCGCAGTGCGCAACGGGTGGAAAACCTGGTGGCGATTCGCGGCGAAATCGGTCAGCTGGTCGAGCGCATGCTGGCCCACGGTGCGTCGTCGACGCAGATCACCCACATCATCACCTTGCTCAACGATCACACCGTGTGCCGGGTCATCGAACTGACCCTGGCCGACAAGGGCGACCCCGGCGTACCCTTCAGTTGGCTGTGTTTCGGCAGCGAAGGCCGCCGCGAACAAACCCTGCACACCGACCAGGACAACGGCATTCTGTTCGAGGCCCGCGACGCGGCGCACGCGGCGGAAATTCGCGGCAAGCTGCTGCCGATTGCCCATCAGATCAACCACAGTCTGGCGCAATGCGGCTTCACCCTGTGCAAGGGCAACATCATGGCCAGCAACCCCGAGCTGTGTCTGTCACGGGTCGAATGGGCGCGCCGCTTCGCCGCGTTTATCCGCGAGGCGACGCCGGAGAATCTGCTCGGATCGAGCATCTATTTCGACCTGCGCGTGGTCTGGGGCGACGAACAGGGCTGCGAACAATTGCGCCGTGGCATCCTCGATCAGGTCGGCGACAACCGCCTGTTCCAGCGCATGATGGCCGAGAACGCGTTGCGCCAGCGCCCGCCCGTGGGGCGCTTTCGAGAGTTCGTGCTGGCGAAGAAGAACGGCGAGAAAGCCACCCTCGACCTCAAGGCCCAAGGTCTGATGCCCTTCGTCGATGGCGCGCGACTGCTGGCGCTGGCCAACGGTATCGAGACCAACAACACCCTGGAGCGTTTTCGCCAACTGGTCGCCAAAGAGGTGATTGAACGCCTCGACGGTGCGGCGTATGAAGAGGCTTATCACTTCATTCAGCAGACGCGCATGCAGCAGCATCAACTGCAGACCCGGGAAAACCTGCCCTACTCCAACCGGGTCGACCCTGACAGCCTCAATCATCTTGACCGGCGCATCCTGCGCGAGTCGCTGCGCCAGGCCCAGCGCCTGCAAAGCAGCCTGACCTTGCGGTATCAGCTATGAGCCTGTTTTCCTGGCTGCGCCCGGCGGGCCCGAACTTGCCGGCGGAACTGCAACCCCGGGTGGCGCAGTTGCCTGCCGTAACGCCGCTGACCGAATGCAGCCTGCGCGAACAGCGCTGGGTGGTGCTCGACCTGGAAACTACAGGGCTCAACCTGAACAAAGACCGGGTGTTATCCATCGGCGCGGTAGTGATCGAGGACGGTGCGATCGATTTCAGCCAACAGTTCGAGCGCACCCTGCAATGCGCCGACATAAAGGTCGCGCCCAGCGTGTTGATCCACGGCCTCGGCCCGAGCGCGATTGCCGCCGGCAGCGATCCGGCGCTGGCGTTGCTGGAGTTCATGGAGTTCGTTGGCGACAGTCCGCTGCTGGCCTTCCATGCACCCTTCGATCAGCACATGCTCGGGCGCGCGTTGAAAGACCATTTGGGTTATCGCCTCAACCATGTATTCCTAGACGTGGCGGAAATCGCCCCGCTGCTGTGCCCGCAAGCAAACATTCGCGAGGCCGGCCTCGATGACTGGATCGATTGGTTCAAACTCGAGGTGTTCGAACGCCACAACGCCAGCGCCGACGCCCTGGCCACCGCCGAACTGGCGTTGATCCTGTTCAGCCGCGCGCGCCTGCAGCAGATTCACAGCCCGCTGAATCTGCAACAACGCCTGGGGCAGTGGAAACGCCGGCAGCAGTCACCGACTTTCTAAGTCACCGCCAAGAGCTCCTTGGCTCCCGCAACCTCCTGTGGCGAGGGAGCTTGCTCCCGCTGGGGCGCGCAGCGGCCCCACTGCGGTCCTCCAGACCATGCGCTGATGGTCAGCGTTGGCTGCGCCGCCGAGCGCGAGCAAGCTCCCTCGCCACAAAACACCCCACAAACAGCCGACCAGCGCCAATTGCTTACGCGCAACGCCTCTGCCAGAATCGCGAACTATTCTCGTTGGTTAACGCTTCCCAATCGGTGCGCACCGTGTCGTCAGCCCAAAGTCCCCGCAGTGATCTCGTCGGTGCGCTGTATCGCGACCATCGCGGTTGGCTATTGGCCTGGCTGCGGCGCAACGTGGCGTGCCCGCAACGGGCCGAAGACCTGAGCCAAGACACCTTCGTCCGCCTGCTCGGGCGCGATGAACTGCGGGAACCGCGCGAACCCCGGGCATTTCTGGTGGCGATCGCCAAGGGCTTGCTGTTCGATTATTTCCGTCGCGCGGCCCTCGAACAGGCGTATCTCACCGAGTTGATGCTGATCCCCGAGGGCGAACAGCCGTCCATTGAAGAACAGCAACTGATCCTCGAAGACCTCAAAGCCATTGATCGCCTGCTCGGCAAGCTGTCGAGCAAGGCCCGCGCCGCGTTCCTCTATAACCGTCTCGACGGCCTCGGCCACGCGCAAATCGCCGAACGCCTCGGGGTTTCGGTGCCGCGCGTGCGGCAGTACCTGGCCCAAGGCATCCGCCAGTGTTACATCGCGTTGTACGGTGAGCCGGCATGAACCCGGTCAGCTCGAAACCGGTCTCGGCCCAGGTGCTGGACGCGGCGATTGCCTGGCAACTGTCCCTCGATTCCGGCAGCGGCAGCCCGCTGGAGCGCGAAGAGTTCGCCAAATGGCACGCCGCCCACGAAGAACACGCCCGCGCCTGGCGCCAACTGGGCATGCTCGATCAACGCTTCAGTGTCGCCAGCGGCCCGGCCCGCGCGGCGCTGCTGCAATCGCGCGACGGCATCCGGCAGCGGGTACGCAAACTCGGCAGCGGCGCCGCGAGCCTGATGCTCGCCCTCGGCCTGGCCCTGTTCGTCGGTGATCGCTACCTGCCGCTGGGTTACTGGCTGGCGGACCAGCGCACCGACACCGGCGAGCAACGCACCCTGCACCTGGCCGACGGCACGGTGATCAACCTCAACACCCACAGTGCGGTGGATGTGCGCTTCGACGACAAAACCCGGCGGATCATCCTGCAGGCAGGGGAAATCCTCGTCGAAACCGGCCACAACGACAGTCGCCCCTTCATCGTCGAGACCCGCGAAGGGCGCATGCGCGCGCTGGGTACCCGGTTTCTGGTCAAGCGCGAAGAAGAAGGTACGCGCCTGAGCGTGCTGAAATCTGCAGTGGCCGCGCGACCGGAAGCCGACCCCAAGGAGCAAATCCTCCAGGAAGGCCAACAAGTGCTGTTGCGCAAAAACGGCCTCGGTCCGCTAGTGACTCTGAACCCCGGCGCCGACGCTTGGACCCGCGGCATGCTAGTGGTGGACAACGCACGGCTGGGCGACCTGGTGCATGAACTGAGCCGCTACCGTCGCGGCCATCTCGGGGTGTCGCCGCAAGTGGCGGACCTGCGCATCACCGGCAGCTTCCCGCTGCACGACACCGACCTGGCCCTCGCCGCCCTGTTGCCGACGTTGCCGGTGCAGATCGAGCAGCACACCTCGTGGTGGACGACGGTCGCGCCGAAATTCTAAGAGCGCACCGCCCTTGCCACAGCACAGTGGCTCAAAAAATATTTTCACCCCGCCCTATCACTTTTCGATTCTCGTTCGGCACACAGGCAATTGAGAAATATTTCCATTCAGGAGCCGCTGTATGTCCCGCACTCTCGACACTGTGTTGCGCCCCAGTTTGTTGGCCGTTGCCATTGCCCTCTGCGCCCCGTTCGCCTGCAGCCCGTTGATAGCCGCCGAGCAGGCCTCGAGCGTGCGCGCCTACAACCTGCCGGCCGCACCCTTGGCCAGCACCCTGAACCAGATCGCCAGCCAGGCCGGTGTTGCGCTATCGCTGAACCCGTCACTGGCCGCCGGCAAAACATCGGCCCCGGTCAACGGCCAGTTCGACGCCACTGCCGCCCTGCGAGAAGCCCTGCGCGGCACCGGTCTGCAGCTTGAACAAAGCGGCGCCGGCACCTTCACCCTGGTCGCCGTGCCGGAAGGCGTGATCGATTTGCCGGCCACCAGCGTCATCGGCGTGGAAAACACCGAAACCGCCTGGAGTCCGGTCGAAGGCTACACCGCCACTCGCACTGCCGCCGGCACCAAGACGGATACCGCACTGGTCGAAGCCCCGCGCTCGATCTCGGTCGCGACCCGCCAGCAGATGGAAGACCGCAACGTGCAAAACCTCGATGACGCCGTGCGCTACATGCCCGGCATCACCGCCAGCAGCTACGGCAGCGACACCCGCGCCGACTGGTTACGCGTGCGCGGCTTCGAGCCGACCCAATTCCTTGATGGCCTGCCGTTGCCACGCGGCACCTATGCCAACCCGAAACAGGAAACCTGGAACCTCGATCGCCTCGCTCTGCTGCGCGGCCCGGCTTCTTCGGTGTACGGCCAGACCCCGCCCGGCGGCCTGCTGGACATGGTCAGCCGCCGTCCGAGCGCCGAGCAGAGCAGTGAAATCCAGCTGCAATACGGCAGCGATAATCATCGCCAGATCAACTTCGCCAGCACCGGCAAAATCGATGATGAAGGTCAGTTCCTGTACAGCCTCAGCGGCGTAGTGCGTGACAGCGGCACGCAAATCGACCACGTCGACAACAAGCGCTACAACATCGCCCCGAGCCTGACCTGGAACATCGACGAAGACACCAAGTTCACTTTGCTTACCCAGTTCACCCGCGACGATACCGGCATCACCAGCCAGTTCCTGCCGGTGCAGGGCACCAAGATCGATATGCCGTTCGGCAACGTCTCGCACCACAAAAACCTCGGCGACCCGGAGTGGGAATACTACGACCGCACCTACTACGCGCTGGGTTATGCCTTCGAACACCGTTTGAACGACGTGTGGCAGTTCAAGCAAAACCTGCGCTACACCAAGTCGGATCTGTCGTTCCAGGGCATCACCGTCGGTTCGTACCCGTTCACCCAAGTGGACAACGACGGCAACGTCGGCCGCAGCACCACCATCGTGGATGAAGACATCAGCCAGTTCGCCGTGGACAACAACTTCCAGGCCGACTTCGACACCGGTGAGATTCGTCACACCCTGTTGCTGGGCCTCGATCACCAGCGCAACAACACCAACTACACCTCGATCTTCGGTAGCGCGCCGGCGATCAACGTCAACAACCCGATCCACGGTTTGCCGATCACCCGTCCGGATCGCTCCACCGCGTTCTACGACCTCAATCAGAAAACCTACCAGACCGGCGTCTACGCCCAGGACCAGATGGCCCTCGACCAGTGGCGACTGACCCTCGGCGGGCGTGAAGACTGGGTGCACACCAGCACCGAATTCTTCAACCGTGGCGACGCGACCAACACCCAGCGTGACAAGAAATTCAGCGGCAACGCGGCGATCAGCTACGTGTTCGACTCCGGTTTCGTGCCGTACTTGTCGTACGCCGAATCCTTCCAGCCGACCACCGGCGCCTCGGCCTCCAGCACCGAAAGCTTCAAGCCGACCGAAGGCAAGCAGTGGGAACTGGGCATCAAGTATCAGCCACCGGGCAGCAAAACCCTGTTGACCGCCGCCGTGTATGACCTGACCCAGAAAAATGTCTCGGTCACCACCACCGTCGGCGCCACCCCGATCACCAGCCAGACCGGCGAAGTGAAGGTCAAGGGCCTGGAGCTGGAAGCGGTGTCCGACGTCACCGACAACCTGAAAATCATCGCCGCCTATACCCTGGCCAAGTCCGAAGTGCAGAAAGGCGACAACAAGGGCAACCGTCTGCAATTGATGCCGAACCAACAAGCCTCGCTGTGGGCTGACTACACCTGGCACAACGGTGTGCTCGACGGCTTCGGCCTCGGCGCCGGCGCGCGCTACACCGGCAACACCTACGGCGACCAGGGCAACACCTGGCTGGGCAAAGCCAAGGCCTACACCGTGTTCGACGCCGCCGTGCATTACGACCTCGGTCGCCTCGATAACAGCCTCAAAGGCGCGTCGCTGGCACTCAACGCCACCAACCTGCTGGACAAGGACTACATCTCCACCTGTGACAGCTTCTACTGCTACTACGGCGACCAACGCAGCGTCGTCGCCAGCGCCAGTTACAAGTGGTAATTTGTTGCCGTAATACGTAGTAAAAACCGAGCCGTCCTCTCCTGGACGGCTTTGGCTTTCTGAAGGTCTGGAAATGAAAAGTAAAACAATTCGCCGCTGGTCCTTCGTCCATACCTGGACCAGCCTGATTTGCACCGTGTTCCTGCTGATGCTGGCGCTGACCGGCCTGCCGTTGATCTTCCATCACGAGATCGACCACTTGCTGGGCGACGCCCCTGAAGTGCGCGAGATGCCGGCGGACACGCCGCGCCTGAACCTGCAGCAATTGGTGGAAGCCGCCGAGAAACACCGGCCGGGCGAAGTGATGCAGTATTTCGGTGAGTCGGAAGACGAGCCGAACGCGGTAACCGCGATCATGGCCAAAACCGCCGGCACCGGTCCCAACGAATCCCACACTTTCATGCTCGACGCCCGCACCGGCGAAGCGCTGGAAACACCGTCGGCCAATGGCGGTTTCATGCTGTTCATGCTGCGTCTGCACGTCGATATGTTCGCCGGCCTGCCCGGCAAGCTGCTGCTGGCGTTCATGGGCGTGCTGTTCGTGGTGGCGATCGTCTCCGGCACCGTGCTGTACCTGCCGTTCATGCGCCGCCTGAAGTTCGCCACGGTGCGCAACGACAAATCCACGCGCCTGCGCTGGCTCGACCTGCACAACCTGATCGGCGTGGTCACCCTGACATGGGCGCTGGTAGTGGGCGTGACCGGGGTGATCAGCGCCTGCGCCGACCTGTTGATCGCCGCATGGCGCAACGAAGCCCTCGGCGCGATGATCGAGCCCTACCGTGGCGCGCCGCCGCTGACACAACTGGCCCCGGCCACACGGTTGCTGGAGATCGCCAAGGAAGCGGCGCCGGGCATGACCACCGATTTCATTGCCTTCCCCGGAACACGGTTCTCCAGTGAGCATCACTACGCGGTGTTCATGAAAGGCAGCACTCACCTGACCTCGCACTTGCTGACCCCGGTGCTGATCGACGCCACCACCCTGAAGGTCACCGCGGTGGCCGAGCGACCGTGGTACATGGACGCCATGGGCCTGTCGCAACCGTTGCATTTCGGCGACTACGGCGGCCGGCCGATGCAGATCCTCTGGGCCGTGCTCGATGTGCTGACGATCATCGTGCTCGGCAGCGGCGTGTATTTGTGGGTCGTGCGGCGCAAGGCCGCGAAGAAGTCGCTTACCGTGGAAGCCGAGGCCACGGCATGAAGCCGCGTCAGTCGAGTTTCTGGAAAGTCTTCGGCGTGCCGGTGGTGATCGCCCTGCTCAGCGCCACGGGGCTGTTCGCCGCACTGCTGGGGGATGGCGCCTGGGACAGCCTGAGCTGGCTCGGTCTCGGCATACCAGCGCTGTTGGGGATATACGGCTTGCTGAAAAAGACGTAAGAAAGCTTCGATATCGCACTCGCCAGTCCGCGCCGAACTGACTAGGCTTGGCCTCTGCCCCCTGGAGGAAACGCCGATGGCCGCCCCGAGCATGACCCTGTTCCACAACACCCTGTCACCCTTTGTGCGCAAGATCATGGTGCTGTTGCACGAGACCGGCCAGGTCGACCGTGTGGCGCTGCAAACCAGCGTGCCGACCCCGGTGGTCCCAGACCCGGCGCTGATCGAGGAAAACCCGGTGGGCAAGGTCCCCGCGCTGCGCCTGGCGGATGGCAACCTGATCCACGACAGTCGAGTGATCCTCGATTACCTCGACCAGCAACACGTGGGCAATCCGTTGATCCCCAAGGAAGGCGCAGCCCGCTGGCGACGCCTGACCCTGGCCTCAATGGCCGATGGCGCGATGGACGCCGCCCTGCTGCTGCGCTACGAACTGGCCCTGCGCCCGGCGGACAAGCACTGGGATGAATGGCTGGACGGCCAGCGCGAAAAAATCCGCCGCACCCTGGCCGCTTTCGAAGCCGAGGCCATCGCCGAACTGACCAGCCATTTTGATGTGGCGGCGATCAGCGTGGCCTGCGCCCTCGGTTACCTCGACCTGCGCCACCCGGATCTGGAGTGGCGCGTTGCCAATCCGCAACTGGCGGCGTGGTACTTCGAAGTGAGCCAGCGGCCATCGATGCTGGCGACCATGCCTAAGCTGTGAATCTCTAGCGCTGGCCTTTTCGCGAGCAGGCTCGCTCCCGCAGGGTTTTGGGTTGTTCACTCAATGGGTGCAACACCTCAAACCCAGTGTAGGAGTGAGCCTGCTCGCGAATGCAGCCACCCGGTTCATCAGGCAGGCACTGCAAAATCCGCCTGACCAATCCCGCCACCTCGCGACGCTCTTCGCGCAACCCCAACCACCCGCTCACTGCACCTCTCCGATATCAAACGCCAGCGGCTTGCCCGGTTTGAACCCCACGCCGTACCAGTCGAGTTTGCGGGTCAGCACCATAAACATCCCGAGCAAACCGAACAGCAGCAGCGAGCCCATCAGCAGTGCGTAGTCCTCAGCGCTCAGCAGCCCGTAGAGCAAACCGTACAGCGCCGCCAAACTTGCGGAAAAACCCAGGCCATGGCGCACGCTGCGCAGCACGTGGCACACATAGAACCCGATCAACAACACACAGGCGCTGGCCGACAGCAGATACGCCAGGGCAAATCCCAGGTGCTCCGACAGCGACAGCAGCAACAGGTAGAACAATGCCAGTGCCGCGCCGACCAGGGCGTACTGGATCGGGTGCACTGCCAGGCGCTTGAGCACTTCGAACAGAAAGAAACCGGCGAAGGTCAGGGCGATGAACAACAAGGCGTATTTGATCGCCCGGTCACTTTTCAAATACTGGTCCACCGGCTCGATGAAACTCACGCCGAAACTGCGGCTCTTGAACTCGGCGCAGCCGTCGCTGAGCTGGCATTGGCCCAAGGCTTCTTCGAGGTTGGTGGAAAAAAACGAGGTTTGCCAATCGGCGCTGAAACCCTGGTCAGTGATCTCCCGCGTCGCCGGCAAGTAGTTGCCGATAAAACTCGGGTGCGGCCAATTGGCGGCCAGGTGCACTTTGCTGGTCTTACCCACCGGCAACACTTGCAGTTGCCCGGTGCCTTGCAGGCGCAGGTCAAAGCCAAACGCCAGGTCCATCTGGCGTTGCGGGTCGAGCATCGGCAGCGGCGCGTGCACGCCTTCACCCAGCCAGCCGACCTGAGTGCCCGGGGCGAAATCCACGGTCTGTTGGTTCACTTGCAGCTTCAAGGCGTTTTCGATGCCACGGATATCGCTGATCCCCAGGGTCAGGAACGGCCGCTCAAACTGGTAATCAGCGAAGTCCTTGGTGACCCCGTAACGCTCGGGAATCGAAAAACGCCCGCTGATCCGATTGTCCGCATGAAACAGCCGCGCCTGGTAAATACCCCGCGCCCGCAACTCGGTCTGGACCTTGCCATCAAGCTCGAAATGCTCCGGCAAAAACAGCAACTGCCCGGCCTGCTCCGCTGTTTCCAGGTAACGCGCACCATCCTTTTCCCGGGTCTTCCACACACGCACCTGCTTGCGGTACGGCACCACGATCAGCGGCCCGTTGAGTTGCTGGCTGAAACTGGAACTGCGGGCAATCTCGTCGAGCACCCCGTCGCGCAGGTTTTGCCGCTCATCGATCATCCCGTCAATCATCAACAGCGGAATCAGCAGCGACAGAATCAGGAGCGCAATCACCCCCAGTTTGATAGTCAGGCTTCGGTTCATCGGGTCTCTCCCTGGTTGAATGAGGGCGAGTCTGGCCGGGCTGTGTGGGGGCTTTATGGAGGGGATGTGGAGACTTTGTGGAGATGTCGCTCAGAGCAAAGAAGCGAGCGGGCACGTCAGGGTAGCCGGAGCCTCACCTCCACACCGCCGTCGACGTTGCCGATCTGCAACGCACCGCCGTGCAGCTTGATGACCTCTTCGACGAAGTTAAGCCCCAACCCGGTGCTTTTACGCCCCGTCTCCGGGCGCGGCAGTGAGTAGAAGCGCTCGGTCAGGCGCGGCAGTGCGTAGTCGGGGATCGCTGCGGTTTCGTTGAACAGGGTGAACGCCAGTTGCCCGTCGACCCGTACTGCGCTGCATCGCACAACGCCACCGACGGGGGTGAAGTCCAGCGCATTTTCCAGCAGATTGCCGAGGGCCTGGCGCAGCAGGAAAGGTTCGCCGCTGAGCGAAATACCCGCCGCGACGTTCTGCTCGATGCGCAGGTGCCGGCCCTCGATGCGCGCTGCCTGGGCTTGCAACACCTGATCCAGCAGCGCCGCCAGCGGCACCTCGACCCGTTCTTCCAAGCCTTGACGTTGCTCGACTTGGGCCAGGTTCAGCAGGCGCTCGATCAACTGCTGCAGGCGCGCGCTTTCGCTGTCGATGTTGCTGACGAAGCGCTGGCGTTGCTCGGTCGGCATCTCGCCTTCGAGCAATTCCGCTGCGCCGCGAATCGCCGCCAGCGGGCTTTTCAATTCATGCGTCAAGGTGTGAACGTAGCGCTCGACGTAGGCCTTGCCCTCCAGTTGCGTACGCATCTGCTCCACGGCCGTGGCCAGTTGTTGCAGCTCGCCGCCGCGATAGTGCGGCACTGCCACGCGCCGGCCTTCACTGACGGCCTGGGCGTACGCCGTGAGGCGCCGCAGCGAGGCGCTGAGCCACCAGGACAACAACGCTCCAAACAGCAGACCGAGGACGATCAACCCCGCGCCATAGCCGAGCAGCCGCCGTTCGGTGCGTTCGACGTAGGGTTGCAGCGAACTGTTGGGCTTGGCCACGGTGACCACGCCGATGATCTGGCCGTTGTCGCGGATCGGTGCGCCGACGTGCATCACCGACGAGCCGGCGTCCTGCGGATCGCTGCGGGTCGAGCGCGCGCCGTATTGGCCACGCAACGTCAGGTAGACGTCATTCCAGCGCGAGTAATCCTGGCCGACCGCCGTGCCGCTGGAGTCCAGCACCACGATGCCTCGGGCGTCGGTGACGTAGATGCGGTGATTGACCTGGTTCTTCGCCAGGCCCCAGATGCTGGCGTTGGGCTGGCGCTCGCCGTATTCGTTGAGCAATTGCGGCCAGCGATTCTCGCTGAGGGTGCCGGCCTTGAAGTCGTCGCGCAGGATTTCCGCCAGCAGGTTGGCGGTGTCCACCAGGGTTTCTTCGGTGGACTGGCGCACGCCGGGGCGGATTTCTTCCATCACGGTGTTGAGCACGAAGTAACCGGTCAACCCGATAAACATCAGGTAGACCAGGAAAATCCGGATCCCCAGCGGCATCAGCTGTTGCCCGGGTTGTAGCTGTAGCCGAGGCCACGATGGGTCTGGATCGGCTCGGCGTCCGCTACCACCAGGCGCAATTTGGCGCGCACGCTTTTGATGTGGCTGTCGATGCTGCGCTCGTAACCGGCATCGGCCGCCACGCCGAGGGCATCGAGCAATTGTTCGCGGCTGAACACCCGCTCCGGCTGGGCCAGCAAGCACTGCAACAGGCGAAATTCGTGGCGGGTCAGGCTCAGGGCTTTGCCGCGATAACTGATCTGCGCCCGCTCGGCGTCGAGCTGAAACAGCGTCGAGCCGGGCTCCGCTACCGGACGCGGGGCCATGCGTTTGAGAATGGCCCGTACCCGCGCCGCCACTTCCCGGGGGCTGAACGGCTTGACCACGTAATCGTCGGCGCCGATCTCCAGGCCGACGACGCGGTCGATTTCCGCATCGCGCGCGCTGAGGAACATCACTGGCACCTCACTGAAGCGGCGCAATTGCTTGCAGGTTTCGAAACCGCTGATGTCCGGCAGGCCGATGTCCAGGATGAGCAGATCGGCCGGGGACTGGCGCTGATGTTCGAGCGCGGCGGCACCGAGGCTCAACCAGGTGGTGGTAAAGCCTTCACTCTGCAGGGCAAAAATCAGCGTATCGGCGATCGCTGCTTCGTCTTCGACTATCAGGATGTGGGGCATGGCATCCGAGCCTGGCAATTAAGTTGCGCCACGGTGCTCCCAAGTCGCGCGTCCCGTCAATCAGGCCTGGCCTGATCAGCAGTCAGGTTTGTCGGCGGTAAAGCGCCGCGCCGGGTTAACGGCGGCGCCAAATTCACGCAGGGCCTTTGCACCGATCAGCAACGGATAGTTGAAGCTGCTGCGGTCGGTGAGGTTGACTTCGACCGTGCGCTTGACGTCGCCCAGGCACAGTTCCAGATCGACCACCGGGCGCTTGGCGACCTCGGTCACTTCGCGATCTTCGTCATCTTCATCGGCGCGGCTCTTGATCTTGCTGATGCGCGCGACCTTGTGCTCATAGACCTTGTTGCTGGCGTCCTTGGTGGCCAGGCGGAACCGCACCCAGTCTTCGCCATTACGGGTAAAGGTCTCGATGTCCTTGGCCGACAGCGACGCCGTCAGCGCGCCGGTGTCCATTTTGGCCTTGAGCACTTCGCCGCCGAGTTCCGGCAGCGCGATGTATTCGTAGCGGCCGTACAAGGTTGGCTCGGCGGCCAGCACGGGCAGGGCAATCAGGGACAGCAGGGCAAGGACGGATTTCACGGAAGGGGCTTCCTTGAGTAATGAAGGCACATGCGGAGTCTAGACCGCGAAAAGCACCGATAGTTGGAGCAGCGCCGAGCCTGTGGCCAAGCCGTGGAGCATACCGGTGCAAAAGTGAAACATTCGTCGCCGTCGATTTGGCCTGCCGCGCGAAGCTGCTTATCATGGCGCGCCCAACCGTTTTCAAGAGTTACTTATGCGCCGCCTGCTCACCGGCTGTCTGGTTACCCTGCTGTTACTGCTCAACACCCTGGTCCTGATCGGGCCGCTGATGGTGTTTGCCCTGCTCAAACTGGTCCTGCCCGGCCGCTTTCGCGATTACGCTTCGTGGGCGGTGATGTGGATCGCCGAGACCTGGGCCGAGATCGACAAGCTGATCTTCAAGCTGTGCATCCCCACGCAGTGGGACATCCGTGGCGGCGTCGATCTGCGCGGCGACACTTCGTACCTGGTGATCAGCAACCACCAATCCTGGGTCGACATACCGGCGCTGATCCAGGCGTTGAACCGGCGCACGCCGTTCTTCAAATTCTTTCTCAAGAAAGAACTGATCTGGGTGCCGTTCCTCGGCCTCGCCTGGTGGGCGCTGGATTACCCGTTCATGAAGCGCTACTCCAAGGCCTTCGTGGCGAAAAACCCTGAGCTGGCCGGCAAGGATCTGGAGATCACCAAAGCCGCGTGCGAGTTGTTCAAGCGCCAACCGGTGACCGTGGTCAATTACCTCGAAGGCACCCGCTACACAGCGGCGAAAAGCACCCAGCAGCAGTCACCCTTCACCCACCTGCTGCGACCCAAGGCCGGCGGCGTGGCGTTTGTACTGGCGGCGATGGGCGAACAACTGGACGCAATCCTCGACGTCACGGTGGTGTATCCGCAGCAGAAGATTCCGGGGTTTTGGGATTTGATCAGCGGCGCGGTGCCCAAGGTCATCATCGACATCCAGACCCGCGACCTTGACCCGGCACTGTGGCAAGGCGATTACGAAAACGATCCGGTGTTTCGTCAGCACGTCCAGAACTGGGTCAACCAGCTCTGGACCGAGAAAGACCAGCGGATCGCCACTTTGCGCGGCGAACGCCTTTAGCTGCCGGTGCCCCAGATCCCGCCCAGGCTTTGCAGCAACGAGCCGCCGACGCCTTGCTGGCCGAGGTATTGCAGGATCACCGGGGCAAACTGGCCGATCATGCCGCTGTCCATGCCCAGCGCGCCGAACGCGCTGTTCAGGTCACTGGTGTCCTTGACGTTACCCAGCGCATTTTCGAGGCCGGCGGACTTGCCCGACGAGCCGAGCAGACCGGCCAGTGCACCCATCTCGCCGCCACCGGACAGCTTGTCCAGCCCTGGCACTTCCTTGGCCAGTTGCGAATAATCGGTCGAACTCAGTTTGTTCTTCGCCAGCCCCAACATGGCGCCGGTACCGCCCACCGCTTGCTGCGGGGTGACGCCCAGTTGCTTGGTCAGCGCCCCGAGCAGGCCGGCGGTTTCCGAGGTCGGCGCCGCTTGCGTCGCGGCATTGTTGCCGCCCTGCATGCCGGACACCGCTTTGTTCACGTCATCGAGGCTGAAACCGGCGGCAAACACCGGGCCCGCCGCGACGGTCATCAGTGAGGCCAGGGCAAAACCGCGTGAAATCTTCATCCAGACATCCTCTTGTGCCATCAAAACCGCCCGCGCTAACGGCCGGAAAACTGCGGTTTGGACTGACACCGCCGCCACATGTTCCCCCGTGCGCCGGTCGCAGCGTTTTTGGAAAAAAAACGGCGACCCGAAGGTCGCCGCTTATCACCGCATGAACACTTACGCCGCGCTGAACAACTTGTGCGGGTCGATCACGAATTTCTTCGGCACACCGGCATCGAACTCGCCATAGCCGCGTGGGGCGTCATCCAGGCTGATGACTTCCACGCCGACGATGTCGGCAATGTGGATGCGGTCCCACATGATCGCCTGCATCAACTGGCGGTTGTACTTCATCACCGGAGTCTGGCCGGTGTGGAAGCTGTGGGACTTGGCCCAGCCGAGGCCGAAGCGGATGCTCAGGCTGCCCATTTTCGCGGCGGCGTCCACGGCGCCCGGATCTTCGGTGACGTACAGGCCAGGGATACCGATCTTGCCTGCTACGCGAACCACGCCCATCAGCGAGTTGAGCACGGTGGCCGGGGCCTCGTGCTTCACGCCGTCATGGCCGTGACCACGGGCTTCGAAGCCCACGCAGTCCACCGCGCAGTCCACCTCAGGCTCGCCCAGCAATGCGGCGATCTGTTCATGCAGCGGGGTGTCGGTCGACAGGTCGACCACTTCAAAACCCTGAGCCTTGGCGTGCGCCAGGCGGATCGAGTTGACGTCGCCGATGATCACCACCGCCGCGCCCAACAGCCGAGCGGAAGCGGCAGCGGCCAGGCCGACAGGGCCAGCACCGGCGATGTACACCGTGCTGCCGGGGCCCACGCCTGCGGTGACGGCACCGTGGTAACCGGTCGGCAGGATGTCGGAGAGGCAGGTCAGGTCACGGATTTTCTCCATGGCCTTGTCGCGGTCCGGCAGTTTGAGCAGGTTGAAATCGGCGTACGGCACCAGCACGTATTCGGCCTGGCCGCCGGTCCAGTCGCCCATGTCGACATAGCCATAGGCGCCACCGGCACGGGCCGGGTTAACGGTCAGGCACACGCCGGTGTGTTGCTCTTTGCAGGAACGGCAGCGCCCGCACGCAACGTTGAACGGCACCGACACCAGATCACCGATCTTCAGGTTCTCGACGTCGCTGCCCTTTTCGATCACTTCACCGGTAATTTCATGGCCCAGCACCAGACCGGTCTGCGCCGTGGTCCGGCCGCGCACCATGTGCTGGTCGGAACCACAGATGTTGGTGGACACCACACGCAGGATGACGCCGTGTTCGATCTTCCTGCCGCGCGGGTCCTGCATTTTCGGATAGTCGATTTTCTGCACTTCGACCTTGCCACTGCCGAGATACACCACACCACGATTGCCAGACATGCTTTCACCTCGCTGTTGTTTTTATGGAACTGCGTTGCCCAGGCAGGCAGCGCGTTAAATGCTCGGGTACAGATGCTGATTGTTGTATTGCCTGTTAAGGCCTCATCGCTGGCAAGCCAGCTCCCACAGGATTCGTGGTGGATTCACACATCCCTGTGGGAGCTGGCTTGCCAGCGATGGCGATCTAAAGAACGACCGTGCGATTGGCGTTCAAAAACACCCTGCGCTCAATGTGATAACCCACCGCCCGTGCCAACGTCAGGCCCTCGATATCCCGCCCCTTGGCGATCAAATCTTCCGGGTAGTGACTGTGGTCCACCACCTCGACACCCTGGGCAATGATCGGGCCTTCGTCGAGGTCGTTATTGATGTAGTGCGCCGTGGCGCCGACCAGTTTTACGCCTTTGTTGTAGGCCTGGTGATACGGCTTGGCGCCCTTGAAACCCGGCAGCAGCGAGTGATGAATGTTGATCGCCTTGCCATCGAGCTTGCGGCACAGCTCCGGCGACAGCACCTGCATGTAGCGCGCAAGGATCACCAGTTCAGCGCCGGAGTCTTCCACCACTTGCCACACCTGACGCTCCTGGGACGGTTTGTCATTGGGGTCCAGGGGGAAATGGTAGTAGGGGATCTGGTGCCAGTCGGCCAGCGGCTTGAGGTCCGGGTGGTTGGACACCACCGCGACCACGTCCATCGACAATTGGCCGATGCGCTGGCGGTAGAGCAAGTCGTTGAGGCAGTGATCGGCCTTGGAGACCATGATCACCACTTTCGGCCGGTAGTTCGGCGCGGTCAGCTCGAAGATCATGCCGAAGGCCTGACCCCGCTCGGCCAAGCCAGCGCGGAAACCCTGCTCGTCAAAGCCGTCCGGCTGACGGAATTCCACACGAATGAAGAAACGGCCCGAGAGCCGGTCATCGAAGGAATGGTGCTCGGTGACGTAGCAGCCCTGCTCGAACAAAAAGCGGGTAACCGCATCCACCGTGCCGAGCACGCTAGGGCAGTCGGCAGTCAAAATCCATGTGTCTGGGGCGCGGCTCATGGTGCGGTGACTCCTGTTTCAACATCTGTGAGCAGAACGAACTGTGTGGCGAATAAGTTCTGTGGCGAGGGAGCTTGCTCCCGCTGGGTTGCGAAGCAACCCTAAAATCAGCAACTGCGTTCTTCCAGAAAGAATGCGCTCGCATGGGTTGCGACTGCTTCGCAGCCGAGCGGGAGCAAGCTCCCTCGCCACAAAAGCAGTCCCCACTCAATACTAGTCAGGCCTGAACGCTCAAGCCGTACTCAGCCGACGCATCCTGCAACCACAACCACCAGTAATCCGAGAAGCTGCGGCGAATCAGCAGTTCCCAGGTGTCTTCGGCGGTGTGGCGGATCACCAGTTGCGACTTCGCAAACACGGTGCCCACGGCTTTGCCCACCGGGAAGCTGTTGGGGTGCACGTCGTAGCTGGTGGACTTCATCAGCACCTGGCGCACGTTCGGGCCGCTCAGTTCGAGGATCTGCTGGCCGCCGCTGACGTTGACGATCTGGATGTGCAGGTCACCCAGCGCTTCACGGAGTTTCTGTTCGGCGGCGAATTCTTCGCCGGTCGGCACGATCAGCAGCCACTCATCCGGGCCCATCCATTGCAGGCTGGTCTCGCCCTTGACGATGACGGCCAGCGCACCCGGCAATTCGATGCCCAGGGCTTTGTGCACACCGGCGGCGAACGCGGCATCATGGCCGTCGCCACGGAGGGTCAAGTGGCCGAGGAGTTTCTTTTCCCGCACGATCACGCCGGCATTTTTGCGGCCCTTGCCCACCAGGCTGGCGAGGTCGGCATGATGCAGCGACGACTCGGCCTTGGCCCCGGTGGTCGGGCGTTGTTGGTACACATTGGCTGTGGTCATAAAGCACCTGTTCCTGAATTCTTCATACCCTGTGGGAGCTGGCTTGCCAGCGATGGCGATTCGTCAGTCGCAGAGGTGTTGTCTGGTCTGACGCCATCGCGGGCAAGCCACGCTCCCACAGGGACTGTGGTGTTAGATGTTCTGCCGCTCACCCTTCGGATCGAAGAATACCGACGACACGATTTCCGCCTCGATCACGCTGCCATCGGCCAGCGGTGCGAACACCCGCTCGCCCATGCGCTTCAAGCCGCCCTTGACCACGCCCATGGCAAACGAATAGCCCAGGGAGTTGTGCGCGTAGCTTGAGGTCACGTGGCCGACCATGGTCATCGGGATCGCTTGCTTGGTGTTGAACACCAGTTGCGCGCCTTCCGGCAGCCATTTGGTCGGGTCGATCGGCTTGAGGCCCACCAGTTGCTTGCGTTGATCCCGCCCACAGTCTTCACGATTCATGCCGCGCTGGCCGATCCACGAGAACGGTTTGGTGCGACCGACGCACCAGCCCATGTTCAAGTCGTCCGGAGTCATCGAGCCGTCAGTGTCCTGGCCGACGATGATGAAGCCCTTTTCAGCGCGCAGCACGTGCATGGTCTCGGTGCCGTACGGGGTCAGGTTGTACTGCTTGCCAGCCTCGACGATTTTTTCCAGCACGCCCATGGCGTAGTCGGCCTGCACGTTGACTTCGTAGGACAGCTCACCGGTAAACGAAATCCGGAACACCCGCGCCGGCACACCGCCGACCAGGCCTTCTTTCCAGGTCATGAACGGGAAGGCATCGTTGCTCAAATCAATGTCCGTGACTTCGCTGAGCAGCTTACGGCTGTTCGGCCCGGACAGGGTCATGGTTGCCCAATGATCGGTCACGGACGTGAAGTACACCTTCAGGTCTGGCCATTCGGTCTGTTGGTAAATTTCCAGCCATTGCAGTACGCGCGCCGCGCCGCCGGTGGTGGTGGTCATGACGAAATGGTTGTCGGCCAGGCAAGCCGTCACGCCGTCGTCGAAGACCATGCCGTCTTCTTTGCACATCAGGCCGTAGCGGGCTTTGCCCACGTCGAGCTTGGTCCAGGCGTTGGTGTAGATGCGGTTGAGGAACTCGCGGGCATCCGGGCCCTGAATGTCGATCTTGCCCAGGGTCGAGGCGTCCAGCAGGCCGACGCTGTCGCGCACGGCTTTGCATTCGCGTTTCACGGCGGCGTGCAGGTCTTCACCGTTTTTCGGGAAGTACCATGGGCGCTTCCATTGGCCGACGTCTTCGAACTCGGCGCCGTTTTTCAGGTGCCAGTGGTGCAGCGCAGTGAAGCGCACCGGTTCGAAGATGTGCCCGCAGTGCCGACCGGCCACCGCGCCGAAGGTCACCGGCGTGTAGTTCGGGCGGAACATGGTGGTGCCCATCTGCGGGATGGTCACGTTCAGCGAGCGAGCCGCAATCGCCAGGCCGTTGACGTTGCCGAGCTTGCCTTGGTCGGTGCCGAAGCCGAGCGCGGTGTAGCGCTTGACGTGTTCGACCGACTCAAAACCTTCACGGGTCGCCAGTTCGATGCCGCCGGCAGTGACGTCGTTCTGGAAGTCGACGAATTGCTTCGGTGCACGCGCCGAGTTCTTTTCGTGCGGCACCTGGAACAGCGCCAAGGTTGGCTCTTCAAGACGGCTCAAGGCTTTCGGCAAGGTGCCTTCGACCACGCCGAAACCGGCTTCACTGGCCGCGCGGGCGCCACCTTCGAAACCGTCGGCGAGCGTATCGCCGAGACCGTAGACGCCATTGATGCCGCCAACGCACACGCGTTTCTGCGGCGCTTCGCCCGGTACGAAACCGAGGATGTCTTCACGCCAGATCGGCTTGCCACCCAAGTGCGACGCCAGGTGAACCACCGGGCTGTAGCCGCCGGAGCTGGCCACCAGGTCGCAGTCGAGCCACTCGCCTGGGCTGGTGACTTTGTGGGCTTTAACGTCGATCGCGGCGATGCGCGCAGCAGTCACACGCTTGGTGCCACGGGCTTCGATCACGGCGCTGCCGGTGAGGATGCGGATGCCTTTGGCGCGCGCCTCTTCCACCAGCGCACCGCGCGGGTTGCTGCGGGCATCGGCGATGGCGACCACTTGCAGGCTCGCATCCAGCCAATCCAGGGCCACGCGGTAGGCGTGATCGTTGTTGGTCGACAGCACCAGTTTCTTGCCCGGCGCCACGCCGTAGCGGCGCACGTAAGTCGACACCGCACCGGCCAGCATGTTGCCCGGCACGTCGTTGTTGCCATAGACCAGCGGACGTTCATGGGTACCGGTCGCCAGTACCACACGCTTGGCGCGAACCCGGTGGATGCGCTGGCGCACCTGGCCAATCGGCGCGCGGTCGCCGAGGTGATCGGTCAGGCGTTCGTGAATGGTCAGGAAGTTGTGGTCGTGGTAACCGTTGACCGTGGCGCGCGACAACAACAGCACGTCCGGCGTGTCTTTCAATTCGGCGATAACGCTCGCCACCCATTCAGCCGCGGGTTTGCCGTCGAGGCTTTCGCGGGAATCGAGCAGGCTGCCGCCGAACTCTTCCTGTTCATCGGCCAGGATCACCCGGGCCCCGCTGCGCGCGGCGGCCAGTGCGGCCGCCAGGCCAGCCGGGCCGGCGCCGACGATCAGCACGTCGCAGTGCTGGTTCATGTAGTCGTAGGTGTCCGGATCGTTCTCGGTCGGCGAGCGACCCAGGCCGGCGGCCTTACGAATGTACTTTTCGTAAGTCATCCAGAACGATTGCGGGTACATGAAGGTTTTGTAGTAGAAGCCCGGCGGCATCAGCTTGCCGCCGACCTTGCCGAGAATCCCCATCACGTCATTGTTGACGCTCGGCCAACCGTTAGTGCTGGTGGCGACCAGGCCCTGATACAGCGCCTGTTGCGTGGCGCGCACGTTCGGGATTTGCGTGGCTTCGGTGGCGCCGATCTGCAGCACCGCGTTGGGCTCTTCGGCACCGGCGGCGAAGATGCCGCGCGGCCGCGAATACTTGAAGCTGCGGCCGATGATGTCGACACCGTTGGCCAGCAGCGCAGCCGCCAGGGAATCGCCTTCAAAGCCTTTGTAAGTCTGGCCGTTGAAGGTGAAGCTCAGCACTTTGTTGCGGTCGATCCGGCCGCCGTTGGACAGGCGATTGATCTGGCTCATACCTTCTCTCCCAGAGCCGTGGTCGCCGCTTTCGGGCTCTCGGTCTTGTCGGTGAATTGTGGCTTGGTGCCGATCTTGTAGGTTTCGAGAATTTCGTAGGTCACGGTGTCGCGGGTCGCGTTGAAGTACTGGCGGCAACCGGCAGCGTGAATCCACAACTCATGGTGCAGGCCGCGCGGGTTGTCGCGGAAGAACATGTAGTCGCCCCACTCCTCGTCGGTGCAGGCCGCCGGGTCCAGTGGACGCGGGATGTGCGCCTGGCCGGATGCGTGGAATTCCTCTTCGGAGCGCAGTTCGCCGCAGTGAGGACAGAAGATATGCAACATAGGGATTTCTCCTGTTAGTGGGCGACCGCAGCTGCGCCGTGTTCATCGATCAACGCACCGTTGTGGAAACGGTCGATGGAGAAAGGAGCGGCCAATGGGTGCATTTCACCCTTGGCCAGGCTCGCGGCAAACACGTTGCCCGAGCCGGGCGTGGCCTTGAAGCCACCGGTGCCCCAACCGCAGTTGAAGAACATGTTCGGTACCGGGGTTTTCGAGATGATCGGGCAGGCGTCCGGCGTGGTGTCGACGATGCCGCCCCACTGACGGTTCATGCGCACCCGCGAGAGCACCGGGAACATCTCGACGATGGCCTGGATGGTGTGCTCGATCACCGGGTACGAACCGCGCTGGCCGTAGCCGTTGTAGCCGTCGATGCCGGCACCGATTACCAGGTCGCCTTTGTCGGACTGGCTGATGTAACCGTGCACGGCGTTGGACATGATCACGCTGTCGATAATCGGCTTGATCGGCTCGGACACCAGCGCTTGCAGCGGATGAGATTCGATCGGCAGGCGGAAACCGGCGAGTCTGGCCATGTGCCCGGAGTTACCGGCGGTGACCACGCCGACGCGTTTGGCGCCGATAAAGCCTTTGTTGGTTTCCACGCCGATGCATACGCCGTTTTCCTTGCGGAAACCGATCACTTCGGTCTGCTGGATCAGGTCCACGCCGAGGGCGTCGGCGGCGCGGGCAAAGCCCCAGGCCACGGCATCGTGACGGGCCACACCGCCGCGACGCTGGACGGTGGCGCCCATCACCGGGTAGCGGGTGTTTTTCGAGCAGTCGAGGTACGGGATCTCGTCGGCGACTTGCTTGGCATCGAGCAGTTCGCCATCGACGCCGTTGAGGCGGTTGGCGCTGACCCGACGCTCGGAATCACGGATGTCCTGCAGGGTGTGGCACAGGTTGTAGACGCCGCGCTGGGAGAACATCACGTTGTAGTTGAGGTCCTGGGACAGACCTTCCCACAGTTTCATCGCGTGCTCGTACAGGTGCGCCGATTCGTCCCACAGGTAGTTGGAACGCACGATGGTGGTGTTGCGCGCGGTGTTACCGCCGCCCAGCCAGCCTTTCTCGACCACGGCGACGTTGGTGATGCCGTGCTCCTTGGCCAGGTAGTAAGCAGTCGCCAGACCATGCCCGCCACCGCCGACGATGACCACGTCGTAGACCTTTTTCGGGGTCGGCGTGCGCCACATTTTCTGCCAGTTTTCGTGGTGGCTCAGAGAGTGCTTGAAGAGGCCGAAGCCTGAGTAGCGTTGCATAGTCATTTACTCCAAAACCGCACTCAACGATAAACCGGGAAGTCGGCGCACAGGGCCGCGACTTGCTTGGCGACGTTCGCTTCGACGTCGGCATCGCCGAGGTTGTCGAGGATGTCGCAGATCCAGCCGGCGAGTTCGGTGCACTGGCTGACCTTGAAGCCACGGGTGGTCACGGCCGGGGTGCCGATGCGCAGGCCGGAGGTCACGAACGGCGATTGCGGGTCGTTCGGCACGGCGTTTTTGTTGACGGTGATGTGGGCGCGACCCAGCGCGGCGTCGGCGTCTTTGCCGGTGAGGCCCTGGCGGATCAGGCTGACCAGGAACAGGTGGTTGTCGGTGCCGCCGGACACCACGTCATAACCGCGCTTGATGAATACGCCGGCCATGGCCTGGGCGTTGTCGATCACCTGCTGCTGATACGCCTTGAAGCCAGGCTCCAGCGCTTCCTTGAAGCACACCGCTTTGCCGGCGATCACATGCATCAACGGGCCGCCCTGGGCGCCGGGGAATACCGCGGCGTTGAGCTTCTTCTCGATTTCTTCGTTGGACTTGGCCAGGATCAGACCGCCCCGTGGACCGCGCAGGGTTTTGTGCGTGGTGGTCGTGACCACATCGGCGTACGGCAGCGGGTTCGGGTACAGGCCAGCGGCAACCAGACCGGCCACATGCGCCATGTCGACGAACAGCAGTGCACCGACCTTGTCGGCGATCTGACGGAAACGCGGGAAATCCAGGGTCTTGGAGTACGCAGAGAAACCGGCGACGATCATTTTTGGCTGGCACTCGACGGCGAGACGCTCGACTTCGTCGTAATCGATCAGACCGGTATCGGTGTTGATACCGTACTGAACGGCGTTGTACAGCTTGCCCGAGGACGACACTTTGGCGCCGTGGGTCAGGTGGCCGCCGTGGGCCAGGCTCATGCCGAGGATGGTGTCGCCCGGCTGGATCAGCGCCAGGTACACGGCGCTGTTGGCCGAGGAACCGGAGTGCGGCTGGACGTTGGCGTAATCGGCGCCGAACAGCTGCTTGGCGCGTTCGATGGCCAGGGCTTCCACCTTGTCGACGTGCTCGCAGCCACCGTAGTAGCGCTTGCCCGGATAGCCTTCGGCGTACTTGTTGGTCAGGCCGCTGCCCTGGGCTTCCATGACGCGCTGGCTGGTGTAGTTCTCTGACGCGATCAGCTCGATGTGATCTTCCTGGCGTTGCTCCTCGGCATTCATCGCCGCCAGCAGTGCATCGTCGTAACCCTTGATCTGGTCTTGCTTGCTGAACATCGCGTCTCTCCCAGCGGCGGCTTGTGCGCCTTTCGTCTCGGTGAGGCACGGGTCTTTCGACCGTGCCCTTTGGATGCGATGGTATGGCCGGCGCAGGCAGGCCAAATGCCTATGGACGCCACGCAAAGGTGCGTTTACGACATGGCCTGAAATGGCCCGGTGGCGAATAGCTCCGTGGCGAGGGAGCTTGCTCCCGCTAGAGGCCGAAGGACTCCCCGGCCCTGGTATCCCACTGCATCAGGTATTGAGAGGCCAGCCAGGCCGGGGCTGCTGCGCAACCCAGCGGGAGCAAGCTCCCTCGCCACAGGTGAGCGGTGTCAGGCGATGACCTGGCGCACGGCCAGCAACAACAGGAAATGCAACGGATACAGCGCATAAGCCCAACGCCGCATCGGCGGTGGTTTTACGCCCTGTGCGTGTCGCAACAGGAACAGTCCGAGCAATGGCGCGATCAGGCATGCGATCAACCCGAGAATCGCCGCAGCATTACCAACGCGGGCGGCGAGATACAGCACCTGCCATTGATTGGCAGCCAGGCACACCAGACCCGCCAACAGGCTGAAGTACCACGGCCGGCGATACACCAGCAGCAACGCCAGCGGCAGCAGCACGCCGAAAAAACCGAACATCAGGTACTTGGAAAACAGCATCGCCAGCAGCGCCGCAGCCACCGAGAGCAAGCGCGCCACGGACGTTGGCTGCTGCCAGCCACGGGCCACCAGCAGGCCAAGCACCAGGGTTGGCAACACGTTCAGGGTGTCGGGATCGGGTATGAACAGTCGGTAGGGAATTTCGCTGAGGGCGCTGAACAACAGTAACCATCCAAGGTAGCGCCACCGGCCATCGACTTTAAGGCTATCAGCCCGCGCGAGATTGGCCGCCATCGCCAGGCAGAACCAGGGAAACGCCAGGCGCCCCGGCACATACAGCCAATCGGCGGAGAAGCCGACATATCGCAGGTGATCAAGCAGCATGCTCAGCAGCGCCAGCCACTTGAGCAGATCGAGCGCGCCGTCGCGTGTGCGCATGTGCATAATTGCCGTCGTTCCTTGTGTTTGTCAGAAAGCAACATCCCGTGCGCTTGCCGGATGATCTTCGGTACAGTGCGCACCATCATTGACCACGCGGCGCTTTTATCCCTTGCGCCTCGATTACGGAAAACGGCCATGACCGACAAGAGCCAACAATTCGCCAGCGACAACTATTCCGGTATTTGCCCCGAAGCCTGGGCTGCCATGGAACAGGCCAACCACGGCCACCAGCGCGCCTATGGCGACGATGAATGGACCGCGCGCGCGTCCGATGATTTCCGCAAGCTGTTCGAAACCGACTGTGAAGTGTTCTTCGCCTTCAACGGCACCGCGGCCAACTCCCTGGCCCTGTCGTCGCTGTGCCAGAGTTACCACAGCGTGATCTGCTCGGAAACCGCCCACGTCGAAACCGACGAATGTGGCGCCCCGGAATTCTTCTCCAACGGCTCCAAACTGCTGATCGCCCGCACCGAAAACGGCAAGCTGACGCCGGAATCGATCCGCGAAGTGGCGCTCAAGCGCCAGGACATCCACTACCCTAAACCCCGCGTTGTGACCCTGACCCAAGCCACTGAAGTCGGCAGCGTCTACACACCGGACGAAATCCGCGCCATCAGCGCCACCTGCAAGGAACTGGGCCTGAACCTGCACATGGACGGCGCGCGTTTCTCCAACGCCTGCGCGTTCCTCGGCTGCACCCCAGCGGACCTGACCTGGAAGGCCGGCGTCGACGTGCTGTGTTTTGGCGGGACGAAAAACGGCATGGCGGTGGGCGAGGCGATTCTGTTCTTCAACCACACACTGGCCGAAGACTTTGACTACCGCTGCAAACAAGCTGGGCAATTGGCCTCGAAGATGCGCTTCCTGTCAGCGCCGTGGGTCGGCATCCTGGAAAACAACGCCTGGCTCAAATACGCCCGCCACGCCAACCACTGCGCGCAACTGCTGGCGGAACTGGTCAGCGACATTCCCGGCGTCGAGCTGATGTTCCCGGTGCAGGCCAACGGCGTGTTCCTGCAACTCTCGGAACCCGCCATCACCGCCCTCACCGCCCGCGGCTGGCGCTTCTACACCTTCATCGGCAACGGCGGCGCACGCTTCATGTGCTCGTGGGACACCGAAGAAGAACGCGTGCGTGAACTGGCGGCGGATATTCGCGATGTGATGTCGCGCTAAGCAACCATGCGATTCCTTTGGTGAGGGGATTGCTCTTCTGTGGTGAGGGGGCTTGCCCCCGTTGGGGCGCGCAGCGGCCCTGAACACTGAGCTCGCGGGCTACCTGACACACTCAGTTGTCAGGGATCGGGTCTGCTGCGCTGCCCAGCGGGAGCAAGCTCCCTCGCCACAAAAAGCTCCTGAGCTACAAAAGTTTTCGGGCCACGACAAGCTCCTTCGCCACAGATTGGGGTTTAGAACTCAATCCGCACATCACCCTTCGGCACGCTGCAGCAGGACAGGATGAAGCCGTCGGCTTCGTCTTCTTCGGTGATGCCGCCGTTGTGGTCCATCTCGACCTCGCCGCCCAGTTTCAGCACTTTGCAAGTGCCGCAGATGCCCATGCCGCAGGCTTTCGGGATCAGCAGGCCGACTTTGGCGGCGGCGGCGTGGACGGTTTCGCCCGGCGCCACGCGGATGCTCTTGCCGGAGGCGGTGAATTCCACTTGGTGCAGATCGGCAGCATCCGGCTCCGGAGCGTCGGCGGCTTGCTCGGCTTGTTCCACCGCGTCGGCGCGGGCTTCCGGTGGCGTGGCGCCGAAGGACTCCTCGTGGTAGCGCTCCATGTCGAAACCGGCGGCTTCGAGCAGGCGCTTGACCGCGTTCATGTACGGCGTCGGGCCGCAGCAGAACACTTCGCGGTCCATGAAGTCCGGCACCATCAGTTCCAGCATCTTATGGTTCAGGTACCCGCGATAGCCGGCCCAGGGTTCGCCCAAGCCATGTTTCTCACAGATCAAGTGCAGGCTGAAGTTGTCGATCCGCGACGCCATGTGCTCCAGCTCGCGGTGGTAAATGATGTCTTTCGGTGAGCGGGCGCTGTGGACAAACGTCATGTCGACATTGGCGTTGGTGTCGTAGAACCAGCGTGCCATCGACATGCACGGCGTAATACCGACGCCGCCGCTGAGGTACAGCACCTTCGGGCTCGGGAAGTCCATGGCGTTGAACAGCCCGACCGGCCCGTGCACTGCCAGCTCCTGGCCTTCGTGCAGGGTGTCGTGCAGCCAGTTGGAGACCTTGCCGCCCGGCACGCGTTTGATGGTCACCGAAAAGCTGTACGGCACCGACGGCGAACTGGAGATGGTGTACGAGCGCATGATCGGCACGCCCTCGATTTCCAGCTCGAGGGTGACGAACTGCCCCGGTTTGAAGAAGAACAGGATCGGCTGGTCAGCCATGAAGCAGAAGGTGCGCACGTCCCAGGTTTCCTGGATGACTTTGACGCAACGGACGATATGCCGACCATTGGCCCAGGTCTGGGTGGTTACCGGATTCAGGAAGCTGTTGGACATGCTGTTCTCCACCGCCGATGCTCGGCCTTATGGTGGCGATTCTGCGTATAGCGCAGATCGCCCATTTACCTATCTGCGACATTCACATACTTATCGCGACCAGCCCCCAACTACCGGGGGTTGCGCGTCGGGAACAGATTGGGCCATGTCGCCCATGGATAAGGTTCTGGTGTGCGCCGGCCCCACACTCGCCCCATATCCATACACATCCTTTACACCTGCTTCACACCTTGCGTAGCAAAAACCTGATTAGCCACTTTCGCCGGCCACGCAGATGGCCTTGAGGATCAAATCGATGGACGTCACCGCAAAAATCAGCCTGGGCGATCCGCTGGAACCCGCACGCAAGGCCACCGCGCAGATGCTGCAAGAGCGCGAGCGCACTTTCTCGTTGCCGCAGCCGTTTTACTCTGACGAGCGCCTGTTCGATATCGACATGCAGGAAATCTTCCAGAAAGAGTGGTTGATCGCCGGCATGACCTGCGAGATCCCGTCCAAGGGCAATTACATCACCCTGCAAATCGGCAAGAATCCGATCATCGTGATTCGCGGCGCCGAAGGCGTGGTCCACGCGTTTCACAACGTCTGCCGCCACCGTGGCTCGCGCTTGTGCACCAGCGACAAAGGCAAGGTCGCCAAACTCGTGTGCCATTACCACCAGTGGACCTACGAACTGGATGGCCGCCTGCTGTTCGCCGGCACCGAGATGGGCGCCGACTTCGACATGAAGCAGTACGGCCTCAAACCGGTGAACGTGAAGACGTCGGGGGGCTACATCTTCATCAGCCTGGCGGAGAATCCACCGGCTATCGACGACTTCCTGTCGACGCTGAACCACTACATGGAACCCTACGACATGGAGAACACCAAGGTGGCGATTACCACCACCCTGGTAGAAAAGGCTAACTGGAAGCTGGTGCTGGAAAACAATCGCGAGTGCTACCACTGCAACGCCTCGCACCCGGAGCTGTTGAAAACCCTGCTGGAATGGGACGACGTCACCGACCCTCGAGCCGACCAGGCCTTCAAGGACCACGTCGCCGCGTCCGCCGCTGCCTGGGAAGCCGAGAAAATCCCTTACGCCCACGCCAGTTTCGGCCTGCGCAACCGCATCGTGCGCATGCCGCTACTCAAAGGCACCGTGTCGATGACCCTCGACGGCAAGCAGGGCTGCGCGAAACTCATGGGCCGGATCAAAAACCCGGACCTCGGCTCGATGCGCATCCTGCACCTGCCGCATTCGTGGAACCATTGCATGGGCGACCACATCATCGTGTTCACCGTGTGGCCGGTCAGCGCTCAGGAAACCATCGTTACGACTAAGTGGATCGTGCACAAGGACGCCGTTGAAGGCGTGGACTACGACGTCGACCGCATGCGCCAGGTGTGGGACGCCACCAATGACCAGGACCGTCGCCTGGCCGAAGAAAACCAGCGCGGGATTAACTCCACCGCCTACCAGCCAGGGCCTTATTCCAAGACCTATGAGTTCGGCGTAGTGAATTTCGTCGACTGGTACAGCGAGCGCTTGCTGAACAACCTTGGCGCCGAACCCGCGCCTTACCTCAAAGGCGTGCCAGTGCAAGGCTGAGCCTTAACGAAACGAAAAACGCCCGTCTAAATGACGGGCGTTTTTTTGCCTCAAGGTTGCTGGACCGTCATGCTCGACACTTTACCGTCGAGTTGCGAGGACGACCCGCCGCGCGTGATGCGCCACGACCCACCTTCATAGTTGCGCTCAAAACTGCCGACCACCACCGGTTGAGTGATGTCACGCAGGATATCTACCCGGGCGTATCCCTGATTCTGGTTCTGATCCCAATTCCCGTACACGCTGAAACTGGAACCGGCCTTGGCCTTGAGGATTTTTGCCGACTTGGCTTCGTCGTTCGCGCACGCGTTGCCAGACTTGAAATTAAAATTTGCACTGCGGGCCAAACTGACCGTGCAGACAATGTTCTGCCCGGCGCCGTTACCTTCATACAACACGACACTGGCATCGGAGAAGTCCACCGGGGTCTTGCCCACCGCAATACGCGACACTTTGCCGTCCAAGCCGTTATTACGAATGTAAGTCAGCTTGAAGTCCGCATCTTCGTATTGAGTTTCAAACGTACCCACCACCACAGACTCATGCAGACCGATATCGCGTTTAACGTCGATATAGGCATGGTCATCTTTCAAGTCACCATTCGATGCATCGTAAACAGTAATTCGCGTGCCTTTGGCAATACCGCGCAACTTGAGCGACCGGGCTTCATCATTTTCACAACCACGGGCCGGCAGGCTGAAGTTGTAATCCTGACCCGCTGGAATCACGCAGGTGGTGTCACCGGCGGCATTGGCGCTGTTTTGCTCGTAGAAGTAATAACCGCCCTGGCTCAGTGCCGCGGCGTAGGCCAGGGCATCACCGCGCTGGTTGTAATCGATGCCCAAATAATTGGGCGGGGTGCGCTTGCCCCATTGGCTGGCGCAATGGTTGTCAACGCGACGTTCCAGGTAGGTGAGGTTGTTATCGACATCGCCGGCATGTGCCGCGTTCTTTTCGAAACTGTGGAACTGGTTCATCACAAACAGCCGTGGCCATTGGGTGAAGCCAGCCGCGCCGACGGTAGGTGTGTACGAACTCCAGCGCGACGGGCAACTCCAGTCGTGTTGCAGCGTAGTCCGCCCCAGATCCCAATAGTTCTGGTTTTCCCACTGGCTGTCCTTGAGCAGGTTGAGCGGTTTGCCGTTGATGATGTATTCCCCGGGATGGCCATCAGTCAGCAGGATCAGACGCTTGCCGCTGGCAATGATCTGTTCCAACGTCGGCCAGGTCCGCGAGCCCGCATAGGCCCGTGGATCAAAGACAACATCGGCCAGGCCCGGCACCGCATCGAATGCGCTGTTGAGCACGGAACGATCGACGTAGTTTTCCAGGGTGACCGTCACCACAGCATTAGGGTTGGCCCGCAGGAACGGCAGAAATACCGTGTTCAGCGCATCGGAAAATTTCATGTCGGTGCGCACATCACACTTCCAGGTATCCAACGTATGGCACAAGTAAGCGGTCGAACCGCCGCTCAAGTTGCCCACGTGCAAGTCCAGCATAAAACCACGAACACCTCGATCAAGTTGCGCGCGCATTTCATCCAGAAAACCGTTATGGGCCATGACCCAGGTATATTCGTTGAAGGGTTTCTTGAAATCACTGATACCGGGCGCTGTCTCCGCGGCAAGCGCGGGTTGCCAACTAATAACTTGCGCAGCGATAACCGCCAGCAATAGCGCCGTTCTTTTTAACTTAAACATTACTGATCATCCTTGATAAGTGCCGGCAACTAAGTAAGTGCAGCCGGCCGGAGCGCTATTAACCTTAAAACCCAACTTGTCGCCCAGCTCAAAAGTTGTTCAATTTGTTTTAGTTGTCAGTAGTTCGAACACCAGTAGATCGATAGCGGATGCAGTCTAGAACTGGATGAAATTTGATCGACGGCGACGGGCGCTATAGCGGCCGGGGCTTGCAGAGTTCCGCGAACAAGTTATCCACACCTCCGCCCACAGCTATTGGGGACAACTGCGGGCATAGGCGAAGAAATATTTGCGAAAGATGAATAAAAACCGTGACTTATTAAAAAGACAGGCTGCCAGACATGATTGTGCGATTTTTGATCAATCCGCCAAAAGCCACGTTATTCATGGCCTGCGGAAGACCGCCAACATCTTATCCACAGATGCACCAACAGACTTTGGGGGCAACTCTGCAGGCGCTGTGGAAAACCGCGCAAAGCGCGCTGATTCAGTGGCTTATACGGCTCTAGCACAGACGAAAGCGTGATTCTGATCAATATTTAACCAGAAGCCTGCAAGCCCCGGTCCGTATGGCTTACAGAGGTCAGCGAACATCTTATCCACAGAAGCGCCAACAGACATTGGGGGCAAGTTCGCCGCTCAGGCTGGGGAAAACCCAATAAAAACCGTTGGTTAGACTGATCATTTTGTGATCGATGGCTTGCAGCGCTCAGCGGGCAAGGGCTGCAGCAATGGGCAAACATGTTATCCACAGAAGCGCGCACAGGGATTGTGGGTAACCGTGGTGATTATGACGTGGGCGCTTAGCGCACCACGCCCTCCTCAATCAGTAGTTTGAGGATTGCATCCGCGCCAGCTTGTGCGCTCACGCCTTTGAGGACCTGCCCACCGCCGCCGCTGGCCTTGGCCGTGGCGGCTTTCATGCGGTCGGCGCCGCTTTTGGCCTTGATCACTTTCAGGCGTTTGGGACGTGGCTTTGCCGCTTGCAGCGAAGCCACCGCCAGCAGTTGATCGTCGATGATCTCGACTTCTTCCGCCTGCAACACGCCACGCGTGGCAGGGCCGTAGGCGCTTTGCCGTGGTTTTGGCGCGGCGTTATCCACAGTGGCCAGGAACGGCAGCTTGACCTTCAACCGTCGCCGCTGGCCACGGGGCAAGGCTTGCAACACCATTGCCGAGCCGGCCTCGATCGATTCCACTTGCGCCAGGCCCACCACCAGCGGCCAGCCCAGGCTTTCCGCCAGCAGGAACGGCAGCATGCCCGACCCTTCGCCGGTTTCCGCCTGGCTGCCGGTCAGCACCACTTGGGCGCCGGCATCGCGCAGGTAATCGGTCAATGCCACCAGTGCATCGGCGCCGGGCGGTTGTTCCAGTACGCGCAATTCTTCCAGCCCCATGCCCAGGTAAGCGCGCAGCGCCGGCTCGGAAGCGTCGCCGGCGTGCAGCACTTCGAGGTTATCCCCAGCCAGTTGCAGGCCCAGTTCCACCGCGCGTGCGTCTTGCTCGGCGCGCCGTGGCCGGCCGGAGGTCGGGTGGGCGCCGATGGACACCAGGCTGATGATTTTCGTGCTCATAACCCTTTCCTTCCCTTAAGCCGCATCGCGCTTGGCGTCGTTGCGGTAAGCCGCCACCGCATCGATCAAGGCTTGAAGAATCTCGGCGCTCTCGCCGATCACCGACAGGTCGGCCCGTTTGATCATGTCGCAGCCCGGATCAAGGTTGATCGCCACCACCTTGTCGCAGGCACCAATGCCTTGCAGGTGCTGGATCGCCCCGGAAATCCCCACCGCCACATAGACCCGCGCGGTGACCCAGGTGCCGGACGCGCCGACCTGGCGATCGCGCGCCATGAAGCCGTCGTCCACCGCGACACGCGAGGCGCCTTCGGTGGCGCCCAGGGCTTCGGCGGTCCTGTGGAACAGTCCCCAGTCCTTGACGCCGTTACCGCCGGAGAAGATGAATTCGGCCTCGGCCATGGGAATCGCCGCCGGGTCCACCGCCACCGCGCCCAGATCCTCAATGCGCGACAAGCTGCGCACCACGCTTGTGGATAACTCAACTGGCAAGGCTTCGTGACGGGTTTCACTGACAGGCTCGGCACACTCCGCGGCGGCCAGAATCAGCCGTGCCAGCGGCCGGGCCAGGTCCTGCAGACCGGCACCGGCGCGGCCGATGCACGCCTGATCCTTGACCTGCCAGACCCGCGTGGCCGGGCGTTCGCCCAGGGCGGCGGCAAAGCGTCGACCGAGTTCGCCACCGCCGCTGCGGCTGTCCGGCAGCAACCAGTGGCGCGGGTTGAACTGGTTATCCACAGCCCGCAGGCCTTGCACCCGTTGTTCCGGGGCATAACCGCTGAACTGATCGCCTTCCAGCACCAGCAATCGATCGACGCCCGCCGTGGCGAAGGCGTTTTCCTTGTGTTCACCAAACACCACCGCCAGCACCGCGCCGTCCGGGCCGGCCAATTGATGGGCGAGGCCGAGCAAGTCGCGGTCGTGGCTGCTCAAGCGGCCGCCGACCATGTCCGGCACCACGCTGATGTAAAACGCTGGCGTTGGCACTTGATGCAGCGGCAGTTGCACCTCAACGGCGGCCGAACGTTTGCTTGCCCCGCCCTGCTGCACGCCACTTCGGTCAATACGCTTGATGCCGTTGGGGCCGATAAACCCGATGCCATGCAGGTTCTTGCGGATGACGCCGTTCGGCCCCATCCAGCTGTGCTGCGCCGGCTGCATGGCCGCGTGCAGCGGGTGCAGGCGGTTACGGGCAATCCATTCGGCCCGCGGGTCGCGGCGGATAATGTCGCTCATCAGTGGGCCTCCGCAGGTTCACGTTTGGCGGGTGTTGCCGGTTTGCTTGGCGCGGCGTCTTCGAGCAACGCGTCGGCCACCAGTTCGGCGATGTCCTTGATCAGCGGCCGTGGTTCAACCACCCCTTCGAGCATTGCCGTGCATTGCGGGCAACCCACCGCCACCAACTCAGCACCGGTCTCGCGGATGTCGTCCATGCGCATGTCGGGGATCCGCTGCTTGCCTGGAATGTCGGTGATCGGCGCCCCGCCACCGCCGCCGCAGCAGCGTGAACGGAAGCCGGAACGTTGCATTTCCTTGACCTCGATGCCCAGCGCGCGCAGCACTTGGCGCGGTGCCTCGTATTCGCCGTTGTAGCGGCCGAGGTAGCACGGGTCGTGGTAGGTCACGCTATTGCCTTTGTGCTGGCCGAGGTTGAGCGCGCCGGCGTCGATGATTTCCGCCATGTAGGTGCTGTGGTGCTGCACCAGGTAATGGCCGTCGAAGGCGCCGTATTCATTCTTCAGCACGTGGAAGCTGTGCGGGTCGCAGGTGACGATGCGGTTGAAGCTGTACTTGGTCAAGGTCTGGATGTTGCGCTTGGCCAGCAACTGGAAGGTCGCCTCATCGCCGAGGCGCCGGGCCACGTCGCCGCTGTCGCGCTCTTCAAGACCGAGCACGGCAAAGTCGACTTTCGCTGCTTTCAGGACTTTGACGAAGGCTCGCAAGGTGCGCTGGTTACGCATGTCGAAGGCACCGTCGCCGACCCAGAACAGCACGTCGACGGATTTCTTGTCGCTGAGCAGATTGAGGTTCAAATCCGCCGCCCAGTTCATCCGCCCGCCTGGGGCAAAGCCGCCTGGGTTGTCAGTGGCAATCAGGTTTTCCAGGACTTCGGCGCCCTTGTTCGGGGTCACGCCTTTCTCCAGGGTCAGGTGACGGCGCATGTCGACGATGGCGTCGACGTGCTCGATCATCATCGGGCATTCCTCGACGCAGGCGCGGCAGGTGGTGCAGGACCACAGGGTTTCGGCGTCCACCAGGCCGTTAACGATCGGTTGATGGGGATTGCCGCCATGTTCACCGATGGGCTTGCCGGGATACGGGCTGCCGGCAAACTTGGCATCGGTGCCACCGGCCAGGCCGACCACCATGTCCTGGATCAGTTTTTTCGGGTTCAGCGGCTGGCCGGCGGCGAACGCCGGGCACGCCGCTTCGCATTTACCGCACTGCACGCAGGCGTCGAAACCGAGCAGTTGGTTCCAGGTGAAATCCTTGGGTTTCTCCACGCCCAGCGGCGCGGTTTTGTCGTTGAGGTTCAGCGGTTTCAATCCGGTGGAACGGCCGCCGCCAAAGCGCTCGGCGCGACGGTGCCAGGCCAGGTGCAAGGCACCGGCAAAGGCGTGCTTCATCGGCCCGCCCCAGGTCATGCCGAAGAACAGTTCCGAGACACCCCACAACACACCGAGACCCAGCACTGCCGCCACCAGCCAGCCGCCGAAGTTTTCCGGCAGGATCCCGGCCACCGGCAGGGTCACCAGGAAGAAGCTCACCGAGAACGCCATCAGGCTTTTCGGCAGGCGCATCCACGGGCCTTTCGACAGACGCGCCGGCGGGTTGCGTCGACGCAGGTACATGAACACCGCGCCGACGAACATCAGTGCCGACATCAACAGCAGCGCATAGCCGAGGATGCGGTTATGCAGGCCGAAGCCATGCACCAGGATCGCCAGAATGATCGACGCCACTGCGCCACCGGCGGTGGCCACGTGGGTGTTGGCGATGTATTTGTCCCGCGCGACGACGTGGTGCAAATCCACCATGTAGCGCTTGGGCATGGCCAGCAGGCCGCCGATCAGGTCGACCTTGGACGCCCGGCCACGGCGCCACATAGCCATCCGCCGCACAGCACCCAGGACCGCAAGGCCCAGGGCAGCGAACAGCAGGATTGGAAGAAGGGTGTTCAACATGGTGAAGCTCCCAAAGACCTCGGGGTCATGTGCGCGCCAGCAAGGGCGACGTACCTACCTGTGGTGAGGGGGCTTGCCCCCGTTCGGCTGCGAAGCAGTCGTGAACCGGCCAGTGCGTTTTTCAGACACTGCGCATTGGCTGGTTTTGGGGCTGCTTCGCAACCCAGCGGGAGCAAGCTCCCTCGCCACAGGTGATGGTGGTGAAGCCGTTAGAAGTCTTTACACAACCGCAGGGCGTCATAGATCGCGGCATGGGTATTACGCTGGGCCACGCAGTCGCCGATGCGGAACAGCAAGTAACCCTCACCCGTGGTGCTCAACGATGGTTGCGGCTTGATCGCGAACAGGGCTTCGATGTCCATCTGGCCTTTGTTGCGCGAGCCTTCCTTGAGGGCGTAGTAGATTTCCTCGTCCGGGCGCACGCCGTTTTCGACGACGACCTGGTCGACCACCCGCTCCTCTTTGGCGCCGGTGTATTCGTTCTCCAGCACTGCCACCAGTTTGTCGCCTTCGCGGTAGACCTTCTCCAGCATCATGTCGCCGGTCATGATCACTTCTTTCGGGTACATGCTGCGGTAGTAAGTCGGAAACGACGTACCGCCGATGGCCACGCCGGGCTTGATGTCGTCGGTGACAATCTCGACCTGGCTGCCCTTGTCGGCGAGGAAGTCCGCCACCGACATCCCGGTGAACTCGCAAATGGTGTCGTAGACCAGCACGTTCTTGCCCGGCGCAACTTTGCCGTCGAGCACGTCCCAACTGCTGACCACCAGGCCTTCAGCGGCGCCCCAGTGTTCGTTCTGCTCCAGGAAAGGATGGCCGCCGACGGCGAGCACCACGACGTCCGGGCGCAGGTCCAGGATGGTTGGCGCATCCGCCGCCACGCCCAGGCGCAGGTCGACTTTCAGCCGCGCCAGTTCCAACTGGAACCAGCGGGTGATGCCGGCGATCTGGTCACGCTGCGGCGCTTTCGAAGCCGTGGTGATCTGCCCGCCGATGAATTCTTTCTTCTCGAACAGCGTCACGTCGTGGCCACGCTCGGCGGCGACACGGGCGGCTTCCATCCCGGCCGGGCCGGCACCAACCACCACCACCTTGCGTTTTACACCGGTGGATTTCTCGATGATGTGCGGCACGCCCATGTATTCACGGGAGGTCGCGGCGTTCTGGATGCACAGCACGTCGAGGCCCTGATACTGGCGGTCGATGCAGTAGTTGGCGCCGACGCACTGCTTGATCTGGTCGATCTGGCCCATCTTGATCTTGGCGATCAGGTGCGGGTCGGCAATGTGCGCGCGGGTCATGCCGACCATGTCGACGTAACCGCCCTCGAGAATACGGGTGGCCTGGTTCGGGTCCTTGATGTTCTGCGCGTGCAGCACCGGCGCCTTGACCACTTCCTTGATGCCGGCGGCCAGGTGCAGGAACGGCTCCGGCGGGTAACTCATGTTCGGAATCACGTTGGCCAGGGTGTTGTGGGTGTCGCAACCCGAACCCACGACGCCGATGAAATCGAGCATGCCGGTGTCGTCGTAATACTTGGCGATCTGTTTCATGTCCTCGTGGGACAAGCCGTCCGGGTGGAACTCGTCACCGCAGATACGCAGGCCGACGCAGAAATCATCGCCGACTTCCTTGCGCACGGCTTTCAGCACTTCGAGGCCGAACCGCATGCGGTTTTCGAAGCTGCCGCCCCATTCGTCGGTGCGCTTGTTGACCCGCGGGCTCCAGAACTGGTCGATCATGTGCTGGTGCACCGCCGACAGTTCCACGCCGTCCAGGCCACCGGCCTTGGCCCGCGCCGCAGCGCTGGCGTAGTTGCCGATCACCCGCCAGATTTCTTCCGGCTCGATGGTTTTGCAGGTGGCGCGGTGCACTGGTTCGCGGATGCCCGACGGCGACATCAGGGTTGGCCAGTGATCGCCGTCCCAACGGGAGCGACGCCCCATGTGGGTAATCTGGATCATGATCTTGGCGCCATGCTTGTGCATGGCATCGGCCAGGTTCTGGAAATGCGGAATGATCCGGTCGTCGGCCAGGTTGACCGACTTCCACCAGCCTTGCGGGCTGTCGATGGCCACGCTGGAGGAACCGCCGCAAATCGCCAGGCCGATCCCGCCCTTGGCTTTCTCTTCGTAATACTTGACGTACCGGTCGGTGGTCATGCCGCCGTCGGTGGCATAGACCTCGGCGTGCGCGGTGCTGAGCACGCGGTTACGGATGGTCAGTTTGCCGATCTGGATCGGCTGGAACATCGCTTCAAAAGCCATGGAACGGTCCTCGACTTACAACGGCTTGACGGTGAACAAGCCGTCGTCATGGCCTTCTTCGGAGCCACCGTAGACTTGCTCGGCGACGGTGCGGATCTTGCTGCCCCGGGCTTCGAGAATCTGGTCCATGGCGCCGGCAAACCAACCGGTGAACATGTAGTCGACCTTGCGCCCGACCTTGCCGTACACGTAGACGAACGCGGAGTGCTCGAGCTTGACGCTGGCGGTGCCTTTGTCGAGGTCGATGTCCTGGATTTTGAACAACCCCCAGCCGCGTTGCGACAGGCGCTTCATGTAGTGCTCGAACACCGCGACGCCTTCCAGGCCGTGGCATTCGGCTTCTTTTTCACACCAGTGCCAAGCGGATTTGTAGCCGGCCTTGTAGAGGATCTCGGCGTAAGCGTCGGCGCCCAGCACTTCCTCGATGCCCATGTGATTGTTGACGAAAAAATGACGGGGCACGTACAGCATTGGCAGGGCGTCGGAGGTCCAGACACCGGTTTCGCTGTCGACTTCGATGGGCAATTGCGGGGCGATCTTGGCCATGGAAACTTAACTCCAGAAAATTCGTTTGGGTGCCCTCTCCGCGAACGGGAGAGGGAAAAAATCAGTGATGAATTGGCTTATTCGCCCCAGACATCCGCCAGCACGCGAACCCAGTTCTCGCCCATGATCTTGCGTACCACGCGCTCGGAATGGCCGCGCTTGAGCAGGGTTTCGGTGAGGTTCGGGAATTCGCCGACGGTGCGGATGCCCAGCGGGTTGATGATCTTGCCGAAGCTGGTCAGACGGCGCGCGTAGCCCTTGTCGTGGGTCAGGTATTCGAAGAAGTCCTGGCCATGACCCTGGGTGAAGTCGGTGCCGATGCCGATGGCGTCTTCGCCGACGATGTTCATCACGTATTCGATGGCTTCGGCGTAGTCGTCGATGGTCGAATCAATGCCCTTGGCCAGGAACGGCGCAAACATGGTCACGCCGACGAAACCGCCGTGGTCGGCGATGAACTTCAGTTCGGCATCGGACTTGTTGCGTGGGTGTTCTTTGAGCCCCGAAGGCAGGCAGTGGGAATAGGTCACTGGCTTCTTCGACTCGAGGATGACTTCCTCGGAGGTCTTGGAACCGACGTGGGAGAGGTCGCACATGATGCCCACCCGGTTCATTTCGGCGACGATCTCGCGACCGAAGCCGGACAGGCCGCCGTCGCGTTCGTAGCAACCGGTGCCCACCAGGTTCTGGGTGTTGTAGCACATCTGCACAATGCCCACGCCCAGCTGCTTGAAGATCTCGACGTAGCCGATCTGGTCTTCGAAAGCATGGGCGTTCTGGAAGCCGAACAAGATCCCGGTCTTGCCTTGTTCCTTGGCCTTGCGGATGTCGGCGGTGGTGCGCACTGGCATCACCAGGTCACTGTTCTCGCGGATCAGCTTTTGGCTCGCGGCGATGCTGTTGACGGTGGCCTGGAAGCCTTCCCACACCGACACGGTGCAGTTGGCTGCGGTCAGGCCGCCCTTGCGCATGTCTTCGAACAGCTCACGGTTCCACTTGGCAATGATCAGCCCGTCGATAACGATGCTGTCGGCGTGCAATTCGGCTGGGCTCATCAGGCTGTCCCCTTATTAGCGATTCATGCGCCGAATCGTCTGCCGGCGCTTTGGGGCCAGCATATGCCTCGGTGCCTGAGCAGCCGGGTGCAAAAACGACAGGGGAATTGCCGAAAGCGTCAATCCGCGACAAAGGGGCGTCAACCGGGGCCATCGCCCACCTGTTCAAGCCCCTCGGCTTGGGCGAGAATCCGCCGCATCACTGGATGCGTCACTGAAATCAAAGGGCGGCTGCGCAATGAAATCGATGTTCCTGGCAATGGCACTGATCGCGACCGGCGTGCACGCCGCTGAAGAAGCGCAAAACAACCCCTGCGACGCGGTCGAAGACGACGTGCAGACCGTGGAATGCTCGGCGTACGGCAGGACCACCGCCGAACAACTGCTAAACGAAAACTTCCAAGCCCTCACCGAACGCCTGCAAACCGCCTACGGCAAGACCCCAGGGCAACTGACCGAGGTCACCGCCAAACTCAAGGCCTCGCAACAGCAATGGCTGAAAACCCGCGACGCCGATTGCGACGTCGAAGTCTTCCCCGCCAAAACCGGCAGCAAAGCCTTCACCATGGCACTGAACGACTGCGTGGCACGCATGAGCGACGAACGGTCAGAGTTTTTGGAGTCGATTTCGCAGGAGTGATGTTTCATATGAGGCTGTAAGCTGCACCCATCAGCCACTCAAGGAATAGCCATGAACATCTGCGGCATCGAAATCAAAGGCAGCGAAGCGATCATCGCCGTGGCCGCGCTGGACGGTCAGACACTGCTGCATGTGGTGCTGGCGACCAAGAAAATCGCTCTGGACGATGACGACGAGGCCGCCAATGTCAAGGTCTTCGCCGCGCAGGTGGCGTCTTTTGTGCGGGAGAACGCGGTCGACCGTATCGTCATCAAGAAGCGCAGCAAGAAGGGCGAGTTCGCCGGCGGGCCGACCACGTTCAAGATCGAAGGGGTTTTCCAGTTGCTGGAAAATTGCGAGGTCACGCTGCTGTCGCCGCAAACCATCAACGCCCAACACAAGAAGTTCGACTTCGCCCTGCCGGCCACGCTGAACAAGTATCAGCATGAGGCGTACAAGGCGGCTTGCTCGGCGCTGATGAAGAAGTAAGCGATTGACCCGTTTTCGGGTTTACGACGGAGCTAAACCACCTCCCGCCCATCCCCCAACCGCCGTCGATCTTCCCGCGGGCAGCGCTCGAACTTCGCCCGATAGCTGCGGGTGAAGTACGACGGTGATTCAAAGCCGCAGGCAATGCTCACTTCCAGCACGCTCATGTCGGTCTGGCGCAACAGTTGCCGGGCTTTTTCCAGGCGCAAGCGCAGGTAGAAGTTGCTGGGCGTGTCGTTGAGGTGCAGGCGGAACAGCCGCTCGAGCTGGCGCCGGGTGACCTTGATCGATTCCGCCAGTTGCAGGGTGCTCAGGGGCGGCTCGCTGTGCTGCTCCATCTCGCCAATCACCTGCACCAGTTTCTTGTTGCGAATGCCGTAACGGCTGGCGACTTCCATGCGTTGGTGGTCTTTGCGCGGGCGGATACGCCCGAGCACGAACTGTTCGCTGACCTGGATCGCCAGTTCCGGGCCGTGGGCCTGGGCGATCAGATCCAGCATCAGGTCAATGGACGCGGTGCCGCCGGCGGAGGTGATGCGCCGCCGATCGATTTCGAACAACTCCTGGGTCACGCTGAGCTGCGGATAGGACTCCTTGAACGCGTCGATGGCTTCCCAGTGCAGGGTCAGGCGATGGCCTTCGAGCAGGCCGGCCTCGGCGAGGACAAAACTGCCGGTGTCGATGGCGCCCAGGGTCACGCCTTCCTGATCGAGCCGACGCAGCCAATGCTCCAGCGCCGGGGTGGCGAACTTCAGCGGCTCGAAGCCAGCCACCACCAAGAGGGTCGCGCCTTTTTTCAGGGGCTCGAGTGCCGCATCGGCGTTGACGGACATGCCGTTGCTCGCCAGCACCGCGCCGCCGTCGGCGCTCAGCACATGCCAGCGGTACAACTCGCCGCGAAAGCGATTGGCCACGCGCAGCGGTTCAATCGCCGAGATGAAACCGATCGCCGAGAAACCCGGCATCAACAAGAAGTAGAAATCCTGGGACATGAAGCGCACTCGGTAGCGGGTAGCGTGTGGACGTTGATACGCCAGTTGCACGCGCCATTCAAGGGTGCAGGTCGCTCCAGTGCAAGAGCCTGTCGCCGCTGTGCGTTTTCACGGCGCCGCAGCTGCGTAACGTGTGGTCACCGGTGCGCAAAGATGCCGGAACCCACAATAACGTCTGCCGAGGAAACCTCACTATGAAACGACTGATCAGCAGCTGTGTTCTTGCACTCAGCGGTACCGCTTTGTTGAGCGCCAACGCCATGGCGGCCGATGCCGCCGCGTGCCAGAACGTGCGCATGGGCGTAGTGAACTGGACTGACGTCATCGCCACCAGCGCCATGACCCAAGTGCTGCTCGACGGCCTCGGCTACAAGACCAAACAAACCAGTGCTTCCCAGCAAATCATCTTCGCCGGCATCCGCGACCAGCGCCTGGACATGTTCCTCGGCTACTGGAACCCGCTGATGACGCAGACCATCACCCCGTTCGTCGAGGCCAACCAGGTCAAGGTGCTCGACGCGCCAAGCCTCAAGGACGCCCGCGCCACCCTGGCCGTGCCGACCTACCTGGCCGATAAGGGCCTGAAAACCTTCGCCGACATCGCCAAGTTCGAGAAAGAGCTGGGCGGCAAGATCTACGGCATCGAGCCAGGTTCGGGCGCCAACACCCAGATTAAAGCGATGATCGCCAAGAACCAGTTCGGTCTCGGCAAATTCCAGCTGGTCGAGTCCAGCGAAGCCGGTATGCTCGCCGCCGTGGATCGCGCCGTACGCCGTAACGAAGCCGTGGTGTTCTTCGGCTGGGCGCCGCACCCGATGAACGTCAACGTGAAAATGACTTACCTCACCGGCAGTGAAGATGCCCTGGGCCCGAACGAAGGCATGGCCACTGTCTGGACGGTTACCGCGCCGACCTATGCGCAAACCTGCCCGAACGTCAGCCGTTTGCTCAGCAACCTGACCTTCACCGCCGAAGACGAGAGCCGGATGATGCAGCCGCTGCTGGATCACAAGGACGCCTTCGAATCCGCCAAACAATGGCTCAAGGATCACCCGCAAGACCAGAAACGCTGGCTTGAAGGCGTGACCACCTTCGACGGCAAACCGGCCGAAGCCAATCTGAAACTCACCAGCAACTAATCCCGATCGCCTCACTGATTCGCAGCCCACAGGGGCTGCGGACGGCCGCCCTACGCCTGAAATCCACGCAATAAGGAACCCGCCTCATGAACCACGACGTCATCATCACCTGCGCACTTACCGGTGCTGGCGACACGACCGCCAGAAGCCCCCACGTGCCGGTCACCCCGAAACAGATCGCCGCTGCCGCCGTGGAAGCCGCCAAGGCTGGCGCCACCGTGGTCCACTGCCACGTCCGCGATCCCGAGACCGGCAAGTTCAGCCGTGACGTGGCGCTGTACCGCGAAGTGATGGAGCGCATCCGCGAGGCGGACATCGACATCATCGTCAACCTCACCGCCGGCATGGGCGGCGACCTGGAGATCGGCGGCGGCGAGAACCCTATGGAGTTCGGCCCCAACACCGACCTGGTCGGCCCGCTGACCCGTCTGGCGCACGTTGAAGAACTGCTGCCGGAAATCTGCACCCTCGATTGCGGCACCCTGAATTTCGGCGACGGCGACACCATTTACGTGTCGACCCCGGCGCAACTGCGCGCCGGCGCCAAACGCATTCAAGAGCTGGGCGTGAAAGCCGAGCTGGAAATTTTCGACACCGGCCACCTGTGGTTCGCCAAACAGATGATCAAGGAAGGTCTGCTGGACAACCCGTTGTTCCAGCTGTGCCTGGGCATCCCATGGGGCGCGCCGGCCGACACCACCACCATGAAAGCCATGGTCGACAATTTGCCGACTGATGCGGTCTGGGCCGGGTTCGGCATCGGGCGCATGCAAATGCCGATGGCCGCGCAAGCGGTATTGCTCGGCGGCAACGTGCGGGTCGGCCTGGAAGATAACCTGTGGCTGGACAAAGGCGTGCTCGCCACCAACGGCCAACTGGTCGAACGCGCCAGCGAAATCCTCAGCCGCCTCGGCGCCCGCGTCATGACCCCGGCGCAAGGCCGGGCAAAAATGGGCCTGACCAAGCGCGGCTGACCTCACCAAACACTCCACCTGTGGGAGCGGGCTTGCTCGCGAAGGGGCCGTCACATCCGACATCGTTGTCGACTGACACTCCGCTTTCGCGAGCAAGCCCGCTCCCGCAAGGTATCACCGATTTTTTTCAGGAAATTGCCATGACCTTTATCACCGAAATCAAAACCTTCGCCGCGCTGGGCAGCGGTGTCATTGGCAGTGGCTGGGTGTCGCGCGCCCTCGCCCATGGCCTCGACGTCGTGGCCTGGGACCCGGCGCCCGGCGCGGAAGCGGCATTGCGCAAACGGGTCGCGAATGCCTGGGGCGCATTGGAGAAACAAGGCCTGGCGCCAGGTGCGTCGCAGGATCGCTTGCGCTTCGTCGCGACGATCGAAGAGTGCGTCAAGGATGCCGACTTCATCCAGGAAAGCGCGCCCGAGCGCCTCGACCTGAAACTCGATCTGCACAGCAAAATCAGCGCGGCGGCCAAGCCCAACGCACTGATCGGTTCCAGTACCTCGGGGCTGCTGCCGAGCGAATTCTACGAAGGCTCGACCCACCCGGAACGCTGCGTAGTGGGCCACCCGTTTAACCCGGTATACCTGCTGCCGCTGGTGGAAGTGGTCGGCGGCAAAAACACCGCGCCGGAGGCCGTGCAAGCGGCGATCAACGTCTACGAATCCCTCGGCATGCGCCCCCTGCATGTGCGCAAGGAAGTCCCGGGGTTCATCGCCGATCGCCTGCTCGAAGCGCTGTGGCGCGAAGCGCTGCACCTGGTCAATGACGGCGTGGCCACCACCGGTGAAATCGACGATGCGATTCGCTTCGGCGCCGGTTTGCGCTGGTCGTTCATGGGCACGTTCCTGACCTATACCCTGGCCGGTGGCGACGCCGGTATGCGGCACTTCATGGCGCAATTCGGCCCGGCACTGCAGTTGCCGTGGACCTACCTGCCGGCCCCAGAACTGACCGACAAACTGATCGACGACGTGGTGGACGGCACCAGCGATCAACTGGGTTCCCACAGCATCTCGGCGCTGGAGCGTTATCGCGATGATTGCCTGCTAGCGGTGCTGGAGGCGGTCAAGACCACTAAAGAGAAGCACGGGATGGCGTTCGCTGACTGATTCACTCGCAGGTCCTGCCCCTTCGCGAGCAGGCTCGCTCCCACATCGGTACACGATCACCTGTGGGAGCGGGCCTCGCGAAGGCGGCAGCCCAGTCACCCTACATGTTGGAAGCAGACACAATGCCCGCCCTCACCACCTACCAAACCCAGATCATCCCCAACTGGGTCGACTACAACGGCCACTTGCGCGACGCCTTTTACCTGCTGATTTTCAGCTACGCCACCGACGCCTTGATGGATCGCCTCGGCATGGACAGCAGCAATCGCGAAGCCAGCGGCCACTCACTGTTCACCCTCGAATTGCACCTCAACTACCTGCACGAAGTGAAGCTCGATGCCGAGGTTGAAGTGCGTACCCAGATCATCGCTCACGACAGCAAACGCCTGCACCTCTACCACAGCCTGCACTTGGCGGGAGACGACAAGGAGCTGGCGGGTAATGAGCAAATGCTGCTGCACGTGGACCTCGCCGGCCCGCGCTCGGCACCGTTCAGTGAGTCGACCCTCGCGGTGTTGCGTCGCCTGGTTGCCGAACAAGCCGGCCTGCCGCCGCCCGCCTATATCGGCCGCGTCATCGCCCTGCCCCCGGCGAAGTAAGCGTTCGCTTTTCGCCTGCCACAAGACCCTGTGAGAGAGGGCTCGCCCGCGATAGCGTCCGTTCAAACACTACTCTCATCGCTGAAACCCAGACAAAAAAATCCCCGATCAAGCCGTGACTGGATCGGGGCAGGGTCTACTGTTGAGGAGCTGTTGCGCGAGGGTGACCAAACCTTCGTGAAGCCAGCTGAATCCAGTGTGCCTATAGCGCTCGCGGGCAAGTTAGCCGAAAACGACCTGTTCATAGGTAAAGCGGCCACTGCGACAAAACGCCCTTGCCGTCCCCGCGCACCGCTACCAGAATCGAGCCACGACCACGTTCCCAGAAGAAGGATTTGCGTCATGATGCACGCCGATTTGATTGACCAGGAAGACCTGTTGGGCCAGCTCAAGTCGCTGGGTTTCCAGGTGCCGAGCGGCTCCACCGCCGAGCAGGCCTGCGAGTGCGCAGTGCGGGGTTTGAACGACGAACGGGCCATCACCTTGCGCACGATGGTCAAGCAGATGTACACCAGCAGCGCCACCATCCTGCCGGCGGTGCGCCAGGCTATCGACAAGCAATTGCTGCCAGCGTTAGCGGAGTATCAACAATCCCGTAGCGCCTGACTTGTGGCGAGGGAGCTTGCTCCCGCTCGAGCGCGAAGCGGTCGCAAGACCAGTCGATGCGTTAGATCAGACAGAACGCGTGATGAGGTTTAGGGGCTGCTACGCAGCCCAGCGGGAGCAAGCTCCCTCGCCACAAAAGCGTGTTCGATCTACAGCCTTACACTGGCAAACGTTGATTCATTGCGCGCCTGGCTCAGGGCTGACAACGGGCCGGACAGCGGTGACAGCACCATCGCTTGCGGCAGCGGCATCATTGCCACTTGCTGGGTGGTGTTGGAGCCGACGCGTTCGTCGCGCGGCGGGATGCCGAAGTATTCGCGGTAGCACTTGGAGAAGTGCGGCGTGGAGACGAAACCGCAGACCGACGCCACTTCGATGATCGACATGGGCGTTTGCTTGAGCAGTTGCCGTGCACGAATCAGCCGCAGCTTGAGGTAATAGCGCGACGGCGAGCAGTGCAGGTATTTCTGGAACAGCCTTTCCAGTTGACGACGCGACACGGCGACATACACCGCCAGTTCGTCGAGGTCGATTGGCTCTTCGAGGTTGGCTTCCATCAGCGCGACGATTTCCTGCAACTTCGGCTGGTTGGTGCCGAGCATGTGCTTGAGCGGCACGCGCTGGTGATCCTGTTCGTTGCGGATACGCTCGTAGACAAACATCTCCGAGATCGCGGCGGACAGTTCACGGCCATGATCACGGCTGATCAGGTGCAGCATCATGTCCAGCGGTGCGGTGCCGCCGGAGCTGGTGAAGCGATTGCGATCGAGGGTGAACAGACGAGTGCTCATCGCCACGCGCGGAAAGGCTTCCTGCATCGAGGCCAGGCATTCCCAATGCACGCTGCAATCGAACCCATCGAGCAGACCGGCGCAGGCCAGGGCCCAACTGCCGGTGCAGACCGCGCCGAGGCGGCGCGACTGGCGCGCCTGGCTTTGCAGCCATGACACGTGTTCGCGGGTGACGGTACGTTGAATGCCGATGCCGCCGCAGACAATCACTGTGTCCAGGGCCGGGGCTTTGTGCATGGAGCAATCGGGGGTGATTTGCAGACCGTCACTGGCCCAGACCTGACCGCCATCGACGGTGAGGGTGGTCCAGCGATACAGCTCGCGACCAGACAATTGGTTGGCCATGCGCAGTGGTTCCACGGCGGAGGCCAGAGAAATCAGCGTGAAATTGTCCAGCAGCAAAAAGCCGATGGATTGAGGCGCACGGTTCTGGGGTTGGGCCCCGGAGTTGAACGACGTCATCGCGGTATCTCCTCACACAAAGCGGGTGATGGCCTCAGGCGGAGGCTCTTGTTATTGCCAACGTTCTCGCAGGGGAGACGGGCTTTGTTATGACAGAGCAATTGCCATGCCTAAACTTGAATGGGTATTCAATAACTCCTGAAAACGACCTGTGGATGTGTCTATATATGACGCGCAGCGAGTAGGGGTTATAAGTGACATCATTGCCTGCGAATGCGCTGCCGCGCCGGGTGTGAGCAAATCGGTAGCACTTGTGGGAACAGGGCTGCGGGGGTTTTCACGGAGTGTCACCACAAGCACGGGTGACGGACGGTCGGCACGGGATTGGATCACTTGGGCGGATCACGTCGCTTATCTGAGAGCGACGCGCTAAAAGGTGGCGTGTTTGAGTCGACGTGTGCATTTAGCGCGCAGTTTTGACTGTTCTGATCTTGTGGCGAGGGAGCTTGCTCCCGCTCGGCTGCGCAGCGGCCGCTATGTGGTTTGTGTTGAATCTGCAGTTGTTGGTTTTTGGGGGCCGCTTCGCGGCCCAGCGGGAGCAAGCTCCCTCGCCACAGGGTTTCATGGGTACCAGAAGTTCATTGGCCGAAGCAGTCAGCACTCCACCGCACTCACCGCCAACCCACCCCGCGATGTCTCTTTGTATTTATCGTGCATGTCCGCCCCGGTATCGCGCATGGTGCGGATCACCCGATCCAGCGAGATAAAGTGTTGGCCGTCGCCCCGCAAAGCCATTTGCGCGGCGTTGATTGCTTTCACTGCGGCGATTGCGTTGCGCTCGATACACGGCACTTGCACCAGCCCACCCACCGGGTCGCAGGTCAGACCGAGGTTGTGCTCCAGGCCGATCTCTGCGGCGTTGCACAATTGTTCCGGGGTCGCGCCGAGGATTTCCGCCAGCCCCGCCGCCGCCATCGCGCAGGCCGAACCCACTTCGCCCTGGCAGCCCACTTCGGCGCCAGAGATCGACGCGTTCTTCTTGCACAAAATCCCCACCGCCGCCGCGCCCAACAGGTAATCGACGACATTGGCGTCGGTCACCGCTTCGCTGAACTTCATGAAGTAGTGCAGCACCGCCGGGATAATTCCCGCCGCGCCGTTGGTCGGAGCCGTGACCATGCGCCCGCCGGCGGCGTTCTCTTCGTTGACCGCCAAAGCGAACAGGTTGACCCACTCCATGGCGCTCAGGGTCGAGCCGATCACGTTCGGTTTGCCCAGCTCTTGGAGGCTGCGGTGCAACTTGGCAGCACGCCGCCGCACGTTCAAGCCGCCCGGCAAAATGCCTTCGTGCTTGAGGCCCTGCTCGACGCAATCCTGCATGGCCCGCCAGAGCTTCATCAGGCCGGCGCGGATTTCTTCCTCGCTGCGCCAGACTTTCTCGTTGGCCATCATCAGTTCGGCAACCCGCAGGTTGTGCTTCTGGCACAGGCTGAGCAGTTCGGCGGCGCTGGAGAAGTCATAAGGCAGCACGGTCAGGTCGCTGTCGACCACGCCACTGGACGCCTGCGCCTGGTCGACGACAAAACCGCCGCCGACCGAATAGTAGGTGTCGCGATGCAGCTCGCCGTCGGCGTCTTGCGCCACCAGGGTCATGGCGTTGGGGTGGAACGGCAGGTTCTCGTCGAGCAGGCGCATGTCCCGCGCCCAGATAAACGGCACCGGGAAACGCCCATCGAGCATCAGCGTATCGGTTTCGCGCAGGGTCGCGATGTGCAGGCCGATCAGCGACGGATCGATCGCATCCGGCCACTCGCCCATCAGGCCCATGATCGTGGCGTTGTCGCTGCCGTGACCGATGCCGGTGGCGGACAGCGACCCGTAGAGCTGCACTTCGACACGCCGCACCTGTGCCAACAGATCGCGCTCGCGCAATGCCTGGACGAACAGCGCAGCCGCGCGCATCGGGCCGACGGTGTGCGAACTGGACGGCCCGATGCCGATTTTGAACAAGTCGAAAACGCTGATAGCCATTGCTGCCGATCTCCAGAAACCTGCGCATCCAGGCGCGCCGAAGCGCCCGGTGGCGAAGCTGCTACGCTCAAACCGCAGTCCGCCGGGATGGCCGCATGATCTAGTTTTTGTCTCGGGGTTCTGCGTCTCACACCGACGCACTCATGCTCAGCAACGTCGCCCTCGGGCAGTGGCGCGTTTTCACGGTTTATTTACGGTCCAGAGCGGCAAAAAGGGCTGAAACTAGCTGTAAACGACCTCACCGACACTGGATGCGACCATCCCTGTACTGGATACGACCCACCCTGTAGGCGTCAGATTTTCACTGGTACATGATCGTAGCGACTCGATTGTTGGGCGCCGTGGTAGAGCTGTCTCCAGAACGCCATCCAACCGCAACCTATAAGTGCGGTGGTCCAGTCGGAACACTGCCAAAAAAAACATCAAGGAGTCCACCCATGAAAGGTTCCCCGTCGTTGTTGTTGGCCGCCCTATTCAGTTTGCCGTTCCTGGCGCAGGCCGCCGAACCGGCGCAGTGCAGCACCGTTAACTTCTCCGATGTCGGCTGGACCGACATCACCGCGACCACGGCCACGACCAGCGTCGTCCTTGAGGCCCTGGGCTACAAGACCAAGACCACGATGATCTCCGTGCCGGTGACCTACAAGTCTCTGGCCGACGGCAAGAACATGGACGTGTTCCTCGGCAACTGGATGCCGACCATGGAAAACGACATCAAGGCCTACCGCGAAGCCGGCACTGTCGACACTGTGCGCACCAACCTCACCGGCGCCAAATACACCCTGGCCGTGCCGCAAGGGCTGTACGACAAAGGCCTGCACGACTTCGCCGACATCGCCAAATTCAAGAAAGAACTCGACGGCAAGATCTACGGCATCGAGCCGGGCAACGACGGCAACCGCCTGATCCAGAGCATGATCGACAAGAACGCCTTCGGTCTAAAAGAAGCCGGGTTCAAAGTGGTCGAGTCCAGCGAAGCCGGCATGCTGTCGCAAGTCGACCGCGCGCAGAAGCGCAACACCGACGTGGTGTTCCTGGGCTGGGCGCCGCACCCGATGAACACCCGTTTCAAAATTCAATACCTGACCGGTGGCGATGATTTCTTCGGCCCGGACTTCGGTGCCGCCACTGTCGCGACCAACACCCGCAAGGGCTACGTCACCGAGTGCAGCAACGTCGGCCAGTTGCTGAAGAACCTGGAATTCACCGTGGACATGGAAAGCAAGCTGATGGGCAACATCCTGGACGACAAGATGAAGCCTCAAGCCGCCGCCAAGGCCTGGCTGAAAAACAATCCACAGGTCCTCGATACCTGGCTCGCTGGCGTGACCACCATTGACGGTAAACCAGGCCTGGAGGCCGTGAAAGCCAGTTTGGCCAAGTAATCGCTTACGCCGAGGGGGCTTGCTCCCTCGGGCTGTTTATTTCCTTGCATGCGGACGTTCACTACCATGCTGATTGATCAGAAAATCCCTTTAGGCCAGTACATCGCGGGCTTCGTTGAATGGTTGACGCAAAACGGCGCCAACACCTTCGACGCAATCGCCGTGACACTGGAAACGATGATCCACGGCGTGACGTTTGCGCTGACCTGGTTCAACCCGCTGGCATTGATCGGCCTCATCGCACTACTGGCTCACTTCATACAACGCAAATGGGGACTGACGGTTTTCGTCATCGCCTCCTTTCTGCTGATCCTCAACCTGGGGTACTGGCAGGAAACCATGGAAACCCTCGCCCAGGTGTTGTTCGCCACCCTGGTCTGCGTGGTCATCGGCGTGCCGCTGGGCATCCTTGCCGCGCACAAACCGATGTTCTACACCATGATGCGTCCGGTACTGGATCTGATGCAGACCGTACCGACCTTCGTATACCTCATTCCTACCCTGACCCTCTTCGGGCTGGGTGTGGTGCCGGGTCTGATCTCTACGGTGGTGTTCGCGATTGCCGCGCCGATCCGCCTGACGTACCTGGGCATCCGTGATGTTCCCGCAGAATTGATGGACGCCGGCAAGGCCTTCGGCTGCTCGCGCCGTCAGTTGCTCGCCCGCATCGAGCTGCCCTACGCGATGCCAAGCATCGCGGCCGGTATCACCCAGTGCATCATGCTGTCGCTGTCGATGGTGGTGATCGCCGCACTGGTGGGCGCCGATGGCCTGGGCAAACCCGTGGTCAACGCACTGAACACCGCCGATATCGCCCTGGGCTTTGAAGCCGGGTTGGCGATCGTGCTGCTGGCGATCATGCTCGACCGTATCTGCAAACAACCCGACGCCAAAGTAGGGGGTGACGCATGAGCATAATTCGCTTCGAAGACGTGGACGTGATCTTCACCAAGGATCCACGCGAGGCCCTCAAGCTGCTCGATCAAGGTTTGACCCGCAGCGAAATCCTGAAGAAAACCGGGCAGATCGTCGGCGTGGAAAAGGCCAGCCTGGATGTCGAAAAAGGTGAAATCTGCGTACTGATGGGCTTGTCCGGCTCGGGTAAATCCAGCCTGCTGCGCTGCATCAACGGTCTGAACACCGTCAGCCGCGGCAAGCTGTTTGTCGAGCACGAAGGCAAGCAGATCAACATTGCTTCCTGCACACCCGCCGAACTGAAAATGATGCGCACCAAGCGCATTGCCATGGTGTTCCAGAAGTTCGCCCTGATGCCTTGGCTGACGGTGCGCGAGAACATCAGCTTCGGTCTGGAAATGCAGGGCCGCCCGGAAAAAGAACGGCGCAAACTGGTCGACGACAAACTCGAACTGGTAGGCCTGACCCAATGGCGCAACAAGAAGCCTGACGAGTTGTCCGGTGGCATGCAGCAGCGTGTCGGCCTGGCCCGCGCCCTGGCGATGGACGCCGACATTCTGTTGATGGACGAACCCTTCTCGGCCCTCGACCCGCTGATCCGCCAAGGCCTGCAAGACGAACTGCTGGAGCTGCAGCGCAAGCTGAGCAAAACCATCGTGTTCGTCAGCCACGACCTCGATGAAGCGCTGAAGCTCGGCAGCCGTATTGCGATCATGAAAGACGGGCGGATTATCCAGTACAGCAAGCCGGAAGAGATCGTGCTCAACCCGGCGGACGATTACGTGCGGACCTTCGTCGCCCACACCAACCCGCTGAACGTGTTGTGCGGCCGCAGCCTGATGCGCACCCTCGACAACTGCAAACGCATCAATGGTTCGGTGTGCCTGGACCCAGGCGGCGATTCCTGGCTCGACCTGGCCGAAGGCAACACCATCAAGGGCGCACGCCAGAACGGCGCGGCGCTGGACCTGCAAAACTGGGTACCAGGCCAAGCGGTAGAAGGCCTGCAACGCCGGCCGACACTGGTGGACTCGAACATCGGCATGCGCGATGCGCTGCAGATTCGCTACCAGACCGGCAACAAACTGGTGCTGCACGACAACAACCACGTGGTCGGGATTCTCGGCGACAGCGAGCTGTACCACGCCTTGCTGGGCAAGAACCTGGGGTAAGCAACGCCAGACACAAAAACGCCGCGAGAGGATCGCGGCGTTTTTGTTAGTGCCGTTATCTGCCTTGCAATGCTGACTGCTGATTTTTTATTGATTGAACGTTCAATCAAAACAAAATAGACTGGCCGTCAATCCGGTGGACGCTCGACGTCCGTCGGCAGTCTTAAGGAGATGTGCAAGATGCCCAAGGTCGGTATGCAACCCATCCGCCGCCAGCAGTTGATCGAAGCCACGATGCAAGCGGTGGATCAGGTCGGCATGGGGGACGCCAGCATTGCGCTGATCGCCCGTTTGGCTGGTGTCTCGAACGGCATCATCAGTCATTACTTTCAGGACAAGAACGGCTTGATCGCCGCCACGGCGCAGCACCTGATGACGGTGCTCAGCGAGAACGTCACCGCGCGCCGCCAGGCACTGGAGGACAGCAGCCCACGGGCGCACCTGCAGGTGATCATCGAAGGCAACTTCGACGCCAGCCAGGTCAATGGCCCGGCGATGAAAACCTGGTTGGCCTTTTGGGCCACCAGCATGCACCACCCGTCTTTGCACCGGTTGCAGCGGATCAACGATCACCGTCTGTATTCCAACCTGTGCTGCCAGTTCCGCCGCGTGTTGCCACTTGATCAAGCGCGCAGCGCCGCCCGAGGCCTGGCTGCCCTCATTGACGGTTTGTGGTTGCGCGGCGCGCTGTCGGGAGACGCTTTCGACACCGAGCAGGCGCACCAGATCGCTTACGAATACATGGATTTTCAATTGGCCAAGCAGGTGAGTTAGAGCACAGCAGACTGCTCGACCCCTGAACCGCCACTGATCAGCGCTACCCCGGACAACGGGATGTGCCCAGTGGTCCACGCCAACCACTCAATGCATTAGCGAGGACTTTATGGCCCGTTTCGAACTGCAAAAACTCTACATCGATGGCGGCTACTGCGACGCCAGCAGCGACGCCACTTTCGAAGCCATCAACCCGGCGAACGGTGAAGTCCTCGCCCAGGTGCAACGCGCTACCCAGGCAGACGTCGAGCGTGCAGTGGTCAGCGCTGAAAAGGGCCAGAAAATCTGGGCCGCCATGACCGCCATGGAGCGTTCGCGCATCCTGCGTCGCGCCGTCGATATCCTGCGTGAGCGCAACGACGAGTTAGCCGCTCTGGAAACCCTAGACACCGGCAAATCGTTCTCCGAAACCAAGTACGTCGACATCGTCACCGGCGCCGACGTGCTGGAATACTACGCAGGCCTGGTGCCAGCCATCGAAGGCGAACAAATCCCGCTGCGCTCCACGTCGTTCGTCTACACCCGTCGCGAGCCGCTGGGCGTGGTCGCCGGTATCGGCGCGTGGAACTACCCGATCCAGATCGCCCTGTGGAAATCCGCCCCGGCCCTGGCTGCCGGCAACGCGATGATCTTCAAGCCGAGCGAAGTCACCTCACTGACCACACTGAAACTGGCCGAGATCTACACCGAAGCGGGCGTGCCGGCGGGTGTGTTCAACGTCTTGACCGGCAGCGGCCGTGAAGTCGGCACCTGGCTGACCGAGCACCCGCGCATCGAGAAAGTCTCGTTCACCGGCGGCACCGATACCGGCAAGAAAGTCATGGCCAGCGCCTCGAGTTCGTCGCTCAAGGAAGTCACCATGGAGCTGGGCGGCAAGTCGCCGCTGATCATCTTCGACGACGCCGACCTCGATCGCGCCGCCGACACCGCGATGATGGCCAACTTCTACAGCTCCGGCCAAGTCTGCACCAACGGCACCCGCGTGTTCGTGCCGACTCAACTGAAAGCCGCGTTCGAAGCCAAGATCGCCGAGCGCGTTGCGCGTATCCGCATTGGCAGCCCGGAGGACGAAAACACCAACTTCGGCCCGCTGGTCAGCTTCGCCCACATGGAAAGCGTGCTGGGCTACATCGCCAAAGGTAAAGCCGAAGGCGCCCGCGTGCTGTGCGGCGGCGAGCGCTTGACCAACGGTGAATTCGCCAAAGGTGCATTCGTGGCACCGACCGTGTTCACCGATTGCACCGACGACATGACCATCGTCCGTGAAGAAATCTTCGGCCCGGTGATGAGCATCCTCACCTACGACAGCGAAGAAGAAGTGATCCGCCGCGCCAACGACACCGACTTCGGCCTGGCCGCTGGCATCGTCACCCAAGACCTGAACCGCGCCCACCGGGTGATTCATCAACTGGAAGCCGGTATCTGCTGGATCAACGCCTGGGGCGAGTCCGACGCGAAAATGCCGGTCGGCGGCTACAAGCAGTCGGGCGTGGGCCGTGAGAACGGCATCAGCTCGCTGAACAACTTCACGCGCATCAAATCGGTACAGGTCGAGCTGGGCGATTACGTCTCGGTGTTCTGATAGATCGGAGCCGGAGTGGCTGCTTTTGTGGCGAGGGAGCTTGCTCCCGCTGGGCTGCGAAGCGGCCCCTCCTCTAGGCCCCGCCTTTCTTCAGACACACCACAGTCGCTGACTTTGCGACTGCTGCGCAGCCGAGCGGGAGCAAGCTCCCTCGCCACAGGGTAGGTGGCGCCTCGGCTGTGGCGACCTGACCACTTTCAAAGAGGGTGCATTCAATGTCCCAAGAATTCGATTACATCATCATCGGTGCCGGCTCGGCCGGTAACACCCTGGCGACTCGTTTGACTGAGGACGCCGGCGTCACCGTCCTGCTGCTCGAAGCCGGTGGCCCGGATTACCGCCTCGACTTCCGCACGCAAATGCCCGCCGCGCTGGCGTTCCCGCTGCAAGGCCGACGCTACAACTGGGCCTACGAAACCGATCCCGAGCCGCACATGGACGGTCGGCGCATGGAGTGCGGTCGTGGCAAAGGCCTGGGCGGCTCGTCGTTGATCAATGGCATGTGTTACATCCGCGGCAACGCCATGGACTACGACAACTGGGCCAAGCTTCCCGGCCTGGAGGATTGGGATTACCTCAACTGCCTGCCGTATTTCCGCAAAGCGGAAAGCCGCGACATTGGGCCCAACGACTACCACGGTGGCGACGGCCCGGTCAGCGTGACCACGCCCAAGGCGGGTAATAATCCGCTGTTCCACGCCATGGTGGAGGCCGGCGTGCAGGCGGGTTACCCGCGCACCGAAGACCTCAACGGTTACCAGCAGGAAGGCTTCGGGCCGATGGACCGCACCGTGACGCCGAATGGCCGTCGTGCCAGCACCGCGCGCGGTTACCTGGACATCGCCAAGAAGCGCTCGACCCTGACCATCGTCACCCACGCCCTCACCGACAAGATCCTGTTCGACGGCAAGCGTGCAGTTGGCGTGCGTTATCTGATCGGCGCCGCTGAAGAGCGCGTTGAAGCCCGCGCCCGCAAAGAAGTGCTGCTGTGCTCCGGCGCTATCGCGTCGCCGCAGATCCTGCAACGCTCCGGCGTCGGCCCGGCTGAGCTGCTGAACACGCTTGACATTCCGGTGGTCCACGACCTGCCCGGCGTTGGTGAAAACCTGCAGGATCACCTCGAGTTGTACCTGCAATACGCCTGCACCCAACCGGTGTCGCTGTACCCATCGCTGCTCTGGTACAACCAGCCGGCGATCGGTGCCGAATGGCTGTTCAACGGCACCGGCATCGGTGCCAGCAACCAGTTCGAGGCTGGTGGTTTCATCCGCTCGCGTCCGGAATTCGATTGGCCGAACATCCAGTACCACTTCCTGCCGGTGGCGATTAACTACAACGGCAGCAACGGGGTGAAAGAACACGGTTTCCAGGCGCACATGGGTTCCATGCGTTCGCCGAGCCGCGGCCGCGTGCAGGCTAAGTCCAAGGACCCGCGCGAGTACCCGAGCATCCTGTTCAACTACATGGCCACCGAGCAGGACTGGCAGGAGTTCCGCGACGGCATCCGCCTGACCCGCGAGATCATGCAGCAGCCGGCGCTCGACCCGTTCCGTGGTCGGGAAATCAGCCCGGGCATCGAGGTGCAGACCGATGAGCAACTCGACCAGTTCATCCGCGAACACGCTGAGACCGCTTTCCACCCCTCGTGCTCATGCAAGATGGGCACCGATGACATGGCCGTGGTCGATGGCGAAGGTCGCGTGCATGGGATGCAAGGCCTGCGGGTGGTCGATGCGTCGATCATGCCGATCATCACCACCGGCAACCTCAACGCACCGACGATCATGATCGCCGAGAAAATCGCCGACAAGATCCGTGGCCGCCAGCCATTGCCACGCAGTACCGCCGACTATTACGTCGCCGGGGACGCGCCGGTGAAGGGTAAGGCGATGCGTGAAGTGATGCCTGTTGCTCAATAAGTCGTAATACCGCGTCACGGCTAATCGCTGGCAAGCCAGCTCCCACAGGGTTTCGCGTTGTTCGCAATCATTGCGTTCACCCAAAAAACTGTGGGAACTTGCAGGAGATGAGGCCGTGTGTTCACCCAAAAAAACTGTGGGAGCTGGCTTGCCAGCGATGAGGCCTAGCCAGGCAGTACATCTTCATCTGACACACCCAGGTAAACACTCCTACACTCCCTCTTCACTTGATCCTATCCCCCGCGCAGGCCTACTCTAGTGCCGCGCAATCGTTTCATCCCCTCGCAAAACCGCCACACCGCTCCCCACCATGGAGGTTCCCGAATGTTCGACTTCCACCCCCAGCTCAAGCAGCGCGTGGCTGCCTTGCGCACGGGCGCCGAGTTCTTTTCGGTGCGCTACGTGCGCGAAGCCGGGCAGTATTTGTCGGTGCGCAAGAATGTCGCCGAACCGCCCAGCCTGAGCCGTGATGAAGGGGCGATGTTGACCGTCCGTGTCAACGGCGTCGAAGCCTATGCCGCCACCAACGACCTGTCGCAGCAAGGCCTGCAGGCGGCCCTCGACCGCGCCGAGCAACAGGCCCGACGCCTCAAACCGCACGCCTTGCTCGACCTCAGCGAGCAGGATGTGTCCAGCGCGCGCGGTGATTACCTGTCGCCGCACCTCGAGCAGCCCTTCCCGTCCCTGAGCGACTGCTACCAATTGCTCGGCGCCGAGTCCGCCTCGGTGCCCAGGGACGAGCGCCTGGTCAACTGGCAGGTGAGCATCGGGATCACCGACGTCGAACAGATCTACCTCAACAGCGCCGGCGCCGAGTTGCGCCAGGCCCAGCGCTTCGTCTACCCGAGCCTGGACGTCACCGCCTACGACGGCCACGACAGCCAGACCCGCACCCTGGGCCGCGAAAACTTTGGCCAGCAGGGCGGCTTCGATGTGATCAGTCGCTGCGGCCTGATTGGCGCCGGGCCGAAGATCGCCGAGCAGGCGCTGCAATTGCTGCTGGCGCCAAACACTCCATCCGGCCCGCGCGACCTGCTGCTGATGCCCGACCAGATGATGCTGCAAATCCACGAATCCATCGGCCACCCGCTGGAACTGGACCGCATCCTCGGCGACGAGCGCAATTACGCCGGCACCAGTTTCGTCAAGGTCAGCGACTTCGGGCACCTGCAATACGGTTCGCAGTTGCTCAACGTGACATTCGACCCGGAGATCCCCGAACAACTGGCCAGCTACGCCCATGACGACGACGGCAGCGCGGCCTGCAAGCAGTTCCTGATTCGCGACGGGTTGCTGATCCGGCCACTGGGCGGCGCGCTGTCGCAGTTCCGTGCAGGCATGGAAGGCGTCGCCAACAGCCGCGCCTGCAGCTGGAACCGACCGCCGATCGACCGCATGGCCAACCTCAACATCGAGCCTGGCGATCAGCCGCTGGCGGAAATGATCGGCGGCATCGAACACGGCATTCTGATGAGCACCAACCGCTCGTGGTCGATCGACGATGCGCGCAACAAATTCCAGTTCGGCTGCGAGTGGGGCCAGTTGATCGAAAACGGCGAACTCAAAGGCGTGGTCAAGAACCCCAATTACCGGGCGATTTCTGCGCATTTCTGGAAGAGCCTGCGGGCGGTGGGCGATGCCAGCACCTTCAAGGTGTTGGGCACGCCGAACTGCGGCAAGGGCGAACCGAACCAGGTGATCCGCGTCGGCCATGCCTCGCCGGCGTGCGTGTTCAGCAACATTGATGTGTTTGGAGGGGACGCCTGATGCCGACGTCGAACAATCAAGCGGCACTGTTCAAGTCCTTGGTCACCTGGCTGCAGAGTGCCCTGCGCGAGCCTGAACAATTCACCCTCAGCTACGCCGCCGAGTCCTCGGCCTTCGTGCGTTTCAACCACGCCAAGGTGCGTCAGGCCGGACAGGTGCAACAGGCCAGCGTCGGTTTCAAACTGATCAACGACGGACGCCACGCCGACCTCGACATTACCCTGTCCGGTGACCCGCAAACCGACGTGCAGCGTTTGTCCGAAGGCTTGCAACAGTTGCGCGACACCTTGCCGTTGCTGCCGCCGGATCCGTACCTGCTGCTCAATCACAACGGCTGGCAGAGCCAGAACGTGCAGGACCATCCGTTGCCGGACACCGAACACGTGGTGGCACAAATCGCCCAGGCCGCCGAAGGGCTGGACTTGGTCGGCTTCTACGCCGCCGGGCCGATCAGCCGCGGTTTTGCCAGCTCTTGCGGGGCATTCGGCTGGCATCAGGCGAACAGCTTCAATTTCGATTTCAGCCTGTTCCATGCCAACGGCCAAGCGGTGAAAGCCAGCTATGCCGGGCATGCCTGGAGTGACCAAGGTTTCACCAGCCGTTTCGCCCAGGCGCGGGAACAGCTGGAACATCTGGGTCGCCCGTTACGTACCTTGGCGCCGGGGCAATACCGCGCCTACCTGGCACCGGCGGCGCTGGAAGAAATCGTCGGCATGTTGTGCTGGGGCGGGTTTTCCGCGCAGTCGATTGCCAGTAAAAGCAGCCCGTTACAGAAACTTTATAGTGGCGATCAGTCGTTCAGTCCGTTGCTGTCGCTGGATGAGAAAGTCAGCGGCTCCCTGAGCCCGGCGTTTTCCGGCGAAGGGTATCCGCGCAGCGATCTGGCCTTGATCGTCGCCGGCCAGGCCGGGGCGCAATTGGTCAGTTCCCGCAGCGCTGCCGAGTACGGCCTCACCGCCAACGGTGCCGACGGCGGTGAATCCCCCAGCGCGCTGAACATGGCCGCCGGGACCTTGCCGCAGAGCGAGATTCTTCGCCAACTGGGCACCGGGCTGTACATCAGCAACCTGTGGTACCTGAACTTCTCCGACCAACCGGCGGCGCGCCTGACTGGCATGACCCGGTTCGCTACGTTCTGGGTCGAGAACGGCGAGATCCAGGCGCCGGTCAGCACCATGCGCTTCGACGATAGCGCTTTCAGCCTGCTTGGATCGCAACTGGAAGCATTGACTGCGGAGCGGGAATTGCTGCTGTCGGCCAGCACTTACAGCCAACGAGCGACGGCGTCGGCGCTGTTGCCGGGGGCGCTGGTCAGCAGACTGACTCTGACGCTGTAGACACCGCAAGCCTGTGGCGAGGGAGCTTGCTCCCGCTTGAGTGCGCAGCACTCATAAAATTTTCGGGCCGCTGCGCAGCCCAGCGGGAGCAAGCTCCCTCGCCACAACCGCATCACTCACAAACAGAGGTCCCATGCCCAACCGCCCACCTCTCGACCCTGTTACCGCCCGCTGGTTGCCGTGGGTCGTCGCTATTGCGTTCTTCATGCAGTCCCTCGACGGGACCATCCTCAACACCGCGCTGCCGGCCATGGCCCGCGATCTGGCCGAAGACCCGTTGCGCATGCAAGGCGTGGTCATCGCCTACATGCTCACCGTCGCGCTGCTGATCCCCGCCTCGGGCTGGATCGCCGACCGCTTCGGCACCAAGAAGATTTTCTTCGGCGCGATCCTGCTGTTCAGCATCGGCTCCTTGCTGTGTGCGTTGTCCAGTTCTTTGGGCATGCTGATTGGCGCGCGTGTGGTTCAAGGCCTGGGCGGCGCCTTGATGTTGCCGGTCGGGCGTTTGGTGGTGTTGCGCGCGTACCCGCGTTCGGAGCTGGTGCGGATCATGGGCTTCATCACCATTCCCGGCCTGCTCGGCCCGTTGCTCGGGCCCACGACGGGCGGCTGGATGGTGCAATACCTGTCGTGGCACTGGATCTTTTTGCTCAATCTGCCGGTCGGGGTGATCGGTTGCTACGCGGTGTGGAAATTCATCCCGGACCTGCGCGGCAGCGAGCGCACGCGCTTCGACGGCATCGGGTTCCTGCTGTTCGGTGCGGCGATGGTGCTGATCACCATCGCTATGGAAGGCCTGGGCGAACTGCACCTGCCGCACTTACGGGTGATGTTGCTGCTGTTCGGCGGCATGGCGTGCCTGGCGGCGTATTGGCTGCGCGCCGGGCACATCGATAACCCGCTGTTTGCGCCGTCGCTGTTCAAGACCCGGACCTTTGCCGTCGGCATCCTCGGCAACCTGTTTGCCCGCCTGGGCAGCGGCGCCCTGCCGTTCCTGGTGCCGCTGTTGTTGCAAGTGGCGCTCGGTTATTCACCGTCCCAGGCCGGCATGAGCATGTTGCCGCTGGCGGCGGCGGCGATGTTTGCCAAGTCGGTGGCGCGGCCGCTGATCGAGCGTTTCGGCTACCGCATCGTGCTTACCGGCAACACCCTGGCGCTGGGGATCATGCTGGCGAGCATGGGCCTGGTCAGCGAGCAGACGCCATACTGGCTACTGCTGGGCCAATTGGCGATCCTCGGTGCGATCAACTCGCTGCAATTCACCGCGATGAACACCGTGACCCTGATCGACCTCGACGATGCCAGCGCCAGCAGCGGCAACAGTTTGCTGTCGGTAGTCGCCCAGCTGTCCCTGAGCCTGGGCGTGGCCTGTGCCGGTGCGTTGCTCGGTGGATTTACCGCAGAAGTCGGCAATGACGGGGTGGACACCGTGCTCGGCGCATTTCAGCTGACCTTCGTCACGGTCGGGATCATGGCGATGCTGGCGGCGACGATTTTTTCCCAGCTGTCGACCAATGACGGGCGACGGGTCAAGCGCCCCGAAGAACATATCGAGCCCTAGGATGCGGTCATTCCATGCCCGCGCCTGGCGACTTCTCGTCAGGAAACTGCGGGCCAATGGCCACGGGCCTGATACACTGCGCGACATTTTGTTTTGCAGGCCCGTCCCGTGACCACCATCGCCACCGCTTTTAATACTTTGCCGCTGTCCGCCGCCATGCTGGCTAACCTCGACTCCCTCGGTTATGCCCAGATGACGCCGATCCAGGCGCAAAGCTTGCCGGTGATCCTCAAAGGGATGGACCTGATCGCCCAGGCCAAGACCGGCAGCGGCAAAACCGCGGCGTTTGGCATCGGCCTGCTGAACCCGATCAATCCGCGCTTCTTCGGTTGCCAGGCCCTGGTGATTTGCCCGACCCGCGAGCTGGCCGACCAGGTCGCCAAGGAAGTCCGGCGCCTGGCCCGTGCCGAAGACAACATCAAGGTCCTGACCCTGTGCGGCGGCGTGTCGTTCGGTCCGCAGATCGCTTCCCTGGAGCACGGCGCGCACATCATCGTCGGCACGCCGGGGCGCATTCAGCAGCATTTGCGCAAGGGTTCGCTTGTGCTTCATGGCCTCAATACCCTGATCCTCGATGAAGCCGACCGCATGCTCGACATGGGTTTCTACGATTCCATCGAAGAAATCATCGCGCAGACCCCGGAGCGTCGTCAGACCCTGCTGTTCTCCGCGACCTACCCGACCGGCATCAAGCAACTGGCCTCGAAGTTCATGCGCACGCCGCAAATCGTCAAGGCCGAGGCCTTCCACGACGACACGCAGATCGAGCAGCGTTTCTACGAGATCTCCCCGGACGAGCGCATGAGCGCCGTGACTAAAGTGCTCGGCCACTTCCGCCCGGCGTCCTGCGTGGCGTTCTGCTTCACCAAGCAGCAAGTGCAGGAAACCGTCGATCACCTGACCTCCAAAGGTATTTCCGCGGTCGGCCTGCACGGCGACCTGGAACAGCGTGACCGCGACCAGGTGCTGGCGATGTTCGCCAACCGCAGCACCTCGGTGCTGGTGGCCACCGACGTCGCCGCCCGTGGCCTGGACATTGATGCGCTGGACATGGTGATCAACGTCGAACTGGCTCGCGACTCGGAAATCCACATTCACCGGGTTGGCCGCACCGGACGCGCTGGCGAGAAAGGCATCGCGATCAGCCTGGTGGCGCCGTCGGAAGCACACCGCGCGCAGTCCATCGAACAACTGCAGAAAGCGCCGCTGAACTGGGACCAGATCAGCAACCTGACCTCCCAGGGCGGCGCCCCGCTGCTGCCGGCGATGAGCACCCTGTGCATCGGCGCTGGGCGCAAGGACAAGGTCCGCCCGGGCGACATTCTCGGCGCCCTGACCGGCGACGCCGGCATCCCTGGCGCCCAGGTCGGCAAGATCGCGATCTTCGATTTTCAGGCCTACGTGGCCGTGGAGCGCGGCGTCGCCAAACAGGCCTTGCAGCGCCTGAACGACGGCAAGATCAAGGGCCGCTCGTTGCGCGTGCGGATCCTGTAAGAGCACCGCAATCCCCCTGTGGGAGCGGGCTTGCTCGCGAATGCAATCTGTCAGTTGGCTCATAGACTGACTGACACACCGCTTTCGCGAGCAAGCCCGCTCCCACAATTAGTTTTGTGGTGACACATCAAGAGGACACCGTTTTGCGCTCTACCGAAGTCGTGATCATTGGCGCTGGCGCCGCAGGGTTGATGTGCGCGCTGACTGCGGCGGGGCGCGGGCGTCAGGTGCTGTTGCTGGACCACGCCAACAAGGCTGGCAAGAAAATCCTCATGTCCGGCGGCGGTCGCTGCAATTTCACCAACATGTACACCGAACCGAGCAATTTCCTCTCGCATAACGCGCATTTCTGCAAATCCGCGCTGGCGCGCTACACCCAGTGGGACTTCATCGGCCTGGTCGGCAAGCATGGCGTGCCGTACCACGAGAAAAAACTCGGGCAGTTGTTCTGCGATAACAAATCCAGCGACATCCTCGAAATGCTGCTCAACGAGTGCGACCAGGCCGGCGTCAGCCTGCACCTCGACACGGCGGTCCAGACCATCGAGAAAGTCGACAGCGGTTATCTGCTCGACACCACGCTCGGTCAGGTCACCTGCCAGTCATTGGTGATCGCCACCGGCGGTTTGTCCATTCCGACCCTTGGCGCTACCGGTTTTGGCTATCAAGTGGCCAGGCAGTTCGGCCACGAGTTGCTGCCGACCCGCGCCGGCCTGGTGCCGTTCACCATTACCGATCAGCTCAAGGAACTGTGCACCGAGCTGTCCGGCACTTCGGTGGATTGCCTGGTCAGCTGCAACGACCAGAGCTTCCGCGAGAACATCCTGTTCACCCATCGCGGCCTCAGCGGCCCGGCGATTTTGCAGATCTCGTCGTTCTGGGAATCCGGCGACCCGGTGGAAATCAACCTGCTGCCGGACCACGACGTGCCAGCCTGGCTGCAACAGCAGCAAGCCGAACGCCCGAACAGCGAACTGAAAACCCTGCTGGGCGAGCTGTTCACCAAGAAGATGGCCAACCTGCTGGCGGACAACTGGTTCGTCTCCAAACCGATGAAGCAGTACACCCACGCCGAGCTGGCGGCGATTGCCGAGAAACTGGCGAACTGGACCGTCGTCCCCGCCGGCACCGAAGGCTACCGCACCGCCGAAGTGACCCTCGGTGGCGTCGATACCCGGGAAGTGTCGTCCAAGACCATGGAATCGCTGAAGAGCCCCGGTCTGTACTTCATCGGCGAAGTGCTGGACGTGACCGGGCATCTGGGTGGCTTCAACTTCCAGTGGGCGTGGGCGTCGGGGTATGCCGCTGCGCAGTACGTCTGAGCCAATTACCTGTGGGAGCTGGCTTGCCAGCGATAGCGGTGTGACAGTCAACAAAGATGCCGCATGTGCCCTCCCCATCGCTGGCAAGCCAGCTCCCACATGTTGACTGGCCAGCCTGAAGACTTTGCGGCAGGCATGCAGTATCAAGGAACACATTTTGCTGTCAGATGTGATCGGCGCCATTGCGTCGTCGTCATAACTGCCTCAATTTAGCGGCATCGCCCCGGAAGGCCTTCGCACCTCATGCCATCGACCCCGTTCAGTCAGTCACTGCGCCGCCTCTGGGCGCTGGATAAATTCAGCTACAGCGTACGGGTGTTCATCGCCCTGACCGGCACCATGGCCCTGTGTTGGTACAAGGATGAGATGGGCCTGTTGATCCCGCTCTTCCTGGGGATTATTGCCAGCGCCCTGGCCGAGACCGACGACAGTTGGCAGGGCCGCCTCAACGCCCTGGCCGTGACCCTGGTGTGTTTCAGCGTCGCCGCGCTGTCGGTGGAATTGCTGTTCCCCTACCCCATCATTTTCAGCATTGCCCTGGCGTTGGCGGCGTTTGGCCTGACCATGCTCGGCGCCTTGGGCGAGCGCTACGGCGCCATCGCCTCGGCGACTTTGATTCTGTCGGTGTACACCATGATCGGCGTCGACCAGCGCGGCGGCGCGGTCACCGATTTCTGGCATGAGCCGATGCTGCTGGTGGCCGGCGCGGCGTGGTACGGCTTGCTGTCGGTGCTGTGGCAGGCGCTGTTTTCCAACCAACCGGTGCAGCAAAGCCTGGCGCGGTTGTTCCGCGAATTGGGGCTGTACCTGAAGCTGAAATCCTCGCTGTTCGAGCCGATCCGGCAGATGGATGTCGAAGCCCGACGCCTGGAATTGGCCCAGCAGAACGGCCGGGTGGTGGCGGCGCTGAACGCGGCCAAGGAAATCATCCTGCACCGGGTCGGCAACGGTCGCCCGGGCTCGAAGGTCAGTCGCTACCTCAAGCTGTACTTCCTCGCCCAGGACATCCACGAGCGCGCCAGCTCCTCGCACTACCCCTACAACGCTCTGTCCGACGCGTTCTTTCACAGCGACGTGCTGTTCCGTTGTCAGCGCCTGCTACGGCAACAGGGCAAGGCGTGCCGCGCATTGGCCGAGTCGATCCAGTTGCGCCAGCCGTTCGTCTACGACGACAGTTTTGCCGAAGCCCTCGGCGACCTGCACGCCTCGCTGGAACACTTGCGCATCCAGAGCAACCCGGCCTGGCGCGGCCTGCTGCGTTCGTTGCGCGCGCTGGCAGCCAACCTCGGCACCCTCGACCGTTTGCTCAGCGATGCCAGTAATCCGGATGCCTTGGCCGACGCCACCGACAGCAGCCTGCTCGACCGCTCGCCGCGTAACTTCAAGGACGTCTGGGTGCGCCTGCGCACGCAACTGACGCCGACCTCGTTGCTGTTCCGCCATGCACTGCGCTTGCCCCTGGCATTGAGCGTCGGCTACGCGATGGTGCATTTGATTCACCCGTCGCAAGGCTATTGGATCATCCTCACCACGCTGTTCGTCTGCCAGCCGAACTACGGCGCCACCCGGCGCAAACTCGGCCAGCGGATCATCGGCACCGCCATCGGCCTGACCCTGGCCTGGGCGCTGTTTGACCTGTTCCCCAATCCGCTGGTGCAGTCGTGCTTCGCGATTGCCGCCGGGGTGGTGTTCTTTACTAACCGTACCACCCGCTACACCTTGGCCACGGCGGCGATCACGCTGATGGTGCTGTTCTGTTTCAACCAGGTAGGCGATGGCTACGGGATGTTCCTGCCACGGCTGTTCGATACCTTGCTCGGCAGCCTGATCGCCGGCCTGGCGGTGTTCCTGTTCCTGCCGGACTGGCAGGGCCGGCGCCTGAACAAAGTGCTGGCCAATACCTTGTCGTGCAACAGCATTTACTTGCGCCAGATCATGCAGCAATACGCCGCCGGCAAGAGCGACGACCTGGCTTATCGCCTCGCCCGGCGCAACGCCCACAACGCCGATGCCGCGCTGTCGACCACTCTGGCGAACATGCTGATGGAGCCGGGGCATTTCCGCAAAGAAGCGGACGTGGGTTTCCGCTTTCTGGTGCTGTCGCACACCTTGCTCAGTTACCTCTCAGGCCTCGGCGCCCACCGTGACACCCAACTGCCGGCGGATGTGCGCGAGCATTTGATCGACGGCGCCGGAGTGAAACTCGCCGCGAGCATCGATGAAATCGCCCAAGGCCTGCTGACCAAGCAGCCGATCGCGATCCAGAGTGATGAAGAAGAAACATTGGCGGCGGACCTGGAACAAATGCCGGATGAAATCGATGAAGGTCAGCGTCTGGTGCAGACGCAACTCGGGCTCATCTGCCGCCAGCTCGGACCGTTGCGGACCCTGGCAGCGCACCTGATCAAGGAGACCAGCGAGGGTTGAATCTTGCAGCTTGGCGCTTGTCGCTCGAAGCGGCTCCGCTACATCCCATGCTGCTTCATCAACCGCGCGTAGCTGCCATCGGCCTTCATCTCTGCAATCACCCGGTCAAACCCGGCGACGATTTTCTGGTGCTCCGGGTTTTTCAGGCTGACCAGGATGTGCAGGCTGTTCTCGCTCAAGGCCTTGGGCAGGAATTCCACCGAATTACGCACCTTCGCCGACTCGCGAGCCAGGTAATGGCGGGCGACGTATTCATCTTCCAGCGTCAGCTTTACCCGATCCGCCGCGAGCATGCGCACCGCCATGGCGAAGTTGTGCACCGGAATTTTCTGCAGCGCCACGTCATTGTCGAACTCCGGCGAATAGGCATAGCCGCGAATCACCGCAATCGGGTAGGTGTGCAGTTGCTGCAGGTTGTTGAATTCGATGGGCGCGTCTTTGCGCTTGAGGAAGCGCACGCGGTTGAGCAGATACTCGCCGGAGAACTGGCCGATGAGGGTGCGCTCGTCGTTGTACCAGGCGTTGATCAGCACGTCGTAGCGCCCTTCGCCAATCCCCAGCAAAGCCCTGGCCCAAGGCACTTGCTCGAATTCGCTGGCGTACCCGGCACGCGTCAGCGCAGTACTGACGATATCCGTGGCCAAGCCGCCATTGAGCAACGTAGCGTCGGTAAACGGCGGCCACGCGTCGGCCACCAGCCGCAGCTTTTGCGCAAGCACTCCCTGACTCAGCAACAGCAAGCCAACCAACGCGCAGGCTCGATGCAATCGCGGCATGCCAAAAATCCTTAGCGGGCAGCCTGCCCGGTGTATTTTTCAGCTGATCCTCTGAGGCCCCTTACCGGCGCACCCCGGTCCCTAACAGTAGTTCATGGAAACCTTGGCAACGTGCTATTCGCCAGATTACACAAAGACGGCCCGGTGGCGAGAAATGAATGATGGCATTTTGGTCTTTATCACAGTTTTTCGTGCCACGTCGCGCCCATGACAATCGCCCGATGGGCGCTTAGTATCCCAATCAGGTTTTTCAGGGATTTGCCGCATGACAATTGAATGGGTCTGTAAACATCACCACGACCTCAGCAAGGAACAGCTGTACGCCGTGCTCAAGCTTCGCGCCGAGGTGTTCGTGGTCGAGCAGCAGTGCGTCTACCAAGACGTCGATGGCCAGGATCTGGCGGGCGACAACCATCATTTGATGGCGTGGGACGGCGAACGCCTGGTGGCTTACCTGCGTCTGCTCGATCCGCCATCCCAGGGCGGCGACGTGGTCATCGGCCGCGTGGTCACCGCGCCCGAAGCCCGTGGCACCGGGCTCGGCCATCAGATGCTCGACCGGGCGTTGAAGCACGCGCAGCAGATCTGGCCGCAAGTGCCGATCTACCTGTCAGCCCAGGCGCATTTGCAGGGCTATTACGGGCGGTACGGATTTGTGGTGGCGGGCGAGGAATACCTGGAGGATGACATTCCGCATATCGGCATGCGCCGGTCCTGAACCCGACCTCAGGGATAGTCCAGCACTGTTTTGATCTGCCGCAAGTTGCGCTCGATCCAGCCGCGATCGATCGCGCCCCATTCGCGAATGCAGTAGCGCCCGGCGTGGTTGCGCGCTCCAGCCTCCTGCTCAAACTCGCAAACAATGTCCAGGTCGGCGAGCGCGGCGATGGTGTCCTGGGCGGTGCGTCGCGGCATGCCGGTGAGTTCGGTCAGCGCCGGGACGCTGGCAGCCAAACCGCTATCGATCAGGTAAGCCACGTACAAACGGCGATAAAAGCTGCTTTTGGTCTTGCTCACGTCCATCGCTCAGTCCTTGTCATGCGTCGGTTTTGCCCTGCAGATCGCGGTAGGTCAGGTAGACCCGCAGGTCGAACTCCAATTGGTGGTAACCCGGCAACATGTGCTCGCAGAGTTTGTAAAACGCCTTGTTGTGGTCAGATTCCTTGAAGTGCGCCAGTTCGTGCACCACGATCATTTGCAGGAACTGCGGCGCCGCCTCCTTGAACAACGAGGCGATACGGATTTCCTTCTTGGCCTTGAGTTTGCCGCCCTGCACCCGCGACACCGTGGTGTGCAGGCCAAGGGCACGGTGGGTCAGGTCGAGGCGGTTGTCGAACAGCACCTTGTCGATGGCCGGCGCGTTGCGCAGGTATTCCTGCTTCAGATCGAGAGCGAAGGTGTACAGCGCCTTGTCGCTCTGGATTGCGTGGCGATCCGGATAACGCTGGCTCAGGTACTCGGCCAGGCGACCCTGGTCGATCAGTTGGCGCACCTGATCCTGCAAGGTCGCGGGGTAGGCCTGGAGGTACTTCAACGCAGTCATGGGGCGCACGGTGTCGGTCACGGGAAGGGTCGCCAGTGTAGCGAAAAATCAGGCGTCCAATGCGCCCCAGTCGAACGGCTGGGCGAAGTCCTCGGCGTCTTCGGCCATCAGCGGCCGCGCCACCAAGAAGCCTTGCACATAACCGCAGCCGTGCTCGCGCAACCACTGATACTGCGCCAGGGTTTCCACGCCTTCGGCAATCACCAGCAAACCGAACTCCTTGCACAGCGCGATCACGCTGCGCGCCAGGATCGCGTCCCGGGGCGAATCGAGCAGCCGGGCGATCAGATGCCGGTCGAGCTTGAGCGTGTCCAGCTCCAAGTCGCGCAGATGCGCCAGCGAGCAGGCACCGGAGCCGAAGTCGTCCAGCGCCACCCGCACCCCCAGATTGCGCAGCAGGCGCAGTTGCTTGCGGGTTTCATCGGGGTTGTTCATCAAGGCGTCTTCGGTCACCTCGACTTCCAATTGATGCGGTTGCAAGCCGTGGCGCTCCAGCACCTGGCGCAATTCAGTGGCCAGGTTGGGCAGGCCGAATTGCGTGCTGCTCAGGCTCACGCCCAGCACCAGGTCTTCGGCGAACAGCGTTTCCCAGGCTTTGCGCTGGCCGGCGCCGCGATGATAAATCCAGCTGCCCAAACGGCTGATCAACCGCGCTTCCTCAAGCAGCGGCAGGAACAGCCCCGGCGGCACATCGCCGACGCTGGGATGCTGCCAGCGCAATAACGCCTCGAAGCCGCGAATCCGACCATCGATGATCGACACCTGAGGCTGATACACCAGATTGAAATCGCGGTTCTCGATCGCCGTGCGCACGCTTTCTTCGAGCATCAAGCGCGAGCGGGCGCGGCCGTTCATTTCGTGATCGTAGAAGCGATATTGCTGGCGCCCGGCGCGCTTGGCCTCGTACATGGCGATGTCGGCGGCGCGCATCAAGCCATCCAGGTTGGAGCCGCAATCGGGGAACGTCGCGATGCCGATGCTGGCGCCCAGCGCCACGTCCAGACCGTCGATTTGCTGACAGATCGACACCCGTTCGATAAGTCTCTCCGCAATCTTCGCCGCTTGCTCGGGGAATTCCAGATCCAGCAGCGCGGTGAATTCATCACCGCCCATGCGCGCCAAAATGTCGAACGGCTTCAGGCAGGCTTTCAATTGCTCGGAAACCCAGCGCAGCACGCGGTCACCCGCGTCGTGACCAAGTGAATCATTGACCCGCTTGAAGCCGTCGAGGTCGAGGTACAGAAGCACCCACGCGCGGTCGGTGCGTTCGCCGCGCAGCAGCAGGGTTTCCACGGTCTGGTAGAAGCCGCGGCGGTTGAGCAGACCGGTCAGCGGGTCGGTGACCGCCTGGAATTCCAGCTGTTGATGCAGGTGGCGCACCACCGACATGTCGAGCACAGTCACCACCATGGCTTTCTGTTCGCTCGGCAACGGCGCACAGGACAAAGCCACCGGCACTTGCTGGCCGGGCGCGGTGCGCAGCAGCGCATCGTGCAGGCGCAAGGTTTCGCCACGCCGGTAACCGGCCAGGAACTCACTCTCGGCCCACAGCGGCACATGGGGTTTCTGCAGGTAATCGAGGAATTCGGTGTCCTGCAGCTCGGTCACCGTGGCATTGAGCAAGCGCGACATCGCCGGGTTGGCGAAACGAATCATTCCGCCCTCGTCCACTACCAGGATGCCCTCGGCGGCGTTATCCAGCACCGAAGCGTTGAAGGCGCGGGCGGCTTCCAGGTCAAGACTCAAGCGCTGCAAGGCCCGGCGATTGCGCTGGTGCTCCAGCAACGCCTGGACCTTGGGTTTGAGGATTTGCGGATCGAAGGGTTTGAACAGGTAATCCACCGCGCCGCTGGCATAGCCCTTGATCACGGCGTCCTGGGACTGCTCGTTGGCGGTGAGGAAAATAATCGGCGTGAGCCGCGTGCGTTGGCTGCCGCGCATCAGCCGCGCGACTTCGAAACCGTCCATGCCGGGCATCTGCACATCCAGCAACACCAGATCGACATCGTGCTGCAGCAATAGGCTCAGCGCCTCGAAACCTGAGGCGGCGGTAATCACCTGCCAGTCCTGGCGTTGCAGCAACGCGCGCATGCTGATCAGGTTTTCAGGATAGTCATCAACGATTAAAAGGACGGAGCTGCCGTCAACTGGCGTGATTTGCGCGCATTCCATGCTGCTTCTCGTATCGGGGCGTCGTGTCGGATTCAGGTCAAAAAACCGGACAAGTACTGTGCCCTCACTCTAGACCCGGATCCGTGAAAGCAGAAGCTGTCATCAAGCCATCACGCTGTCAATCCGGTCGGCAACCGACTAACGGTCACCTCTACAGCCCCCCGAAACCGCCGGAGATGGCCTTTTAACAGAACTTTGACGCCAGTCACTTGTCGTGGCCAGCATTAACAAACGGTCCCGCCGCGTTTATAAAGGCCGCCCCCGATGCACGGCCCAGAGGATTCTGGCCCGTGCATGCAGCTGAGATACGTGGAAAACCATTTAACTATGATTGATCTGGCAACCTGGAACCTGAGCGTTCCTGTCGGCAGCCCTCCGGCGACCATCGACACCCCCAAACTGGTCAAGGGCTTCAAGGATCAGTACTTCCACTCCAACACTGGCACGCTGTTCTTCTGGGCCCCGGTGACCGGTTCCCGCACCGAGAACGCCATCTACCCGCGCAGCGAATTGCGCGAGACCTTCAGCAACGGCACCCTGCGCAACTGGTACTACCCGGACGCCGACAACTCCCTGCGCGCGACCCTCACGGTGAATCAAGTGCCCAGTTCCGGGAAAATCGTCATCGGCCAGATTCATGCCTACAACAGTCAGAAGCCGCTGGTGAAAGTCGAATACCAATACAAAACCAAAACCGCCAACGGCAACATCGTCGCCAAAGTGCGCATGCGCCCCGATGACGACGAGGGCCGAGTAATCACCATCGCCACCGGGATCAAGCTCGACCGCGAGTTCTCCTACCTCATCCACCTCAGCCCCGGCGGCGCTTTGGGCATCAGCGCGGCAGGGTATCAGTGGGACACCAAAATCAGCGCCACCTGGCGGGATAAACCGCTGTACTTCAAGGCTGGGGTGTATGTGCAAGACAACAGCGGGTACAAGAGCGAGGGTGGGAAAGTGACGTTCAGAAAGCTGGATATTGATCACGACAAATAAGCTGCGGGCTTTGGTTTTTGTGGGGCCCTGGCCACAGGGTGCAGCACTTCCGATAAACCGATAGGAAAACAGCTTTTGTGGTGAGGGGGCTTGCCCCCGCTGGACTGCGAAGCGGCCCCAAGCCAGCGCACTCGGTTTCCTCAGACACACCGCAGCGCCTGGTTTTGCGGCGGCTGCGCCACCGAGCGGGAGCAAGCTCGCTCACCACAGAAAAAGGTCAACAAATCGACATAAATCTGTCCCCCTTTCATCCCACAAGTAAAAAATCCAACGCATGAAAACCGTTCCCAAGTGCTTCTGATCCACTCGTCCTTCCCAGTCAAATGTCCCCTTCATCAGCAAAGTTGAATTCAAACTCGCCATCCGTAACGGCAAAACCTTCCTCCCGCTCCTCTTTATAGATATTGAACCTGCCTTTGTATGAGTCCAGACCTATGCTGGTAACCAAAAGAGCCCCCGATTTCGGCTGCCATCTCCTCCCAAACTGACTATCCACGATGATTGTTGTGTGCTCCCGCACTTTCTCATCCGAAAAATCATACCGAGCAATACTAAGCGGTTTTTTGAAGTGGAACATAACGGTGGAGTTATAAGTATTCCCAGTGTCGTCAGGAGCCTCTTGATCAGAGTGCACATACATAAAATCAGCATCTGATTCAGGATTACACCCCCCCCGCAAGTAACTCGCCTCATAGTCCCCGCCGTGGGGATATGAGATATCGCCACGAAATTTCCCAATTACCGAACCAGAGCGCAACCCGAGCTCTGCCACCGACGCCTGTACGGAATCAACTTTTTTCGATGTCATTTTTCTTCACCTATTTAATAAAAAAAGCAAACACACTAAAAGCAGTAAGAGGTGGATAGTTTATTCATGCATCCTCCTTATCCATAACCGTAATCGAGTTCCCCCCATAACGCACCTGTAAGAAATAACAGATCGCAATACAATCTCGCGATAACAGCTTTGCGGGTTATGACACATAGCCTCACAACGCACACATCGGTGGTTTAGGACCAGGTCACTTCCGATAAACCTGTAGGAACACGCCTTTTGTGGTGAGGGGGCTTGCCCCCGTTGGGCAGCGAAGCGGCCCCAAGCCAGAGCACTCGGTTTCCTCAGACACACACAGCGCCCGGTTTTGCGGCGGCTGCGCCGCCGAGCGGGAGCAAGCTCCCTCGCCACGGGGGTGCTGCACTTTCCTACAGTGCGGTTGCAGCCCTTCAAGCCGCCGCTTATAGTTCGCCCCGTCGCCGACAGCAGTGGGCGATAGGGTTTCGCAGCCCTACAGCGCGTTAGAACCAAGCACCATAGCAACGATGGTCGCCTCGGCGCCCGTAGTACGTTTTATGGTGGCTGTGTGTGGGAGACCTTCGGGTCTGCCGGGTTTTTCTCGTGCCTCGGTCTGCGAACCCGCACACAGCTACCACCCATTCGTTTCGCAGCGAACGGCTGTAGCTTTTCTTCATATCCACGAGAAGATCTACCTATGACTACGAACGACCGCTTCACCCCAGGCAGCCACCTCGCCAGCGACACTCCAATCCTGCACATCGACAGCAACGCCCCGCTCGCCGACCTCCACGCCTGCGTCAGCGAACGCCTGAACGCGGTGCTCAAATACCTTAACCTGATGGCCTGCACCAGCCTGCCGGACTACGCCGAGCATGACGTCAATACCGTCACCAACATCGCGCGGATCATGGTTCAAGATGTGAGTGATGTATTCAGGGTGATTGAACAGCGCGGGTTCGATCTCCCGATTGAACGCTGAAATTCGTCACCCATAAAAAAACCCGCCTCTCGGCGGGTTTTTTATCAGTGCAGTGTCACGCCCAGGCTTAGTTGACCTTGGCGTTCAACTCACCTTTCAAGTAACGCTGATACATCGCTTCCAGCGAGATCAGTTTGATCTTCGAAGCATTACCGGCGGTGCCGAAGGCTTCATAGCGGGCGATGCAGACATCACGCATGGCGGTGACAGTGGCGCCGAAGAATTTACGCGGGTCGAATTCGCTCGGGTTGGTGGCCATCAGGCGACGCATCGTACCGGTGGACGCCAGGCGCAGGTCGGTGTCGATGTTGACCTTGCGCACGCCGTGCTTGATGCCTTCGACGATTTCTTCAACCGGCACGCCGTAGGTTTCTTTGATGTCGCCGATGTATTGGTTGATGATTAGAAATGGATCAGAAAAGGGAACAGAATTATTTATGCGATTAAAAGATGCCCCTTTTTCTGCATGGCGTCAGATCAGCATCAGCTACTCACGCTGTAAAAAGAGAATGTTCCATCTGCTGAAAAGACCCCTTCCTCAAAGAGTTTAAATTCTCCCTCGAAATATGGCGTACCCCTTGATAAAAGAAACGTACCGCTAGCACTTTTATCACCTTCAATACTATCAATCTCCAAATGAGCTTTAACGGAGTCATCTTCGTCTAACGTATAAATTTTTCCAACCTCAAGGCCCACTTTAAACGTAAGGCTCAGATAATATTCATGCCCACCCAACTCTCTCTGCTTTGGATTAATAAAAAATAACCCTTCACGACGAGAAAAAATCTTCTCATTACGAAGCTCCAACTCGGAACTACCATATTCTGGATGTTTAAATTGGACATTCAGACTACCAGCAATTTCAGCGCCATTTTCAGTTTCCATTTTTTTCATCCCATAAGTGATTGAGAAGGAGGCGGATTTATTTATACTGCCTCCTTGCTCCCAACCGTAATCAAATTAACCCCACAAAACACCTGTAAGAAATAACAGTTCACAATACAATTTCGCGATAACAGATCAGTAGGTTATTACATACAATCTCGCAACGCTCCCATCAGGCACGATTTTTTAAACACTCCGCTACGCTTAACAAACATACATGGAAGTAGGTGGCAATATGCCTAAAACAGTACGCATCGTATCGCCCAACTATCAGTTAAAAAGGGAAAGATATATTTAACTCCCTTTTTATTACCCCAATAAAAAACCCGCCTCTCGGCGGGTTTTTTATCAGTGCAGTGTCACGCCCAGGCTTAGTTGACCTTGGCGTTCAACTCACCTTTCAAGTAACGCTGATACATCGCTTCCAGCGAGATCGGTTTGATCTTCGAAGCATTACCGGCGGTGCCGAAAGCTTCATAGCGGGCGATGCAGACATCACGCATGGCGGTGACAGTGGCGCCGAAGAATTTACGCGGGTCGAATTCGCTCGGGTTGGTGGCCATCAGGCGACGCATCGCACCGGTGGACGCCAGGCGCAGGTCGGTGTCGATGTTGACCTTGCGCACGCCGTGCTTGATGCCTTCGACGATTTCTTCAACCGGCACGCCGTAGGTTTCTTTGATGTCGCCGCCGTACTGGTTGATGATCGCCAGCCACTCTTGCGGAACCGAAGACGAACCGTGCATCACCAGGTGGGTGTTAGGGATGCGCTTGTGGATTTCCTTGATGCGGTCGATGGCCAGCACGTCGCCAGTCGGTGGCTTGGTGAATTTGTAGGCGCCGTGGCTGGTGCCGATGGCGATGGCCAGGGCGTCGACCTGGGTGCGCTTGACGAAGTCAGCGGCCTCTTCCGGGTCGGTCAGCATTTGGCTGTGGTCCAGAACGCCTTCGGCGCCGATGCCATCTTCTTCACCGGCCATACCGGTTTCCAGGGAACCCAGGCAGCCCAGTTCGCCTTCTACCGAAACGCCGCAAGCATGCGCCATGGCCACGGTTTGCTGGGTGACACGCACGTTGTAATCGTAATCGGTCGGGGTCTTGCCGTCTTCGCCGAGGGAGCCGTCCATCATGACCGAGCTGAAGCCCAGCTGGATCGAGCGCTGGCACACGTCAGGGCTGGTGCCGTGATCCTGGTGCATGCACACCGGGATATGCGGGAACTCTTCGATCGCGGCCAGGATGAGGTGACGCAGGAACGGTGCGCCAGCGTATTTGCGAGCACCGGCCGAAGCCTGGACGATCACCGGGGAGTCAGTCTTGTCAGCGGCTTCCATGATGGCGCGCATCTGCTCAAGGTTGTTGACGTTGAAGGCTGGAACGCCGTAGCCGAACTCGGCTGCGTGGTCCAACATCTGGCGCATGCTGATAAGTGCCATTGTGTGTGTCTCTCCCGGTTGAGGGTCGTTAATCGTGCCAGCCTGCCGGAGCGGCGGCGGCTATTCAAGTGATTGCGGATCGGGGTCGGGCCCGGTCTGCGGTATTCGGTGCTGCAAAAACCTGTGTCGCTGAAACCCTGTGGCGAGGGGGCTTGCCACTCACCACAAAAGCTCAACTGCAGTATTGCAATTACTGCGCCTTGCACCCACGCCCAATCAAGTCATTGGTGGCGACCCAATACACCAGGCCTTCCTCGCCTTTGACATGGAACGCCAGCATGTTGTCGCTGTACAACGAACCTTCGGCACCCGGCTCAAGCTTCAGGCGGTAGACCTGGTCGCTGCCGCCGAGGCGCACATCGACCTGCTGGCGGCTGTCGTCCGCGTAGCGCCACAGCACTTTGGCCTGGCTGTCGCAGGTCCAAGTGGTCCATTGATCCGCCGGGGCCGATGACTTGAACAAATCCATGTTGGCGCAACCGGCCAGCAGAGCCAGCGCAGCCACGGCGATAAAGCCTTTCATCGAGCATCCTCGGCTGCCGGCACACGCCGCCAGCCCTGAGTTATTGAGTCAGACCCGTCAAGGGCAGCCATGTTCCTTGGTCGGCCCTTGCGTCTCGTATTTGTCCAGGCCATCGGGGCCCGAGCGCTTGTTCAGCACCGGGTTGGTTTCCGCCTGCCAATCGGCCTGGTAGCAACCCTTGTCCGGCGCTGCGGGCGGCGCGGGTTCCGGCTTGGCTTTCGGGTTACTCCCGCAAGCCGCCAGCACACCCGCGACGATCAGCAGCGGTAGCTTCTTGACCATCTGAACACTCCTTTGCCGGGTCAATGCAGGTTAGGCCTTGGCCCGACTTTCCAGGACTTCGACCGCAGGCAGCACCTTGCCCTCGACGAACTCGAGGAACGCACCGCCGCCGGTGGAAATGTAGGAAATTTGCTCGGCCACGCCATATTTATCGATGGCCGCCAGTGTGTCGCCGCCGCCGGCAATCGAAAATGCCGAGCTGTCGGCAATCGCCTGGGCCAATACTTTGGTGCCGTTGCCGAACTGGTCGAATTCAAACACGCCGACTGGGCCGTTCCACAGAATGGTTTTCGATGATTTCAGCAGTTCGGCGAAGTTGGCCGCGGTTTGCGGGCCAATATCCAGAATCATGTCATCGGCAGCCACGTCGGCGATCAGTTTGACGGTCGCTTCGGCGGTTTCGGCGAATTCTTTCGCAACCACCACGTCCACTGGTAACGGCACGCTGACTTTGGCCGCGATGGCGCGGGCGGTGTCCAGCAGGTCCGGCTCGTACAACGATTTGCCGACCGGGTGACCGGCGGCGGCGAGGAAGGTGTTGGCAATGCCGCCGCCGACGATCAACTGGTTGCAGATCTGGCTGAGGCTGTTGAGCACGTCGAGTTTAGTCGACACTTTCGAGCCAGCAACGATCGCCGCCATCGGTTGGGCGGGCGAGCCCAGCGCTTTACCCAATGCATCGAGTTCAGCGGCGAGCAACGGGCCGGCGGCGGCGACTTTGGCGAACTTGGCCACGCCGTGGGTCGAGCCCTCGGCACGGTGAGCGGTGCCGAACGCGTCCATCACGAACACATCGCACAGCGCCGCGTATTGCTTGGCGAGGTCATCAGCGTTCTTTTTCTCGCCTTTGTTGAAGCGTACGTTTTCGAACAACACGATGTCGCCGGCCTTGACGTCGACGCCGCCCAGGTAGTCGGCCACCAGCGGCACGTTGCGGCCCAAGGCCTTGCTCAGATAATCAGCGACAGGCTTGAGGCTGTTTTCGGCGGAAAATTCGCCTTCGGTCGGGCGACCAAGGTGCGAGCACACCATCACGGCCGCGCCTTTTTCCAGGGCCAGCTTGATGGTCGGCAGCGAGGCCAGGATGCGCGCGTCGCTGGTGACCACACCGTCCTTCACAGGGACGTTGAGGTCTTCACGGATCAATACGCGCTTACCTTGCAGATCGAGGTCGGTCATCTTCAACACGGTCATGGGTCGCAATTCCTGTTTACTGATTGTTAGGCACAGAGAGCGGAGCAGCGGCTTGCAGGTAGTGCTCGGCCACGTCCAGCATTCGGTTGGCAAAGCCCCATTCGTTGTCGAACCAGGCCAGGATGTTCACCAGCCGTGGGCCGGAAACGCGGGTCTGGCTGGCATCGACGATCGCCGAATGAGGGTCATGATTGAAATCACAGCTAGCGTGCGGCAACTCGGTGTAAGCCAACAGGCCTTTGAGCGGGCCGCTGGTGGCGGCGTCGCGCAGAATCCGGTTGACCTCGGTCGCGTCGGTATCGCTCACGGTCTGCATCGTGATGTCGAGGCAGGACACGTTAACCGTCGGCACCCGCACGGCTTTGGCCTGAATGCGCCCGGCAAGTTCCGGCAGCAGACGTTCGATGCCCCGCGCCAGACCGGTGGACACCGGGATCACCGACTGAAACGCCGAACGGGTGCGGCGCAGGTCTTCGTGATGGTAGGCGTCGATCACCGGTTGGTCGTTCATCGCTGAGTGAATGGTGGTGATCGACACGTATTCCAGACCAATGGCCTGATCCAGCAGGCGCAACAGCGGCACGCCGCAGTTGGTGGTGCAAGAAGCGTTGGATACCAGCAGTTCATCACCGGTCAGGCAATCCTGGTTCACACCGTAAACGATGGTGGCGTCGACATCCGCCTCGCTGGCCATCGGCTGCGAGAACAAAACGCGCGGCGCACCGGCATTGAGAAAACGCTGGCCGTCTTCACGGGTGTGGTAAGCGCCGGAGCACTCCAGCACCAAGTCGACGTCCAGGGACGCCCAATCGATGCCTTCGGGGGTAGCGCTGCGCAGGACCTTCACGCAGTCGCCATTAATATGCAGACAGTCGCCTTCAACCCGCACTTCACCGGGAAAACGTCCGTGGGTGGAGTCGAAGCGTGTCAGGTATTCGATGCTGGCCATATCGGCCAGGTCGTTGATCGCCACAATTTCAAACCCGGCCGCCGCGCCTCGTTCAAACAAAGCACGCAAGACGCAACGACCAATCCGGCCGTAGCCGTTGAGTGCAACTTTGTAGGGACGCGGTTGGGGCATGGGGTTCTCGATAGTACGCGGGCAGACGCAATGCTTGTTGCAACACATCCCTTGTGGGAGCTGGCTTGCCAGCGATAGGGCCATCCACTTCAGCACACAGGCTGACTGAACGGACGCCATCGCTGGCGAGCCAGCTCCCACAGGGAATAGCGGTGACCGTCAGATCACCGTATTGCCTTAGTCTTCCAGCAACTCTTCAGCCTGACCCAGGATGTTTTCCAGGGTGAAACCGAACTCTTCGAACAAGGCCGACGCCGGTGCGGACTCGCCATAGGTGGTCATGCCGATGACGCGGCCTTCCAGGCCCACGTATTTGTACCAGTAGTCGGCGTGAGCGGCTTCGATGGCGATTCGCGCGCTGACTTGCAACGGCAATACCGATTGCTTGTAGCCGGCGTCCTGGGCATCGAACACGCTGGTGCATGGCATCGACACCACGCGCACGTTGCGGCCCTGCGCGGTCAGCTTGTCGTAAGCCTGTACCGCCAGGCCCACTTCCGAACCGGTGGAGATCAGGATCAGTTCCGGCTCACCGATGCAGTCCTTGAGCACGTAGCCGCCACGGGTGATGGCGTCCAGTTGCTCGGCGTCACGGGTTTGGTGCTGCAGGTTCTGCCGCGAGAAGATCAGCGCCGAAGGACCGTCGTTACGCTCCAGGGCGTATTTCCACGCCACTGCCGATTCCACGGCATCCGCCGGACGCCAGGTGTCGAGGTTCGGCGTGCAACGCAGGCTGGCCAATTGCTCGACCGGCTGGTGCGTCGGGCCGTCTTCGCCCAGACCGATGGAGTCATGGGTGAACACATAGATGATGCGTTTCTTCATCAGCGACGACATGCGCACGGCGTTGCGGGCGTATTCCATGAACATCAGGAAGGTCGCGCCGTAAGGCACCAGGCCGCCGTGCAGGGCAACGCCGTTCATGATTGCGCTCATGCCGAACTCGCGAACGCCGTAGTACATGTAGTTGCCGCTGGCGTCTTCGGCGGTCACGCCTTTGCAGCCTTTCCACAGGGTCAGGTTAGAGCCGGCCAGGTCAGCGGAGCCGCCCAGCAGTTCCGGCAGCAACGGGCCAAAAGCGTTCAGTGCGTTCTGGCTGGCCTTACGGCTGGCGATGGTTTCGCCTTTGGCCGCGACTTCCGCGATGTAGGCCGAGGCTTTTTCGGCGAAGTCGGCCGGCAGCTCACCGCTGAGGCGACGCACCAATTCATTGGCCAGTTCCGGGAATTCGGCGGAGTAAGCGGCAAAGCGCTGGTCCCACTCGGCTTCGGCCGCCAGGCCAGCTTCCTTGGCATCCCACTCGGCATAGATGTCGGCCGGGATTTCGAACGGACCGTGCGTCCATTTCAAGGCTTCGCGGGTCAGGGCGATTTCCGCGTCACCCAATGGGGCGCCGTGGCAATCTTCCTTGCCTTGCTTGTTCGGCGAACCGAAACCGATGGTGGTCTTGCAGCAGATCAGGGTCGGCTGCTCGCTTTTGCGCGCGGTTTCGATGGCGGTCTTGATTTCTTCTGGGTCGTGACCGTCGACGTTGCGGATCACTTGCCAGTTGTAGGCTTCGAAACGCTTCGGCGTGTCATCGGTGAACCAGCCCTCGACTTCGCCATCGATGGAGATGCCGTTGTCATCGTAGAAGGCAATCAGTTTGCCCAGGCCCAAAGTACCCGCCAGCGAGCTGACTTCGTGGGAAATGCCTTCCATCATGCAGCCATCACCCAGGAACACGTAGGTGTGGTGATCGACTACGTTGTGGCCAGGACGGTTGAACTGCGCTGCCAGGACTTTTTCCGCCAGGGCGAAGCCTACGGCGTTGGCCAGGCCTTGGCCCAATGGGCCGGTGGTGGTTTCGACGCCAGGGGTGTAGCCGTATTCCGGGTGGCCCGGGGTGCGGCTGTGCAATTGGCGGAAGTTTTTCAGGTCATCGATCGACAGGTCGTAGCCGGTCAGGTGCAGCAGCGAGTAAATCAACATCGAGCCGTGCCCGTTGGACAGCACAAAGCGGTCACGGTCGGCGAAGGATGGATTGCTCGGGTTGTGCTTCAGGTAGTCACGCCAAAGTACTTCGGCGATATCCGCCATACCCATAGGGGCACCGGGATGGCCGCTGTTGGCTTTTTGCACGGCATCCATGCTGAGGGCACGAATGGCGTTGGCACGCTCACGACGGCTGGGCATCGCTGATCTCCTGGGGTTTGAATAATCAATACGGAAAAAAGGCGAGCATTTTCCCTCACAGGCCTGCTCGCGGCAATGACAGATAGTCATCTGACGGCGTTTTTCCAATGGATAACAGCGTAAACGACTGATGAATCCTTTCCGCTGTTGGTTTGTTGACTAAAGCTAACCCTGAGAAGTGCCATCTATCGAGCAATATCAAAACTTTTTGATATTGGCCTTGCAGGGATTTCGACGCGTCACTAGACTGCTGGCCTTATGAATTTACGCGTGCCTTCCATTCGCCATGACGATTGCGACGAGCTGGCGGCCCTGTGCAAGGCCGGCGGCGACCCGTTGCGCCTGAATGTATTGCGCGCGCTGGCCAACGATTCGTTCGGCGTGCTGGAGCTGGCGCACATCTTCGGCATCGGCCAGTCCGGCATGAGTCATCACCTCAAGGTCCTGGCCCAGGCCGACCTGGTGGCGACCCGGCGAGAAGGCAATGCGATTTTCTACCGTCGCGCCCTGCCCCATACCGAACTGCTCGGCGGCGTACTGCACGCCGCGCTGCTCGAAGAAGTCGACAACCTGGCGCTGCCGCTCGACGTACAGTCGCGCATCGCCCAGGTGCACGGGCAACGGGCAGCGGCCAGCCAGGACTTTTTCGCCCGGGTGGCGGATAAATTCCGCGCCCAGCAGGACTTGATCGCCGGCCTGCCGCAATACCGCGACAGCGTGCTGGCGATGCTCGACAAGTTGAGTTTCAACGGTGACGCCACGGTGATCGAAGTCGGCCCCGGGGACGGTGCATTCCTGCCGGACCTGGCGCGCCGCTTCCATCAGGTGACGGCACTGGACAACAGCCCGGCGATGCTCGAACTGGCACGCCTGCTGTGTGAAAAGGAAGCGTTGACGAATGTCAGCCTGCAATTGGCCGATGCATTGGACGGCGTAAGCCTGACCGCCGATTGCGTTGTACTGAACATGGTGTTGCACCATTTCGCTGCGCCGGCCGAAGCGCTCAAGCGCATGGCCAGCCTGCTGCAACCGGGCGGTAGTTTGCTCGTGACAGAGTTATGTAGCCACAACCAGAGTTGGGCCAGGGAGGCCTGCGGTGATCTGTGGTTGGGGTTTGAACAGGACGATTTGGCCCGTTGGGCCACCGCTGCGGGACTCGTTCCCGGGGAAAGCCTCTATGTAGGCTTACGTAATGGTTTCCAGATTCAGGTCCGCCACTTTCAGCGGCCAGCTGGCGACACTCACCATCGGTAAATTCAGGAAAACATCGAGATGAGCGAATATTCCCTCTTCACCTCCGAGTCCGTGTCCGAAGGGCATCCAGACAAAATCGCCGACCAGATTTCCGATGCGGTGCTGGACGCCATCATTGCTGAAGACAAATTCGCCCGCGTCGCGTGCGAAACTCTGGTGAAAACCGGTGTGGCAATCATCGCGGGTGAAGTCACCACGTCGGCCTGGGTCGACCTGGAAGACCTGGTGCGTAACGTCATTCTGGACATCGGCTACAACAGCTCCGACGTCGGCTTCGATGGCGCAACCTGTGGCGTGATGAACATCATCGGCAAGCAGTCCCCAGACATCAACCAAGGCGTCGACCGTGCCAAACCTGAAGATCAGGGCGCCGGCGACCAGGGCCTGATGTTCGGCTACGCCAGCAACGAAACCGACGTGCTGATGCCAGCCCCGATCACCTTCTCCCACCAACTGGTTCAGCGCCAGGCCGAAGCCCGCAAATCCGGCCTGCTGCCTTGGCTGCGCCCGGACGCCAAGTCGCAAGTGACTTGCCGTTACGAAGGCGGCAAGGTGGTGGGTATCGACGCCGTTGTCCTGTCGACCCAGCACAACCCTGACGTGTCGTACAACGACCTGCGCGAAGGCGTGATGGAGCTGATCGTCAAGCACGTACTGCCTGCAGAACTGCTGACCAAAGACACTCAATTCCACATCAACCCGACTGGCCAGTTCATCATCGGTGGCCCGGTGGGCGACTGCGGCCTGACCGGTCGCAAGATCATCGTCGACAGCTACGGCGGCATGGCCCGTCACGGCGGCGGCGCGTTCTCCGGCAAGGATCCATCGAAGGTTGACCGTTCGGCTGCCTACGCCGGTCGTTACGTGGCCAAGAACATCGTGGCGGCCGGCCTGGCCGAGCGCTGCGAGATTCAAGTGTCCTACGCCATCGGTGTGGCCCAGCCTACTTCGATCTCGTTGAACACCTTCGGTACCGGCAAAATCAGCGACGACAAAATCGTCAAACTGGTCCGCGAAGTGTTTGACCTGCGTCCGTACGCGATCACCAAAATGCTCGACCTGCTGCACCCGATGTACCAGGAAACCGCAGCCTACGGCCACTTCGGTCGCACGCCGCAAACCAAGACCGTGGGCGACGATACCTTCACCACGTTCACCTGGGAAAAAACCGACCGCGCCGACGCCTTGCGCGCTGCTGCCGGCCTGTAAATTTCCCCGGCAACATCAAGAGCCCCGCCCAGTGCGGGGCTTTTTATTGGGTGTTCGCTAGGGACCGGGTCGCGGCCTTCGCGAGCAGGCTCGCTCCCACATTTGACGGGGAAAACGCAGATCCCTGTGGGAGCGAGCCTGATCGCGAAAGGGTCCTCCAGAACAACCGAAACACCCGGCAAAACACCCACCCAACTCATCCCCCATCACTGGCCTACGCTGCAACAGGTCTACCCGAGCAAGGACGCTCACGATGCTCCGCTACCTGTGCCTGCTGCTGATCTTTTTCTGCCTGCCGACCCGCGCTAATGATTGCCCCGATTGGCCCGCTGCGCGCGCCCTCAGCGAAATCACCCACCTGCAACAGCGAATTGATACTTGGGATGACGCCTACCACCGCGAAGGTCGCTCGTTGATCGCCGATGAACTGTACGATCAATCACGCCAGCGTCTGACCCGCTGGCGCCTGTGCCTTGGCCTGCAACTCCCGCCGGATCCGTTGCGCAGCGCCAAGGGAACCGTGCCTCATCCAGTTCCTCACACCGGCCTCGACAAACTCAACGACGCCGGGGCCGTCGAAACCTGGCTCAGCACCCGCGCCGACGTATGGGCGCAACCGAAAGTCGACGGTGTGGCGGTGACGCTGATCTACCGCGAAGGCCGGTTTGTTCAAGCGATCAGTCGCGGCGATGGCACTCGCGGTCATGACTGGACGGACGCTGCGCGCTCGATCAACGCCATTCCCCGGCAACTCTCCAGCGCCGAGGACGTAGTCGTACAAGGCGAGCTTTATTGGCGGCTGACCGCCCACCGCCAAGCGCAAGCAGGCAGCGTCAACGCCCGGGCCACGGTCGCCGGGATGATGGCGCGGCACACGCTGACCGCCGAGCAAGCGCAGAGCATCGGTTTGTTTGTCTGGGACTGGCCGCAAGGGCCGCTCGCTTTTGCTGAACGCCTCGCCGCTCTGGACCGATTGGGTTTCCCGTCGACTGCAGCGCTCAGCCACAAGGTCTCTGGATTCACCGAAGCCCAGCGCTGGCGCGAACACTGGTACCGCTCGCCCTTGCCGTTCGCCAGCGACGGCATCGTGCTGCGCCAGGAACGCCGGCCCGACGCCGAACGCTGGCAGGCCAAAGCACCGCATTGGGCGATCGCCTGGAAATACCCCTTCGCCCAAGCCTTGGCCGAAGTGCGCAAAGTCCGATTCAAGATCGGCCGCACCGGCCGCATCACTCCGGTGCTGGATCTGGTGCCGGTACTGCTCGACGACCGACAGATCAAACGCGTCAGTGTCAGCTCGCTCAAACGCTGGCAGGAACTGGACATTCGCCCCGGGGATCAAGTCGCCATCAGCCTGGCCGGATTGACCATTCCGCGGCTCGACAGCGTGGTGGTGCGCAGCCCCGAACGCCTTGAACTGGCGATTCCGCTCGCAGAGGACTTCCATGGCTTGAGTTGTTTCCGGCCGACGCCAGGCTGTGAAAGTCAGTTCCTAGCGCGGCTCACCTGGCTCAGCGGCAAGCGAGGGCTAGCCTTGCCCCACGTCGGCCCCGGCACCTGGGAGAAACTTCTGGCAACAGGTCGCCTGAACGGCATCCTGGATTGGTTGACGCTGGAGCCGCCAGAGCTTGCTACCATTGATGGTTTCGGCGAACGCAGCAGTGCGCGCTTGTACAACAGCTTCAATGACGCCCGGCAACGGCCGTTCGCTCGCTGGTTGAAAGCCTTGGGTCTGCCACCAACCGGCGAGGCCGACCTAGGCACGTCATGGTCGATCCTGGCCCAACGTACCGTGGAACAGTGGCAAGCCGAGCCGGGTATCGGGCCAGGGCGAGCGGCGCAATTGAGCGCTTTTTTTCGTGCCCCCGAGGTTTTGGCCTTGGGTGCGCAACTGGCCGCTGCCGGCATCGACGGATTTTCACCGCCATTGCCCGCTGGCAGCCCGGAACCAGATGTCAGCAATGCGCTCCAACAGCCCATTGCCCCTTAGATTCGCTGACCTTTTGCCATGGAGCCATTTATGAAACGTCTTGCATCGATCGCCCTGCTGACCCTGTGCAGCGTGATGGCCGCCCCTTCGATGGCGGGCGAAGAAGCCCCAGGCTTGACCGGCTGCGCCGCTAAGAGACAGGGCATCGTCAACCAGATCGAGCTGGCTAAAGTTCACGGCAACGCGGATCAGCAGGCTGGCCTGGAAAAGGCCCTGAGCGAAGCCACTGACCACTGCACCGACGCTTCGCTGAAAAAGGAACGTGAAAACAAAGTGCTCGACGCCAAGCACGAAGTCAGCAAGCGTCAGGCGGATCTCGACAAAGCCATGAAAAAGGGCGATCCCGAGCGAATCAACAAACGCAAAGACAAACTCGCCGAATCCCGCAAAGAGCTACAGGACGCGCTGGATGAGCTGGACAAATAATTGAACCAAGGTCTTTCCCGACTAAGCAGCAGACGAATCCGGCAACGGTCAGTGATCCCGAAACTCTTTATGGCAAGCACTGCACGCATCTTCGACTTTCTGCACCGCAGGCCCCAGGTTACTGGCCTTGTACGGCTGGACTTTACTGGCAACCACCAATTCACCGGTGGCCGCTTCCAGCGTGCGGGCCAGCTCCTGAAAGTGTGCCTGTTGCTGCCAGACACTGTCCTTGGCGCTGCTGTGATCTTCTTCGCGAACCTGCGGAAAATGCTTCCACGGCTCATGGGACAGGGCATCGAGCTTCACCGCGCCCTCGGCGAACTTCGGGCCGTCGAACGGAATACGACCGCGCAACATGCCGCCGAGGTCTTCACCAGTTTTGAGCATTTGCTTGAAGATCGCCTTGCGTTGGCCCAGCGGTGAATTCGGATCGACCCCGCCACAGGCGGACAGCGCCAGGCAGGCCAGCAATACAACGGAAAGTCTTTTGAATGTCATGGTGGCTTCAGGTCACGGGAAACGGCGGCCAGTATCCTCGGCTGACCGAGAAAGACCAATAGCCCTATTAACAATACGGGTTGCATCGGCACATAAAGGGCCGCGCAACCCGCCAAGGAAATACCCCATGAACACCCGTTCCAAAAGCTGGCGCCATTGCCTGGCATGGTCTCTACCCATGGTCGCGCTGTTGGCTGGCTGCAACGGCGGCAGCCCGGAAAAACCGCAACCTCACGCCGTGGCGACCTACGTTGGCGCGACTTGGGATTCGCTGCCGGCGGTGTCCGACAACGACCTGCTGGCCGGCTTCGCTTCATGGCGCAGCGCCTGCACCCGGCTCAAGGCCGACGCGGTATGGGGCGCGACCTGCGCCGCCTCCGCCAGCGTGCCCCAGAGCGCCATGGCCGTGCGCGACTTTTTGAAACAGAATCTCGACGTCTACGGTTTGCGCTCGGCGAACAACACCGCCAACGGCTTGATCACCGGTTATTACGAACCGGTGTACCCCGGCAGCCTGACCCAAACCGCAACCGCCAACATTCCGGTGTACGGCGTGCCGGAAGACATGATCATCGTCGCCCTCGACAGCCTTTACCCCGAATTGAAAGGCAAACGCCTGCGCGGACGCCTCGAAGGCCGCGTGCTCAAGCCCTATGACGATGCCGCGACCATCGAAACCAAGGGCGTGAAGGCGCCGGTGATTGCCTGGCTGACTGACCCGATGAATCTGCAGTTCCTGCAAATCCAGGGCTCGGGGCGCATCCAGATTGCCGACGGCCGTCAGTTGCGCATTGCCTACGCCGATCAGAACGGCCATCCCTATCGGCCCATCGGTCGTTGGCTGGTGGATCAGGGTGAGTTGAAGAAAGAAGACGTGACCATGGGCGCCATCAGTGACTGGGCGAAGGCCAATCCGACGCGGATTCCAGAACTGCTGGGCAGCAACCCGAGCTACGTGTTTTTCACCCGCAACCCTGAGAGCAATGAAGGCCCGCGCGGCTCGCTGAACGTGCCGTTGACTGCCGGTTACAGCGCGGCGGTGGATCGCAAGGTGATTCCGTTGGGCAGCCTGTTATGGCTGTCGACCACCCGCCCGGACGGCAGCGCTCTGGTGCGGCCCGTCGCCGCGCAAGACACCGGCGGCGCGATCACCGGCGAAGTGCGCGCCGACCTGTTCTGGGGCACCGGCGAAGCGGCCGGGCAACTGGCGGGCGACATGAAACAGCAAGGGCAAATCTGGATGGCCTGGCCAAAGGGCCTGGCGTTGCCGCAAGTGCCGCAGGTGACGGATCCGGTCAAGACAAATCCCTAAGGCCGCCATCGCGTGCACGCTCGCTCCCACCAAGGATCATCAGCGATCCCAGAGCGAGCCTGCTTGCGAAGAGGCTCGAACTGACACCAAACACATCAAACCGACACAAAAAAGAACGCCGCAATAATCCCCATCCCGACGGTCCACATCAGCGTGCGCAGCAGCGCCCAGTCCGCCAGGTAGCAAATGATGTACAGCAGGCGACTGGTGATGAACAACACCGCGAGCACGTTGACCGTGACCAGTTCAGCATTGCCCACAAGATGCGCGACGATCACCGCCGCCGCGAAAGCCGGGGTGACTTCAAAGCCGTTCAACTGCGCGGCATGGGCGCGCTTGGCCACGCCGTCGAGGGAATCCAGGTAGCCCCGCGGATCGTGGTTCTGTTTCAAGCCGAACTGTCCGCCGCTGAATTTAGCGACGCCCGTGCACAGGTACGGCAGGAAAATCGCGATCAAGATGCACCACAGAGCCACCGTCATAATGCCGTTCCTTCTTCGAGTGTTTGCTTGTTCCAGTGATGGAACGTCATGGCGGGCGGCGGACGGTCAGAACTTCATCACCAGGATGCCGACCAGCACCAACCCACAGGCTAAGAGCCGTGGCCGGCCGAAAGGTTCTTTCAGATAACGCATGCCGAACAGCACCACCAGGATCACGCTGATCTCGCGCAACGCCGCCGCTTCGGCGATCGAGCCCAGTTGCATCGCCCACAGCACCAAAGCGTAGCTGAACAACACGCAGAACCCGACGGCCAGGCCCAGGCGCCATTGTTCGCGCCAGAACAGCTTGAACGCCGGACGCTTGCTGACCCAGGCCAGCAGCGGGAACGGCCACGCGCTGATCAACGTTACCCAGGTCAGGTAATCCAACGGATGCGACCAGCGCCGCAACGCTTGGCCATCGATGAAGGTGTAGCTGCCGATGCACAGTCCGATCAGCACCACCACCGGCAGCATCGACCACGGCAAACGCGCCCCGCCGCCGCCCTGCCACAGCAGGCAGAGCATGCCGAACGGGATCAGCAAAATGCCGAAGATCTGTTGGTGGGTCAGGACTTCGCCAGCGAAGATCAAGGTCAACGCCAGGACTACCAACGGCGACAGCCCGCGCATCAGTGGATAAACCAGACCGAGGTCGCCGACCCGATACGCCTGGATCAGCAAATAGCGGTACAGCAGTTCGAAGGCCGCCGAAGCCAGAATCCACGGCCAGATTTCAATCGGCGGCACGGTCACGAACGGCAGCATCAGCAAGACGAACAAAAGGGCCACGCCGTCCATGCACGCCACGACCAAGAGCCGCTCGGCGCTGAACTTGATCAGCGTATTCCACGCCGCGTGCAACAACGCCGCCATCAACACCAAAACCGTCGCGAGCACGCCGCTCTCCTTGTTCGTCAAAATAGAATTGATTCGCCATATTTCAGCAGCTGTTTATACTGCAAGCGACCACGCCGCACTCAGTTGCGCACATCTAATTCCAATAAATTCTGCCTTTGCCGCCCTTCCTGGGCACGGCCACCGGCAGGCGTACGCCTGATCACAGCGTCAAGACTATCCGACAGAGACCTTGCGCATGCCCCTCGCTTTGCTTGCATTGGCCGTTGCCGCTTTTGGCATTGGCACCACCGAATTCGTGATCATGGGGCTGTTGCCCGATGTCGCCCGCGACCTGGCGGTGAGCATTCCCGATGCCGGGCTGCTGATCACCGGTTATGCCTTGGGCGTGGTGTTCGGCGCGCCGATCCTGGCCATCGGCACCGCCAACATGCCGCGCAAAGCGACGCTGCTGGGCATGACGTTGATGTTCATCCTCGGCAACGTGCTGTGTGCGCTGGCGCCCAACTACGCCACATTGATGGCGGCGCGGGTTGTCACCGCGCTATGCCACGGCGCGTTCTTCGGCATTGGTTCGGTGGTGGCGGCCGGTCTGGTGGCGCCGAACAAACGGGCCCAGGCGATTGCCATGATGTTCACCGGCTTGACCCTGGCCAATGTGCTCGGCGTGCCGCTGGGCACCGCGCTTGGCCAGTACGCCGGCTGGCGCTCGACCTTTTGGGCGGTGGCGGTGATTGGCCTGGTGGCGGCGCTGGCGCAATGGTTGTGGTTGCCCAAGCACATCGCCATGGACAAGGCCAACCTGGCCAGCGAATTCAAGGTACTGGGCAAGGTCAATGTGTTGCTGGCGCTGGGCATGAGTGTGCTGTCGTCGATCAGCCTGTTCTCGGTGTTCACCTACATTGCGCCGATCCTGCAGGACGTCACCGGCGTCAGCCCGCACGGCGTGACCGTCATGCTGTTGCTGTTCGGCGTGGGCTTGACGGCGGGCAGCATGCTCGGCGGGCGCCTGGCCGACAGCCGTTTACTGCCGTCATTGGTGGGCATGGGCCTGGCGGTGGTGGCGGTGCTGGCGGCATTTACCCAGACCAGTCACTCGGCGATTCCGGCGGCGATCACCTTGGTGCTATGGGGGATTTTTGCCTTTGCCCTGTGCCCTATCCTGCAACTGCTGATCATCGACCAGGCCCACGAAGCGCCGAACCTCGGTTCAACCCTGAACCAGAGCGCCTTCAACCTGGGCAACGCCGCCGGCGCCTGGATCGGCGGCCTGGTGGTGGCCAGCGGCGCCGACCTGGCCGACCTGCCATGGACCGGCGCGGCGGTCAGTTGCGTGACCGTGCTCACGGCGCTGCTGTTTATCTACCTGCAGCGGCGCCCCCCGGTGTCAGTCAACGTCGGCGGCTGAGCGTTTGTTTTTCGCCGGATCAGCCTGCTCGGGCTGGTCCGCTCCTTCCTTCGGCGGCCCGCTTTCACTGCGGATCTGTGCGTGGCTCAGCAGCGCGAAGATGAAACTGCCGCCGATGATGTTCCCGGCCAGGGTCGGGCCGGCGAACGCCAGCCAGAAATCCTTCCACGACAACTCGCCGGCAAACACCAGGTACGAGACCTCCGCCGAGCCGACCACGATGTGGGTGAAGTCGCCCAGGGCCATCAGGTAAGTGATGAGGATGATGATCCACATCTTGGCGCTTTCCATCGACGGGATCATCCAGACCATGGTGGCGATCATCCAGCCGGACACGATGCCCTTGGCGAACATCTGACTGACGTCGTTCTCCATGATCTTGCGGCCGATATCGAGGAAGGCCAGGTCGGTCTTGCTGTCGAAGATCGGCAGTTCGAGCATCACGTAGGCCACCAGCAAGGTGCCGCAGAGGTTGCCGAACAGCACCACCGACCAGAGCCGCAACAGACGCCCGAAATTTTTCACGGTGGGTTTGGTCATCACCGGCAACACCGCGGTCAGAGTGTTTTCGGTAAACAGTTGCTGACGAGCGAGGATCACTGCGAGGAAACCGGCACAGTAGCCGAAACTGGCGATGACCTTGAACGCCTCGCCCTCCGGCAGGCGGGAATTGAGCAGCCCCATGGCCATCAGCGACAGGCCCATGGTCAGGCCGGCGGCGAAGGCCGACCACCACAACGCGGCGACGCTGCGCTCCAGCTCCTGATCGCCCTGGGTCCGGATGATCTCGTGCAGCACCGCCGCACGAGGCGGCTGGTTTTTGTCGATGTCGTGCTTTTCCTGGGCCGAAAGGTTCGGGGTCTTGCCGTCTTTTGGGGTGTCCATAATGTCCTGAACCGGTGGCGTGTCGTTTAGCTACGACACGCGCGGTTCAGCACTGTTCACTGGTCCTGGAACAATCCTTGCGCCAACGATTACTCGCCCGCGACATCCTCCTGGAACTGGTCCTTGACGTACTTGATCTCGGTGCGCCCGTGGGGAGCCGGCAGGCCGTCTTCGCCGAGGTTGACGAAGACCATTTTCTCGACGGTCAGAATGCTTTTACGGGTGATCTTGTTGCGCACTTCGCAGGTCAGGGTGATGGAGGTGCGACCGAACTCGGTGGCGGTGATCCCCAGCTCGATGATGTCGCCCTGGCGCGAGGCGCTGACGAAGTTGATTTCGGAAATGTACTTGGTGACCACGCGCTGGTTGCCCAACTGGACGATGGCGTAGATGGCCGCCTCTTCGTCGATCCAGCGCAACAGGCTGCCGCCGAACAGCGTGCCATTGGGGTTGAGGTCTTCGGGTTTTACCCATTTGCGAGTGTGAAAATTCATGCTGCCTCCCGGGCGTCTTGGCGATGGATGCCGGCATCATGGCAGAGCCCGGAACAGAGCTCTATTGGCCATCGACTATGGTCTCGATTACCGTTCGGACATTCATCGACAGAAACCCTTTGGAAGATCAGCATAGCCCGCTATAATCGCCCGCGTTTCAGAACGGTAACTTTCCACTGATACCGTTTTCCCGCCACCTGTCCGAGGGGCGCTGCAGCAGGTTCGACCTGTCAGGCTCGGATGGGGCGTTGACTGGCCTTCCCTGGCCGGACACTAAACGCACAACGGCGCCCATTCGCATACATTACGAATGGAGGCTCTTCATGAGCGCTGTTATCACGCCTGCAGATTTTAACGACTACAAAGTTGCCGACATGTCCCTGGCTGCCTGGGGCCGTCGCGAAACCATCATCGCCGAATCGGAAATGCCAGCCCTGATGGGTCTGCGTCGCAAGTACGCCGGCGAACAGCCGCTGAAAGGCGCGAAGATCCTCGGCTGCATCCACATGACCATTCAGACCGCCGTGCTGATCGAAACCCTGGTTGCCCTGGGTGCCGAAGTTCGCTGGTCGTCCTGCAACATTTTCTCGACTCAAGACCAGGCCGCTGCCGCTATCGCTGCGGCCGGTATCCCGGTGTTTGCCTGGAAAGGCGAGACTGAAGAAGAGTACGAGTGGTGCCTGGAGCAAACCATCCTGAAGGATGGCGCGCCATGGGATGCCAACATGATCCTCGACGACGGCGGCGACCTGACTGAGCTGCTGCACAACAAATACCCGCAAGTGCTGACCCGCGTTCACGGCGTGACCGAAGAAACCACCACCGGCGTACACCGCCTGCTGGACATGCTGGCCAAGGGCGAGCTGAAAATCCCGGCCATCAACGTCAACGACTCGGTGACCAAGAGCAAGAACGACAACAAGTACGGCTGCCGTCACAGCCTGAACGACGCCATCAAGCGCGGCACCGACCACCTGCTGTCCGGCAAGCAAGCGCTGGTTATCGGCTACGGTGACGTGGGCAAGGGCTCGGCCCAGTCGCTGCGCCAGGAAGGCATGATCGTCAAGGTCTCCGAAGTCGACCCGATCTGCGCCATGCAGGCCTGCATGGACGGTTTCGAACTGGTTTCGCCGTTCATCGACGGTATCAACGATGGTTCCGAGGCGAGCATCGACAAAGCGCTGCTGGGCAAGATCGACCTGATCGTGACCACCACCGGTAACGTCAATGTCTGCGATTCGAACATGCTCAAGGCCCTGAAGAAGCGTGCCGTGGTCTGCAACATCGGTCACTTCGACAATGAAATCGACACCGCTTTCATGCGCAAGAACTGGGCATGGGAAGAAGTGAAGCCACAGGTCCACAAGATCCACCGTACCGGCCCTGGCGCATTCGATGCTCAGAACGATGACTACTTGATCCTGCTGGCCGAAGGCCGTCTGGTGAACCTGGGCAACGCCACCGGTCACCCAAGCCGCATCATGGACGGTTCGTTCGCCAACCAGGTGCTGGCCCAAATCTTCCTGTTCGGCCAGAAGTACGCCGACCTGTCGCCAGCCCAGAAAGCCGAGCGCCTGACCGTTGAAGTCCTGCCGAAGAAACTCGACGAAGAAGTGGCCCTGGAAATGGTTCGCGGCTTCGGCGGCGTAGTGACTCAACTGACCAAGACCCAGGCCGACTACATCGGCGTGGCCGTTGAAGGTCCGTTCAAGCCGCACGCTTACCGCTACTGATCGGTCCAGTTGCCTGCTCCCCGTGCGGGAGCAGGTTTTTTGTGCCGAGGAAGCTTGCTGCCTCGGCACAAAAAGCCCGCTCTCCCACGGGACTATGCAAGCCTTCAAGGCTTATGCGTTTCAAAGGGTATCCCCATGTCCCAAGACCGTCGCTACAGCTTCGAGTTCTTCCCGACGAAGACCGATGCTGGACATGAAAAACTGCTCGCCACTGCCCGTCAGTTGGCCAGCTACAACCCCGATTTCTTCTCCTGCACCTACGGCGCGGGCGGCTCGACCCGTGACCGCACGATCAACACCGTGTTGCAGCTGGAAAGCGAAGTCAAAGTACCTGCCGCACCGCATTTGTCGTGCGTCGGCGACAGTAAGGACGACTTGCGCGGCCTGCTGAGCCAATACAAGGCCGCAGGCATCAAGCGCATCGTGGCCCTGCGCGGTGACCTGCCATCCGGCATGGGCATGGCCAGTGGCGAGTTGCGTCACGCCAATGATCTGGTTGAATTCATCCGTGAAGAAACCGCTGATCATTTCCACATAGAAGTCGCCGCGTATCCGGAGATGCATCCGCAAGCGCACAACTTCAAAGACGATGTCGCCAACTTCGTACGCAAGGCCAAGGCCGGCGCCGACAGTGCAATTACCCAGTATTTCTTCAACGCCGACAGCTATTTCTACTTCGTCGAGCGCGTGCGGGCACTGGGCGTCAACATCCCGATCGTGCCAGGCATCATGCCGATCACCAATTACAGCAAGCTGGCGCGCTTCTCTGATGCCTGCGGTGCGGAGATCCCGCGCTGGATCCGCAAGCAACTGGAAGCCTACGGCGATGACACGCAGAGCATTCAAGGCTTCGGCGAGCAAGTCATCACCGAGATGTGCGAACGCCTGCTGCAAGGTGGCGCGCCAGGCCTGCACTTCTACACCTTGAATCAGGCTGAACCAAGCCTGGCGGTGTGGAACAACCTGAAGTTGCCGCGTTAAGCGCTGCATCTCTGGCTGAAGACCCTTTGCAAGACCCCGAACGCAGCCCGATAACGGCTGCGTTTTTTTTGAAGACTGTCGACTCCGCTCGCCGAGCGCCTGAGATAGAGCGTGCGGCGGCTGTTTCTGGCTCTTTGCGGTTTCTCGACGTAATCTCAGCGGCATGCCTTTTATCGTGCGGTGCCTGACCCTGTTTCTTTGCACTTGCCTGAGCTTCGCCGCTTGGGGCGAGAAATTGCGCATTGTCACCGAACCCTGGGCCCCTTACGTCTACGAAGAAGGCGGCAAGCCCGTAGGCCTGGACTATGAAACCACGGCCATTGTGTTCAAGCGCCTGGGTATCGAAGTGGAATGGCAGTTCCTGCCATGGAAACGCTGCCTGGCGATGCTCGACCAAGGCCTGGCTGACGGTGCGCTGGATATTTTCCACAGCGAAGAGCGCGACAGCACTCTGCTCTACCCCAGCGAACCGCTGTCGGACGTGGAATTCGTGATGTTCTATGCCAATGCACGGCCACACGTGATTCGCAGCCTGGAAGACCTCACCGGCCTGACCATCGGCATCTCGCCGGGCTACCTCTATAGCGAGGACTTCAGCCAATCGACGCTGTTCACCCGCGAGCCGGCCCCCACCCATGAAGCCAATTTCGGCAAATTGCTGCGCGGGCGTATTGATCTGCTGATCACCGACCGCCGGGTGGGCCAGCATTTACTCGACGAATTGAACCTGCGCGACAAGATCAGCGAAAGCCCGACCGTCATCAGCCGGCAGAGCCAATACCTGGCGGTGCGCCGCAACGCCGGCATGGACTTGCTGGTGACGCGCTTCGGCGCCGAACTCAAGCGTTTCAAGCGCGAACCGGCTTACGCCGAGTTAAGCGCACGGTATGGCGCGACGCCGGGCCTGCCCGGGCAGGCGGTGTCGAGCGCCGGCGAGCCGAATAAAACCGTTGAGCAGCAGGAAAGCGGCGCGCAGTGATTGCTCTGTTATACTCCGGCCTTCCCGCCAGGCTCACGCCCGGACGCTCGGACTCGTTAAAGGCCTCTCGACCCCGCTACAGCGCAGCTTTTCAGCCCGCGCGAGCGGTCGCAGTGGAGCCTTCGAAGCCCAGCAGGACCGGACGGGATTGCGTCCTCTCAAACGCAGTTCGCGCCCGGCAAGACTATCCCATTGGGCCAAGCCCTAACTAAAACAGGATTACTCATGTCCTTTGCTTCCCTCGGTCTCTCCGAGGCTTTAGTCCGCGCCATCGAGGCAGCGGGCTATACCGAGCCTACTCCGGTGCAACAGCGGGCCATTCCCGCCGTGTTGCAAGGTCGCGACCTGATGGTTGCGGCACAGACAGGTACTGGTAAAACCGGCGGCTTCGCCCTTCCGATCCTGGAGCGGTTGTTCCCTGACGGTCACCCGGACAAATCCCAGCGTCACGGCCCGCGCCAACCGCGCGTCCTGGTCCTGACCCCTACTCGCGAACTCGCGGCCCAGGTGCATGAGAGCTTCAAGGTTTATGCCCGTGACCTGAAGTTCGTCAGCGCCTGCATCTTCGGCGGCGTCGGCATGAACCCACAGGTTCAGGCCATGTCCCGCGGCGTCGACGTGCTGGTGGCCTGCCCTGGCCGCCTGCTCGACCTCGCCGGCCAAGGCAGCGTCGACCTGTCCCACGTGGAAATCCTCGTGCTGGACGAAGCCGACCGCATGCTCGACATGGGCTTTGTCCATGACGTGAAGAAGGTCCTGGCGCGCCTGCCAAGCAAACGCCAGAACCTGCTGTTCTCGGCGACCTTCTCCAAGGACATCACCGACCTCGCCGGCAAGCTGCTGCACAACCCGGAACGCATCGAAGTCACGCCGCCAAATACCACGGTCGAGCGCATCGAACAGCGCGTATTCCGTCTGGCCGCGAGCCACAAGCGTTCGCTGCTGGCGCACTTGATCACCGCCGGCGCCTGGGAACAGGTGCTGGTGTTCACCCGCACCAAGCACGGCGCCAACCGTCTGGCCGAGTACCTGGACAAGCACGGCCTGAGCGCCGTGGCCATCCACGGTAACAAGAGCCAGAACGCCCGCACCAAAGCCCTGGCCGATTTCAAGGCCGGTGAAGTGCGGATCCTGGTTGCCACCGACATCGCCGCTCGCGGCCTCGACATCGACCAGCTGCCGCATGTGGTCAACTTCGAACTGCCGAACGTCGACGAAGACTACGTGCACCGCATCGGTCGTACTGGCCGTGCCGGTCGCTCGGGTGAAGCGATCTCGCTGGTGGCCCCGGACGAAGAAAAACTGCTGAAAAGCATCGAACGCATGACCAAGCAGAAAATCGCCGACGGCGACCTGATGGGCTTCGATTCGAGCGCCGTGGAAGCCGAGAAACCGGAAGTGCGCGAGCGTCCGGATGTGCGTAACCCGCGCAATCCACGTGGCCCGCGCGGCGATGGTCCGAACGGCGGCGGCGGTGGCGGCGGTCGTAAAGACAAAGGCAAAGACAAGGGCGGCAAGGACAAACCGGCGGCCAGCGGTCGCGGCGAACGCCCGGCCCGCGAACAGAAACCCCGTGAAGGCACCCCGGCCCGTGAACAACAGCGTCCAGCGCCCCGCGCTGCCGCTGACCGTGCACCTGACGAGTTCCTCGACGACGATATCGATAACTTCGGTAACCGTGTCGACTACGTGCCGCAAGCCAAACCCGCCCAGGGTCGCGGCCGTCGTCCGGGCGCTCCGGCGCAGGGCACGGCAGCCGGCGCTGGCGCTCCGCGTGGCGGCAAGCCACAAGGTCGCCAGAGCGGTCCGCGCAGCAGCGACGGCGCTACCACCGGCACACCGCCGGCCAAGCGTAATGGCCCGCGCAACGGTGCTCCCCGTGACGGTCAGGCCCGTCGCGAAGAGTCGCGCAACCGTCGTCCGGCTCGCAGCGATGATCAGCCACGTCAGGAACCCGCGGTACAAAACCCGCGCGGCCCGGCACCGAAGATCATCCACAAGGAGTCGAAAGCGGATCGCTTCCCGACACCTGAGCAGCTCGATCAGTTGCCAGGCCGCCCTCGTGGTGAGAAGCCAGCCTTGCTGACACGCAATCGCTGAGTTGACGCCGTACTGAAAAATGCCCCGGATCGTGAGATTCGGGGCATTTTTTATGGCGGTCGAATATCAGGCGGCATCAGCTAGGCCGATGGCTTTCTACCGGCCAATAAAAAACGCCCCTGATCGCAAGATCAGAGGCGTTTTTGTGTCGACGGCGAAAGTTACTTCGCTTTGACGCCTTCAAACGAGATGTACAACTCGACTGCATCAGACTTAGGACCCAGGTCTTTCTGCTTGCCGAAATCGGAACGCTTGATGGTCGTGGTGCCTTCGAAGCCGGCACGGTAGCCGCCCCATGGATCCTTGCCTTCACCTAGGAAGGTGGCCTTGACCACAACTGGCTTGGTGACGCCCAGCAGGGTCAGGTCGCCAGTGACGTCAGCCGTGTCTTTGCCAGTGGATTTGACGCTGGTGGACACAAACGTGGCCTTGGCAAATTTGCCGGCGTTCAGGAAATCAGCGCTGGAAATGTGCTTGTCGCGTTCAGCGTGGTTGGTGAACACGCTGGCGGTGTTCACGTTGAACTCGATTTTGCTGTCTTCAGGTTTGGCAGCATCGAAGCTGAACTTGCCGTCGATGTCCTTGAAAGTACCGGTGATGAAGCTGTAGCCCAGGTGGCTGATCTTGAAGTCAACGAAGGCGTGCTGGCCTTCTTTGTCGACAACGTAATCAGCGGCCATGACGTTGGCGGACAGCAGGGCCGAACCGATGGCCAGTGCAGCGAGCGTTTTTTTCAACATGCTTTCTTTTCCTTTGAGTCGAGGTTGAATTCAGGCTTTGCGACCAAACATTCGCGTCAGGGTCACATCACGGTCGATAAAGTGGTGCTTCAATGCTGCCAACGCATGGAGGCCGGAAAAAATGACCAGCACCCACGCCAGGTAGAAGTGAATGGCACCGGCGTTGTCTGCCTGGTCCGGTAGTCCGGATACCAATGCAGGAATTTCAAACAGGCCGAACACCGGAATCCCGACACCGTCTGCGGTGGAAATCAGGTAACCGGCAATCATCACCGCGAACAGGCTGACGTAGAGGAAGCCGTGGCCGAGTTTGGAGCCCAGGCGGGTCATTCGACTGTAGCTGCTCAGCGTCGGCGGCGGTGGGCTGATGAAACGCCATACCACTCGCAATAGCATCACGGCCATCAGCGTCAGACCAATACTCTTGTGCAGGTCCGGCGCGTCTTTGCGCCAGGTGTCGTAGTAGTCGAGACCGACCATCCATAGCCCCATGGCGAACAAACCAAACACCGCCAGCGCCACGCCCCAATGCAGAAAAATGCTGACCCAACCGTAGCGCGAAGAAGAATTACGTAGCTGCATTGCCTAGATCCTGTAAGAGCTGGCCCAAGACTATCGACTTATCTATCGATTTAAAGCGGAAAATTTCGCTTTGAAATATCGGGAAATACGATCAAGAGTCTCAGGAACACGCGTTAAGCAGAGATTAAAGGCTAATTTTCGGAAAAAATGCAGCTCAATTCGATAACACCGGGGAGAGTCGCTTTATTCGCCAGCGGTTGAGGATTTGTCGCGCGGATGAGAACCGCAGCTCTCTCGAGGATGCTTGCCCCTTCATTCCGGAGGCCCGACCCTGGCGATTTGACCATTTACGCGAATTTTTTTCAAAAGCGATAAATATATATGACCTTTCATGTAGCCCTCCTTGATTAGATAAGCGCTCGGCCACTACTCATTAAGGATAAATCATGGCTATTGCGTACACCCCTTTTCAAGGAACTGGATCGCCAGTGCTGCCCGCCAATCAGGCAATGTCCGCTGGGCAATATTTAATGTCTGAAAGCGGGAGATTCAAGTTAGTGCTGCAGGCTGACGGAAACTTGGTCATTACCGATCATGGAGCTATTGGCTGGGTCGCCGATGGCAATCAGGCTTATAGCAAGACGTTGCATCCGAGGAGAATGCGAGAACCGCTGCAGTTTGTAATAAGCAACAGCGGGTTTCTATATGACCCGTCTAGAGGGCGGTTATGGATTGCAGAAAGTACTCATAGTATTGACAAGTCGCTGTGGTACAACACCTGTATGGTGATTCAAGACGATGGGAACCTGGTCATTTATGACCGGAGGACGGGTGATCTGCGCTGGGCGCGGTTTGGATTCGTCCCAGGCCGCACTCCAAAACCAGCGCAAAGATGGATCAGAACGCTGCCAAACCTTGAGCCGATGTTCACGTGGAATTTTTAATGCTGTTGCTGCGCCTCCTATGGAGGAGGCGCTCAAACTACAATAGCTTAATTAACTGAACATTCCGGTTTATAGGGATCCATTCGACACTTGTGCGCCAAGTCAGGATCTCTCTTCGGAATCATCAGTTCATTCTTTTTACAGTCCCCAATGACACAGCCTGAAAGTGTAATCAACATTGTCAGCAGCAAGAGTGATTTCATATGTCCTCCATTTTTGAGGAGCATATAAATTATGACCAGGAGCCACCTATCATTTCTTTCCTAATGACTTGTGGGAAGTCTCTGATAGATGACCGATTCGTGTAGGACCGGCAGTTTAAATAGCTGAAAGTTTGCCCGTGGAAGACGCATAACTACCATCCACTCAATCAATGAACAAAAAAAGCGCGACCCTCGGGCCGCGCTTTTTCCATTCCTGAACGTTACTGAGCCTTAGTCTCAGTTGTCGCCGCCGCCGGTTTCTTCGCCGGCTCGGTTTTTTTGGCGGGCGCTTTGGCCGGGGCCTTTTTGGTTTCGGTTTTGGCCGCCGGTTTTTTCACCGGGGTTTTGCTGGTGGCTTTCTTGGCCGGCTCTGCTTTTACCGGGGCTGCGGGTTTGGGTGCTTCCACTGGCGCTGGGGCCGGGGCTGGCGCAGGGGCGGGAGCAGGGGCTGGCGGAGTGACGGGCTCGGGGGCCTTGACCGGCTCCGGTTTCTTCTCTTCGTCCGACGAGCCGCCGAACAGGTTGGTGAAGAAGTTACCTTTTTTCTTCGCGGCCACGGCGCCAGCGGCGGCTGCGGTCGCGGCAGGGACGACTTTGGCCGGTTCGAACGACTTGCCGGCGGCCAGGTCTTCTACCTGGCTGGCGGCGCGCTGGCCGGTGCGCAATGCGCCTTCCAGGGTGCCAGGGTACAAGGTGTCGGTGTGTTCACCGGCGAAAGTTACGCGTTGCAGCGGACGTTCCCACAGGCGCCAGTATTTGCTGATCTGGCCAGGACCGAAGGCCAAATAAGCGCCGCCCATCGACGGGTCGGTGCTGTAGCGACGAATTTCATAACCGGTGAACGAGCCACGAGCCTGTGGATAAAACGCGTGCAGGCGGATCAACACCTGATCGGCCATTTGCTTGTCGCCAAAGGCCTGCATCACCCGTGCGTTGTCGCCCGACAGGTTGATCACCACGTTGGCGCCGCCCTTCAGGGCAGGCTCGATCCACAACATGCCCAGGCCAGTGTTGCTGTAGATCTCGCCGGACATGCGCGACTTGCTTTCCCAGACCGGGGTCTTGAACTTCAGCATGATCTGGTCACGCCAGCCGTAGTTAGTGCCCTTGATTGCGGCCATGTGCTGGGCATCCAGCGACGGGGTCATGATGATCTTGTTCAGGGCGCGCAGCGGCACCGCAACCACCACGTAGTCGGCCTGGTAACCCACGCTGCCGACTTTGACGGTGACGCCGTCCTTGTCCTGGGTAATGGCGGAAACCGGCGAACTGGTCTTGATGGTTTTCAGTTGTTTAACGAAAGCCTGGGCCAGCACCGGGCTGCCGCCGAGCAGGCGCGAGGCGCGAAGGTCGCGGTCGGCGACACCCTGATAAACGCGGCTCTGTTGTGCGAAATACAGCAGCGACAGACGCGAAGGTTCGTCGTAGCGCGTACGAATTTGCTGGTTGATCAACTGACGAGCGGTCGGCGGCAGGCTCAGGCGATCCAGCCAATTGGAGACGTTGATCTGATCCAACGCATGCAGCGTGCTGTTTGCGGAAGGGTTTTGCGGGTCTTCGATCGAGCGCGCCAGGTCATCCACGGTCTTGTCGAAACGCTTGAGCGCCTCGGCGGTGGTCGGGTCTTTGGTGGCCAGGTCGGCGGCGGTGTAGTACACGCCGTCGATCAGATAACCCGGCGAACGCACGAATTCCGGCGCTGGCGTAGTGCTCAGCTTGAAGGTTTCGACGTACTTGTTGAGCACCGGCTGGGTCTTGCCGTTGCCGATCCACTCGCTGGTCGCCATGCCGGAACGCCCGCCCAGGCTGGGCTTGGCTTCCAGCAAGGTGACTTGCCAGCCTTTATTCTGCAACTCATAGGCCGCCGTCAGACCCGACAGGCCGCCGCCGATCACGATTGCGGTTTTATCCTTGGCCAGCGCCGAAACGCTGAACAGCCCTATCATCACCAGCGCACAGGCGCGCAGCCAACCAGCAGACATTCAGCGAACTCCGGAAAACGAGGAAACAGCAGTTTGACGAGTCAGACGACTCACAGAACGGCGAAGAATACGTCACGCTTCCTACGCCCGCCAGCGACGTCTATCGGCCTGCCCAAAGTAGCGCAATCGACGCAATGGGTTGTCCCCCGGCCTGCCATTGCATAGGCTTGCGCGATTGTTTGCCCGCGCACGCCGCGAGCCGCCTCCAGGAGACAGAAAATGGGCCTCAATAAACAGTGGATGGAACGCGACCTCGCGGTGCTGTGGCATCCCTGCACCCAGATGAAAGACCACGAGCAACTGCCGCTGATCCCGATCAAACGCGGCGAAGGCGTGTGGCTGGAGGACTTTGAAGGCAAGCGTTACCTGGACGCGGTCAGCTCCTGGTGGGTCAACGTGTTCGGCCACGCCAACCCGCGCATCAACCAGCGGATCAAGGACCAGGTCGATCAATTGGAACATGTGATCCTCGCTGGTTTCAGCCATCAACCGGTGATCGAACTGTCCGAGCGCCTGGTGAAAATGACGCCGGAAGGCCTGACCCGATGCTTCTATGCCGATAACGGCTCGTCCTGCATCGAAGTCGCGCTGAAAATGAGCTTTCACTACTGGCTCAATCGCGGCCAGCCGAACAAGAAACGCTTCGTTACCCTGACCAACAGCTACCACGGCGAAACCATGGCGGCGATGTCGGTGGGCGATGTGCCGCTGTTTACCGAGACCTACAAGGCCTTGCTGCTGGACACCATCAAGGTGCCGAGCCCCGATTGTTACCTGCGACCGGAAGGCATGGGCTGGGAAGAACACTCGCGCAACATGTTCGCCGCCATGGAGCAGACCCTGGCCGAGCATCACGACACGGTTGCAGCGGTGATCGTCGAGCCGCTGATCCAGGGCGCCGGCGGCATGCGCATGTACCACCCGGTGTACCTCAAACTGCTGCGCCAGGCCTGCGACCGCTACGGCGTGCACTTGATCCACGACGAAATCGCCGTCGGCTTCGGCCGCACCGGCACCATGTTCGCCTGCGAACAGGCCGGGATCCGCCCGGACTTCCTGTGCCTGTCGAAGGCTCTGACCGGCGGCTACCTGCCGCTGGCGGCCTGCGTCACCACCGAAGATGTCTACAGCGCCTTCTACGACGACTACCCGACCTTGCGCGCCTTCCTCCATTCCCACAGCTACACCGGCAACCCGTTGGCGTGCGCCGCTGCGTTGGCGACCCTGGATATTTTCGAAGAAGACCACGTCATCGAGAACAACAAGGCTCTTGCCGAGCGCATGGCCACGTCCACCGCGCACCTGGCGGATCACCCGAACGTGTCGGAAGTGCGCCAGACCGGCATGGTGCTGGCCATCGAGATGGTCAAGGACAAAGCGACCAAGGAAGCCTACCCGTGGCAGGAACGCCGTGGTCTGAAGGTCTTCCAGCATGCGCTGGAGCGCGGTGCGTTACTGCGTCCGTTGGGCAGCGTGGTGTATTTCCTGCCGCCTTATGTGATTACCCCGGAGCAGATTGATTTTCTGGCAGAGGTCGCCAGTGAAGGGATCGATATAGCGACGCGCAATAATGTCAGCGTTTCGGTGCCGGAAGACTTCCACCCAGGCTTCCGTGATCCGGGCTAGCCGTCACTGAAGAACCCTTTGGTGAGAGGCTTGCCTGCGGTGAGCGGGCTGGCCCCCTCACCACAAAAGCTTAAAAAGCCCAATCGATTTTTTACAGAGACCCACGATGAGACTCTCCCGCTTTTTTATCGACGCGCCCCTGAGCACCGGCGAGCACGAGTTGCCTGAGGCTCAGGCGCATTACATCAGTCGCGTGCTGCGAATGGCCGAGGGCGATGCGGTGCAGTTGTTCGACGGCTCGGGCCATGAGTTTCGTGGCAGCCTGGTCGAGGTCGGCAAGAAGCGCGTGGTAGTGCAGCTCGATGAAAGCTTCGCCGGGCAAGTCGAGTCACCCTTGCAGATCCACCTCGGCCAGGGCTTGTCCCGTGGCGAGCGCATGGACTGGGCGATTCAGAAAGCCACCGAACTGGGCGTCAGCGAGATCACCCCGATCTTCACTGACCGCTGTGAAGTGCGCCTCAAGGACGAGCGCGCCGACAAACGCCTGCTGCACTGGCGCCAGGTCGCTATCAGCGCGTGCGAGCAATGCGGGCGCTCGCGGGTGCCGGTGATTTATCCGCCGCTGCTGTTGGCGGACTGGCTGAAACAGACTGAGGCCGAGCTGAAACTGGTGCTGCACCCGGTGGCCGAGCCGCTGGTGAGCCATGCCAAACCCGCGACCCTGGCATTTTTGATAGGGCCGGAAGGCGGGCTCAGCGATGGGGAAGTGGATCAGGCCAAAGCGGCTGGATTTCATGCCGCGCGGTTGGGGCCGAGGGTGTTGCGCACCGAGACGGCGCCGGTAGTGGCATTGGCGGTGGCGCAGCAGCTTTGGGGGGATTTCTAACACCCACATGTGGTGAGGGAGCTTGCTTGTGGCGAGGGAGCTTGCTCCCGCTGGGCTGCGCAGCAGCCCTAAAAAGCCTGCGAGCGCTGCGCACTCGAGCGGGAGCAAGCTCCCTCGCCACAAAAAATCCAAAGCCCCAAAAGCCCTAAAGCCCTAAAGCCCTAAAGCACATAAAACCAAATCGCCACAAAATGCAGCAGGCTGCCGGCGATGACGAACAGGTGCCAGATCCCGTGGGCATGCCGCAGCCGATGGTCGAGGGCAAAAAAGATGATGCCCAGGGTGTACAGCACGCCGCCGCAGGCCAGCCAGGCGAACCCGGTGCTGCCCAGTGCCGCCAGCAATGGCTGGACCGCCACCAGCACGATCCAGCCCATCACCGCGTAAATCACGATCGACAAAATCCGCGCTTCAGAGCGCGGTTTGATTTCCTGCAGAATGCCGATCAGCGCCAGCCCCCAGACAATCCCGAACAGCGTCCAGCCCCACGGCCCGCGTAGGGTCACCAGGCAGAACGGGGTGTAGCTGCCGGCGATCAGCAAGTAGATCGAAAAATGATCGACCTTCTGCATGATCTCTTTTTTGCGCCCGCGCACGCTGTGGTACACGGTCGACGCGCTATACAGCACCAGCAAGGTAAAACCATAAATCGCCACGCTGACAATCTTCCACGGATCGCCATCCAGGCTGGCGATCACCAGCAGCCACACCGCGCCAATAAACGCCGCCACCGCCCCGACCAAATGGGTCCACGCGTTCAATCGTTCCCCGTGATACATCCGTTGCTTACCTCAATTTCTGTCACGCAATCGCCAAGGCTCAGGCCTCAACGGTAAAAGCACAATGTGTCCGATCATCGCGCCTCGGTAATCCTTTGAGCCAATCGGCGGCCAATTGGGCACAATCGAGCCATTCCAAAAAGAGTCTGCGCGATGCTGATCGACGAAGAATTGACCCTGAAAAAACTCGAGGTGTTCCTGGCCTTCATGCGCACCGGCAACCTGGCGCGGGCCGCTGCCGAGTTGCAGACCAGCAACGTCAGCGTGCACCGGGCGATTCATTCCCTGGAAAATGCCCTGCGCTGCCCGTTGTTCAAACACGAGGGGCGTAACCTGACGCCGCTCGAAAGCGCCTACGTGCTGGAAGAACGAGCACAGAAGCTGATTGCCGACGTGGTCGAGAGCGTACGCCTGACCCGCGAAGCCGCCGGATTCTCGGCGGAGCGTTTCAAGCTTGGTTCGCTGTATTCGCTGACGGTGAAAACCGTGCCGCAACTGATCATGGGCCTGAAGATCCGCCGCAGCGAGCTGAATATCGACCTGATCCTCGGCTCCAACATCGACCTGATCTACAAACTGAAGAACATGGAAGTCGACGCGATCCTGGTGTCCCTCGACGACAGCGTCAACGACCCGGACTGCGAGCAGATTGCGCTGTTCTCCGACGATATTTTCCTCGCCACCCCAGCCGATTCGCCCTATGCGCAACGCAGCGAAGTCGACCTCGCCGACGTTCGCGACGAGACCTTCATCACCCTGACCCAAGGCTTCGCCACGCACCAGGACGCCAATCGGGTGTTCAAGCAGGCGGGGTTCGAGCCGAAAGTGGCGATGCAGGTCAACGACATCTTTACCCTGCTGAGCATGGTCAGTTCGGGCGTGGGTTACGCGTTGCTGCCGGGGCGGATTGCCGCGGTGTACGAGAACCGGGTGAAGCTGATCCCGTTGCAGGACCGCTATCGCATGCAGCAGCACATCGGCGTAGTGTTCCTCAAGGCCAAGGAGCGCGACCCGAACCTGCTGGCGTTATTGGCCGAGTGCCGGATGTATGCCAATCGCCAGGTTTGAAAAACACTGTGGCGAGGGCTTCCTTGTGGCGAGGGCGCTTGCTTGTGGCGAGGGAGCTTGCTCCCGCTAGGCTACCCAGCAGCCCCAAACAACTTGCGAGCGCTTCGCACTCGAGCGGGAGCAAGCTCCCTCGCCACAAAAAGCAATCAGACGCTTACCCCACAATCCCGCGAACAATGAAGTACAGCAGCGAAGGCCCGAGCAAACAGCCCAGCCCGGTGTGGAAGGTCGCCGTCAATGCGCCGTAAGGCACCAAGCGCCGATCAGTTGCCGCCAGCCCGGCGGTCACACCGCTGACCGTCCCGGCCAGACCACCGAAAACCATCGCCGAACGCGGGTTATCCAGGCCCATCCAGCGCGCCGCCATGGGCGTGCCGACCATCACCAGAATCGCCTTGATCAACCCGGTGGCAATCGACAGCGCCATCACGTCCGAGGTCGCGCCAATCGCCGCGCCGGTCACCGGGCCGACAATGTAAGTCACCGCGCCTGCGCCGATGGTGGTCATGCTCACCGCATCGCGATAACCAAAGACCCAAGCAATGCTCGCGCCGACAATGAACGGCAGAATCGTCCCCAGCAGCAGCGCGATCACGCCGATCATCCCGGCCTTCTTCGCTTCCGTGGCCTGCACTTCGAACGCCGTGGCGACGATGGCGAAGTCCCGCAACATGGCGCCGCCCATCAGGCCGATGCCGGAGAACAGTGTCAGGTCCGCCAGGCCTTTTTGCCCGCCGGTCATGGTCCCGCCGACCCAGGCCAGCACCAGCCCGATCACAATCGCAATGGCCGAGCCATGAATGCGGCCGAAGGTCAGGCGCTTGGACAGCACCACCGACACCCACATGATCACCCCGACAAACGCGAACGCCGTCACCAGGCCGTTGGCCGTCAGGCCTTTATCAATGACTTCCCACATATCAGCGACCCCCTACTGGCGTGCCGAGCGGGGTGATGTCCAGCGGTTCATCGGGCAAGGGTTCGCCCTTGTGGGTCCGGCTGATCAAGGCAATGGTGCAGCCGCAGACCACCACCGAGCCGATCGCCGCCAGCACCGCCACCGGCCCGCCGTGCAACGCGGTGACAACGTTCTGTTGCGCGGCCATCGCTACCACCACCGGAATGTACATGGCGCCCCAGAAACCGACGCCCATCTCGCATTCCTTGGACATACCGCCGCGCTTCTGCATCCACAACCGCGCGCAAATCAGCAGGATCATCGCAATGCCGACCCCGCCGACATTGGATTTCACCCCCAGCAGCATGCCCAGCATGTCACCGACAATTACCCCTGCCAGCATGCAAATCGCCAGCAGCGCCACACCGTAAATAATCATGGTTGTTTTCCTCAAAGTGCATCGTCGAAGTTGTTGTTTTTGTGCTTCGCAAGCCTGAGCGGTGTCTAGGGTCGGCGACGGCCCTCCTCTAGCAGCAGCGCTTGCAGGGTGTCGAGCCGCGCACCGTCACAGGCGATCACGGTGCCTTGCTCGAATACCCGGCGCGCCAGCCCGGTCAACACCGCACCGGGCGGCAGTTCGATCTGTAGCCGCACACCGCGCTCGTAAGCGCTTTGCACGGTGCCGCGCCAATCCACCACGCGGCACATGTTGAACGCGAGGTCATCGCGCAAGGCCTCCACCGAGCGGATCGGCCGCGCGCGGCTGCCGCTCAGGTAAGCCAGGGTAGGCAGTTGCATCGGCACCTGGGTGAAGGCTTCGGCCAACTGCTGCGCCGGGGCGTCGAGCAACGGACAATGGGACGGCACGCTGACCGCCAGGCGCTTGGCCAAACCGGCTCCGCGTCGCCGCGCCAAGTCAGCCACCGCGTGCATCGCTGCGTCGCTGCCGGCAATCACCACTTGGTTATCGGCGTTGATATTGGCCAGGTACACCGGCGAATCATCGCCATGCACCAGGGCCAGTAAGGACTCGACCGTCGCCAGTTCGAGGCCGGTGATCGCGGTCATGCCGTAGCCATGCGGATACGCCTGCTGCATCAATTCACCGCGCAGGCTCACCAAACGCAACGCGTTTTCAAAGGCCAGAGCGCCAGCGACGACCGCAGCGGGATAGGCACCGATCGACAACCCAGCGACGTAATCCGCCGCCGTCCCGTCCTCGAGCAACCGCCGGGCGAACGCCACCCCGGCGATCAGCAAGCAGAGTTGAACGGCGCGGGTCGATTGCAGGGCCTCGGCGTCGTCCAGCAACAACACATCTTCGCCAAGCACGTCGCTGGCCTCGCTGAGCTCTTCGGCCGGCAAACGTTGCAGCATGCCCGGCTGTTGCGCGCCCTGGCCGGGAAACACCAGCAAGCTGCTCACGCTGCCTGCTCCTGCGGGTTCCACGGGTCGAGTACCAGGCAGGCTTGCTCGGAGTTTTTCAGCAACACCCGGCGCGCCGGGCCGGCCCATTCGCGCAAGGCGATGGCGCCGTAAGGGGCTTGCACTTGCAGGTCGATCGGGCATGGCGCCGCGTCCAATAGCGACAGCAGGGCCTGCGCTTCAGTGCGCGCCAACGGCTGCGGCGCGCGCAAGATCAAGTCCAGATCGCTGCGCTCATGCAGCGCCGCGCAACCACTGGCCAATTCAAACCCGGCGCTGCCGCTGATGCCCCACACCCAACCGCAGGCGTCGAGCATCGGCCGCAAATGCGCCAAGGCGTGCAGCGCCGGCACATCCCTGTCGGAACGGACAGCGCACAAGTCTTCCGGGCGCACCCGACGTTCAATGGCATCGATCAACATCAGCGTGGCAAAGCGCTGCTCACGCAATACGCCGCGAACGCCCACCGCGACCTGCCCCGCCGCACACGATGCGCGCCGCACAACCACCGGTTGGCCGAGGGCCATGGCTTCGACGGCCCAGTGCGGCGCCTCCACGGGCAACTGCGCCGGGGTCAGGCCCCAGAGCAGGTCGTGGGCGAGGACGCAGTTCACCACTGCTCACTCAACAGTTGCCGCACCCGGCTCGATGCCGCACGGTTGCTGGCACCCAAGCGGCTGCGCAAATCGCGGCCGTTAGCGGCGACATCCGCCAGCGCCTGGCCGAGGCAATGGCTAACGCGGCTTATATCGGCGGCATTGGGCTGCTCGATTTGCTCGACTGACAGGGTTTCCCAGAGCAAGCCGAGGCTGGCGTAACTGTCGATGTCATAAGCCATCGGCGGCACGCTGGCGGCGAGTTTTTCCAGTTCTTCCACGCTGCGCAACGTTACCCGCGCCGCCGAGGCCTTGCCCATGGCGTGCACCATCACGCCCGGATCGCGCAGGGCGATCAAGCGGTTGGCCTGGTAACCGTGGGCCAGGAACGCCCCGGACATGGCTTTGCCCACCAGCAACGCAATCACCGCGTGGCCGGCCAGGCGCGCGCGGGCGTAGCTGTCCGCCGCACCGGCCAAGGCCTGGTGAATGCCGAGGGCTTCTTCGCGGCGACCGTAGGCCTGGCTCGGCACACCGACGATGGCGATCAACGCCCGTTTCTGCGCTTGATCGCGGTCGGCCTGAATCGCCTCGTCCACCGCTTTGGCCAGGCCCCAGCCTTCGAGCAGACCGACTTCACCGTTGCGCGCGCGGGCAAAACGGTTGTCCGGATCCGCAACAACCGCCAGCCAGCGCACCGCTTGATCGCCCAACACGCCGTCAGCAACGCGCAGCGATGCCGGCAGGCCAGGGAAGGGTTTGGCGTTGGCACTCAAGGCTTCGAACCAGTGCAAACCTCTGAGGGAATAGCTGCTCATGAACGGTCTCCTTGATACAGGTCGCGCACCGTTGCCGGGTCGATTTGCGGTTCGGCATCCAGTCGCGCCAGGCGTTGCAGGAACAGTTCGGACTGGGAACTGCGATGCTCGGCCGGCACGCCGAGGTCAAGCAGTTGGCTGATTTGCTCGCGCACTTGCGCCACATCGTCACCGACGAAGCGGTCGGCTAATCCCGTGGCGAAGCGCTGCTCGCCGCCGGTCAGGCTCCAGATAAACGGCCGGTCGCGGGAATCGTATTCCTCCAGCCCGGCTTCCTGTTCGATCACTTGCGGGCCGTTCAAGCCCAGACGCGCTTCCTGAGTCACGATCAGGTAGCTGCACAATCCAGCGGCAATCGACATCCCGCCAAAACAACCGACGCTGCCGGCGACCACGCCGACCACCGGCTGGTAACGACGCAGGTCGACGATGGCCGCGTGAATCTCGGCAATCGCCGCCAGCCCGAGATTGGCCTCCTGCAAACGCACGCCGCCGGTTTCCAGCAAGAGCACGGCGCGGGTCGGGATGCCGTTGCGATTGTCCTCGGCGGCCAGTTCCAGGGCGCCGGCAATCTTCGCCCCGCCGACTTCACCGAGGCTGCCGCCCTGAAACGAACCTTCGATGGCAGCGATCACCACGGGCAATCCGCCGACACTGCCCTTGGCGATCACCACCCCGTCATCGGCTTGCGGCACCACGCCCTGGCGTTCGAGCCACGGCGACATGATTCGCTGGAATGGGTCGAGCAATTCGCGGTAGCTGCCGACATCGAGCAGCGCCTTGGCCCGTTGCCGAGCGCCGAGTTCGACAAAGCTGTGTTTGTTGAGCAACGCTGCGCTGTCAGTCATGGCCGATCTCCTCGAAGCCCTGCTCCAGACGCAAGCGCACCACGCCGGGGGTGGCACCGAAGTCGTGAATATCGATGGCCAGTGCCGGCGGTGTCTGGCCGTCGAACATCCGCGCAAACAAGTGCTGCCAGCGCTGCTCGGCGCCGTTGACCGAGGTCTGCACCTGAATGGTCAATTTGCCGCTGACGCCGGGTTCGATCAGCACTTCCAGATCGCCCGAGCCGACGCAGCCCACCAGCGCCCTGCCCCGTGGTGGTTGGCCGGCGGGGAATTCAAAGGTCAAGGTTTCCATCACAAAGCTCCTGAGTTCAGGTCAGCGCCGCGCTCGATGCGATCGAGCAACAGGCAGGCGGCGAGCAAGTCAGCGGCGCCGCCCGGTGAGGCGTTCAGCGCAAGCAGTTGGTGATCGAGTTCGTGCAGCCGACGCCGCCCGGCCAGGCTGGCGCTGCCACCGGCATCGAGCACCGCTTGCGCACCGTTTTGCATGGTGCGCAGGCCTTGCTCACCCGCGCGGTACAGCACGCAGGTGTCGGCCAGGCCGGTCATGATCGCGAGTAAGGCATCGAGCCTGGCGTTCTGCTCGCCATGGCCGGCCGCGCGGCTGCGTGCCAGCTGTGGCAGCGCGCCTTGCAGCACCGCCGGAAAGCCCAATTGCGCCTGCTCGCGGGCACCGTGCGCGCCGTAGCGTTGCGCGACTTGTGCGCCATGGCTGAAGGGCTGCGGTGCATGACGGTCGTTGAGCAACGCGAGTTTCGCCGCGGTGAACGCTACGCTGGCGGCGCCACTGGCTTCTGGTTCCAGCGCTGCCGCCGTGACCAAAAGGCCCAGCGCCCAGATCGCGCCACGATGGGTGTTTACGCCGTGAGTCGTGGCGAGCATCGCCGCTTCGCCTTCGCGCCCGATCCGGCCGATGGTTTCACGTAACGGCAAGCCAACTTCGCCGATGTCGATGGCGGCTTCGGCCATTTCCTTGAACGCCGGCCACAACGCCAGCGCCGATGCGTGCATCAGGCCCAGGTGCAAATCACTGTGCGCGCCGTTGCCGCGACGGTCCACCAGCGCCGGTTTCGGTGACAGGTCGGCTTCGTCGATCAGCGCTTCCACCGCAAGGTCGGCCAAATGGTCAGCGAGGGATAAAGGTTGCGCATGCAGATTAAAGGCGTGCATTACCAACTCCTGAACTTGGCGGGTGGGTTGTAGAGACCGCCGGACCACTCCACCAGATCGGCCACGCTTTTCGCCGCGAGCAACTCGCGGGTAGCGTCGGTGCGGCGGATACCAAGGTCTTCGGGCAAAGCGATCAAGCCTTCGCGACGCATGCGCGCGGTGTCTTTAAGGTCATGGCGCAGGCCGATCACGGTGACCCCGGCCACGGCGGCGATCATCGCCTGGCGCTCTTCCAGCGTGCGCGCCTTGTACAGATAGGCGATGCCTTCTTCGGTCAGCAGGTGGGTGACGTCATCGCCGTAGATCATGATCGGCGCCAGCGGCATGCCGCTCTTGCGCGCCACTTCCACGGCGTCGAGGGTTTCGACGAAGGTCGGTTTGCCGCCCTCCTGGAAAGTCTCGACCATTTGCACCACCAGTTTTTTACCCCGCTCCAGCATCGGCTCGGGGGCATCGCCGTGGCGCATGTCGAGCCAGGCCGGCGTGCCGTGCCGACGACCGCGCGGGTCGTGACCCATGTTCGGCGCGCCACCGAAACCGGCCAGTCGCCCGCGGGTCACGGTGGACGAATGACCGTCGCCGTCCACTTGTAGGGTCGCGCCGATAAACAGGTCCACCGCGTATTGCCCGGCCAATTGGCTGAACATGCGGTTGGACCGCAACGAGCCGTCGCGGCCAGTGAAGAACACGTCCGGGCGCGCGGCGATGTAATTCTCCATGCCCAGCTCGGTGCCGAAGCAGTGCACGCTTTCGACCCAGCCACTCTCGATCGCCGGGATCAGCGTCGGGTGCGGGTTGAGGGTCCAGTTGCGGCAAATCTTGCCCTTGAGGCCGAGGGACTCGCCGTAGGTTGGCAGGATCAGCTCAATGGCGGCGGTGTTGAAGCCGATGCCATGGTTCAGCGATTGCACATTGTGTTTTTCGTAGATGCCGCGAATCGCCATCATCGCCATCAACACGTGCACCGGTTTGATGTGCCGTGGATCGCGGGTGAACAGCGGTTCGATGTAAAAGGGTTTATCGGCCACCACCACGAAATCGACCCAGGACGCCGGAATATCGACTCGCGGCAATTCGCTGACATCGTCCACCAATTGGTTGACCTGGACGATCACAATGCCGTCGCTGAACGCCGCCGGTTCGATCAGCGCCGGGGTGTCTTCGGTGCTGGGGCCGGTGTAGATGTTGCCGGCGCGGTCCGCCATGAACCCGGCCGAGAGCACGACGTTGGGAATCAGGTCCACCACCAGCCGCGCGTAGAGTTCGATGTAGGTGTGAATCGCCCCGATTTCCAGCAACCCGTCTTCGAGCAACTGGCTGATGCGCAGACTTTGCGTACCGGCGAAGGAGAAATCGAGCTTGCGGGCGATGCCGCGTTCAAACAAATCCAGATGCTCGGAGCGGCCGACACTGGGCATGATCATGTGCAAGTCGTGAAGCTTGGCGGGATCGGCTTTGGCCAGGGAGCGGGAAAGAAAATCCGCCTGCTTCTGGTTGTTCCCCTCCAGCACCACACGGTCGCCGGGCATGATCAAGGCTTCGAGCGCCGCGACAATTTTGTCGCTGGGCAACACCACGCCATCAGCCAGCGCCCGCACCTGCTCCAGCCGCCGCTGCTTCTCGCTGCGCCGCCGCGTCCAGCGCGAGTCGGGTGAATTGATTGTTGTCATGACCACTCCACGGGTTTGCTGTCGTGGGGCTCACCTTAGGAGCATGGTCTGGAGGCATCAATCAAGCTCAGTGGCGGATTGTTACGGTGAGGGTAATGGTTTGCATACACCCTGTGGCGAGCCACAAGCTCCGGTCAGACCAACCCCGCCCCCACCAACAATTCCTCCAGCGCCAGCAAATCCGGGACTTTCGCCACGTGGTCCTGGACCTGCACCGCCGCTCGTTCCAGTCGGCACAGGGGCACGTCGACGTAGCTCAACTGGCTGTCGAGTTTGTATGAGCGGGGAATGCCCTGGACCAGCAGGGCGATGAATTTCAGTTCAGGACGGCCGCCTAGGGCGTTGAGGATGACGATGCGGGCGCGGTCGCCGATCACGGTTTTCTGGCCGCAGGCCAGTTCGAAACTGAGCAGCGGGATCTGCCGTTCGCGCCAGGTCACTCGCCCCAGGTACCAGGGCGGGGTGTCGAGGTCGAACGCGGCAGGTTGGTAGTCGATCAGCTCGGCCACCGCCACATTGGGCAGGATCAGGTGTCGGTCGGCCAAGGGCAGCAGTAGCCCGGTAACCTGGCTGGTGCGGTCGTTGATGCGCCGCTCAAACATGGCTGTTGCTCCACTGCGCGATGCTGTCGAGCAGCACCGATTCCTGATACGGCTTGCCGAGGTAGTCGTTGACGCCAATGGCCATCGCCCGATCGCGGTGTTTCTGCCCGGTGCGCGAGGTGATCATGATGATCGGCAGGTGCTGCAAACGCGGATCGCTGCGCACTTGCTGGGCCACTTCAAAGCCGTCCATGCGCGGCATTTCGATGTCCAGCAGAATCAGGTCCGGCAGGTGTTCTTCCAGCAGCAGCATGGCGTCGACCCCGTCCTTGGCGGTCAGCACGTTCATGCCGTGGCGTTCCAGCAAACGGCTGGTGACCTTGCGCACGGTGACCGAATCGTCGACCACCAGCACCAGTTTCGGCCGCGCCGGCTCGCTGTCGTGCCCCGCCTCGTTAAGCGCCGCGCGCCGCACAACTTGCGCCTGCAACGCGCGGATCGGCGCCAGCAGATCGAGAATCAGCACCACCCGGCCGTCACCGAGAATGGTCGCCCCGGACAAACCCTGCACCGCCGCGAATTGTGAGCCGAGGCTTTTCACCACGATCTCGCGAGTGCCCAGCGTGGCGTCCACTTGCACCGCCACGTGCCGCTCGTTGCACTGCACCAACAACACCGGCAGCGGCAGGTTTTGCCCGAGCAATTTGGGGCGCGGGCTGGTGTTGAGCAGCTCGCCGAGGTAGCACAGTTCATAGCGCTGGCCGGCGTATTGGTAGGCCGGTGGATCGAGTTGGTAATGCCCTTCGAGCTCATTGGGCAGGACCCGGACGATGCCGTCGATGGTGTTCAGCGGGATCGCATATTGCTCATCCAGGCACTGCACCATCAACGCCCGATTGACCGACACGGTGAATGGCAGGCGAATGCGGAAATGCGCGCCCTGCCCCGGCGTCGATTCGATGCTCAGGCTGCCGCCCAATTGGCGGATTTCTTCGTGAACCACGTCCATGCCGACGCCACGCCCGGAAATCTGGGTGATCTTCTCGGCGGTGGAGAACCCCGGCTGCAGGATGAACTGCAGCACTTCGCGATCGCTGATCTCACTGTCCTCGGCCAGCAAGCCGCGCTTGATCGCCTTGCGCCGCACCGCTTCCAACGGCACCCCGGCGCCGTCATCGCGGATATCGAAAATGATGTCGCCGCCCGCGCGGGACAGGTCGAGGGTGATCCGCCCTTGCGCCGGTTTGCCGGCGGCCAGGCGCACTTCGGTGGTCTCCAGGCCATGGTCGACGGCATTGCGCAGCATGTGCTCCAGCGGCGCGGCCATGCGCTCCAGGACGTTGCGGTCCATCTCGCCCTCGGCGTTGCCCACCGTGAACTCGACGTCCTTGCCCAACTCGCCGGACACCTGGCGCACGATGCGCTTGAGCCGTGGCATCATCCGTTCGAACGGCACCATGCGCGTGCGCATCAGGCCTTCCTGCAATTCGGTGTTGATCCGCCCTTGCTGCTGCAACAGGTTTTCCGCGTCGAGATTACGCCGGTCGAGGGTTTCCTTGAGATCGAGCAAGTCAGAGGCCGATTCGAACAGCGCGCGGGATAACTGCTGCAACTGCGAATGCCGGTCCATTTCCAGCGGATCGAATTCTTCGTAGCCCGAGCGTTCGGCGTCGACCTGCTGGCGGCTGAGAATCTGCCCCTGGGTTTCGGTGTCGAGCCGCCGCAACTGGTCGCGCATGCGCTCGATAGTGGTTTCCATTTCGTTCAGGGTCACCCGGGCATCATTGACCTGTTGCTCGATGCGGCCTCGGAAAATCGAGGTTTCCCCGGCCAGGTTGACCAAATCATCGAGCAAGTCAGCCGAGACCTTGACCATGTCGGCGTTGGGGTCGACCGGTGCCGGCTCGCCCTTGGCCGGCAGGTTCAGCGTCGGCAACGCGATCGGCGCGCTCGGCGTGGCGGGTGCCTCGGGGTGACTGAAGTTGACGATCTTGGCGATCAAGCCATCGGCTGGCGCCACCGCTTGCCCGGCGCGGGTGGCGTCGAGCATTTGCGCCAGGCGATCGTGACTGGCTTGCAACAGGCTGAACAGCGCCGGGGTCGGTTGGAAGATGCCGGCGGACAGGCCTTCGTAGAGAAACTCCAGTTCGTGGGCCAGGTCGCCGATGGCGGCGATTTCCACCATGCGCGCGCCGCCCTTGAGGGTATGCAAATCGCGCAGCAGGGTTTCCAGGTCTTGGCGGCTGTTCGGCTCGGCTTGCCAGCGCAGCAGCGCCGCGCCGGAGCTTTCGATGATGTCGACACCTTCTTCGAGGAAGATCTCCAACAACTCCGGGTCATGCCCCGGCGAATAGGTGGTGCTCGCTGGCTCTACGGTTTGCGCCGCGTTTGGCGCGCCCTGGCGGAAGGCATGAATCGCCTCGATCAGCTCCTGCGGATCGTCCAGCGGCCGATACTGCTGCAATTGCTCCAGCAACCGCGCGAGGCGGTCGTGGCTGCGTTGCAGCAGGTCGGCCAGCGCCGGGCTGTGGCTGAAGCGGCGGTCGACCAAGCCTTCATAGAGGCTTTCCAGTTCATGGGCGAGGTCGCCGACCGGCGCCACTTCGGCCATCCGCGCCCCGCCCTTCAGGGTGTGCAGGTCCCGTTGCAATGACAACAGGGGGGCGCCGTTGTCCGGATCACTCAACCAGCGCTGCAAGGCCTGGCCAGCACTGTCGAGGATGTCCACCGCTTCTTCGAGGAAGATCGCGACGATCTCGTCGTCCTGTTCCAGCGCCGGGTTGTCGTGTTCCAGTTCGGCGGTGACGCTGCCCAGTTCGCGGATGCTCAGGGTGCGGCTGCCATCGCTGCGGATCAGGCCCATGGCCGAAGGATCGAGGCTGTCGTCGAGCAAGCGGCGCAAGGCGAGCACACGCTCGGGTTGTGGGCTGACTTCCTGGCCGGCGGCCAGCTCGTCGAGCATGTTGATCAGCGCTTCGTGGGCGTTCTGCGCTTCGCGGAAAAATCCCTCGCTGACCGCCAGGCTGCTTTCTTCCACGGCGCCATAGAGGTCGAGCAAGGCTTCGCAGAGTTCGTCCACCGGGTGCAGATCCGCCAGGTGCGCGCCCTCGCCGAGGGTGGTCAGTTCGTCGAGCAAGGCACTCAGTTCCTGGCGCTCGCCGGGGTGTTGCTGCCAGCGTTGCAGCAGGCTTTCGGCGTCGAGCAGGATGTCCATGCCTTGGGCCAGGAAGTTGTTGATCAGTTGCGGATCGCGCTTGATCCGCAGCCCGGTATTCGGCGCGCTGAGGATGGCTTGCAGGCGTTCGGTGTACAGCGCTTGAGTACGCTCGATCAGCGCCGCCGCGCCGGGAATTTCCGCCAGCGGATCACTGGTCAGTTGGCGCAAGCCGAGGCGGAACAAACCTTCGGCTTCGAGCAGCAGTTCCACTTCATCGAGGTCCAGCGGCAACAGGTGCGCCTTGTATTCCCGGGCCAGTTGATCGAGCGGCGCGGCCAGTTCGGCAATCGGCAACACCCCGGCCATCGAGGCGCTGCCCTTGAGCGTGTGCAACGCCCGCTGCAACTCGTCGCTGGCCTGCAACGGCACATGCTCGGCGGCTTGTTCGAGGAAACGGTTGAGGCTGGCCAGATGGGTGTGCGCTTCGTTGCGGAAGATTTCCAGCAGCAGCGGATCGAGGGCGGTGACGTCTTGCCGGTCTTCGTCCTCTTCCTGTTCGGCGCCCTTGGCCAGGGCATGGGCACGGGCGGCCAAGCGGTCGACATCGTTGCGCTGACGCTGCAGTTGCACGGCGAATTCGCTGATCAGTTCCGGCAGCAATTGCAGCGTGTCGCTGAGCAACTGCTGGACTGCGGCGCCGGGTTTGACGCTGCGTTCCAGCACGCGGTTGAGCAGGTTTTCCACCGCCCAGGCCAGTTCGCCCAGCACCAGCGCGCGGACCATCCGGCCACTGCCTTTCAAAGTGTGGAAGGCCCGACGCAGTTCGCTCAACGCGGCTTTGTCCTCAGGGTTGACCGACCAGCGCGGCAGGTATTCGCGCAGCACCTCCAGCACTTCATCGGTTTCTTCGAGGAACACTTCGCGCAGTTCGTCGTCCACCGGCTCTTCATCGGGCGGGGGCGGCAGCAGGCTGTCCGGCGAATTCAGGGCCGGCGGATTGAGCGCCGACACCGGGCTGGCCATCACATCGGCCAAGGACTGCACGATCTGCGGATCGTCCAGCGCTTGGAGGTCGTGCAGGACCTGCGCTTCGGTGGGGCTGAGCACCTCTTCGAGCAATGGCGCAAGCAATTCGTCCGGCAGGCAACCCAGCGCAACCAGGGCATTCTGCGCGACATCGAGCAGCGCTTCACCGGGCGCTTCCGGGTCGTCGCCGAGGCGCTCTAGGTAATACTCGAGGCTGGTGATCACGTCGGCGAGGCTATCGAGTTGTTGCCACGGCGGCTGGGTCGAATCCACCAGCAGCCGATCGCGGATAAACCCGTTGGACGCCTCGACCAGACACGCCGCGCGGCTCAGCGGGATCATTGCCAGCGCCCCGCGCACCTGGGTCAGCAGCGCTGGCAATGCCTGCAACTGCGTGCGATCCCAATCGGCGTCGATGTAGTCGACGATCATGTCCTTGGCCTGTTGCAGGCAGACCCGCGCTTCCTTGATGACAATCTGGTGAATCTGCGTCAGATCGGTGGTCGGCAGGCGGCTTTCTTCGCGGCTTTCCTCGACATGGCCAACCATTCCGGCCAGGGTCGCCTCGACGTAGAGCAAGGCGCCGGCGACGTCCATCAGGGTCGCGTCATTCGGTTCGCGCTGCCCTTGGGCCAGGCTTTGCACCACTGCCAGTTGATCGATGATGACCTTGCGCGGCTGGCCGAAACCGAGCACCGCCAGGGTGTCGGCGATCTGCCGCAGCGGCGCCAGCAGGCTGTCGAGGTCAGCGGCGTGCTGGCGGTCGCTGCGCACGAACAGGTCGAGGCGCTCCTTGACCCGCACCAGTTCCTCGCACAGCGCCGCGAGCACCGAGCGCATGGCATCGCGGTCGGGGCCGGCGAGCCGCGCGCGTTCCTCGTCGACCATGGCGCTGTCGGGTAACGCGTCGTCCAGCCGGTAGCGGTCTTTCATAAGGTGCATCTGCCCACTGGGTTGGTCGGCCTTGGCGATATAGAACAATAGACTTTTCAGCAGCTCCGGCGGCGCAGGCTGGTTAATTCCGGACATGCCTTGTTCGAGCAGGCGCTTGAGTTCCTTGTCGGCATCCTTGAACAGGCTGCGCAACGCCGGGCTGTTGGCGATGCGCCCTTGCAGCATGCCCTCGACCAACGCCGAAGCGACTTGCCACAACGGGTTGAGCGGCGCGTTGCGGCACAGTGCTTCGAGCCGGGCGAAGACTTTCGCCAGGTAACCGAGGTGCGTGGCGTCGTCCTGCTCGCGGAGCAAACCGACCAGGGCCATTTGCAGCATCTGCCGCAACTTGCGCAGCACGTTCGGCAGTTCTGCCGGCTCCAGCAGCGCCAGGGCTTCTTCGTCCAGCGGCGGAATCAACGGCAAGTGCGGGCTGAACAGGCTGGTTTCCGAGAGTAGGCTTTCGCCACGGGCGCTGCGCAGATCGTTGATCAACGGCAACACCACCAACGGCAGATCGCGCCGGGCGTTCTGCACCCGGTCGAGATAGATCGGCAGTTGCGTCAGGGCTTGCTGCAACACGCGCATGGCTTCGTCATGGTGACTGACCCGGTCGCGCTGCAACGCGCCCACCAGTTGCTCCATTTCTTCGGCGAGCAATGCCGCGCCGTAGAACTCGACCATTTGCAGGCTGCCGTGCACCTGATGAATCCACGCCAGGCATTCGTCCAGCCCATGCAGGCGATCCACCGGCTGTTCGCCCTGGGCGTCGAGCGCCACGCTTTCCAGCGCGAGAGAGGCGTGCTTCAGCGTTTCGGCAATTTCGCCCTTGACCCATTCCAGGGCCACATAGTCGTGCCGATCACCCATAACCACTCCCATCAACATTCATGCGCCCGCAGGCGGCTCAAGCTTTGTCCACATCCGCGACTGGCGCCGCCGGCAAGGTGAAACCGGACACCGAGCGGCGCAACTGGCTGGCCATTTTCGCCAGGTTGCCGATGCTCTCGGCGGTGGCGGTGGAGCCGGACGAGGTCTGCGTGGTGATCTGCTGGATCACGTTCATCGTCAGGGAAATCTGCCCCGCCGACGAGGTTTGCTGCTGCGCCGCGTTGGAGATGCTCTGGATCAACGCCGCCAGGGTCTTGGACACGCCTTCGATTTCTTCCAGGGCCACCCCGGCATCCTGCGCCAGTCGCGCGCCGCGCACCACTTCGGTGGTGGTCTGCTCCATGGAAATCACCGCTTCGTTGGTGTCGGTCTGGATCGCCCGCACCAGGGTTTCGATCTGCCGGGTCGCCGCCGACGAGCGCTCGGCCAGGCGCTGAACTTCATCGGCGACCACCGCAAACCCGCGCCCGGCATCCCCGGCCATCGAAGCCTGGATGGCGGCGTTCAGGGCGAGGATGTTGGTCTGATCGGCAATGTCGTCGATCAGGCTGACGATGTCGCCGATTTCCTGGGACGACTCGCCCAGACGCTTGATGCGCTTGGCGGTGTCCTGGATCTGCTCGCGAATGTTGTCCATGCCGTGGATGGTGTTGTGCACCACCTCGTTGCCCTTGTTGGCGATCTCCACCGAGCGCTCGGCCACCGCCGAGGATTCGGCGGCGTTGGCCGACACCTGGTCGATGGACTGGGCCATTTCATTGATCGAGGTGGACGCTTCGGAGATCTGCTGCGCCTGGTGCTCCGAGGCTTGCGCCAGGTGCATGGCGGTGGCCTGGGTTTCCTGCACGGCGGCGGCGACCTGGCCGGCGGTGAGGTTGATGGTCGCCACCAGATCGCGCAATTGGTCCACGGAATAATTGATCGAGTCGGCGATGGTCCCGGTGAAGTCTTCGGTCACCGAGGCGGTCACGGTGAGGTCGCCGTCGGCCAGGTCTTCGATCTCATCGAGCAGGCGCATGATCGCGGTCTGGTTACGCTCGTTCTTCTCGGCGGTTTCCTGCAACTGGCGGTTGGTCTCGCGGACCATCACCAGACCAATCAGGATGATCGACATCAACGCCGCCAGCCCCAGCACGTAACCGCCAATGGTGTCGATGTTGCGCCCGCCGGCGAGGTTTTCGAAACCGGTCGCCAGATGGGAAGCCTCGTCGAGCAGGGTTTGCGACAAGGTGAAGATGCTGGAGGCCGATTCGCGGACCTTGAACAGCTCCGGCGAGGTTTCGAGGATTTCGTCCACCGAGCCGGAGACGAATTCAAACAGCTCGGAAATTTCCGTCAAACGCGCCCGGGCATCGCGGTCTTCGACCTGAGGGATTTTCAGGGTCGGATTACCTTGCAGCATGCCGTTGAGCACCTGGCCGAACCGTGCGGCATCGCGACCGAAGACGTCAGCGGCCTGTTGCGCGGTTTCGTCGCCCGCCAGCACGGTGTTGACCGCACCGAGAATGCGCTCGGCCAACAGCGACTGGCGCTGGGCCATGGCCACTTGCGCCGCCGGGGCGCCTCGCTGCAAGAGGATTTCCACCACGTGTTCGTATTCCACCTGCAGTTGCGGCACGGTCTCGGCGAGGGTCGCGGCCACTTGATGCAGAGAGAGCACGGTCTGCTCGCTGGAGAGAATCGCGTCAGTGTTTTTCAGCAAGCGTTCCCAGTCGGTCTGCACCGCGCGCATTTCCGGGTGCACGGCAGCCGGAGCGGGCGGCAGGCCGGTGGCCGGGTCGCCTTTTTTCAGGTAACCCCAACGCTGGGCGAAGTCATTGCGCGCATCGCTGAGCAACTTGAACGCTGCCGCTTTGCCGGCCGCCGCTTCGGTGGCGTTTTTGGCGATGCGTTGCGACAGCACCCGCAGCTCCCCGGCATGGCCGATGTACTGTTTGTCGTAGGTGGCCTGGGTGTTGAGGTAGGCGAAGTTGGCGAACAGCAGCATGATGAAGACGATCAGCGCGATAAATAGCGCGACGATCTGCGAACGACTGCGCGACCCTGCCAATGCCTTGCCTGTTTTTGCTTTTATCATTGGTCCTCGCCTGTTAACCCACATTAAACCTGTGGGAGCGAGCCTACTCGCGAATGCGTTGGATCAGCTTGCATCCTTTTCGGATGGGCTGCCGTCTTCGCGAGCAGGCTCGCTCCCACCAGGAGCACCATCGCTCACACTATATGGCGACATCCCTGAAGCCCGACGACCGCACCAGCGCAAACGGGCTGAACACCTGCCAGTGCTGTTCACCCTGGAAGCGTCCTTGGATGAAGGCCGACACCGGCCCGTCGAGGTCGTCCATCAGCAGCGGCTCCAGGCTGTCCTGGGCGAAATGCTGCAAGCCGAACACTTCATCGACCATCAGCCCGGCAAACACGTCGTCATGCTCGATCACCAATACCCGGCGCTGTTTGCGCAGCGGCGACAGTTCGTGCCCGAACAACGCGCACAGGTCCATCACCGGCAGCAGCCGCCCGCGCAGATTGGCCACGCCCTTGACCCACGAGCGTACGCCCGGCATCTGGGTCACGCGCGGTTCGTGCAGCACCTCGCTGACTTCGCCCATCGGTGCCACGTACCAGCGCTCGCCGAGGCGAAAGCCAATGCCGCTCCAATTGTCCTGGCGCGCCGGTTGCGACGGCAAATCCGCCGCCAGCAAGCGACAGCGCTGGTCAATTTGCAGCAGCAGCTCGAACGCGGTCAGCGATTCGCTCATGACCGCGCCGTCAGCCGGGCAATACGTTGTTCAGGGTCTTGATCAGGGTTTCTTCGTCGACCGGTTTGGTCAGGTAATCCTTGGCGCCCTGGCGAGTGCCCCAGACCTTGTCGGTGTCCTGATCCTTGGTGGTGATGATGATCACCGGGATGTGCCCGGTGTCCGGGTCCTTGGTCAGTTGGCGGGTGGCCTGGAAACCATTGAGGCCGGGCATGACAATGTCCATCAGCACTGCATCGGGTTTTTCCTGGCGGGCCAGGGCCACGCCGTCGGCGCCGTTTTCGGCCTTCAACACTTCATGACCGTGCTTTTCCAGCATACCGGTCAGTTTGTACATTTCAGTCGGCGAGTCATCGACGATCAGAATACGAGCCATGGTCTTCCCCATTTTTTTGTCGACCCCCGGCCCACTGGCCGAGCATCAGGGTGCGTGTCCTACTGCGGCGTTACAGCGGCAAAGCCCGGAACATGGGCCTGGATTGCGTTGAGCAGTTCTTCCTTGCTGAAAGGCTTGGTCAAAAATTGATCAGATCCGACGATGCGGCCCTTCGCCTTGTCGAACAGCCCGTCCTTGGACGACAGCATAATCACTGGCGTGGACTTGAACGCACTGTTGTTCTTGATCAGCGCGCAGGTCTGATAGCCATCCAGACGCGGCATCATGATGTCGACAAAGATGATGCCGGGGTGGTGATCGGCGATCTTGGCCAAGGCATCGAACCCGTCGATGGCCGTGATCACTTCGCACCCCACGTGTTTCAACAGCGTTTCGGCGGTGCGGCGGATCGTCTTCGAATCGTCGATCACCATAACCTTCAAGGCGCTGGACTGCTGTTCCATATCTGCTCTGCCGTCGCCGGTGGTCATCTATTTTGTCCGTGTGCGGTTCCCCTGCGCCAGAAACCCTTGATGCTCAAGGGCCAGCACGGCGTGGCAGCCTTTTTAGCACAGACGCCTGCGGCAATCTATCGACTGACCGATGCGGCGGTTTTTCCTTGACCGGGAACCCGCTCAGCGCCACTCTGACGCCACTTTTTCATCGCCATTCGGCCACCCAAATTTCGAGGAAACCCCCATGAGCGTTCGCGTCGGGATTGTCATGGACCCTATCGCCAGCATTTCCTATAAAAAGGATAGCTCGCTGGCCATGTTGCTGGCGGCGCAAAAGCGCGGCTGGGAGCTGTTCTATATGGAGCAGCGCGATTTGTATCAGGGCGAAGGCGCTGCCCGCGCTCGGATGCGTCCGCTGCAGGTGTTCGCCAATCCGGAAAAATGGTTCGAACTGGGCGCTGAAAGCGATGCGCTGCTAAGCGATCTGGACGTGATCCTGATGCGCAAGGATCCGCCGTTCGACATGGAATTCGTCTACAGCACTTACCTGCTGGAACAGGCCGAAGCCGCCGGCGTGCTGGTGGTCAACAAGCCGCAGAGTCTGCGCGACTGCAACGAAAAACTGTTCGCCACGCTGTTCCCGCAGTGCACGCCGCCGACCGTGGTCAGCCGCCGCGCCGACGTCTTGCGTGAATTCGCCGCCAAGCACGGTGACGTGATCCTCAAGCCGCTGGACGGCATGGGCGGCACCTCGATCTTCCGCCACCGGGTCGGCGACCCTAACCTGTCGGTGATCCTCGAAACCCTGACCGCCCTCGGCACCCAGCAAATCATGGGCCAGGCTTACCTGCCAGCGATCAAGGACGGCGACAAGCGCATTCTAATGATCGATGGCGAACCGGTGGATTATTGCCTGGCACGGATCCCGGCCGCCGGCGAAACCCGTGGCAACCTCGCGGCCGGCGGCCGTGGCGAAGCGCGTCCGTTGAGCGACAAGGATCGCTGGATCGCCGCACAAGTCGGCCCGACCCTGCGCGAGAAAGGCCTGCTGTTCGTCGGCCTCGATGTGATCGGCGAGCACCTGACCGAAATCAACGTCACCAGCCCGACCTGCATCCGCGAAATCGACAATGCCTTTGGCACGGACATTGGCGGCATGCTGATGGATGCCATCGATCAGAAGCTCAAGGCGCGCTGATCTAGATGCAGCCAACATTGCGTTATGATGCGCGGCCTGTAAAAAACGCGATGTTGGTCTTTTGCTGATGACACTCCCTTCCGATCTGCCTGCCGAACTCGCCCATCGCGGCGTGCGCCCGGCCGATCGCCTGGGTTTTACCCTGTTCCTCGCGGCGCTGGTGCACTTGGCCCTGATCCTTGGCCTGGGATTTACCTTCGCCGAGCCAAAAACCATCAGCAAAACCCTGGAAATCACTCTCGCCACCTTCAAAAGCGAGACCGCGCCGAAGAAAGCCGACTTTCTCGCCCAGGAAAACCAGCAAGGCAGCGGCACGCTCGATAAGAAGGCGGTCCCTAAGACCACCGAAGTGGCGCCGTTCCAGGCCAACGAAGTGAAGAAGGTCACGCCACCGCCGCCGGCCAAGCCCCGGGAAGTCGAGGCCGCGCCCAAGGCTGCGGTGACCACGACGGCGCCGCAGCCGAAAAAGGCCTCGCCCAAGAAAGAAGAGATCAAGTCGGAGCCGACGCCCAAACCGCCCGCGCCGACTTTCGACAGTTCGCAACTGTCCAGCGACATCGCCAGCCTGGAAGCCGAACTCGCTAACGAACAACAGCTGTACGCCAAGCGCCCACGCATCCACCGCTTGAGCGCCGCGTCGACCATGCGCGACAAAGGTGCCTGGTATAAGGATGAATGGCGCAAGAAGGTCGAGCGCATCGGCAACCTCAATTACCCCGACGAAGCCCGACGCAAACAGATCTACGGCAATTTGCGGTTGATGGTCTCAATCAACCGCGACGGCTCGCTGTACGAAGTGCTGGTGCTGGAGTCCTCGGGCCAACCGCTGCTCGACCAGGCGGCGCAGCGCATCGTCCGGCTCGCCGCGCCGTTTTCGCCGTTCACCGGGGATTTGTCGGACATTGATCGACTGGAAATCATCCGCACCTGGAAGTTTGCCCGCGGCGACAGGCTGTCCAGTAACTGATTACACGCTTCAGCCTTTGTGACGAGGGAGCTAGTGTGGCGAGGGAGCTTGCTCCCGCTGGGCTGCGAAGCAGCCCCAAAAAAAATGCGAGCGCTGCGCACTCGAGCGGGAGCAAGCTCCCTCGCCACAACAAGCCCACTCCCACATTTGATCTGTGCTGGTTGCCAAATTGCGCCATCCCCAGCTTGTCAGTTCGCCCCTCCGACGCCACACTAGCGCACATGAAAAACGTCAGCCCCACCTACCTCAAGCATCACTTCCTGATCGCCATGCCGCATATGGCCGACCCGAATTTTGCTCATACCTTGACCTACATCGTCGAGCACACAGCGAATGGGGCCATGGGGCTGGTAGTCAACCGACCGCAAGAGCTGAACCTGGCCGACATCCTCGAGCAGCTGCGCCCGGACATCGAGCCGCCAGTGCTCTGCCAGCACGTGCCGATCTTCATCGGCGGGCCGGTGCAGACGGATCGCGGGTTTGTCCTGCACCCGTCCGGCAAGACCTTTCAGGCCACGGTCGAGCTGGAAGGCGAGCTGGCGCTGTCGACCTCGCAAGACGTGCTGTTCGCCATCGCGGATGCGGTCGGGCCGACACAAAGCCTGATCGCCCTCGGCTACGCCGGCTGGGAAGCCGGGCAGCTCGAAGCCGAGCTCGCGGATAACGCTTGGCTGACCTGCCCTTACAGCGCCGACATCCTGTTCAACACCAACAGCGAAAGTCGCCTTGAAGCCGCGGCCCGGCACCTGGGCGTCAACCTCAGTTTGCTCACCAGCCAGGCGGGCCACGCCTGATGGCCCTGCGTCTGATCCTCGGTTTTGACTACGGCACCAAACAGATCGGCGTTGCCGTGGGCCAGGTGATCACCGGCCAGGCCCGTGAACTGTGCACTTTGAAAGCGCAGAACGGCGTGCCCGACTGGAATCAGGTCGAAGCGCTGATCAAGGAATGGAAACCCGATGCCGTGGTCGTCGGCCTGCCGCTGAACATGGACGGCACGCCGAGCGAGATGTGCTTGCGCGCGGAGAAGTTCGCCCGGCGCCTCAACGGCCGCTTCAATCTGCCCTTTTATACCCACGATGAACGCCTGACCACCTTCGAGGCCAAGGGCGAGCGCCGTGATCGTGGCGGCCAGAAAGGCAGTTACCGCGACAACCCGGTGGATGCGATCGCCGCCGCCCTGCTGCTGCAAGGCTGGCTCGACGAAAACACCGCACTGTTCGAATCCTGAAGAGCCGCCACGGCGTCTCTCTTAGCTACAACCCGAGCCACATCCCGCGTGCCACACCCGCGAATCCCGGCTCGGGCCCAAGAAGGAGCAACCATGAGCCTGCCCAATCCCGCCGAACTGATCAGTCAGATGGCGACGCGCCTGACCGCCCATTTGCATCACCGTGGCATCAGCGAACCGCGCTACATCGGCATTCGCACCGGTGGCGTGTGGGTCGCCCAGGCCTTGCTCGCCGAACTGCGCAGCGATTCGCCGCTCGGCACCCTGGACGTTTCCTTCTATCGCGACGACTTCAGCCAGAACGGCCTGCACCCACAAGTGCGTCCGTCGGCCCTGCCCTTTGAAATCGAAGGCCAGCATCTGGTGCTGATCGACGACGTGCTGATGAGCGGTCGCACCATCCGCGCCGCCCTCAACGAATTGTTCGACTACGGTCGCCCGGCCAGCGTGACCCTGGTCTGCCTGCTGGACCTGGACGCCGGCGAACTGCCGATCCGCCCGAATGTGGTCGGCGCCACCCTGGCGCTGGCCGCGCACGAGCGGGTCAAGTTGTCCGGGCCGTCGCCGCTGGCCCTTGAACTGCAAGACTTCGCCCTTTAATCCGCCCTATTGAGAGTCCCCCTCGCGATGACGCCTCTAGATACCAAGCGCCCGCTGCAGCTCAATGATCAGGGCCAGCTGCAACACTTCCTCTCGCTCGACGGTTTGCGCCGCGAGTTGCTGACGGAAATTCTCGACACCGCCGACTCGTTCCTCGAAGTCGGCGCCCGGGCGGTGAAGAAAGTCCCGTTGCTGCGCGGCAAGACCGTGTGCAACGTGTTCTTCGAAAACTCTACCCGCACCCGTACCACGTTCGAACTGGCGGCCCAACGGCTTTCAGCGGATGTGATTACCCTGAACGTGTCGACATCGTCGGCGAGCAAGGGGGAAACGCTACTGGATACCCTGCGCAACCTGGAAGCCATGGCCGCCGACATGTTCGTCGTGCGCCACGGTGATTCCGGCGCGGCGCACTTCATCGCCGAACACGTCTGCCCGCAGGTGGCGATCATTAACGGCGGCGACGGCCGGCATGCGCACCCGACCCAAGGCATGCTCGACATGCTGACCATTCGCCGGCACAAGGGCGGTTTCGAGAACCTTTCGGTGGCAATCGTTGGCGATATCCTGCACTCGCGAGTGGCACGCTCGAACATGCTGGCGCTCAAAACCCTCGGTTGCCCGGACATCCGGGTGATCGCGCCGAAAACCCTGCTGCCGATCGGCATCGAGCAATACGGGGTCAAGGTCTACACCGACATGACCGAGGGCTTGAAGGACGTCGACGTGGTGATCATGTTGCGCCTGCAACGCGAGCGAATGACCGGCGGCCTGCTGCCCAGCGAAGGCGAGTTCTACCGTTTGTTCGGCTTGACCACCGCGCGCCTGGCCGGGGCCAAGCCTGATTGCATCGTGATGCATCCGGGGCCGATCAACCGCGGGGTGGAAATCGAGTCCGCGGTGGCCGACGGTCCGCATTCGGTGATCCTCAATCAAGTCACCTATGGCATCGCAATCCGCATGGCCGTGTTGTCCATGGCCATGAGCGGGCAAACGGCGCAACGTCAATTCGAGCAGGAGAAGGCCCAGTGAAGCTCAGCATTCTCGGCGCCCGCGTCATCGATCCAGTCTCCGGGCTGGACAGCGTTACCGACATTCATATCGAAGCCTGCAAGATCGTCGCCCTCGGCGCCGCACCCGCCGGTTTCAGCGCTCTGGAAACCATCGACGCCCAAGGCCTGGTGGCCGCACCGGGGCTGGTCGACCTGAACGTCGCCCTGCGCGAGCCGGGCTACAGCCGCAAAGGCTCGATCGCCAGCGAAACCCGCGCTGCGGCGGCTGGCGGCGTGACCAGCCTGTGCTGCCCGCCCAACACCAAACCGGTGCTGGACACCTCGGCCGTCGCTGAACTGATCCTCGACCGCGCCCGCGAGGCCGGCAACACCAAAGTGTTCCCGATTGGCGCCTTGAGCAAAAACCTCGACGGCGAGCAACTGGCCGAGCTGATTGCCTTGCGCGACGCCGGTTGCGTGGCATTCGGCAATGGCCTGGACAGCTTCCGCAACACCCGCACCCTGTGCCGGGCGCTGGATTACGCGGCGACCTTCGACCTGACGGTGATTTTCAACTCCCAAGACCACGACCTCGCTGAAGGCGGCCTGGCGCACGAAGGCGCCACTGCCAGTTTCCTTGGCTTGCCAGGGATTCCGGAAACCGCCGAAACCGTGGCCCTCGCCCGTGATCTGCTGCTGGTGGAACAGACCGGTGTGCGCGCGCATTTCAGCCAACTGACCAGCGGTCGCGGCGCAGCGTTGATTGCCCAGGCCCAGGCCCGTGGTCTGAAGGTCACAGCGGATGTAGCGTTGTATCAGTTGATCCTCACCGATGAAGCGCTGATCGACTTCAGCAGCCTCTATCACGTACAGCCGCCGCTGCGCACCCGCGCTGACCGCGATGGCCTGCGCGAAGCGGTGAAGTCAGGGGTGATTTCGGCAATCTCCAGCCATCACCAGCCCCACGAACGCGACGCCAAACTGGCACCGTTCGGCGCTACCGAGCCGGGCATCAGCAGCGTCGAACTGTTGCTGCCGCTGGCGATGACTCTGGTGGAAGATGGTCTGCTCGACCTGCCGACTTTGCTCAGTCGCCTGAGCAGCGGCCCGGCCGAGGCCTTGCGCTTGCCGGCGGGCAAACTGGCGGTGGGTGGCGCGGCGGATATCGTGCTGTTCGATCCGGCGGCGTCCACTGTGGTCGGCGAAGGCTGGTTATCCAAGGGTGAGAACTGCCCGTTCCTCGGGCAGACCTTGCCGAGCTTGGTGCGCTATACGCTGGTGGATGGGCGAATCAGTCACCAGGCGTGATCCTGACACGGTGGCGGGGGGCATGCTCCCTCGCCACAAAAAGCAGGCTCAGCGGCTTTGGGCGTTACGCACCGAAATCTGGTCGTTCAAGGTCCAGAAGTCGTACAGGATGCCCAGGAAGAACAACCCACCCGTCACCAGGTACAGCAAGCCGCTGAGCCATTTGCCTTGATACATGCGATGCACGCCCAGCAAGCCGAGGAAGGTCAGCAGCAACCACGCCACGCTGTATTCGATCGGGCCCGGTGTGAAGCGCAAAGTCGCCTCGCGATCCATGGCCGGGATCAGAAACAGGTCAATCAGCCAGCCAATTCCCAGCAAACCGAAGGTGAAGAACCAAATCGTCCCGGTGACTGGCTTGCCGTAATAAAAGCGGTGTGCGCCGGTGAAACCGAAAATCCACAACAGGTAACCCATGACGTTGCTGTGGGTATTGCGGGTGACGACAGGCGTTCGATAGGTGTTCATAAGTTCCCTCTCCACGCTTGATAGATAAATATTCTTGGATTCTTTGTGACTTTTTTACGCGCGCCCGACGTATGGCAAATGCTACCTTCACTCCCGTCAAAGCCTTGCTACGCCTGACTTCTGTCCGACAATTGCGCCAAATTGCCGCTTCTTTGCCGACGTTGACCCCGAGGTTGAATCGACCAACGGCCTCAGAAGGGACAAAAAAGCTGTTATAAAGTTGCGCGCTAACTTATATGAGCCTTGCCTAATGCGTCCATTTTTCAAGACATGGCTAACCATTTGCCTATTAATGCCACTGGCCGCCCACGCCACCAATCGTGAGCAACGTCTTCCTAACGTAAATGGTTACACCCCAAAATCCCATGTTTCTGCTCCCGTCAGCAAAAACAAGAAAAGCACTAAACAGTCGACCACCCTCAGCAAGGCCAACAGCAAGCTGGTACCGCCCATGGCGACCAAGCAGAGCAGCAATGTGCTCAGCCGTGCCGTTAATGTGCTGGGCACCCCTTATCGCTGGGGCGGCAGCAGCCCGAGCAAAGGCTTCGATTGCAGCGGCCTGGTGAAATACGCGTTCAACGACGAGACCTTCGACCTGCCCCGCACCTCGAACGCCATGGCCAGCGGCCACGGGGAGAAAGTCGAGCGCAGCGACTTGAAGCCGGGCGACCTGATTTTCTTCAACATCAAGAGCCGTCGGGTCAACCATGTGGCCATCTACTTGGGCAACGACCGCTTTATCCACGCCCCGCGCCGTGGCAAATCGGTGACCATCGATACCCTGAAGAAACCGTACTGGGAAAGCCACTATGTGGTGGCCAAGCGGGTTCTGCCGAAAGAACCGAACCAGATGCGCGTCGTTCAGCGCTGATCTGACAAATGCCCACCTTCATGGTGGGCTTTTTCGTTAAGGGCCGAGTAACTATGGCGAGGGAGCTTGCCCTCGCGAAGTCGCGCAGCGCCTTAAACAGGCTTGGGCCTGCTGCGCAGTCCAGCGGGAGCAAGCTCCCTCGCCACGAAAGACACAGCTAAAGCCCACAGCACTTCTCAGAAATTATCCGGTGTCCGCGCCTTCTCCCGCGCCTGATCGCGACTGATCAGCCCCTTGGCCACCAAATCCTTCAAGCACATGTCCAGGGTCTGCATCCCCAGGTTGCCGCCGGTCTGGATCGACGAGTACATCTGCGCCACTTTGTCTTCGCGGATCAGGTTACGGATCGCCGAGGTGCCCAGCATGATCTCGTGCGCCGCCACCCGGCCGCCGCCGATTTTCTTGATCAGGGTCTGGGAAACCACCGCTTGCAGGGATTCGGAGAGCATCGAGCGCACCATGGATTTCTCTTCGGCCGGGAACACGTCCACCACCCGGTCGATGGTTTTCGCCGCTGAGGTGGTGTGCAGGGTGCCGAACACCAAGTGCCCGGTTTCTGCCGCGGTCAGTGCCAGGCGAATGGTTTCCAGGTCGCGCATCTCCCCTACCAGAATCACGTCCGGGTCCTCGCGCAAGGCTGAGCGCAGGGCCGTGGAGAAGCTGCGGGTGTCGCGGTGCACTTCGCGCTGGTTGATCAGGCATTTACGCGATTCGTGGACGAACTCGATCGGGTCTTCGATGGTGAGAATGTGGTGATGACGATGGTTGTTCAGGTAATCGATCATCGCCGCCAGGGTTGTGGACTTGCCGGAACCGGTGGGGCCGGTGACCAGCACCAGGCCACGGGGGGATTCGGTAATCTTGCGAAACACTTCTCCCATGCCCAGGTCATCCATGCTCAGGACCTTCGACGGGATGGTGCGGAATACCGCGCCCGGCCCACGATTCTGGTTGAAGGCATTGACCCGAAACCGCGCGACACCGGGCACTTCGAAGGAAAAGTCGGTTTCCAGCGACTCCTCGAAGTCCACCCGCTGCTTGTCGTTCATGATGTCGTAGATCAATTCCTGGACCTGTTTGTGGTCCAGCGCCGGCAGATTGATCCGTCGCACATCGCCGTCGACCCGAATCATCGGCGGCAGGCCAGCCGACAAGTGCAAGTCCGATGCGCCCTGTTTGGCGCTGAACGCCAGCAGCTCCGTGATATCCATAGTGCTCCTCAATTCCAGTAGAATGCCGCGAACCTTCAGACCGCTGGCGCCTCTTGATGTCCACGATAGCAGACAACATCGCACGGGTTGAGGCACGCATCCGCGCTGCCGCCCTCGCCGCTCACCGCGACGAACACAGCGTGCGGCTCCTGGCCGTGAGCAAGACCAAACCCGCCGAGGCGCTGCGCGAGGCCTACGCGGCCGGCGTGCGGGAGTTTGGCGAGAATTACCTGCAAGAGGCGCTGGGCAAGCAGGCCGAATTGGCCGACCTGCCCTTGAGTTGGCACTTCATCGGCCCCATTCAATCGAACAAGACGCGCGCTATCGCCGAGAACTTCGCTTGGGTGCATTCCGTGGATCGCTTGAAAATCGCCCAACGCCTCTCCGAACAACGCCCGGCCGAGTTGCCGCCGCTGAACATCTGCATCCAGGTCAACGTCAGTGGCGAGGCCAGCAAATCAGGCTGTGCCCCGGACGACCTGCCCGCCCTGGCCAGCGCCATCAGTGCATTGCCGCGCCTGACGTTGCGCGGGCTGATGGCGATTCCCGAGCCGACTGAAGATCGCGCCGCCCAGGATGCCGCTTTTGCTGCCGTACAGACCTTGAATGAGCACCTGCGCGACCACCTCGATTTGCCGGTCGACACCCTTTCCATGGGCATGAGCCATGACCTTGAGTCAGCCATCGCCCAAGGCGCCACCTGGGTGCGGATCGGTACCGCCCTGTTTGGCGCCCGCGACTACGGTCAGCCTTGAACGTGACCGACTCCCCTCTTTATAAGGACCTGACATGAGCAAGACCCGTATTGCCGTTATCGGTGCCGGAAACATGGCCGCGAGTTTGATCGGCGGCTTGCGCGCCAAGGGCCTGGACGCTTCGCAGATCCGCGCCAGCGATCCCACTGCCGAGACCCGTGCGCGGGTCAACGCCGAACACGGCATCGAATTGTTCGCGGATAACGCCGAGGCCATCCAGGGCGCCGACGTGATCGTGCTGGCGGTCAAGCCGCAGGCGATGAAAGCCGTGTGCGAAGCCCTTCGCCCCCGCCTTACCGGCGAGCAACTGGTGGTCTCGATTGCCGCCGGCATCACTTGCGCGAGCATGAATAGCTGGCTCGGCCCTCAACCGATCGTGCGCTGCATGCCCAACACCCCGGCACTGCTGCGCCAGGGCGTGAGTGGCCTGTTCGCCACCGCCCAGGTCAGCGCCGAACAGCGCCAGCAGGCACAAGAGCTCCTGTCCGCCGTGGGCATCGCCTTGTGGCTCGACCAAGAACAGCAACTGGACGCGGTGACCGCGGTGTCCGGTTCCGGCCCGGCGTACTTCTTCCTGTTGATCGAAGCCATGACCGCCGCTGGCGTGAAGCTCGGCCTGCCGCCCGCCACCGCCGCCCAGTTGACGTTGCAAACCGCCCTCGGCGCCGCGCACATGGCGGTGGCCAGTGATGTCGATGCCGCGGAATTGCGCCGCCGGGTGACATCGCCGGCCGGTACTACCGAAGCCGCGATCAAGTCGTTCCAGGCCGGGGGCTTCGAAGCCCTGGTGGAAAAAGCATTGGGTGCCGCCGCGCACCGCTCGGCCGAAATGGCCGAACAACTGGGTCAATAAGGGGACTTTCATGATTGGATTGAACACCGCCGCGGTCTACGTGCTGCAAACCCTCGGCAGTCTGTACCTGCTGATCGTGTTGCTGCGCTTCGTGCTGCAACTGGTCCGCGCCAACTTCTATAACCCGCTGTGCCAGTTCGCCGTGAAAGCGACCCAGCCGCTGCTCAAGCCGCTGCGCCGGATTATCCCGAGCCTGTTCGGCCTGGACATGTCCTCGCTGGTACTGGCGATCCTGGTGCAACTGGCGCTGATGGCCCTGACCCTGCTGCTCACCTACGGCACCACCGGCAGCTTCCTGCAGTTGCTGATCTGGTCGATCATTGGCGTGACCGCGCTGTTCCTGAAGATTTTCTTCTTCGCCCTGATCATCAGCGTGATCCTGTCGTGGGTCGCCCCGGGCAGCCACAACCCAGGCGCCGAACTGGTCAACCAGATCTGCGAGCCGGCCCTGGCGCCGTTCCGCAAAATCCTGCCGAACCTCGGTGGTCTGGACATCTCGCCGATTCTCGCCTTCATGGTCCTCAAACTGCTGGACATGCTGGTGATCAACAACCTGGCGGCGATGACCCAGATGCCGGAGATCCTGCGGCTGCTGATCTGATGACCCGAAAAAAACGCAGCCTTCGCGAATAGTTCCAAGCATGGCTCCCACTCTGTCTGCCCTTGTGGGAGCGAGCCTGCTCGCGAAGGCCGCGCCTCCCATTCGAATGAATGAAGTCAGGCCTTGGGCCTTCGCTTGCCGCTAGGGGCAGCGGTCTTTAGACTTACGCCTCATTTCAATGAGAGCAGGGTCGATGCCAGCTGCCTTCCCCCCCGATTCTGTTGGTCTGGTGACGCCGCAAGTGGCGCACTTCAGCGACCCCCTGGCCTTGGCCTGCGGCCGTTCGCTCCCCGCGTATGACCTGATCTACGAAACCTACGGCACGCTGAACGCCACGGCGAGCAACGCCGTGTTGATCTGCCACGCTTTGTCCGGCCACCACCATGCCGCCGGTTACCACAGCGTCGACGAGCGCAAACCCGGTTGGTGGGACAGCTGCATCGGCCCCGGCAAGCCCATCGACACCCGCAAGTTCTTCGTGGTCAGCCTGAACAACCTGGGCGGCTGCAACGGCTCCACTGGCCCGAGCAGCCTCAACCCGGAGACCGGCAAACCCTTCGGCGCCGACTTCCCGGTGCTGACCGTCGAAGACTGGGTGCACAGCCAGGCGCGCCTCGCTGATCGCCTGGGCATCGGCCAATGGGCGGCTGTCATCGGCGGCAGCCTCGGCGGCATGCAGGCGATGCAATGGAGCATTACTTACCCCGAGCGCATCCGCCATTGCCTGGCCATTGCCTCGGCGCCAAAGTTGTCGGCGCAGAACATCGCCTTCAACGAAGTGGCGCGCCAGGCGATCCTCACCGACCCCGAGTTCCATGGCGGTTCGTTCCAGGAAGCGGGCGTGATCCCCAAGCGTGGGCTGATGCTGGCGCGGATGGTCGGGCACATCACTTACCTGTCCGACGATTCCATGGGCGAGAAATTCGGCCGCGGCCTGAAAAGCGAAAAGCTTAACTACGACTTCCACAGCGTTGAGTTCCAGGTGGAAAGCTACCTGCGCTATCAGGGCGAGGAGTTCTCCGGGCGGTTCGACGCCAACACTTACCTGCTGATGACCAAGGCCCTGGACTACTTCGATCCGGCGGCGAACTTCGACGATGACCTGGCGAAAACCTTCGCCGGCGCCAAGGCCAAGTTCTGCGTGATGTCGTTCACCACCGACTGGCGGTTCTCCCCGGCCCGTTCGCGGGAACTGGTAAACGCGCTGATGGCGGCGAAAAAAGACGTCTGCTACCTGGAAATTGACGCACCGCAGGGCCACGACGCCTTCCTGATTCCGATCCCGCGTTATCTGCAGGCCTTCAGCAATTACATGAATCGAGTGAGGGTGTGAGAAAGCCATGAGAGCTGATCTGGAAATCATCCAGGAATGGATCCCCGCCGGCAGCCGCGTGCTCGACCTCGGTTGCGGCGACGGCGAGTTGCTGACCTGGTTGCGCGACCACAAGCAAGTGACCGGCTACGGCCTGGAGAACGACCCAGATAACATCGCCGAGTGCGTGGCCAAGGGCATCAACGTTATCGAGCAAGATCTGGACAAGGGCCTGGGCAACTTCGCCAGCGACAGTTTTGACGTGGTGGTCATGACCCAGGCGTTGCAAGCGGTGCATTACCCGGACCGCATCCTCGACGAAATGCTGCGGGTCGGCCGCCAGTGCATCATCACTTTCCCCAACTTCGGGCACTGGCGCTGCCGCTGGTACCTGGCGAGCAAAGGCCGGATGCCGGTCTCGGAATTTTTGCCGTACACCTGGTACAACACGCCGAACATCCACTTCTGTACCTTCGAAGACTTCGAAGCCCTGTGCCGCGAACGGGACGCCAAGGTCATTGATCGGCTGGCTGTGGATCAACAGCACCGCCACGGGTGGGCCAGCAAGCTTTGGCCTAATCTGTTGGGTGAAATCGGCATTTACCGCGTCAGCAGCCCCGCGCTTGCGGACCTCAAAATCGCGGTGTAAACCTCGTACTCAAGGAGAACGATCATGGGTCGTTTCGCGTTAATGCTGCTCGGCGCCTGCCTGAGCGTCTCGGCAACGGCCGCCGACGTCATCAAGGGCGAACGCAAGGAAACCTTTGGCGACGTGACGGTGCATTACAACACGTTCCACTCGACTTACCTGACGCCAGAGATCGCCAAGGCTGCCGAGTTGATCCGCAGCAAGAACCAGGGCGTGATCAATGTGTCGGTGATCAAGGGCGGCAAGCCGCTAATGGCGCAAGTCAGCGGTACGGTCAAAGACCTGACCAGCAAAAGCGTGCCCCTGACGTTCCGCCAGGTGACCGAGCAAGGCGCGATCTACTACCTCGCGCAATACCCGGTCGACCAGCAGGAAACCCGTACCTTCGAGATCAAGGTGCAGACCGGCGACAAGATCAACACCATCAACTTCAACCAAGAGCTTTTCCCCGGCGAATGATCACTTTCCCGCAACTCGTACTGGCCAGCCACAACGCCGGCAAACTCAAAGAACTCCAGGCCATGCTCGGTGATTCGGTGCAACTGCGCTCGATCGGTGAGTTCAGTCAGGTCGAGCCCGAAGAAACCGGCCTGTCGTTCGTCGAGAACGCCATCCTCAAGGCCCGTAACGCGGCGCGTATTTCCGGCCTGCCGGCGCTGGCCGATGATTCCGGGCTGGCGGTGGATTTCCTCGGCGGCGCGCCGGGCATCTACTCGGCCCGTTACGCCAACGGCCAGGGCGACGCGGCGAACAACGCCAAGTTGCTCGACGCCTTGAAAGACGTGCCGGACGCCGAGCGCGGTGCACAGTTCGTCTGCGTGCTGGCACTGGTGAGGCATGCCGACGATCCGCTGCCGATCCTTTGCGAAGGCCTGTGGCACGGGCGCATTCTGCACACTGCCAGCGGTGCACACGGTTTTGGCTACGACCCGTTGTTCTGGGTGCCGGAGCGCGACTGCTCAAGCGCCGAGCTGAGCCCCGCCGACAAAAACCAGATCAGCCACCGCGCCCGCGCGATGGTTCTGCTGCGCCAGCGTCTGGGCCTGAAATGACCCACGACGCATCCGCGTTACCGCTGATTGCGGGCGGCGCCGCAACCACCCCTCGGCGCGCATTGCCGATACTGCCGCCCTTGGCGCTGTACATTCACATCCCGTGGTGCGTGCGCAAATGCCCCTATTGCGACTTCAACTCCCATACCGCCAGCCCGGTGCTGCCGGAAGAGGAGTACGTCGACGCATTGCTGGCCGATCTCGACCAGGACCTGCACGCGGTGTATGGCCGTGAACTGAGTTCGATCTTCTTCGGCGGCGGCACGCCCAGCCTGTTCAGCGCCGAAGCCCTGGGCCGGCTACTCGAAGGCGTCGAGCAGCGCATCCGGTTTGCCAGCGACATTGAAATCACCCTGGAAGCCAACCCCGGCACCTTCGAGCAAGAGAAATTCGTCGCGTACCGGGCGCTGGGGATCAATCGCCTGTCGATCGGTATCCAGAGCTTCCAGGAAGAGAAACTCAAAGCCCTGGGGCGGATTCACAACGGTGACGAAGCGGTGCGTGCTGCTGGCATGGCTCGCCAGGCTGGGTTCGACAACTTCAACCTGGACCTGATGCACGGCTTGCCCGATCAGTCCCTGGACGATGCGCTGAGCGATTTGCGCCAAGCCATCGCCCTAAAGCCGACGCATTTGTCCTGGTATCAACTGACCCTGGAGCCGAACACCGTGTTCTGGAACCAGCCGCCGGCCCTGCCGGAAGACGACACGCTGTGGGACATTCAAGAGGCCGGCCAGGCGTTGCTGGCCGAGCACGGTTACGCGCAATACGAAGTGTCAGCCTATGCCCAGCCCGGTCGCCCGGCGCGGCATAACCTCAATTACTGGAGTTTTGGTGACTTCATTGGCATCGGCGCCGGCGCCCACGGCAAGCTTAGCCATCCGGACGGGCGCATCGTGCGCACCTGGAAGACCCGGTTACCGAAGGATTACCTCAACCCCGCGAAACACTTCCAGGCCGGCGAAAAGGCGCTGACCAACGACGAACTGCCGTTCGAGTTCCTGATGAACGCCTTGCGCCTGACAGAAGGTGTTGAGTCGCGGCTCTATTCCGAGCGTACCGGCCTGCCCCTGGAAAGCCTCGCCGCCGGCCGCCGCGAGGCCGAACAAAGCGGCTTGTTGCGAGTCGAACCGTCACGCCTGGCGGCCACCGAACGCGGCCAGCTGTTTCTTAACGACTTGCTGCAGACATTTCTGAGCTGATTTCAGCCTTAAGGGAAAACCAATGGATTTGATCCTCGACCTGCTCGCCACCGTGTCCCGCTGGAGCCGCAGTAACCTGTCGGAAATTTCGCTGGCGCTGGTGGGCTGTCTGCTGGTGCTGTTCGGCGCCGACATCAAAGGCTGGGTCGATCAACGCTTGGGCAGCATCGCCGGCGCCTTGCGCGTCCCGCTGATGGCCCTGGTGTGCATGGTCGGCAGCGGCCTGGCGCTGATCTACGCCACCCCGTGGATCATCCGTGGGCTGAGCCAGTTCAACAATTACAGCCTGGCACCGGTGTTGTTGGTGGTGCTGGTGTTGATTGGCGTGGTTGCTGACCGCCGCTGATTTTTTCGCTGCACAAAAAAATGTGGGAGCGAGCCTGCTCGCGAATAGGCCATGGCATTCAACATCTTCTGTGAATGTCAGACCGCCTTCGCGAGCGGACTCGTTCCCACATTGGTATTGCGTAGGGCTTAGGACAGTTTTTCGAACTTCAGGTCCCAGACGCCATGCCCAAGGCGTTCGCCACGGCGTTCGAACTTGGTGATCGGCCGCTCGCTCGGGCGCGGGACGCATTTGCCGTCTTCGGCGAGGTTGCGGTAGCCCGGGGCGACGTTCATCACTTCCAGCATGTACTCGGCGTAGGGTTCCCAGTCGGTGGCCATGTGCAGCACACCGCCGACTTTCAACTTGCTGCGCACCAGTTCGGCGAACGAAGCCTGGACGATCCGGCGCTTGTGGTGACGACTCTTGTGCCAAGGGTCGGGGAAAAACAGCATCAAGCGATCGAGGCTGTTATCGGCGATGCAACGATTGAGCACTTCGATCGCGTCGCAATCGTAGACCCGCAGGTTTTTCAGGCCTTGGGTCAGCACACCATTGAGCAACGCGCCGACACCCGGACGGTGCACTTCGACGCCGATGAAATCCTGCTCCGGTGCCGCGGCAGCCATTTCCAGCAGCGAATGGCCCATGCCGAAACCGATTTCCAGCGAGCGCGGTGCCGAGCGACCGAACACCTGGTCGAAGTCCACCGGCGCGTCGGCCAGCGGCAGCACGAACAGCGGCGTGCCTTGGTCGAGGCCGCGCTGCTGGCCTTCGGTCATGCGCCCGGCGCGCATCACGAAACTCTTGATGCGGCGGTGTTGGCGCTCTTCGCCTTCTTCCGTCTGGATAGGCGTGTCGTTCGATTCAGTCATCAATGGCTCTTACTTGATCAGACCATCCAGCGGCGAGGAAGCGCTGGCATAGAGTTTCTTCGGCATGCGGCCGGCGAGGTAGGCCAGGCGGCCCGCGACGATCGCGTGGTTCATGGCTTCGGCCATCATGATCGGTTGCTGGGCGTGGGCGATGGCCGAATTCATCAGCACCGCGTCGCAACCCAATTCCATCGCAATGGTAGCGTCGGAGGCGGTGCCCACGCCGGCATCGACCAGCACGGGAATATTGGCTTCTTCGAGGATGATCTGCAGGTTATACGGGTTGCAGATCCCCAGGCCCGAGCCGATCAAACCGGCCAGCGGCATGACAGCGATGCAGCCGATGTCCGCCAGTTGCCGGGCGATGATCGGGTCATCGCTGGTGTAGACCATCACGTCGAACCCTTCCTTGACCAGCGTTTCGGCGGCTTTGAGGGTTTCGATCACGTTCGGGAACAGGGTTTTCTGGTCCGCCAGCACTTCCAGCTTCACCAGATTGTGGCCGTCGAGCAGCTCACGGGCCAGGCGGCAGGTGCGCACGGCCTCGATGGCGTCGTAGCAGCCGGCGGTGTTCGGCAGGAAGGTATAGCGATCCGGTGACAGGACTTCGAGCAGGTTCGGTTCGCCCGGGGTCTGGCCGAGGTTGGTGCGGCGCACGGCGAAGGTGACGATCTCGGCACCCGAGGCCTCGATGGCGAGGCGGGTTTCTTCCATGTCACGGTATTTGCCGGTACCGACCAGCAAACGCGACTGGTAAGTACGACCGGCCAAGACGAAAGGCTTGTCGCTACGAACGATGCTCATGGGAAATCCTCTGTTGGGGTGAGGTTCTGCAGAATGCCGCGGCCGCTGGGGGCCGAATGATCAACCGCCGCCGATGGCGTGCACGACTTCGACATTGTCGCCGTCATTGAGCGTGGTGTCGGCATGCTGGCTGCGCGGGACGATATCCAGATTGAGCTCCACCGCCACCCGGCGCCCGGTCAGTTCCAGACGGGTCAGCAGGGCCGCAACGGTTTCACCGTCGGGCAGGTCAAGGGATTCGCCGTTCAACTGAATGCGCATGCCGAAAGCCGCCATCATTTTTAGGGGCTGGCATTCTAGCCTGATCCGTCAGGTCGGCCCAACCCATTCATGACGAAATGGACTGTACGGTCAGCTCAACCGCCAGGCGGCAAGCCCCAGACAGAACCAGCCAATCAGGAATGCCAAACCGCCAAACGGGGTGACGATGCCGAGCTTGCTGACGCCGGTCAGGGTCAGCAGGTACAGGCTGCCGGAGAACAGCAGGATGCCGATGACAAACGAAGCGCCGGCCCAGGTCACCAGGCGCCCAGGAATCTGCGTTGCGAGCAGTGCGACGCCAAGCAAGGCCAGGGTGTGCACCAGTTGATAGGTGACGCCGGTCTGGAAAATCGCCAGATACTCCGCGCTCAGGCGGTTTTTCAGGCCATGGGCGGCGAACGCGCCGAGGGCGACACCGGTGAAACCGAAGAAAGCGGCCAGCATCAGAAAGCCACGCAGCATGAAGAACTCCAGTCAGACTCGATCAGCAGGGTCTGTATAATGGCCCGCTCCACGGGTTCGGCCAAGCCATCTCTATGCTGCGATTATTTCTCCGCCGGTTCACAAAGGCCCTGCTCTGGTTCATGGGCGGCAGCGTCGTGCTGGTTTTGCTGTTTCGCGTGGTGCCCCCGCCGGGCACGGCGCTGATGGTCGAGCGCAAAGTCGAGTCGTGGATCGATGGCGAACCCATTGACCTGCAACGCACTTGGAAGCCCTGGGATGAAATCTCCGACGACCTGAAAGTCGCAGTGATCGCCGGCGAGGACCAGAAATTCGCTGAGCATTGGGGCTTCGATATCGGCGCGATACAGGCCGCTTTCGCCCATAACGAGCGTGGTGGTTCGATTCGCGGCGCCAGCACCCTGAGCCAGCAAGTCTCGAAAAACCTGTTCCTGTGGTCCGGTCGCAGTTGGTTGCGCAAAGGCCTGGAAGCCTGGTTCACCGGGCTGATCGAGGTGCTCTGGCCGAAGCAGCGAATTCTTGAGGTGTACCTCAATAGCGTCGAGTGGGACGACGGCGTGTTTGGCGCCGAGGCGGCGGCCCGCCATCACTTCGGCGTCGGCGCCCGCTCGCTGTCGCGCCAGCAGGCCAGTTTGCTCGCCGCGGTGCTGCCCAACCCCCGGGTGTGGAGTGCCAGCCATCCAACGTCCTACGTAGCGCGGCGGGCCGGCTGGATTCGCCAGCAGATGAACCAGTTGGGCGGCGATGGCTATCTGGTGGGGCTGAATGATTCGCGGCGAGCGCCTTGGGCGCAGTAGCTTCGATAGAACACCCTAGACCACTAGAGAGCGAGCCTGCTCGCGAAAGCGCTGGATCAATCAATGTTGTGCCGACTGATAAGCCCCATTCGCGAGCGGGCTCGCTCCCACCGGCCAGAAACAAAAACGCCCCGATCGTCACTGATCAGGGCGTTTTTTTGTTGCCTGTCGCTAAGGTCAGGCGGCGATCGACAACTTGAGCTTGTTCATTGCGCTCTTCTCGAGCTGACGAATACGCTCGGCCGACACGTTGTACTTTTGCGCCAGGTCGTGCAGCGTGGCTTTCTCTTCTGCCAGCCAGCGCTGGTAGAGGATGTCACGGCTGCGATCGTCCAGCACTTCCAGCGCTTCGTGCAGGTTGTGGTTGGAGTTGTCGCTCCAGTCGGCATCTTCCAGTTGACGCGCCGGGTCGTACCGGTGGTCTTCCAGGTAGTTGGCCGGCGACTGGAAGGCGCTGTCGTCATCCGCTTCGGCGGCCGGGTCGAACGCCATGTCGTGGCCGGTCAGGCGACTTTCCATCTCGCGCACTTCGCGCGGCTCCACCCCGAGGCTCTCAGCCACGCGATGGACTTCTTCGTTGTTCAGCCACGCCAGACGTTTCTTCTGGCTGCGCAGGTTGAAGAACAGCTTACGCTGCGCCTTGGTGGTCGCAACTTTCACGATCCGCCAGTTGCGCAAGATGAATTCGTGAATTTCAGCCTTGATCCAATGCACCGCAAAGGACACCAGGCGCACGCCCATTTCCGGGTTGAAGCGCTTGACCGCTTTCATCAAGCCAACGTTACCTTCCTGGATCAGGTCAGCCTGGGCCAGGCCGTAGCCGGAATAGCTGCGGGCAATGTGTACGACAAATCGCAGGTGGGCGAGCACCATCTGCCGAGCCGCCCCCAAATCCTGCTCATAATAGAGACTCTCGGCCAGTTCACGCTCCTGCTCTGGCGTCAGCAATGGAATGCTGTTCACCGTGTGCACATAGGCTTCCAGGTTTGCGCCTGGAACCAGAGCATAAGCAGGTTGCAAAGAAGTGGTCATACGAAAAAACCTCCGACTTACATAACTCGTGCAGTTCAGCACTGCGAAAATTGACCGGGAACCGTAGGACAAGTTCCCATACACGCTGAAAGGTCAATACGAGCAAAAAGACACTACTTCGGCGCGAGTTCCCTTAGATGCCTCGCTACCGCAATCCATGCACCGATATACCCCAACAGCACCGCACCAAGCAAGAGCGACAGACCGTCGGCCGCTGGCACCCCGGCCAGCGCAAAATCGCTGCCGTACAAACCGGCCAGCCCGACGACGGCATCGTTCAGCCAATCCAGGCCGAACGCCAAAACGCCCCAGGACAAAATCCCCGCACCGAAGCCATACAACGCGCCCATATAAAGAAAAGGCCTGCGCACATAGCTGTCAGTGCCGCCGACGAGTTTAATCACTTCTATCTCGGTGCGACGGTTTTCGATATGAAGACGAATGGTATTGCCTATCACCAAAAGTAATGCGGACACCAGCAGCACCGTCAGGCCGAAGACAAACCGGTCGCCGAGCTTGAGAATCGCCGCCAGACGCTCAACCCAGACTAAATCAAGTTGCGCCTGTTGTACCTTCGGCAGCTCGGAAAGTCTTTGTCGTAATGCTTCAAGCGCCGGCTTGTCGACTTCGTTCGGCGTCACCAGCACCACGCCCGGCAACGGGTTGCTTGGCAGCTCCTTGAGCGCCTCGCCCAGGCCAGACTGCTGCTGGAATTCTTCGAGCGCCTTGTCACGGCTGATGTACTCAGCTTCCGCCACGCCAGGCATGTTCTTGATCTGCTCGCGCAAGGCCTCGCCTTCGGTCGGCGAGGCTTCCAATTGCAGGTACAGCGAAATCTGCGCTGCCCGCTGCCACGAACCGCCAAGCCGCTCGACATTACTGAGCAGCAGCGACAAGCCCATGGGCAAGCTCAATGCCACCGCCATCACCAGGCAGGTGAAGAAGCTGCCGATCGGCTGCTTGCCTAACCGGCGCAGACTGTCGAGCAGGCTGGCACGATGGCTTTCGATCCAGGCGTGAAACAGCGTCGCGAAGTCCGGGCCGTCATCATCGTCGCGTTTTTTCTTCTGCGGTTGCGGATCGGCAGCCTTGGGGGCCACGCGTTCGGAGACTTTAGGGCTACGGGTCGCACTCATACCCCGGCCTCCCCGTCGCCGATCAATCGGCCACGCTGCAAGGTCAGCATGCGATGGCGCATGCGCGCGATCAGGGCCAGGTCGTGACTGGCAATCAGTACGCTGGTGCCCAGGCGATTGATGTCTTCGAACACACCCATGATTTCCGCCGCCAGGCGCGGGTCGAGATTACCGGTGGGTTCATCCGCCAGCAGCAAGGCCGGGCGATGGACGATGGCGCGGGCGATACCGACCCGCTGTTGCTGACCGGTGGACAGGTCGCCAGGGTACAGATCGGTCTTGTCCGACAGCGCCACGCGCTCCAGGGCCGAATCCACGCGCTTGGTGATTTCCGCCTTCGACAAACCGAGAATCTGCAACGGCAAGGCCACGTTGTTGAACACCGTGCGATCAAACAGCAACTGGTGATTCTGGAACACCACGCCGATCTGCCGGCGCAGGAACGGAATCTGCGCATTGCTGATGGTGCTCAGGTCTTGCCCGGCCAGCAGCAGTTTTCCTGTCGTCGGGCGCTCCATCGCCAGCAGCAGGCGCAGCAAGGTGCTTTTACCGGCACCGGAATGGCCGGTGACAAACAGGAATTCGCCGCGACGGACTCGAAAGCTCAGCTCATGCAGGCCGACGTGGCCGTTCGGATAGCGTTTACCGACCTGTTCGAAACGAATCATGAACGCTCCCGCTCGGCAAACAGTGCCTGGACAAAGGGTTCAGCCTCAAAAGTGCGCAGATCATCAATGCCTTCACCGACACCGATGTAGCGAATCGGCAAACCGAATTGCTTGGCCAGAGCGAAAATCACCCCGCCCTTGGCCGTGCCATCCAGCTTGGTCAGCGCCAGCCCGGTCAGTGCAACGGTCTGGTGGAATTGCTTGGCCTGGTTGATGGCGTTCTGGCCGGTACCGGCGTCGAGCACCAGCAGCACTTCGTGCGGCGCGTCGGCGTCGAGCTTGCCGATCACCCGGCGAACCTTTTTCAGCTCTTCCATCAGGTTGTCTTTGGTGTGCAAGCGGCCGGCGGTGTCGGCGATCAATACGTCGATGCCGCGGGCCTTGGCGGCCTGCACCGCATCGAAGATCACTGAAGCCGAATCCGCGCCGGTGTGCTGGGCGATCACCGGGATCTTGTTGCGCTCACCCCAGACCTGCAACTGCTCGACTGCTGCGGCACGGAAGGTATCGCCGGCGGCAAGCATGACTTTCTTGCCTTCGAGTTGCAGCTTCTTCGCCAGCTTGCCGATGGTGGTGGTTTTGCCGGCACCATTGACACCTACCACCAAAATCACGAAGGGCTTGTGTTGCGAACTGATCACCAGCGGCTGTTCGACCGGTTTGAGCATGGTTGCCAGCTCTGCTTGCAGCGACTTGTACAGCGCGGCGGCATCGGCCAATTCCTTGCGCGCGACTTTCTGGGTCAGGCGTTGAATGATCACGGAGGTGGCTTCGACGCCTACGTCGGCGGTCAACAAACGGGTTTCGATGTCTTCGAGCAACTCGTCATCGATGATTTTCTTGCCGAGAAACAGGCTGGCCATGCCTTCGCCGATGCTGGCGCTGGTCTTCGACAGCCCCTGCTTCAAACGGGCGAAAAAACCGGCCTTGGTTTCGGCGGTAACGACGGCTGGCGGTGCGTCGACCACCGTAGGCGCTTCAACGGGTGCGGGCGCTGGCTCGACAAACGCGGCGATCACCGGTTGTGGCACGTCAGGCTCTTCGATAAGAGGTTCAGCCAGCGGCTCCGGCTCGACCACCAACAGTTCGACGGCTTGCTGGGCTTCGGTCGGCGCGGGGATCGGCGGCGGCAGATGCTCGGCGGCTTCGTCCTCGACCAGCGCCACCGGTTCTTCGGCAACGGGCAATGGCGGCCAAGGCGCGGGCTCGGATTCGGCGACGGGTTCTGGCTCGGGCACCGGTTGGAGGACCGGCTCAGCCATTGGCAAAACAATCGGCGTGGCTTCTATAGAAGCGGGAGAAGCGGGCTCGCTGACCGGTTCTGGCAAAACCGGTTCCGGCACTGTCTCAGGAAGCGTTTGCGGCTGTTCGACGACGGTTTCCTGCGGCTTTTTGCGCAGCCATCCGAACAGGCTTTTTTTCTCACCAGCCGCAGCTGGGGTCTTCTTGTCGTCGTTGGAACCAAACATGGAGGACGGCTATCTCACGGTAGCGACGCGCCACACTGGCGCCTCGGCAATAAATTATCGATGCAGAACAGACTGCAATTGATCCAGCTTGTTCAGGCGCAACATTTTGTCGACGTGCGCAAAAGCACGGAAAAGGTCGACGTTTACGAAGGACTGGAACGTCATCATCGGCGAAAACGCAGAGTTTAGCTGACAAACCCAAAGCTTCTGCCGACTACCCAAACAACCCATCGGCCGATCAAAGGCCTGATAGGCGTGGCCGCCAGTAAAACGGATCAGTATCCTAGCACCCTCTCGCCCGCAGACGCTAAAGCTAAGCAGGCAGCCCGACAGGTTAAAAATACGAATGAATGCTCTTGCCCGCCGCGTCGCAGGCCTGCTGCTCAGCACGGTCTGCCTGCCCCTCACCGCCTTCGCCGCCGATCCGCAACCGACCCACGAATTCACGCTCGACAACGGCTTGAAGGTGGTGGTGCGCGAAGATCATCGCGCGCCAGTCGTGGTGTCGCAGGTCTGGTACAAAGTCGGCTCGAGCTACGAGACGCCGGGGCAAACCGGTTTATCCCATGCGCTGGAACACATGATGTTCAAGGGCAGCGAGAAAGTCGGGCCGGGCGAGGCTTCGTTGATCCTGCGAGACCTGGGCGCCGAAGAGAATGCCTTCACCAGCGACGATTTCACCGCCTATTACCAAGTGCTGGCGCGGGATCGCCTGGGCGTGGCCTTCGAGCTCGAGGCCGATCGCATGGCCAGCCTGCGCCTGCCCGCCGACGAGTTCACTCGCGAGATCGAAGTGATCAAGGAAGAACGACGGTTACGCACCGACGACAAGCCCATGTCCAAAGCCTACGAGCGCTTCAAGGCCATGGCCTACCCCGCCAGCGGTTATCACACGCCGACCATCGGCTGGATGGCTGACCTTGAGAGAATGAAAGTCGAAGAATTGCGCCACTGGTACCAATCCTGGTACGTACCGAACAACGCCACGCTGGTGGTGGTCGGCGACGTCACGCCGGATGAAGTGAAGGCTTTGGCCCAGCGCTACTTCGGGCCGATCCCGCGGCGCGATGTGCCGCCGGCGAAAATCCCTCTGGAACTGGCCGAACCCGGCGAGCGGCTGATCACCCTGCATGTGCAGACCCAATTGCCGAGCCTGATGCTGGCCTTCAACGTGCCGAGCATTGCCACCACTGAGGACAAACGCTCGGTCAACGCCTTGCGGCTGATTTCGGCACTGCTCGACGGCGGCTACAGCGGTCGTATTCCGACGCAACTGGAACGCGGCGAAGAGCTGGTGTCCGGGGGCTCGTCGAGCTACGACGCCTATAGCCGCGGCGATAGCCTGTTCACCTTGTCGGCCACGCCCAACACCCAGAAAAACAAAACCCTCGAGCAGGCCGAAGCCGGGCTCTGGAAGCTGCTCGAACAGCTCAAAACCACCGCACCGACTGCCGAAGAGCTTGAGCGCGTGCGCGCCCAGGTCATCGCCGGCCTGGTTTACGAGCGTGATTCGATCACCAGCCAGGCTACTGCCATTGGCCAACTGGAAACCGTGGGTCTGTCGTGGAAACTGATGGACACCGAACTGGCCGACTTGCAAAGCGTGACCCCGCAAGACATCCAGAACGCCGCCAAGCTGTATTTCACTCGCGAACGTCTCAGCGTCGCCCATGTCTTGCCACTGCCAAAGGACACGACTCATGAGTAAGCGCGCCCCTTCCCACCTGCTGCTGGCTGGCCTGTTTGCGGCCGCGCTGGTTGGCGCCGGCGCTTTTTATATGACGCGCCCGGATGCCGCCGTGGCCAGCGAAGCACTGGACCAGGCCAAAGCCACCAACAAACTGCAATCCCTGGCCGAACTGGACGGTAAGGCACCGAGCCACCGCACCTTGAACGTACAGACCTGGAATACCGCCGAAGGCGCCAAGGTGCTGTTCGTGGAAGCGCGCGAACTGCCGATGTTCGACCTGCGGCTGATCTTCGCCGCTGGCAGCAGCCAGGACGGCAACACGCCTGGCGTGGCCATGCTGACCAACGCCATGCTCAACGAAGGCGTGTCCGGCAAAGACGTCGGCGCCATCGCTCAGGGCTTCGAAGGGTTGGGCGCGGATTTTGGCAACGGTGCCTATAAGGACATGGCCGTGGCTTCGTTGCGCAGCCTGAGTGCCGCCGATAAACGCGATCCGGCCTTGCAGCTGTTCGCCGACGTGGTCGGCAAGCCGACTTTCCCCGCCGACTCCCTGGCCCGCATCAAGAACCAGTTGCTCGCCGGGTTCGAGTACCAGAAACAGAGCCCCGGCAAACTGGCGGGCCTGGAACTGATGACGCGCCTTTATGGCGACCATCCTTATGGCCACTCCAGCGACGGCAATGCGAAAAGCATCCCGCTGGTGACCCTCGCGCAGTTGCAAGCCTTTCATCAGAAAGCCTATGCCGCCGGCAACGTGGTGATCGCCCTGGTGGGTGACTTGTCCCGCAGCGAAGCCGAAGCCATCGCCACCCAGATCTCTGGCGCCTTGCCCAAAGGCCCGGCCCTGGCGAAGATTCCGACTGCGGTCGAACCGAAGGCGAGCATCGGCCATATCGAATTTCCGTCCAAACAGACCAACCTGATGCTCGCGCAATTGGGCATCAACCGTGACGACCCCGATTACGCGGCGCTGTCGATGGGCAACCAGATCCTGGGCGGCGGTGGTTTCGGCACTCGGCTGATGAGCGAAGTGCGCGAGAAACGCGGCCTGGCCTACGGTGTGTACTCGGGCTTCACCCCGATGCAGGCCCGTGGTCCATTCATGATCAACCTGCAAACCCGCGCCGAAATGAGCGAAGGCACGCTGAAGCTGGTGCAGGACGTGCTGGCCGACTACCTCAAGACCGGCCCGACCCAGAAAGAACTGGACGATGCCAAGCGCGAACTGGCCGGCAGCTTTCCGCTGTCCACCGCGAGCAATGCCGATATCGTCGGCCAGCTCGGCGCCATGGGCTTCTACAATCTGCCCTTGAGCTATCTCGACGACTTCATGCGCCAATCCCAGGCGCTGACCGTCGAACAGGTCAAAACCGCCCTGAACAAACACTTGAGCACGGACAAAATGGTCATCGTCAGCGCTGGCCCGACCGTGCCGCAAAAGCCGTTACCGGCCCCCACAGATAAACCCGCCGAGCAGCCGCTCGGGGTCCCGGAGCATTAATGGCCAGCCCATCCCGTCCCAAAAAGCCTGTTCACAACGTCCACAACGGCGTGAACCAACTGCGCATCATCGGCGGTGAATGGCGCAGCCGTAAGCTGAGCTTCCCGGATGCTCCTGGCCTGCGCCCGACGCCGGACCGCGTGCGCGAAACCCTGTTCAACTGGCTCGCGCCCTACGTCGCCGGCGCTAAGGTGCTCGACCCGTTCACCGGCAGCGGCGCGCTGTTTCTTGAAGCCTTGTCCCGCGGCGCGGCGATGGGCCAGGCTCTGGACGCCAGCAATATTGCGGTCTCAAGCCTCAAGGAACACCTCGGCACGCTGCGCTGCACCACCGGCCAGGTGCAGACCGCCGACGCCTTGCGCTATCTGGAAACCCAACCGGCGATCGCGTTCGACCTGGTGTTCCTTGACCCCCCGTTCAACCAGAACCTGTTGCCAGCGGTGTGCGCCCTGCTCGAAGAACGGCAATGGCTGGCGGATGAGGCCTGGGTCTACACCGAGAGCGAAAGCGCACCCTCGACCCTGGGCCTGCCGGGTAACTGGCGCCTGCACCGCGAGCAGAAATCCGGGCGGGTGTATTACGCCTTGTGGCAGCGCAGCCTCGCCAACTGATCTGGCCTCCAGCATTACCCAAAACAAAATCGAATGTGCAATACATATGTACCGCACGTTCCCCCTTCCGGTTATCCAAAGTGGTCATGAACTTTTCAGACACCACTGAGGATCACCACGGATGGACACTCAACGCAGCGGGACGCTGCTTATCGCCTGGCTACTGCCATTATTGGCGTTGGCCGAGCCGGCACAACCGACACACCAGTTCACGCTCGATAATGGACTCAAGGTCGTGGTGCGCGAAGACCATCGCGCGCCCGTCGTCACCTCACAACTGTGGTTCAAGGTCGGCTCCGCCGATGAGCCGCCCGGCCAGTCTGGCCTGTCTCACGCCCTCGAACACATGCTCTTTAAAGGCAGCAGCAAAGTCTGCGCCGGCGAAGCGGCGAGCATTCTCGAAAACCTCGGCGCGTCGCAGAACGCCTTCACTGACAAAGACGTCACCGCCTATTACCAGACCTTGCAACCGCACCAACTGGGCGTTGCCTTTGAGTTGATGGCGGACATGATGTCGACCGCCAGGTTGCGTGCGGAAGACTTCCTTCCGGAGCGGGCGGTCATCCAGGAAGAACGCCGACTGCGGGTAGATGACGACTTCAACGGCCGCGCCCAGGAGCGCCTCGCCAGCCTCGCGCACCCCGCCAGCAGCTACGGCGTGCCGATCATTGGCTGGATGCACGACCTGCAACGCCTGAGCGCCGCCGACTTGCGCCAGTGGTACCAGGCACGCTACGCACCGGGGAATGCGACGCTGGTGGTGGTCGGCGATGTCACCCAGAACACCGTTAAAACCCTGGCCGAACGCTACTTTGGTGTGCTGCCGGCGCGGCCGCTGGTCGAATCCAGAACCCCACTGGAACTGGCCGAACCCGGCGAGCGCAAGATCATCCTGCACCAGCCGATTGCTGCGCCACGCCTGATGATGGCCTTCAACGTGCCCAGCCTGATGACCGCCGACCAGCGCAAAACCGTGCACGCCTTGCGCTTGCTCAACGCCTTGCTGGCGGGCTCGAACAGTGCTCGCCTGCGCAAACGCCTGCAGTTCGGAGAGCGTGTGTTTTCCGCGACATTGTCGGATTACAACGCGCTGTACCGGGGCGACAGCCTGTTCACCCTGGATGTCGAAATCAGCACTCAGCACCCCATCAGTCTCGATGACGCGCAGACCCGTATCTGGACAGTGCTCGACGACATCAAAGCTACCCCGCCCACCCGCGACGAACTTGAGCGTGTGCGCACGTTGCTGATCGCCAAACAGCTATACGACCGAGACGCCATCGAGCAGCAGGCGGATCGACTTGGCTCCCTCGAGAGCATCGGTGCGTCCTGGCGAGACCTCGACAACGAGGTCGATGAACTGAATCAAGTCACCCCCGAAGACATCCAGCACGTCGCCGTCACCTACCTGACGCGCCAGCGCCTGAGTGTCGCCCATGTCCTGGTGGAGAACCGTCATGAATAAATACGTCACGGCCGCCCTCGGCCTGGTGTTTCTCTACAGCCTGCACAGTCCACACGCGTGTGCCGCAGAGCAAGCGGCAGAACAGCCCTCACAACGCCTGCAATCGCTGGTGGAGATGGAACAACAGCCGCCGGCCTCCAGAACCCTGAATATTCACGGCTGGAAAGCGCCCACCGGCGGCAAGGTGCTGTTTATCCGCACCACCGAACTGCCGATCATCGATTTGCATGTCAGCTTTGCCGCCGGCAGTGCGCACGATGGCGCACATCCGGGCCTGGCCGCCGCGACCTTCAGCCTGATCAACGAAGGTGTGCCAGGCAAAGACCTCGCAGCCATCATGGAAACCTTCGATGGTCTGGGCGCCCGGTTCGACATGAACATCAATCACGACCGTGTCACTTTCTCGCTGCGCAGTCTGGCGGCCGACGACAAGCGCGAACCGGCCTTACACCTGTTCAACCAGTTGCTGGGCCAGCCCGTGCTGTCCGATGAGGCATTGAAACGGGTCAAGAGCCAACTGCATGAGCTGATCGAGGCGCAGCGACTCAATCCCGACGTGCAGATCAACCAGGCGCTCAGGGAAACACTGCTACCCGGACACCCGTATGCCCGTCCGGTGTTCGGCACGTCGGCGAGTGTCTCAGCGCTGTCCCACGCGCAGATCCTGGCGTTCCACCGCCAGGCTTACAGCGCCACGGGTACGTTGATCACGCTGGTCGGCGACCTGACCGTGGAACAAGCGCAAGCGCTCAGCCTGCAAGTGATCAATGCGTTGCCAGCCAGCGCGGCAATGCCGGCGACCCTGAGTCCGCTGCCCTCGGACGCGATCAACTCGCGGCACATCGAAAGACCGTCGAGCCAGACCCACATCCTGCTGGGCCAGCCCGGTGTGGCGGTGCAACACCCGGATTACCTGGCGCTCAAAGTGGCGCACGTGATCTTCGGCGGACAGCGACTCAACTCGCGCCTGATGACCGAGCTGCGGGAAAAACGCGGACTGACCTACACCGCCCAACTGCAAACGCCGGCCTGGCAGGCTGCCAGCCTCGCAATCATCGACTTCAAGACACGCCCGCAGTACCGCGATGGCAGCGTGGCGATGGTGCAAACGCTGTACGCCGACTTCCTGCGCGATGGGCCGACTCAGCAAGAACTCGACGATGCCAAAGCCTATCTGCGCAGCAGCAATGCATTGAACAGTGCCAGCAACGCGCAGATCCTTTCGCGACTGGTCGAGATCAATCAGTTCGATTTGCCCCTCGACCTGGATTTCTCGGTCAGCCAGGTGCAGAACCTGACCGTGGCTCAGATCAAAGCGGCCCTGAACCGGCAATTTGATGCGAAAAAATGGTCGGTGGTGACCCTTGGCCCGACCGTCGACCAGCAACCGCTGCCGCCGCCAGCCAGTGGCACCGCAGGGCACATGTGTCGCGCCGATACCGGGAATGTGGCAAGTTAGTTTCCTTCGACCCACAAGCCGCCGCGCCCGTGATGGCGTGGCTGCTGCCGTTTTACCTTTCAGAGATCCATCGTGCTCCCGCCCAGCGAACGCTTCATCCCTGCCGTCGGCCTCGGCAACCCGCACTTACAAACCTTGTGGGGCCCGTTGTGGCGCAAAACCACGCACCTTGAACGCTCGCGCGAGCGACTCTGGCTCGTCGACGGCGACTTCCTCGACCTTGACTGGCACGGCCCGCACAGGGCCGATGCGCCATTGGTGCTGGTGTTGCACGGGCTGACCGGCTCGTCGAATTCGCCATATGTCGCCGGTCTGCAGAAAACCCTGGGTGATCAAGGCTGGGCCAGCGTGGCGCTGAACTGGCGGGGTTGCTCGGGCGAACCCAATTTGCTGGCGCGCAGCTACCATTCCGGCGCCAGCGAAGACCTGGCCGAAGCCATCCAGCATTTGCGCGCGCAACGCCCCTTGGCGCCGTTGTATGCCGTGGGATATTCACTGGGCGGCAATGTGCTGCTCAAGCATCTGGGGGAAACAGGGCATGCCAGCGGTCTGCAGGGCGCGGTTGCGGTGTCGGTGCCGTTCCGCCTCGACCAGTGCGCCGACCGGATCGGCCAAGGCTTTTCCAAGGTCTATCAGGCGCATTTCATGCGCGAGATGGTGGCTTACATCAAGAACAAGCAGCGCCAGTTCCAGCATGACGGGCGTCAGGATGGCGCCGCCGCGCTGGCGGCGCTGGGCTCACTGGAAAACATGCGCACCTTCTGGGACTTCGACGGCCGGGTCACCGCGCCACTGCATGGCTTCACCGACGCCGGGGACTACTACCGCCGGGCCTCCAGCCGTTATTTCCTCAGCGAAATCCAGACGCCGACCCTGATCATTCAAGCGGCGGACGATCCCTTTGTGTTTCCTCACAGCCTGCCGCAAGCCGACGAATTGTCGGCTTGCACGCAGTTTGAATTGCAGCCCAAGGGCGGGCATGTGGGGTTCGTCGACGGCACCTTGCGCCGGCCGACGTATTACCTGGAGCGGCGCATCCCGCGATGGTTGATGGCGGCCGATGGCGGGTGATCAGTTTTTGCCCAAGGCCGCTCAGTTGCCGGTGGCGATGCCGCGCGCAGGCTCGTTGATCCACTCGCTCCACGACCCGGCATACAACCCCGCCAACGGATAACCCGCCAGGCACAGGGCGAACAGGTTGTGGCATGCCGTGACGCCGGAACCACAGTAGGCCACCAGTTCAGTCGGCGAACGATCACCGAGTTTTTCGGCAAAGCGTTGCTTGAGTTGATCGGCCGGCAGGAAGCGACCGTCACTGCTCAGGTTGTCGGTGAAGGCCGCGCATTGCGCGCCGGGAATGTGCCCGGCGATGGGGTCGATGGGCTCCACTTCACCGCGAAAACGCGGCAAGGCACGGGCATCGAGCAGGGTCAGGCTCGGCTGCTGCAAACGCTGCTGCAATTGCTCGGCGCTCAGAAGCAGGCTGTCGTCCGGCGTACCGCTAAAGGTACCGGCCTGCCGGGATGGCGCATCGAGGCTCAATGGCAAGCCCGCCGCGTGCCAGGCCTTGAGGCCACCGTCCAGAATGAACACGCCATCGCGCTTGCCCAGCCAGGCCAGCAACCACCAGGCCCGCGCTGCAAACGCGCCGGGGCCATCGTCGTAGAGCACGACTTCGCTGTCGTTGTTGACGCCCCAAGCTTGCAGGCGCTCGACAAACTGTTGCGCGTCCGGCAACGGATGACGCCCGGTCTGGCCCTTGATCACCGGACCGCTGAGGTCGCGTTCCAGGTCGGCATAGGACGCACCGGCGATGTGCCCTTCGGCGTAGCTGCGCTGGCCATAATCCGAGTCTTCGAGAGCAAACCGACAATCAAGAATCACCAGCCCTGGCTGCTGCTTTTTCTGTTCAAGGGCGTGCGGGCTGATCAACTGCGCAATAGGCATAGCGGGCTCCTGGTTCAGATCGATGGCCGGTCCTACTTCACTTCCTCGAGCGCTTGGGCCAGCGGGACATAAAATTCATCAAACAAAGCGTTCACTTCTTCGCGCGCCTGCTCGGTGACGAACCCGGCTTCCAGTACCAGCACCTGATAAACGCCACGTTTGATGGCTTGTTCACTGAGGTGGTTGGAGTTCTCCCGAGTGGTGCACAGGAAACGCACCCACGAGGTGAGGATGATCCAGGCGTTGAGCGTCAGGGACTCAATCTGCACCTGGTCCATCTTCAGAATCCCGGCGGCGACAAAGCCTTCGTAGATCGCCGCGCCCTGGATCACGCAGCGTTGGGAGAAACGCCGATAACGCCCGGCGAGGTCCGGGTCGCTGTCGAGCAAATGTTCCAGATCGCGGTGCAGAAAGCGGTAGCGCCACATCGCCGAGAGCAATTCCTTGAGATAGAAACGCTTGTCTTCAACGGTGGCGGCGCGGCCCTGGGGCGGGCGCAGAAAGCTGTCCACCAGCACTTCGTATTCGCTGAACAGCACGGCGATGATCGCCTGCTTGTTAGGGAAGTGGTAGTAGAGGTTACCCGGAGAAATCTCCATGTGGGCGGCAATGTGGTTGGTGCTGATACTGCGCTCGCCCTGCTGGTTGAACAGCTCCAGGCTGTTCTGAACGATGCGCTCGCTGGTTTTTATTCTGGGGGCCATGGCTTGAGCTTTAATTCAGAGTGCGATGGCGGGCATCTTACGACCAACGGCGCAGGGAGAAAACCAGCGAGTACGAGGATGTGATTTGACAACCTAGAGCATAGACTCTAAAAAGTTCTTCATTCCAATAAAGACAGAGCCGATCATGACCGCCGACATTGCCTACATGCAGACCAGCCAACAGCCCTTGATCGAGCTCCGCGAACTGTTCGACGCCCAGCGTTCAGCTTATGCCGCCAATCCCATGCCACCCGCCGCGCAACGTCAGCAATGGCTGAAGAGCCTGCGCGACTTGCTCAGCAGCGAACGCCAGGCGTTGATCGACGCGATCAGCCAGGACTTCAGCCATCGCAGCGCCGACGAAACCCTGTTGGCCGAGTTGATGCCCAGCCTGCACGGCATCGATTACGCCAGCCGCCGACTCAAGCGCTGGATGAAAGCCTCGCGGCGCCACGTGGGCCTGGCTTTCCAGCCCGCGTCGGCGAAAGTGGTGTATCAGCCTTTGGGTGTCATCGGCGTGATCGTGCCGTGGAACTACCCGTTGTACCTGGCGATCGGGCCCTTGGTCGGGGCACTGGCGGCGGGCAACCGCGTGATGCTCAAACTCAGCGAATCAACACCAGCCACCGGGTTGTTGCTCAAGGAATTGCTGGGCCGAGTGTTCCCGCAAGACTTGGTGTGCGTGGTGCTCGGTGAAGCGGACGTCGGCATGGCGTTCTCGAAACTGCCACTGGACCACTTGCTGTTCACCGGCGCCACCAGCGTCGGCAAGCATGTGATGCGCGCGGCAGCGGAGAATCTGACCCCGGTCACTCTGGAACTCGGCGGCAAGTCGCCTGCCATTGTGTCGCGGGACGTGCCGCTCAAGGACGCCGCCGAACGCATTGCCTTCGGCAAGACCCTGAATGCCGGGCAAACCTGCGTTGCGCCGGACTACGTGCTGGTGCCGGAAGAGCGCGTCGGCGCCTTCGTCGAAGCCTACCGCCAAGCGGTTCGCGGGTTTTATCCGACGCTGGCGGACAACCCGGACTACACCGCCATCATCAACGACCGACAACTGGCACGGCTCAACGGCTACCTCAGCGATGCCACCGGCAAAGGCGCGTTGCTGATCCCGTTATTCGAGCAAGGCCAGGGTCGGCGCATGGGCCACAGCCTGCTGCTGAACGTCAGCGACCAGATGACCGTGATGCAGGACGAAATCTTCGGCCCGATTCTGCCAATCGTGCCGTACACCGACCTCAACCAGGCGTTTGCCTACATCAATCAGCGACCGCGGCCACTGGCGCTGTATTACTTCGGCTACGACAAGACCGAACAACACCGGGTGCTGCACGAAACCCATTCCGGGGGGGTGTGCCTGAACGACACCTTGCTGCACGTCGCTCAGGACGACATGCCCTTCGGCGGCATCGGCGCCTCGGGCATGGGCCATTACCACGGTCATGAAGGCTTCCTGACCTTCAGCAAGGCCAAGGGCGTGTTGATCAAGCAACGGTTCAATGCGGCGAAACTGATTTACCCGCCGTATGGCAAATCGATTCAGAAGCTGATTCAGAAATTGTTTATCCGTTAACCGTCGCGCCACTCGGGTAATAACAACAATGCACCCAAGCCTGACCGATTCCCCCGCGCTGTCACGGCGCGGCCTGCTGAAATTGAGCCTTGGCGCCAGCGCCTTCCTGGCGACCGCCGGCCTGGGCGCGAGCCTGAGTGGCTGTTCGTCGAGCGCCCCGGCCAACGGCTTTGCAGTATTGCGCGACAGTGATCTGCCGTTCCTGCGGGCGCTGGTGCCGGTGATGCTCGACGGCGCCGTGACGGCCGACGGGTTGAGCGTCGCTGTCGACCGCACCCTGCGCAGCCTCGACCATGGCCTCGATCACCTGTCCCCGGAAATGCTCAAACTCACCCGGCAATTGTTCGACGTGCTGGCGATGGGCGTGACCCGCGGCCCACTGACGGGCATCTGGGGCGCCTGGGAAAACGCCAGCGCCGACGACATCCGACGCTTCCTCGACCGCTGGCAAAACAGCTCGTTGAGCCTGTTGCGCATGGGCCATGCGTCGATTCTGCAACTGGTGATGATGGCGTGGTATGGCTGCCGCGAGTCGTGGGGACATTGCGGGTATCCGGGACCGCCCACGGTCTGAGACCAAAGGTAAGCCTGATCGCTGGCAAGCCAGCTCCCTCAGGTGTTTTAGGCGTTCATGCGATCTGATCAGCAACAAACATCTTTGTGGGAGCTGGCTTGCCAGCGATGAGGCCATCAGCCCCACCACACACCCAACAATAATAAGAGAGCCCAAACGATGCCCGTCCCCGATCCCTTCCGCGAAGGCCTCTCCCGAGGCTGGAAAACCTACAACGGCGCGCAACTGACCAGCGACCTGACGCTCGAAGCCGACGTGGCGATCATCGGCAGCGGCGCCGGCGGCGGCACCACCGCGGAAATCCTCAGCGCCGCCGGCTACAAAGTGCTGTTGATCGAGGAAGGGCCGCTCAAGACCAGCAGCGACTTCAAGCTAATCGAAGACCAGGCCTACAGCAGCCTCTACCAGGAAGGCATCGGCCGGATGAGCAAGGATGGCGCGATTACCATCCTGCAGGGCCGCGCGGTGGGCGGCAGTACCCTGGTCAACTGGACCTCGAGTTTCCGCACGCCCACCCCAACCTTGGAACACTGGGCCCGCGAACACGGGGTCAAGGGTCACAGCGCAGCAGAGATGGCACCGTGGTTCGAACGCATGGAACAACGCCTGGGCGTCGCCCCGTGGCGGGTTCCGCCCAACGCCAACAACGACGTGGTGCGCAAAGGTTGCGAACAATTGGGTTACGCCTGGCATGTGATCCCGCGCAACGTGCGTGGCTGCTGGAACCTCGGTTACTGCGGCATGGGCTGCCCGACCAACGCCAAGCAATCGATGCTGGTGACCACGATCCCCGCGACCCTGGAACAGGGCGGCGAGTTGCTGTACCTGGCGCGGGCGGAAAAACTGGCGTTCAAGCATGATCAAGTGGTCAGCCTGGAATGCCTGGCCATGGACCAACGCTGTGTCGCGCCGACCGGGCGACGCATCACGGTCAAGGCGCGGCATTACGTACTGGCCGGCGGCGGCATCAACAGCCCGGCGCTGCTGCTGCGGTCCGAGGCCCCCGATCCCCACGAACGCCTCGGCCAACGAACGTTTCTGCATCTGGTGAACATGTCGGCCGGCCGTTTCGACGAAGTGATCAACCCGTTTTACGGCGCGCCGCAGTCGATCTATTCCGATCATTTCCAATGGCAGGACGGCGCCGCCGGCAGAATGTCCTACAAACTGGAAGTGCCGCCGCTGCACCCGGCACTGGCGGCGACCTTGCTCGGCGGTTTCGGCCAGCAGAACGCCGAGCACATGCAGGACCTGCCGCACACCCACGCCATGCTGGCGCTGCTGCGCGATGGCTTTCACCCGGACAGCCCCGGCGGCCACGTCGAACTGCGCGGCGACGGCACGCCGGTGCTCGACTACCAGGTTTCGCCCTATACCTGGGACGGTTTGCGCCGGGCGTTTCACAGCATGGCCGAGATCCAGTTCGCCGGCGGTGCGAAAGCGGTGATGCCGCTGCACGCGGACGCGCGGTACGTGAAAACCCTGGCCGAGGCGCAAAGCATGATCGACGGTCTGAGCCTTGAGCTGTACCGCACCAAACTCGGCAGCGCCCACGTGATGGGCGGCTGCGCCATGGGCGAGGACCCGAAAAACGCGGTCACCGACAGTCTTGGCCGCCATCACCAAGTCGGCAATCTGTCGATCCACGACGGCTCGCTGTTCCCCACCAGCATTGGCGCCAACCCGCAATTGTCGGTGTACGGGCTGACCGCGCAACTGGCCACCGCCCTCGCCGAACGGCTGAAAAACCCTTGAGCCAACACTCGATTGCGATCGTCTATAGTGCTTTCTTACCGAACAGGCGGCTTTCCCGACCGGGAAGGCTGCGATACCATCCGACTCCCCAACGGACTCCCGCCAGGACGACGCGATGAACCGAGTGTTGTACCCAGGTACCTTCGACCCGATTACCAAGGGCCATGGCGATCTGGTCGAACGCGCCGCGCGCCTGTTCGATCATGTGATCATTGCCGTCGCCGCCAGCCCCAAGAAAAACCCGTTGTTTCCCCTGGAACAACGCGTGGAGCTGGCCCGCGAGGTCACCCGACATCTGCCGAACGTCGAAGTCGTCGGCTTCTCGACGCTGCTGGCGCACTTTGCCAAAGAGCAGAATGCCAACGTGTTCCTGCGTGGGCTGCGGGCGGTGTCGGACTTCGAATACGAATTTCAGCTGGCCAACATGAACCGCCAGCTGGCGCCGGACGTCGAGAGCCTGTTTCTCACGCCATCCGAGCGTTATTCGTTCATTTCCTCGACGCTGGTCCGTGAAATCGCGGCCCTGGGCGGTGATATCACCAAGTTTGTCCACCCTGCCGTGGCCGACGCCCTGACCCTGCGCTTCAAGAAGTAACGACCGCTGAAGCGGCGCCCGCGTGCACTGCGGGCGCCAATGCGGCACAATTGCGCGCATTCGTTTTCAGATGCCCGGGCCCAGCGCCCCGGCAGGAGTAAGCATGTCCCTGATCATCACCGACGATTGCATCAATTGCGACGTCTGCGAACCCGAGTGCCCGAACGCCGCCATCTCCCAGGGCGAAGAGATCTACGTGATCGACCCGAACCTGTGCACCCAGTGCGTCGGCCACTACGACGAACCGCAGTGCCAGCAGGTCTGCCCGGTGGATTGCATCCCGCTGGACGAGGCGCACCCCGAGACCGAAGAACAGCTGATGGCCAAGTATCGGCTCATTACTGGCAAGGCTTGAATAATCGGTTGCCAGTGCTGACGTCATCGCGGGCAGGCCCGCTCCCACAGGGTTCTGAAGTGATCACAATTTTTTTGTGTACACCGCATTTCCTGTGGGAGCGGGCTTGCCCGCGATGAGGCCTTCCAATCCAGCGAAGCTATAACCCCCTCACTCCCGCTGCTCAAATCCCTCCCCCACACACCCCAGGCATCGCACGAACGCAGCCTTGGCCGGATCAACGACCAGCGCCTGCCCGGCATCGCCGATGCCGCCGCCCAGCGCGGTAAACGGCAGCGACACTACAAACGCCGCCGCCCCGATCACCGTGCCCACCACCAGCAAGGGTCGGGCGATCAGCAGGTCGCCGAGCATGGCATACGCGGGGGGATTCTGGATGGTGTAGCGTGGGTCGCCGCTGCCGCTTTCATTGGCCAGGGCGGGCAGGCTGAAGCAGAGCAGCGACGCGATAAGCAGGGTTTGCAACGATTTCATGGTGCGGTCCTTCGGGCTAAGCGGTCAGACACCTCACTATAGACCCTCAGACTTGTTCCACCGCCGTCAGCGCTGACAACGTGGGCAAAACACGCTGGCGCGCTGGCCGAGCTTCACTTCCCGCAGTTCAGTGCCACAGACTTTGCACGGCTGGCCACCACGGCCGTAGACGAACAACTCCTGCTGGAAATAACCCGGTTGGCCATCCCCGCCAATGAAGTCGCGCAAGGTGGTGCCGCCCCGTTCGATCGCCGCCGCAAGGATGCGTTTGATCTCAATCGCCAGCTTCAGGTAGCGCGCCCGGGAAATGCCCTTGGCTTCGCGGCGCGGGTCGATGCCGGCGGCGAACAGCGCCTCGGTCGCGTAGATATTGCCCACGCCCACCACCACCGCGTTGTCCATGATGAACGGCTTCACCGCCATCGAACGCCCACGGGACTGCTGAAACAGGCGCTCGCCGTCGAACAGCGCGGTCAATGGCTCCGGCCCCAGGCGCAGCAGCAATTCGTGATTGTGCGGGTCGAGGCTCCAGAGCATCGCGCCGAACCGCCGAGGGTCGGTGTAGCGCAACGCCAGCCCCGATTCGAGTTCGATATCCACATGTTCATGCTTGGCCGCCGGCATGCCGATTTCCACCAGCCGCAGGTTGCCCGACATGCCCAAGTGGCTGATCAGGGTGCCGACCTCGGCGTTGATCAACAGGTACTTCGCGCGCCGTTCCACCAGCACGATCCGCTGCCCGGACAGACGCACGTCGAGGTCTTCGGGAATCGGCCAGCGCAGGCGCCGGTCACGCACCACCACCCGGCTGACGCGTTGCCCTTCCAGGTGCGGGGCGATACCGCGGCGGGTGGTTTCGACTTCTGGCAATTCAGGCATGCTGTTCTCGAATCAGGCGCGCAGGCTCCGGGCGTTCAACTCAGTGAGCGCCCAGGTCACGGATGGTTTGCTTGAGGGTTTCGAAGTCGTACTCCGAGAGGCCGACGTAATCCAGCACCAAGGGGCCCACCGCGTTCCACTCGTAGTCCTCGGCCTGGTTGCCCAGCACCCGGTACGACGCGCAGATATGCTCGGCCATTTTCAGGATCGCCAGCAGCGTTTTCACGTGCGCATGGCGCGAGGATTCGTCGCTGAAAATCGCCAGTGCATTGTGGTGATTGGCGATCGCCGCGGTGACGTGCTCAGGCAACCGCCAGGACTTCGCCGTGTAGTAACCGACCACCGCGTGGTTGGTGTTGAACACGCGGTTTTCGGTATCGACCACCCGGCATTCCGGGCTGGCGCTGGCGTAGGCCTCTTCCAGCACGGTCATGTAATTGGGGAAACGCTGCAACATCAGGGGCACGCCGCAATCGTGGAATAACCCCAGCGCGTAGGCTTCATCGCCGGCCTGGGCGCCGATGCGCTTGGCCAGGGTCAGGCAGGTCATGGCCACGTCTTGCGCGGTGTCCCAGAAACGGTTGAGGGTGACGATGGTGTCGTCGTTCATCTCGCCTTTGATCGACTGTGCGTTGATCAGGTTGATGATCGAACGGCTGCCCAGCAAATTCACGGCGCGCTGGATCGAGGCGATCTTGTGGCTGAGGCCGTAATAAGGCGAGTTGACGATTTTTAACAATGCGCCGGAAAGGCCTGGATCCTGGGAGATCAACTTGGCGATCACTTCCAGATCCGGGTCGGGCATGTACTGCTCCATCTGCAAATCCACCATGATTTGCGGTTGGGGCGGGACGCTGATGCCTTGCAGGGCCTGTTGGATCTGCTCGGAAGATAGCTCTTGGGACATAAGTACTCACTCTGGACCAGGCGGCGATTCTAACCCTTAACCACAAGCCGTCGACAGCTTGACCGGTCGAACAAGGAAGTTTCACTAAAGACCGCTCCTCGCCACATGTCCACTCGCCGGCCTGCTGAAAGCTTCAACACGCTATACTCCCGCTCTTTTTTCCGGAGCGACGTCATGTCCCTGCCTAGCCTGCGCCTCAAAGCCAACGCCGACCGTCGCCTGCGCAACGGTCACCTGTGGGTCTACAGCAACGAAATCGATGTAGCCGCCACGCCGTTGCATGGTTTCCAGGCGGGCGACCAGGCGATCCTCGAAGCCGCCAGCGGCAAGCCGTTGGGCATCGTCGCGATGAGCCCGCAAAACCTGATCTGCGCCCGCCTGCTGTCGCGCGACGTCAAGTTGCCGCTGGACAAATCGCTGCTGGTGCACCGGCTCAACGTCGCACTGTCGTTGCGCGAGCGTCTGTTCGACAAGCCGTTCTATCGCCTGGTGTATGGCGATTCCGACTTGCTGCCGGGCCTGGTGGTCGACCGTTTCGGCGACATCCTGGTGGTGCAGATCGCCTCGGCGACCATGGAAACCCACAAAGACGACGTGATCGCCGCGCTGACCCAAGTGCTGAAGCCCAGCGGCATTCTGTTCAAGAACGATTCCGCCGCCCGCGATGCCGAAGGCCTCAACCGCTACGTCGAAACCGTATTCGGCCTGGTGCCGGAATGGGTCGCCCTGGAAGAGAACGGCGTGAAATTCGAAGCCCCGGTGATCCAGGGCCAGAAAACCGGCTGGTTCTACGACCACCGCATGAACCGCGCCCGCCTCGCCCCCTATGCCAAGGGCAAACGCGTGCTCGACCTTTATAGCTACATCGGCGGCTGGGGCGTGCAAGCCGCGGCGTTCGGTGCCAGTGAAGTGTTCTGCGTCGACGCGTCGGCCTTCGCCCTTGATGGCGTTGAGCGTAACGCCGCGCTTAACGGCGTCGCCGAGAAAATGACCTGCATCGAAGGCGACGTTTTCGAAGCGCTGAAAGAACTGAAAGCCAGCGAAGAGCGTTTCGATGTGATCGTTGCCGATCCACCGGCCTTCATCAAACGCAAGAAAGACATGAAGAACGGCGAAGGCGCCTACCGTCGGCTGAACGAGCAGGCCATGCGCCTGCTCAGCAAGGACGGCATCCTGGTCAGCGCTTCGTGCTCGATGCACCTGCCCGAGGATGACTTGCAAAACATCCTGCTGACCAGCGCCCGCCACCTGGACCGCAACATCCAGATGCTCGAACGCGGCGGCCAGGGCCCGGATCACCCGGTGCACCCGGCGATTGCCGAAACCCGCTACATCAAAAGCATCACCTGCCGACTGTTGCCTAACAGCTAAACAGGCTGATGTTAACAGGGGAGCCGAAAGGCTCCCTTTTTTATGGATCTTATTTATCAATCAATTACTTAAACGCTGACAAACACCGGCACAATAATAAACATGGAAGTCTCCCACATAATTACTGGAATATTCCTACTCATATTCCCCTTGATAAGCATCAGGCACAAACTATGATGAAGTCGTCACAACGAAGTGACACTTTGAAAACAATAAGGAGCAACCCGTATGAAAATCATCAATCTGGAATCCAACACCCTCGCCAACCTGGCTTTCGTGGTCGCCGCCAAAGCCCGCTAAGTGAGTAAGCCGCCGAGAAGTGCCGGCTAACCGGCGGCTTTGTCGATTATCAGTGCGAGCCATTCATGCATATCAATCCCTATTTATTCGTCATTCCACGTGCGCCCAACCCAGTGCTTTGGGATTATAAGCGCCACAAACAATATGAACTAAGCCAGGATTATCTTTCGCGAATCCTGCAACTTACTCAATCCCCCGAACGATTTAACCCCCAGCATTCAATTGACATTGAATTATTGGATGCCGGCATTCTTACACGCACTGAACAAGCGGATATTGACTGGGGCTGGGATGATCTTTCCAAGATATTTCATATAGGCACCAAGAATATCCCCTGTGCGCATATCCCCCAAAACATCGAACAATGGGCCCGTCTCTACCTCGACCATTGCACCGAGGTGCAAGCCACGGCACCACCGCCCAGCGGTAAAGATCCGTCGGTCAGGCTCATTCCGTTGCCTGCAGCCGCGAGTCTTGAACACCGCCTGCACGACGCATTGCTCCAGCGCAAAACCTGTCGCTCTTTCACCGGAGAAGCGCTCTCCCTCAGCGACCTCGGCACCCTGCTCTATTTGTCCCTGGGCTACCTGCACGAACGTGAAGCGGATCGCGATGACTGCGTGGCCGAAGGCCTGGGGGATCGCCGCTGCAGTCCTTCCGGTGGTGGTCTGAATGCCTGCGAAGGATTCATTCAGGTGCACAACGTCAGTGGTCTGGATCCGGGCCTGTACCGCTACCATTCGGCCGACCACGCCCTGAGCCCAGTGGGCCCACTGCCGGGGGATGCGCTCGGCTTGCTGCTGTGCGGCCAGCATTTCATCAACAACCTGCCGCTTGGCCTCTACATCACCGCGCGCTTCGATAAGTTGTGGTGGAAGTATCCGCACTCCCGCGCCTACCGCATGGCGTTCGTCGAAGCCGGGCACATTGCCCAGACCTTTCAACTGGTCGCCACTGCCCTGGGCCTCAACACCTGGCTGACAGGCGCCCTGACCGACGACAAGGTCGAGGCCGCTCTGGGCCTGGAGCACAGTGCCGAGCAGCCGCTGTTCTTCGTTGGTTGCGGGAAAAGTGATGGCCAGGCCATGTGCAAGGAACTCAAGGCATTGATGCAGCGCGATGGATAACTCACCGGGGCAACGTCGTATCGCGGTGATCCTGCTGTTGAGCATGTCGGTGCTCGGAGTGTTTCCGCTGGACGTCGTATTGCCTTCGTTTCCAGCGCTGGCCGAGCATTACCGCACCGCGCCGGCGGATATTGCACTGTCCGTCAGCCTCTTTGCGGTAGGCGTCGCATTGTCACAATGGCTGATCGGGCCGCTGTCCGACGTGGTCGGGCGCAAGCACTTGCTGCTCGCGGGCATGGCAACCGCGATGGTCGGCGCCGTGGGCTGCACACTGGCGACGGACTACCCGGTGTTTCTGGCGATGCGTTTCGTGCAGGCCCTGGGTTGCGGTTGCTTCGTGCTCTCCCAAGCCCTGGTCCAGGACTTGTTCGACGGTGAACAGCGTAATCGCTTGCGAATTCTGCTGGTAACGGCCACCGGCGTTTGCATTTCCGTATCGCCTTTGGTCGGCACGGCGCTCCAATCGACGCTGGACTGGCCAGGCAGTTTTCTACTGTTCGCTGCGCTCGCTTTGGTTGTGCTGCTCAGCGCCAGCGTCTTTCTCGACAATCCGCGCCCCGCCACCAACGCAACCCGGCCAGCACTATTCAAAGCTTATCGAAGGGTCTGCGGCGATTTCGACTTCGTCGCCTACTGGCTGATATCGGCCTTCGCCTTTGCCTGCCACTTTTCCTTCATCGTCACCTCGCCGCTGATGTTCATGGAGCGCCTGCAACTGTCCGGCTACGATTTCTCCCTGATCCTGTTGATCTATGGCGCGGCCTACGTTTTTGGCGGACTGGTGGCTGCGGTGCTCAACCGACGAATGCGTCCGTCGCAGCAGATCACCCTTGGCCTGAGCATGATCCTGCTATCCGGCATGGTCATGCTGCTGTTCTCGACCCTGCTGCCCCTGTCGGTCACCAGCGTGCTGATCCCGATGCTCATCTGCACCACCGGCACCACCATCGCCAGGCCTGCGGCCACAACCCAGGCCATGGGCCTGTTCCCGGACAATGCCGGCACGGCCGCTTCGGCCGGCAGCACCTTGATCTTTATCTGCGGCGGGCTGATCAGTGCCATCGTCAGCCTCAGCAGCATCGAATTGGCCTCCACCCTGGGCTTCAGTTTCATCGCGCTCAGCGGCGCCGCGCTGGTACTGAACCACCGAATCAACCGGCGCGCCGAAGGGCGGCGTGCCCGCACAACGAGCGAATAATGGCCACCGATCGTCATCCCGCACACGCCGCTGGCCCTGGATCAACGCTTGCCGCCATTCCTTCCTGGCGCCAGCGGTGTAGAATCGCTGCATTCATCGCCAGTCATCCCCCGGCGGGTTTATGAGCTCAGGCTGAGGCAAGCGGCGATCCCGCAAAGTCATCGGCAACTTCAGGACACACGGCTATTTCTGAGTGTTCCAGACGTCAATAGAAGCTCACTTCCCTTTTGATACCTGATTAGCCGCCCGGAGTGCTCCATGCCTGATTACCGCTCGAAAACATCCACCCACGGCCGCAACATGGCCGGCGCCCGCGCATTGTGGCGCGCCACGGGGATGAAGGATGACGACTTCAAGAAGCCGATCATCGCCATTTCCAACTCGTTCACCCAGTTCGTACCGGGCCACGTGCACCTCAAAGACCTCGGCCAACTGGTCGCCCGAGAAATCGAACGGGCCGGTGGCGTCGCCAAGGAATTCAACACCATCGCGGTCGACGACGGCATCGCCATGGGGCACGACGGCATGCTGTATTCGCTGCCGAGCCGCGAGATCATCGCCGACTCCGTCGAATACATGGTCAACGCCCATTGCGCCGACGCCATCGTCTGCATCTCCAACTGCGACAAGATCACCCCCGGCATGCTGATGGCCGCCCTGCGCCTGAACATTCCGGTGATCTTCGTTTCCGGCGGCCCGATGGAAGCCGGCAAAACCAAGCTCGCCAGCCATGGTCTGGACCTGGTAGACGCCATGGTCATCGCCGCCGACTCCAGCGCTTCTGACGAGAAAGTCGCTGAGTACGAGCGCAGTGCCTGCCCGACTTGCGGCTCCTGCTCCGGCATGTTCACTGCCAACTCGATGAACTGCCTGACCGAAGCGCTGGGACTGGCCTTGCCGGGCAACGGTTCGACCCTCGCCACCCACAGCGACCGCGAGCAGTTGTTTCTGCAGGCTGGCCGGACCATCGTCGAGCTGTGCAAGCGCTACTACCACGACAATGACGAGTCGGTGCTGCCGCGCAACATCGCCAACTTCAAGGCGTTCGAGAACGCCATGACCCTGGACATCGCCATGGGCGGTTCCACCAACACCATCCTGCACTTGCTGGCCGCTGCCCAGGAAGCCGAGATCGATTTCGACCTGCGCGACATCGACCGTCTCTCCCGCCATGTACCGCAACTGTGCAAGGTCGCGCCGAACATCCAGAAGTACCACATGGAAGACGTGCACCGTGCCGGCGGGATCTTCAGCATCCTCGGCTCACTGGCCCGTGGCGGTTTGTTGCACACCGACCTGCCGACCGTGCACAGCAAGACCCTGGCCGAAGGCATCGCCAAGTGGGACATCACCCAGACCACCGACGAAGCCGTGCATCACTTCTTCAAGGCCGGCCCGGCAGGCATTCCGACGCAAACCGCGTTCAGCCAGTCGACCCGCTGGGAAACCCTCGACGACGACCGTGAAAACGGCTGCATCCGCAGTGTCGAGCACGCTTACTCGAAAGAAGGCGGCCTGGCCGTGCTCTACGGCAACATCGCCCTCGACGGCTGCGTGGTGAAAACCGCCGGCGTCGACGAGTCGATCCATGTGTTCGAAGGCAACGCGAAAATCTTCGAAAGCCAGGACAGCGCCGTTCGCGGCATCCTCGCCGACGAAGTACAGGCCGGCGACATCGTGATCATTCGTTACGAAGGCCCGAAAGGCGGCCCGGGCATGCAGGAAATGCTCTACCCGACGTCGTACCTGAAATCCAAAGGCCTGGGCAAAGCCTGCGCCTTGCTCACCGACGGTCGTTTCTCCGGCGGTACCTCGGGCCTGTCCATCGGCCACGCTTCGCCAGAAGCAGCGGCCGGCGGCGCGATTGGCCTGGTCCGCGACGGTGACAAAGTGCTGATCGACATTCCGAATCGGTCGATCAACCTGCTGATCAGCGACGAAGAAATGGCCGCGCGCCGTGCCGAGCAGGACAAGAAAGGCTGGAAACCGGTGGAAGTGCGTCCGCGCAAAGTCACCACCGCGCTGAAGGCCTATGCCTTGCTGGCGACCAGCGCAGACAAGGGCGCCGTGCGGGACAAAGCCCTGCTGGACAAGCTGGTGCAGTGATTCATCCGTAAAACCAAGCCCCGCCAAGTGCGGGGCTTTTTTGTGTTCAACTCGGTCAATTGTAGGAGCGAGCCTGCTCGCGAAGAGGGAGTGTCAGACAAATATGGGTTGGCTGACACGGCGCTTTCGCGAGCAGGCTCGCTCCCACTGCAGGCTTGCGTCGATCACATCATCGTGGCTCCCACACCCACTCTCGGCAGTTATTGAATTTCCTCGGGCTTGACGATCACCCAGTTTTTGTCTGCTGTCACCGGCAAGCCTTCCTTGGCCTGGGCTGCTGCGTGCTTGGCCATCATGCCGTTGAGCTGGTTCATGTATTTGTCTTTGCGATTGACCCATAGATGGATGCCGCCCTTGGCCACGTCGACATCGTGGAACAGCATGTATCCATCGCTGGTGGGGGTGTCACCGCCGACCAGGACCGGTTTTTTCCATTCGTCGATGTACGTCAGGATCGCCGCGTGCTTGCCGGCCATCCAGGTCGCCGGGGTCCACAGGTAGGGTGTCAGTTCGAGGCCTAGGTTGGCTTTCTCGTCGTACTTGCCAGCGGTGATTTGCTTGCGCGCGGTGGTCAGCTCGCCGGTTTTGCGGTCCTTGAGCAGCGTGGTCACGCCGATCACGTTCTGCGGTTTGACGTTGTAGCCGTACTTCGGATCGGCCGCGACCATGCGCACCAGTTCCTCCGACGCGGCGGTCATCACGTAGACCTCGATGCCGTTCTCCATCAGCTTGTTGTAGAGCTCTTGCTGGCCGGCGAAGATTTTCGGCGGGTGGACGTCGAGGGTTTTGACCACGTCGCCTTCGTAATACGTGGCCGGCACCGGTCTACCGGACGCCATCAACTCGTCCACGTAGCCCTTGAGTTCGCTGAGGGTGAAGCCGGAAAACACCTGCGCCACCCACGGGTAACAGACCATGTCGTCGAGTTCACAGAGGCGGTAGTAGTAACTGAACAGACTCTCCTTGTGCTCGGCGGTGTCCTTGAACGGCAGCAGTTTCAGCGACGGGTCGAGGGTGTCCCGGGTGATCAGGCCTTTGTTTTCCATGAACGGCAGCAGCGACTCTTCCAAGTCGTAGCGGTAGCTGGTGTTGTCCATGTCGAACACGGCGAAATTGCCCTTGTTGGCGTTGGCCGCGATCATCGCGTTCAGCGCTCTGGCCTGGTCGGCGGGCCAGTGCCTGAGGTCGGTGGCAAGGACCTGGCCGGCGAGGCCCAGGCAGAGTGCGGCGGCGAGTAACTTCGGAGCGAATTTCATCGGCCTTTCTCCCTGATTCAAAGACATCGACGCTAGCAAATCGGTGTGACGCTCCTCGCCCCACCACGACTGGCTGCGTCCCGATCGCGCCAGTCGCGTGTCCAAAAACGACCTTTTTATATTCCAAAAGCGACGCAGGTCATGCGATTTCAGTATTAATTCATTAGATATCAGCCTGTTAGGCTTGCCGGCTCGGAGCCGCCCTGGAAGGCGGCAAGTACAGGTCTTTCTGGAGTTGTCATGAATCTGCCGCTGATTCTCAATCTATTGGTATTTGCTGGCTTGCTGGCCGGCCTCGCGCAAACCCGCCACACCTCGTTCAGCCTGGCCAAGAAAGTCTTGCTGGCGTTGGTGCTGGGCGTGGTGTTTGGTGTGGCGCTGCACGGGATCTATGGTGCTGGTCACCCAGTGCTCAAGGCGTCGATCAGTTGGTTCGATCTGGTGGGCAACGGCTACGTGCAGTTGCTGCAAATGATCGTTATCCCGCTGGTATTCGCCTCGATCCTCAGCGCCGTGGCGCGGCTGCACATCGCCTCGTCGCTGGGCAGGATCAGTTTCCTGACCATCGGCACCCTGCTGTTCACTACCGCGATCGCAGCGCTGATCGGCATCGGCCTGACTAACCTGTTCGGCCTCACCGCCGAAGGCCTGGTGGCCGGCACCCAGGAACTGGCGCGCCTGCAAACCATCCAGACCGATTACGCGGGCAAAGTCGCCAACCTCAATGTGCCGCAATTGCTGGTGTCGTTTATCCCGCAGAACCCGTTTGGCGACCTGGCCCGGGCCAAGCCGACCTCCATCATCAGCGTGGTGATCTTCGCCGCATTCCTCGGCGTCGCTGCGCTGCAACTGGTTAAGGATGACGTGGAAAAAGGTCAGAAAGTGATCAACGCCATCGACACCCTGCAAGCCTGGGTGATGCGCCTGGTGCGACTGGTGATGAAGTTGACACCGTATGGCGTGCTGGCGCTGATGACCAAAGTGGTTGCCGGTTCGAACCTGCAAGACATCATCAAGCTCGGCAGTTTTGTGGTGGTCTCCTACCTCGGCCTCGGGCTGATGTTCGTGGTGCATGGCGTGCTGGTGTCGGCGGCGGGGATCAATCCGTTGCGCTTCTTCCGCAAGATCTGGCCGGTGCTGACGTTTGCCTTCACCAGCCGTTCCAGCGCCGCGACCATTCCGCTGAGCATCGAAGCGCAAACCAGCCGTTTGGGCATTCCACAATCGATCGCCAGTTTCGCCGCGTCATTCGGCGCAACCATCGGCCAGAACGGTTGTGCGGGTCTGTACCCGGCGATGTTGGCGGTGATGGTGGCGCCGACCGTGGGCATCAACCCGCTCGATCCGCTGTGGATTGCTACGCTGGTGGCGATTGTCACGCTGAGTTCGGCCGGGGTGGCCGGGGTCGGCGGTGGCGCGACCTTTGCAGCGTTGATTGTGCTGCCGGCCATGGGTTTGCCGGTGTCACTGGTGGCGCTACTGATTTCCGTCGAGCCATTGATCGATATGGGCCGCACCGCGCTGAACGTCAGCGGTTCGATCACCGCCGGGGCGATCACCAGCCAGTTGATGCAGCAGACCGATAAAGAACTGCTGGAGGCGGATGAGCACTCGGCGCTGGCTCACGCCTGAGCCTGAAGCCATCCTGCGGCGAGGGAGCTTGCCCCTCAAGCCTTAAGCAACCTTGTGGCGAGGGAGCTTGCTCCCGTTGGGCTGCGCAGCGGCCCCAAGTTTTTGCGAGCGCTGCGCACTCGAGCGGGAGCAAGCTCCCTCGCCACAGGTTTAACGGCGCTCCCAGATTTCGAAGCTGTAAGCGGGCTTGTCGCCCTCGGCAGCATTCGCCACATCCGACACCAACTTCCACTGCGCCAGATCAAACTCCGGAAACCACGCATCCCCCTCCGGGCTCAGCGCCACGCGGGTCAGGTACAGCCGATCCGCCTGGGCCAGGCCTTGGGCGTACAACTGCGCGCCACCAATCAGCATCACCTCATCGACGCCCTGCTCGTTCGCCCATGCTTGAGCGCGAACGACGGCGGTTTCCAGCGACGGATAAACCTCCGCGCCTTCCAGCACCAAGCCGGCCTGGCGGCTGACCACGATATTCAAGCGGCCCGGCAAAGGTCGACCGAGGGAATCCCAAGTCTTGCGACCCATGATGATCGGCTTGCCGAGGGTGGTGGCCTTGAAGTATTTGAAATCCCCCGGCAAGTGCCAGGGCATGCTGTTGTCGACGCCGATCACGCGGTTTTCACCGAGGGCTGCGATCAGGCTGAGGGGGAGTGATTTAGTCATGCCGGCGAGGATACCAGAGCGCCGCGTACCCCGATAAGCGCCACAGCGGTTATGCTCACGACTCATCAAAACGACGGAACGACGCGTGACGGAACTGCACACCCTCTGGCTGACCGAAGCCGTGCGCCTGCGTGAGGAACACGCCGGCCCCCTGGATGATCTGGAAGCCAATCGCCTGGCCCGCAGCGCCGGCGGCGATCTGCCGACCCGCATCCAACGCCGCGCCCTGTGGCTGGCCGAGCGCGATGGCCTGAGCGGCGCCCTCGTCCATTGGCTGCAAGGCGCGCGCCTGGCGTTGCTGCTGCTGGCGGTGTTCGCCGTGGTCAGCGGCGCGGGCCTGGCCTTCGCCGCACTGGGCGACGGGCAGACCCCGGTGAATGTGTTCTGGGCGTTGGGCAGTTTGCTCGGGCTCAATCTGATCTTGCTGCTGAGCTGGTTGCTCGGTCTGGTGTTTGCCGGCGAACATGGCGCCAGCCTTGGACGCCTGTGGCTGTGGCTGAGCGAAAAGCTCGCCCGCGATGCGAAGGCTGCGCAACTGCCGCCAGCGCTACTGTTGTTGCTGCAACGGCGCAAACTCAACCGCTGGGCGATCGGCGTGCTGGTCAACAGCCTGTGGTTGCTGGCGTTGCTCAGCGCGCTGGTGATCACCTTGCTGCTAATGGCCACCCGGCGCTACGGCTTCGTCTGGGAAACCACGATTCTTGGCGGCGACACTTTCGTCGGCCTGACCCAAGCCCTCGGCGCCCTGCCCGGCGTGCTCGGTTTCAGCGTGCCGACCGTGGAGATGATCCGCGCCAGTGGCGAATCCGCGCTGAATATCGAGAGCGCCCGCCAGGCTTGGGCCGCGTGGCTGGTCGGGGTGTTGCTGGTGTACGGCGTGCTGCCGCGCCTGCTACTGGCGCTGCTGTGCCTGTGGCGCTGGAAAGTCGGGCGCGCCGGCCTGCAACTGGACTTGAACCTGCCGGGCTACGGGCAATTGCGCGAACGCCTGATGCCCACCAGCGAGCGCCTCGGTGTCAGCGACGCCGCGCCGGAGCAATTGCACCGCGTGGAAACTGGCGTCAGCAACGCCCAGAGCGATGGCGCGCTGCTGGTCGCCATCGAACTCGACCCGCAACGCCCCTGGCCACCGACCTTGCCGGCCAGCGTCAGCAACGCCGGGATCCTCGACAGCCGTGAATCGCGGCACAAATTGCTCGAACAACTCGGCCGCTTCCCCCCGGCACGACTGGCGATTGCTTGTGATCCGCGACGCTCGCCAGACCGTGGCAGCCTGGCGCTGATCGGCGAACTGGCGCGCAGCGCTGGGGCCACACGGGTGTGGCTGTTGCAAGCGCCACCGGGCGAGGCGCTGGACGCCGAACGCCTGGGCGACTGGCACAGCGCACTGCAGCAACTCAACCTGCCGTTTGCCGATTGCGCACCGCTGCATTGGTTGGAGACCGGGCATGACTAAACCCCTGAAACTCGCGGTGGTCGGCCACACCAACGTCGGCAAGACCTCGCTGATGCGTACCCTGACCCGCGACGTCGGCTTCGGCGAGGTCTCGCACCGTCACAGCACCACGCGGCACGTCGAGGGTGCGCGGCTGTCGGTGGACGGCGAAGCCCTGCTCGAGTTGTACGACACGCCGGGCCTGGAGGACGCCATCGCCCTGCTGGATTTCCTCGAACGCCTGGAGCGCCCCGGCGAACGCCTCGACGGCCCGGCGCGGCTCGCGCGATTCCTCGACGGCAGCGAAGCGCGCCAGCGTTTCGAGCAGGAAGCCAAGGTGCTGCGCCAGTTGCTGGCCTCCGATGCGGGCCTGTATGTGATCGATGCCCGTGAACCGGTGCTGGCCAAATACCGCGACGAACTGCAAGTGCTGGCCAGTTGCGGCAAGCCGTTGCTGCCGGTGCTCAATTTTGTCAGCAGCGCCCAGCACCGCGAGCCGGACTGGCGTGAAGCCTTGGCACGGCTGGGGCTGCATGCGCTGGTGCGGTTCGACAGCGTCGCGCCGCCGGAAGATGGCGAACGCCGTCTCTATGAGAGCCTCGCCCTTTTACTGGAAAACGCCCGCCCGCAACTGCAACGACTGATTGACGATCAACAGACCCAGCGCCTGGCCCGACAACAGAGCGCAGCGCGGCTGATCGCCGAATTGTTGATCGACTGTGCAGCCTGCCGACGCAGCGTAGTCAGTGAAGCCGAACGGGAACAGCAAGCGATCAGCGAATTGCGCAAAGCCGTGCGTCAGCGTGAGCAGCGTTGCGTGGAGGCGTTGCTCACGCTGTATGCGTTTCGCCCGCAGGACGCCTCGGCCAGCGACTTGCCGTTGCTGGATGGCCGTTGGGGCGATGACCTGTTCAACCCGGAAACCCTCAAGCAACTGGGCGTGCGGGTCGGTGGCGGGATCGCGGCCGGCGCGGCGGCGGGGGCTGGCGTCGATTTGCTGGTCGGCGGCTTGACCCTTGGCGCAGCGGCCCTGGCTGGGGCGATTGCCGGCGGCGCGCTGCAAACCGCGCGCAGTTACGGCGGCCGCTTACTCGGCAAAATCCGCGGCCAACGCGAACTGACCGTGGACGACAACGTGCTGCGCTTGCTGGCCCTGCGCCAACGGCAATTGCTGCACGCGCTGAACCAGCGCGGCCATGCGGCGATGGACAGCATCCAGGTGGCCACGCCGCAAGACAAAACCTGGCGCGAAGGCAAGTTGCCCGATGCCCTGCACAAAGCCCGCGCCCATCCGCAATGGTCCTCGCTCAACCCGCAGGCAAAATTGAGCCAGGCGGAACGCCAGGAGCAAGTCGAGCTGTTAGCCCGGCAGTTGTGATCTCACCCGGCCGGAACAGACCCGCCGGCTACTTCCAGCCCAGGCGCAAAAACTCCTTGGCCATGGTCCTCACCCGAGCGCGGTCGGTGCGGTTGGCGTGCCCGTCGTTGTCCACGTCCGAACTGAGGATCAGCTCCAGTTCGCCGTCGTTGTCCAGATCCCGCGCCGCCGCTTTGTAAGCAATCTGCGGGCCGTCATGAAAATGCAGGCGCACCAGTTCCGGGCTGCCGTCGGCGCTGGGGTTTTCGGCGAAGATCCGCAAGTGTCGGGCGTCACTCGACCCGGCGTTGGACCAGGCGCATTTCAGATAGGTCTTGCCGAGCACCCGCAGCCGCTGCCGATCCGCCAGCGTGGCCTCGCCCAGCAATTGCCCGCCGTCGAAGAAGAGGAACTGCAGCGTGTCGGCTGCTTGATGACCACTACGGTCCTGAGCAATCACTTTCAGATAACGCATCCTTGCGCTCCTTGGGGAAAAACTCAGCCTGACTGATCAGCGCCGGACGCTCTATCCGCCGATTCGCTGCAACCCGTCGGACAAATCAGCGCGCTGCGCCAGACAACAGCGCAGTGGCCTTGTCTTTGAGGATCGTCAGGTCAATCAGCGGTACCCGCATCTCCTTGGCCTGTTCGTCCCACTGGCGCATGCGCAGGCTGACCGCGCACAACGGGTCTTGCTCGAACGCGTCGGCCTCGGCGTCGCTCATCACCCCGCCCTGATAATCCAAGGTGCGGCGGCTGGCCTCGCTTAGCCGGTCGAAATACCCCGGCTCGCGCAGCGTCAGGTAGCGCTTGGCCTGGACGTGGTATTCCACCAGCCGCGCCAGGCGTTCGCTGAAACCGGCGCGGCGCAGGTAATCGGCGCCCAGGCGCTCGTGGCTGACCACCCCGAAACCGCCCATGTTTTCCGCATCTTCGGCGCAGATGTGCCCGATGTCGTGAAAGAACGCCGCGAGCACCACTTCATCGTCGAAGCCTTCGGCCATGGCCAGCTCGGCGGCCTGGGACATGTGCTCGATCTGCGACACCGGCTCGCCGATGTAGTCGCTGTCGCCAAAGCGTTCGTACAAACCGAAGACCTCGGCCACCACTTGCTGATTGCGATTCATCATTGCTCCCCCAGTAATTGCGCGACGTTACGTTCGGCCATTGCCGGCCCGACACTCATGCCGACGCCCGTGTGCATCAGCGCCACGCTCACCCCCGGTTGCGGGCGCAGGAAAGAAAACGGTCCCGGCCCCTTGGAACCATAGACACCCTGCCAGCGTTCGACCACCTGGACCTTGCAGCCCAAGGTCTGCTCGGCCAGTTCGATCATCCAGTCATCCACCTGTTCAGCGTTGAATGGCGATGGATCACCGCCGTAATGGTGGGAATCGCCAATGATCAGCTCGCCATAGGGCGTCGGGCTGATCAGCAGGTGAATGCCGTTGTCATGCAGGTGTGGCACATCGCGCAGAATTTGCGCCTGCACGGCGGCGGCCTCCGGCAGATCAGCGAACGCGCCGTAATGCACGCAACTCAGCCCGGTGAGCAGCGCGTGTTGCAGGTTCAACTCGATGTGCGGGCGGGCGCGGAGCATTTGCAGACGGCAGATTTGCGGGTTGAGCGCGGCGATCGGCTCGGCCAGTAAGGTCTGATAGTCATGGCCAGAGCAAACGATGATATGACCCGCACTGAAACGGCCGGCGGTGCTGTGCAAGCGGCCGGGCTCGATGTCCCGCACCAGGGTGGAAAAGTGAAACTCGACGCCGAGTTCGCGGCACAGGTAGTCGATCAGCGCCGGGATTGCCTCGCGGGAATACAGTTGCTGGTCGTCCAGGCCGTGCAGCGCCGCACGATGATGGCTGAACTGGCCGCCGTACACATCGCGCAACGCCGCGCCGCGCAGCAGTTCGACGTTGTACCGGTGCTCCACGGCTCGACCGTTGCAAAAGGCCTGCAGCAGGTGTTCTTCGGCTTCAGTGCGGGCGAACAGGTATGAGCCGTTACGCTTGAGTTGCAGGCCGGCGACATTGGCCCAATGACCCCAGATGTCGCGACTGGCCTTGGCCAGTTCCAGCATCGGGCCCGGTGGCTGGCCGGTGACCAGGGCCTGACCGAAGTTGCGGACCGAGGCGCCGAGCGGTGTTTCACTGCGCTCGAAAACACTGACCTTCAAACCGCGCCGCGCGGCGGCGTAGGCGTGGGACAGGCCGAGGATGCCGGCGCCGACGATCAGCAGGTCGTTGTGGTGTGTCATGGGAATTTGTCCTGAATTCGATGCCGTCATCGCTGGCAAGCCAGCTCCCACAGGGTTTTACGGTGAACACAACTGTTGTGAACACCAAGGAACCTGCAGGATTGGCAGCCAGCTCCCACAGGGTTTCGCGGTGAACACAACTGTTGTGGACACCAAGGAACCTGCATGATTGGCAGTCAGCTCCAACAGGGTTTTGCGGTGAACATAGATGTTGTGAACACCAAGGAACTTGCAGGATTGGCAGTCAGCTCCAACAGGGTTTTGCGGTGAGCACAACTGTTGTGAACACCAAGGAACTTGCAGGATTGGCAGCCAGTTCCAACAGGGTTTTGCTGTGAACACAGATGTTGTGAACACCAAAGAACCTGTGGGAGCTGGCTTGCCAGCGATGGGGCCCTGTCAGCCTGCGAAGATTTACTTGGCAACCACTTTCTCGGACTTGCCGTCATAGCGCTTGCGCCATTCAGCCAGGATCACGTCGCGGTTTTTCGAGGCCCAGGCGAAGTCGTTCTTGATCAGGCGCTGCTCATAATCCGCCGGCAATTCCGTCTGCGGCTTGGCGATGCCAGGCTGGGCGAGGACGGCGAAGTTCTCTTTATACAACTCCATCGCCGCCGGACTGGCGGAGAAGTCCGCAAGTTTTTTCGCCGCTTCTTCGTGGGCGGAGCCCTTGATCACAGCGGTGGCTTCAATCTCCCAGCCCAGGCCTTCTTTCGGCAGGATGATGTCCAGCGGTGCGCCCTGGCGTTTCAGCTGGACTGCGGGGTATTCAAAGGAAATACCGATCGGGAATTCACCCGAGGCCGCGAGTTTGCATGGCTTGGAGCCCGAGTGAACGTACTGGCCGATGTTCTGGTGCAGGTCATCCATGTAGGTCCAGCCCTGCTTCTCGCCAAAGGTTTGCAGCCAGGCGCTGACGTCGAGGAAACCCGTGCCGGACGAGGCCGGGTTGGGCATGACGATCTTGCCTTTGTACTCAGGCTTGGTCAGGTCTTGCCAGCTCACGGGCTTACTCAGGCCCTGCTTCTCGGCTTCGACCGTGTTGAAGCAAATGGTCGCAGCCCAGACATCCATGCCGACCCAGGCTGGTGGGTTGGCGGCATCGCGATAGTTGCCGCCGATCTTGTCCAGATCCTTCGGCGCGTAACTTTGCAGCATGCCTTGCTGATCGAGGATCGCCAGGCTCGACGCCGCCAGGCCCCACACTGCGTCGGCCTGCGGGCGCTCTTTTTCGGCCAGCAATTTGGCAGTGATGATCCCGGTGGAGTCACGCACCCATTTGATCTCGACGTCCGGGTTGGCCTTTTCGAAGGCGTTCTTGTAGGTCTTCAGTTGTTCAGCTTCGAGGGCGGTGTACACCGTCAACTCGGTGGTCGCCGCGAAGGCGTTCAGGCTGAAAGCGGTGAGGACAGCAGCGGCCAGGGCCAGGGGCTTGAACATGATCGTTTTCCTGTGTTGAGTGGATGGAGAGCAGCGAATCAATGGCCGGGCGCGGTCTGCCGCCAGGCCTGGGAGCGGCGCAGCAAACCGCGCGAGGCCCAGGCCAGCAGCAGGGACACACCCACCGAGGTGAACAGAATCAGGGTCGACATGGCCGCCGCGCCGCCGACGTTGCCGGCGTCGTCCATGTTCAGCACCGCCACCGCCGCGAGGATGGTGTCGGGGCTGTAGAGGAAAATCGCCGCGGAGACGGTGGTCATCGCGGAGACGAACAGGTAGCGGACAATGTCCAGCAGCGCCGGCAGGCAGATCGGTACGGTCACCCGCAGGTAATGCCGATACAGCGGCGCCTTGAGTGACAGCGCGGCGGCTTCGAACTCGGCGTCGAGCTGGCGCAGCGCGGTGGTGGCGGTCATTTGCGCGGTGGTCAAATAGTGCGCGATGGTGCAGGCGACCAGCAGGGTCATGGTTCCGTAGAGCACATGCAGCGGGTTGCCGGTCAGGTTGAAGAAGAAGACGTAACCTAACCCCAGCACCAGGCCCGGCACCGCCATCGGTACGAAACTGAGCATGCGCAACGTCACATTGAGTCCGCGCTGGCCCTTGGTTTTCTCCATCAGGTAGGCGCCGGTGAAGATCAGCACGCTACCGATCAGCGCCGTGCACACCGCCATCTTCACGCTGTTGCCGTAGGCCAGCCAGCCGCCGCCCGCCGTGTCGTTGAACTGGTAATGGTTGAGCGACAGGGACAGGTTGTACGGCCAGAACTTCACCAGCGATGAGAACACCGCCATGCCGAACACCAGCAGCAACACCGCGCAGATCAGCAGCACGATGACCAGGTAGCAGCCGTCGCGCAGTCTGGACGGCGCCGGTTGAAAGACTTGTGCGCGGCCACTCATGGAATCGCCATGACGCCGACGCAGCCAGGCATCGACCGCGAAGCTGAGCAGCGCCGGCAGCAGCAGGACCATGCCGATCAGCGCACCGCGACCAAATTGTTGCTGACCGACCACTGCTTTGTAGGCTTCCAGAGCCAGCACTTGATAGTCGCCACCGACCACTACCGGCACGCCGAAGTCGGTGATGGTCAGGGTGAACACCAGACAGAATGCGGCGAACACCGCCTGGCGGGTCGCCGGCCAGGTGATGCTGCGAAAGGCTTTCGCCGGACTGGCGCCCATGCTCGAAGCGGCGTCGAACAGGCGCGCATCCGCCAGGGACAGCGCCGACAGCAGAATCATCAAGGCGTGTGGGAAGGTGTAGATCACCTCGCCGAGCACAATGCCCCAAAAGCCGTAGATATTGTCCGAGAGCAACCCGCGCAGCATGCCCTGGTTGCCGAACAGGTAGACCAGCGCAATCCCCGGCAGCATCGACGGCGCCATCAGCGGCAGCAGGGAAATGCCACGCCAGATGCCTTTGCCAGGTATCAAGGTGCGTTGCAGGGCGTAAGCAAACAAATAGGCCAGCGGTACGACAATCGCCGCGACGCTGAGGGACACTTTCAAGCTGTTACCGAGTAGCCAGTGGAAGTTCTCGCTGCTCACTAATTCCCGGGCAGCGACCAGGCCACCGCCCTGCCCGGCTTCGGTGCTGAACCCGCGCCAGAAAATCGCCAGCAACGGCATCAACACGGCAATGCCGAGCAGCACCAGCAACAGGACTTTGCCACCGACCACGAACAAGCGATCGCCGATCTCGGCACGGGCGGTCTGCCGAACCTGTTTGCGCGGGATCGGCAGCGCGAGGTTTGCGCTCATCAGGCGAACACCTGCAGGCTGCGCGGCGGCAAGGCAACCATGATGTGCTGCGCGCCCAGGCGCGGCATGGCTTCCGGTGCGAGTTCGGCCAACAACGGATGGCCGGGCAATTGGTCGAGTTCGAAACTCATGCGGCAGCGATTGCCGAGGAACGTGATCTCACGGACCTTGGCCGGGAACAGGTTTTCCTCATGCACCAGCGGGTTGACGTTGATCGCCTCCGGTCGGCAGAACAATCGGCCGGACGCGGTTTTTGCACTGCCGTCCGCCAGGCGCATGTTCATCCCGCCGACCTGGGCATGGCTGTCGCTGCTGCGATGGAACGGCAGCCAGTTGCCCTGGCCGACGAACTCCGCGACAAAGGGTGTGGCCGGGCGGTCGTAAATGTCCTGCGGCGTGGCGTACTGCTCCACCTTGCCGTTGTTCATCACGGCGATGCGGTCGGCCATCAGCATGGCCTCGTCCTGATTGTGGGTGACCATCAGGGTGGTGACGCCAAGGTTGCGTTGCAGTTGGCGCAGCTCCGTGCACAGGTGCTCGCGAACCCGCGCATCGAGGGCCGACATCGGTTCGTCGAGCAGCAACAGCGAAGGGGCTGGCGCCAATGCGCGAGCCAGGGCCACACGCTGTTGCTGGCCTCCGGACAACTGGCCAGGGTACTTTTTCTCGCTGCCGGTCAGGCCGACCAGTTCCAGCATCTGCCCGACCCGCTGACGCACTTCATCGCGACCACTGCCGGCGAGGCCGTAGGCAATGTTCGCTTCGACGGTCAGGTTGGGGAACAGCGCGTAGGACTGGAACAAAATGCCGTAGTCCCGTGCCTGCGGCGCCAGGTGCGACACATCACGATCACCGAGGTACAACTCGCCGCTGTCTTGTTTCTCCAGGCCGGCGATGCACCGTAGCAAGGTGGTTTTGCCACAACCCGACGGGCCCAGCAGACACACCAGCTCACCCGCCGCCACGTCGAGGGAAACGTTTTCCAGCGCGGTGAACGCGCCAAAGCGCTTCTGCACACCACGCACTTTCATCGGCGCGCCGGGGTTGGTCAGGGCAGTTGCGAACGAGCGGTTCATGGACAGACCTCATCTAACAGATGAGGGTCATCCTAGGTTTGTAATGCGTCCGTCATATGGCAGTGAGGCAAAAACGGCCGATAGTGGTATTCGGGGATTTGGGTTGGATAGACCGGGCAATGAATACCTGTGGCGAGGGAGCTTGCTCCCGCTGGACTGCGCAGCAGTCCCCCGCATTTCAGGATAAGCGGGGGCCGCTTCGCGCCCCAGCGGGAGCAAGCTCCCTCGCCACAAGAACTACGCAGGGGCCATTTCCTGCGCCAACCCAAGAAACGCCGCCGGCAATCGCGCGCCTTTGCGTTCCTTGAGGCAATACAAATACTCGGGAATCTGCGGCGCATTTTCGATGGTCAGCACCCGCAGTTGCGGGTCATGGGGCACTTCCTGGCGGGCGATGATGCTGATGCCGATGTTGCGCAGCACCGCCTCGCGGATCGATTCGCGGCTGCCAATCTCCAGCAACGGCCCCAAACCCACGCCGGCGCCCGCCAGCAATTCTTCGGTCAAGCGCCGGGTGGTCGAGCCTGTTTCACGCATCAATAACGTATGCCCGGCCAAAGCACTGAGCGGCACATGATCATGCACCGCCAGCGGATGGTTGCGATGCACCGCCAGCACCAGCGGATCGCTGCCCAGCACCCGGCGAATCAGCCGTGCATCGTCCAGCAACTGCGAGGACGCGGCGACATCCACCCGGTAATCCTCCAGCGCTTCGAGCACTTGCTGGGAGTTGCCGATTTCCACTGACACTTCCACCTGCGGCAGGCGTTCGCGAAAGGTCTTCACCAGATCGAGGATGTAATACGGCGCCGTGGCGGCGATGCGCAAGGTGCCCTGCACTTGGCCACTGTTGCGCAGGAAGAACTCGATATCGGCTTCCTGCTGCAACAGCGCCTTGACCATCGGCAGCAACCGCGCGCCTTCATCGCTGACACTGAGACGACGGCCGCCACGGTAGAACAATTCAACCGAATATTGGCTTTCCAAGTGGCGAATCTGTGTCGTCACGGTGGGCTGACTCAAGCCGAGTTTCTTGGCAGCCAGGGTAATGCTGCCCAGGCGGGCCACCATGTAAAACGCCTTCAGCTCGGCACTCAGCACAGCCTTCCCTCATCCTTATTTGCGCAACAGGCGCAAGCCGTTGAATACCACCAGCAGGCTCACGCCCATGTCGGCGAACACCGCCATCCACATAGTAGCGACACCGGCGAAGGTCATGCCGAGGAAAATCGCCTTGATCACCAGCGCCAGGGCGATGTTCTGTTTCAGCACGCTCGCGGTTTGCCGCGACAGGCGTATGAAGGCCGGGATCTTACGCAGATCGTCGTCCATCAGCGCGACATCCGCGGTTTCGATCGCCGTGTCGGTGCCGGCGGCGGCCATGGCGAAACCGATTTCCGCGCGGGCCAGGGCCGGGGCGTCATTGATGCCGTCGCCGACCATGCCGACCCGGTGCCCCTGGGCGTACAACGCTTCGATGGCCTGCAGCTTATCGGTCGGCAGCAAGTCGCCCTGAGCCTGGTCGATGCCGACTTGCGCGGCAATCGCCTGGGCGGTGTGGGCGTTGTCGCCGGTGAGCATCAGGGTTTTGATGCCGAGGTCATGCAACTGCTGGATCGCTTCGCGGCTGGATTCCTTCACCGTATCCGCCACGGCGAACAGCGCCAGCGGGCCGGAGGAGTCGAGCAGCAGCACCACGGATTTGCCTTGTTTCTCCAGGGCAAAGAGTTTTTCTTCCAGCGCGGGCGAGCACAGGCCCAGTTCCTCGACCAGGCGATGGTTGCCCAGGTGATAAACCTGGCCGTTGACCTCACCGCGCACCCCGCGACCGGCCAGTGCTTCGAAGTTATCCACTGCCAGCGCGGCAGATTGTTTGTCCGCTGCGTTGGCGATTGCCAACGACACCGGGTGATCGGAACGCCCGGCCAACGCCGCCGCAATCGCCGGCGCGGTGGCTTCGGCGGTGGCGTCCAGCACTAGATAATCGGTCTGCACCGGTTTGCCGTGAGTGATGGTTCCGGTCTTGTCCAGGGCCAGGTAATCGAGCTTGTAACCGCCCTCCAGGTACACGCCGCCCTTGACCAGAATGCCTTTGCGCGCCGCCGCCGCGAGGCCGCTGACGATGGTCACCGGCGTGGAAATTACCAGCGCGCACGGGCACGCCACCACCAGCAGCACCAGCGCGCGATAGATCCAGTCGAACCACAGCGCGCCCATGAACAGCGGCGGAATCACCGCCACCGCGAGGGCGAAGGCAAACACCGCCGGGGTGTAGATTTTCGAGAACTGATCGACAAAACGCTGGGTCGGCGCCCGCGCCCCTTGGGCTTGTTCGACTGCGTGGATGATCCGCGCCAGGGTCGAGTTGTTCGCCGCCGCGGTCACCGAGTATTCCAGCGACCCGGCCTGGTTGATGGTGCCGGCGAACACTTTGTCGCCGACGGTTTTCTCCACCGGCAGGCTTTCCCCGGTGATCGGCGCCTGGTCGATGGTCGAGTTGCCCAAGAGCACTTCGCCGTCGAGGCCAATGCGCTCGCCCGGACGCACTCGCACCCGCGCGCCGAGTTCGATGGTGTTCACCTCCTGCTCGACCCAGCGGCCGTCGGCCAATTGCACCGTGGCTTGCTCGGGGGTCATCTGCATCAGGCCGCTGATGGCGTTGCGCGCGCGGTCCAGGGATTTGGCTTCGATCAACTCGGCCACGGTAAACAGAAACATCACCATCGCCGCTTCCGGCCACTGGCCGATCAGAATCGCCCCGGTCACGGCAATGCTCATCAGCGCATTGATGTTCAGGTTGAGGTTCTTCAAGGCGATCCAGCCCTTCTTGTAGGTGCCGAGGCCGCCGCTGAAAATCGAGATCAGCGCGACAATGGCGATCACCCAAGTCGGCGCCGCATCGGTGAAATGCAGGACTTCCGCGCCCACTGCGGTCACGCCGGACAACGCCAGCGGCCACCAGGCTTTCTTCTCGGCTGGTTTGGCCGGCGAGTCGACGCCCTGCTCCAGCGGCTCGGCCTGCATGCCCAGGGACTTGATCGCATCGATAATCGGCGCAGTGTTCGGCAAGTCGTGGGTCACGCCCAGTACGCGGTTGATCAGGTTGAATTCGAGCTGCTGCACCCCAGCCAGTTTGCCGAGCTTGTTCTGGATCAGCGTCTGCTCGGTCGGGCAGTCCATGGCTTCGATGCGGAAACTGCTCAGCCGCGCGCCCTCGGTCGGCGCCTCGCTCAGTTTGACCAGCGACGGTGCGTTGGCCGTCGAACCACAGCAGGTATCACCATGGCTGGCATGGTCATGCTCAATCACGGGCTGCGGTTTGCAGCAGTGGTCATGCGCGGATTTGGGGTCGTGAATGTGCAGGGAATCGCTCATCAGGTTGCGTCCATAAAGGTGCCTGTTGCCAAGTAGAGACCCTGTAGCCACTATAGGGTCAAGCACCCATTTGGAGATCGTCGTCATGAAGATCGGAGAATTGGCAAAACTCACCGACTGCCCGGTGGAAACCATCCGCTATTACGAGCGCGAACAACTGCTGCCGGAACCGGCCCGCAGCGACGGCAATTACCGGGTCTACACCCAGGCCCACGCCGAGCGCCTGACGTTCATCCGCAACTGCCGCACCCTCGACATGACCCTCGAAGAAATCCGCAGCCTGCTGACCCTGCGCGACAGCCCCCAGGACCAATGCGAGAGCGTCAACGCGCTGATCGACGAACACATCCATCACGTCAAGGCGCGCATCGACGGTTTACTGGCCTTGCAGACGCAACTGCTCGACCTGCGCCAACGCTGCGGCGAAGGGCCGGAAGCCGATCAATGCGGGATTTTGCAACGCCTGGAAATCAGCGGCGGCGTGGTGGCGACTGAGGTGGAGCATTCGCATGTGGGGCGTAGTCACGGTCACTGAACTCACACCACAAAACCCAATATGGGAGCGAGCCTGCTCGCGAAAGCGGTGTGTCAGACAACATTTCTGCCGGCTGACACTCCTCTTCGCGAGCACGCTCGCTCCCACAGTTTTGATCGGGTGAAGGCTTAAACCGCCATCGGCGCAGTCATTGGTGCATGGTGCTGGTAACCCTCAAGCGAAAAATCGCTCGGCTCGACCAGTTCCAGCCATTCCGGCTGGTAGACGCCGGTCTTGGCGAATTCCGGCACGCGATCACTGATCAGCAGTTTCGGCATCGGGAACGGCTCGCGGGTGAGCTGTTCGTTGAGCATGTCGAGGTGGTTTTCGTAGACGTGGGCATCGCCGATGAAATAGGTGAACCAGCGCGGCGTGTAGCCGGTCAAGCGCCCGATCAGGCTCAGCAGCGCGGCGCCTTCTGTGAGGTTGAACGGCGTGCCAAGGCCCAGGTCGTTGGAGCGGATGTACAGCGTCAACGAAATCTCTTTGGTCTCGACGTTCGGGTGGAACTGGTACAGCAGATGGCACGGCGGCAAGGCCATTTCATCGAGCTGCGCGCAATTCCAGCCGTGGAACAGGATCCGCCGGCTGCCGGGGTCCTTGATGATGGTGTCGATGCATTGGCGAACCTGGTCGATGGCTTTGTACAGCACCACGTAGGCCTGGCCGTTTTCTTCGCCCTCGGCGATCTGTCGGTAGCCCTGGCTCAGCGTTTGCTCGATGGCCGCCGGGTTGCTCAGCGGGATCTGCTTGTACGCCGGCCACTTGCGCCATTGCACGCCGTAGATTTCGCCCAGGTCGTCGTCGCCCTGGCGGAACGGGTTGGCCAGCCATTGCGCGTTTTCGTTAGCGTTCTGGTCCCAGACCTTGCAGCCCAGGGCGCGGAATTCAGCGGCGTTGTTGACCCCGCGCAGGAACCCGCACATCTCGCCGATCGCCGACTTGAAGGCCATCTTGCGCGTGGTGATCGCCGGGAACCCTTCCTTAAGGTCGTAGCGCAGCATGGCGCCGGGGAAACTGATGGTGTTGACCCCGGTGCGGTTGGCTTGCTTGGTGCCGTTCTTGATGACGTGCGCCACCAGATCGAGATATTGCTTCATGAGTTACCTGTGTCCTTGAACCCGGGAGCCGTCGCCCCCGGGGTTCGAATTTATACAGCCGCCGCGGGCGCTGCCGGTGCGCGGTGGTAGGCCAGCCAGATCAGGAACAAGCCGCCGAGGATCATCGGTACGCACAACACCTGGCCCATGGTCAGCCAGTTCCAGGCCAGGTAGCCCAGTTGCGCGTCGGGCACGCGGACGAATTCCACAATGAAACGGAAGATACCGTAGAACAGCGCGAACATCCCGGACACCGCCATGGTCGGCCGCGGCTTGCGCGAGAACAACCAGAGAATCAGGAACAGCGCGACGCCTTCGAGGGCGAACTGGTACAGCTGCGACGGATGGCGCGGCAATTGCGCCGGGTCGCTGAACGGCGGGAAGACCATGGCCCACGGCACGTCGGTCGCTTTGCCCCACAGCTCGGCATTGATGAAGTTGCCAATGCGCCCGGCGCCCAGACCGATCGGTACCATCGGCGCGACGAAATCCATCAGCTGGAAGAACGACTTGTTGTTCTTCTTGCCGAACCACAGCGCTGCCAGCATCACGCCGATGAAGCCACCGTGGAACGACATGCCGCCCTTCCACACTTCGAAGATCAGCGTCGGGTTGGCCAGATAGGCGCTCAGGTCGTAGAACAGCACATAGCCCAGGCGCCCGCCGACGATCACCCCCATCGACATCCAGAACACCATGTCGGAGAGCTTCTCCTTGGTCCAGGTCGGGTCGAAGCGATTGAGTCGGCGCGAGGCCAACAGCCAGGCGCCGCCGATGCCGATCAGGTACATCAGGCCGTACCAGTGGATTTTCAGCGGACCAATGGCCAGGGCCACCGGGTCAATCTGCGGGTAAGGCAGCATTGCGACTCCTTGTTGAGTTCAATCAATAAAAATGCCCGGGCGACGCTGCCACCTCAGGATTAAGCCAGGATTGCCACGGCGATCAGAGCAGGAAGTTCAGCCCCACGCAAAACAGCAAAGCGGCGAACAGCCGTTTCAGCAAGCGCGGCGACAGTCGATGGGCCAATCGCGCGCCGAAACGGGCGAACACCATGCTGGTCAGGGCAATGCCCAACAGCGCCGGCAAATAAATAAAACCGAGACTATGAGCGGGCAACAACGGATCGTGCCAGCCCAGAATCATGAAACTTAACGCACTGGCCAGGGCGATCGGCAAGCCGCAGGCCGATGACGTGGCCACCGCTTGCTGCATCGGTACGCTGCGCCAGGTCAGGAACGGCACGGTCAGCGAACCGCCGCCAATGCCGAAAATCGCCGACGCCCAACCGATCACGCTGCCCGCGAGGGTCAGACCGAGTTTGCCCGGCACCGTTCGGCTGGCCTTGGGTTTGACGTCGAGCATCAACTGCGCGGCGATCACCAAGGCGAACACACCGATGATTTTTTGCAGGTTTGGCCCGGAGATCGCCTCGGCGGTCAGCGCACCGAAACCGGCACCAACCAGAATCCCGACCGTCAGCCAGGCGAAAATCGGCCAGCGCACCGCGCCCCGGCGGTGATGCTCACGGATAGCGTTGATCGACGTAAAAATGATGGTCGCCAGGGACGTGCCCACCGCTAGGTGGGTGAGGATCGACGCGTCGAACCCCTGCAGGGTGAAACTGAACACCAGCACCGGCACGATGATGATCCCGCCGCCCACGCCAAACAGGCCGGCCAACACGCCTGCGACGGCGCCCAGCAGCAGATACAGCAGAAATTCCATGGTGGTGTTCCGACGCGCAGCGCAAAAGGGTGCGGCATGGTAACGGATGCAGGCCCCGCGCCTCCACTGCCGGGTGCAGTGGGCGGATGGCCGGGGCTTGGCGGCAGACATCAATCCCGCAACTAACATGAATAAAACATGACAGTTAAGTTGCACTAAATCGGTTCCAGCAAACTTGTTAAAAAGCTGTGAAACCTCTGCGAACTTCGCCCGCCACACAACTTGCCTGATTAGAATCCGACCCCATCGCGAATCACTCTCCGAACACTTTGCCCGTGTTTGAATTTCAACTGCGCCCATCGGTTATTTGCACAAGGGAATTGGAAACATGACGACGCCTCCGTTAAAAGTACAACCCGCCGCCAACCCGAACCCCAATCACCTGCGGGGCGTTTTTGAAACCGCCATGGCCCGCGCCTTGACCAGCCTCCAACAGCCGGCGGCGGACGACACGTTCAAGAAACCCCTGGTGCTGACCACGCAGACCGTCAAGACCTACCCCGCGCCCACCGACAAAGCCGCGATCAGGGCCGAAGTCGAGGCCACCGGCGACAAGGAAGCGCTCAAACGCCTGGACGACCCAAACCTCGCCGGCCTGGGCAATACCGGCGTGCCCCTGGCAAACATCGCCTCGATCAACAAACTTTCGGAAAACGTACTCGAACTTAAAACCCGCGATCACCACACCATTATTATCGTCAAACAAGCCACGCCTTATTTATTCGATGGCATGGCCGGTAAAACCGACGCGGTCAACACCATCAACAAGTCCATGGCCGAAGGTTACACACTGGCGCAGGCCGGGGATGTCGCACCGGGCATGGGTGATTACAAGTTTCTCGGCAATGCCGATGAAGTCGGCCCGGGGATGATTCGTTATGAAACTTTTTCCGGTAACAAGATCATCGTCAGCAAAGAAGTGAACATGGGCCTGTATGAGCAGGTGAAGTCCGACAGCGAAGCCCTGAAGATCATCAACGACAACCAGAAGGACGGCTATCGTCTGGCGCAGCCCGGCGAAGCGGCCAGCAGCACCGGCGTGACCGGCAAAGCGGACGAGTTGGGCCACGACTTGATTCGCTACCAGACCACCAGCGGTGACAAAGTCATCGTCTCGAAAAACATCACCCCGGACCTCTACGACCAGAAAGTCAAAGAGAGCAACGCCCTGTTTGGCGTGTCGGGCGCGGTGGACACTGCCCTGATCGACAATTCCAAGTACGGCGCCGGCGCCAAGGATTGGGACAAGATTGTCGGCAACGGCAGCGGTACGCCGACCCAGGAAGCAAAAGACCTCGACCGCCCTCGCGCAGCGGCCAAGCTGCTGGAAGAAAACTGGGACAACTGGAACCTGCACGGCGAGAAAATCGACTTTTCCAACCCACCGTCGACCTTGCCGCCGGAAGCCCAGGCCACCCTGAAATACGTCGCCAGCAGCCCGAACCTGATGGCCGCGCTGGATTCCGGTGGCTACGGCAAGACCGACGGTGTGATCACCCGCAACGATGTGAAGAACTTCGCCAAGCAGGCCGACAAGGACTTGTCCGCCGCTTCCGGCGCCTATGACAAATTTATCAAGGCCCACCCGGACGCCACGCCCCTGGCCAAGGAAAACGCCAAGTCCGCCGCGCTGGTCATGGCCAATATTTCGCTGGTCAGCAGCGCCGGGCCGGAGATGCAGGGCGACAACCGCCGCACCAGTGTCGGCAACCTCAACACCAGCAACATGGACGCCATAGAGGGCGACGCGGCGTTGAGCAAATCCCTGACCGGCGCCGCCGGTTACTGGTCGAGCCCTGGCATGTTCCGCCTGCTCGACAATGGCGGCGACCACCCGGCCACCATGAAGACCGACGGCATCGCCCAGCAACACAACTTCGCCACTTGGCTGGAGCGCCAGGCGCCGACCGACGATCACGGTGTGCTGATGATGCTTAGCAACGCCTCGGCGCGGAACTCGGTGGCCGATGTCGACACCTCGAAGCTGACCAAGGATGTGTTCGAACACCCGGAAAAATACGACGGCAAAACCAAGGCCGCGGTGCTCACCGAGATCACCGATGCCCGGGTGCGCATGGAGCTCAGCGCCAACCCCAAGGACGACTCCGACCTGTTTTCCCAGGGTCAATCGGACATGCGCGGGATCAACCCGAACAAGGCCAAGATTACCGCGCAACTGGACGCGACCATCGCCAAGCTGTCCGCCGACCCGGATGTGCAGAACTTCTTCGCGCAGAACCAGGGCACCGGCATGCGCGACATCATCAACGCCGACCCGGCGATGAAGATCGAGCTGCAGCACTTCCAGGATCGCGAAATCAACAGCGGCAACGTGCTCAACAAGAGCCTCGAGCGCAAGGATGCCGACGGCAAGACCCTCAGCCTCACCGATGGCATGTACCTCGCCGCCACCGATGCCAGCATCACCGACATGGCCCTCGGCGGCAACGGCGAAGTGGACCTGTCGGTCATCGCCAAGAACTCTGGCAAGAGCGAGCAGATCGAACAGTATTTCCGCGAGAACATCGTCACCGGCAAAGCCCTCGACGAGGCACTGGCCAAGGATCGCGAAACCAACGGTGACAAGGCTGACCCGGCGGCGGTGATTGCCAAGTTTTCCAATGACGCCACGCTGTACAAGGCTTACCTGGGCGACAAAGTCAGCCCCGAGGACGCCGATGTCACCCAGCAGATCATCTCGCAGAAAATCTCCGAGACCCTGGTGGATGGCGCCAACGATGACGTGATGAAACAGATCTTCGGCGATGCCAACGGCAATTTCGACGAGGCCAAGACCAAGGCAATCATCGACAAAGCCATGGCCGACGACCCGGCCATGTTCACCGATGCCGCCGGCAAACCGATTGCCGCCGGTGATGTGGTGACGATGATTCGTTCGAGCTGGGACCTGGAGCGTCAGGGCCAGAAGATGAGCGATGTGCTGCCCAAGGCCATCGACGGCTTCAAGGCCGATGCGTCCGAAACCTACAAGCAAGGGCTACTGCACGTCGGCAGCGCGCTGTTGGCCGGTGCGGTGTTGACGGTGCGCTCCACCAGCGGCGGCAATACCCCGACCGACAACGCCTTGCGCGTATCCGCCGGCATGCAGTTCGCCGGGTTGTTGATGGAAGGCGGGACCAAGTACGCCAAGGAAGCGGGCTACGGCAAAGAATGGAAACCGGTACCCAACAGCAACGTGAGCCTGCGCGCCGGCCAGGGCCCGTTCACTGCCGACCAGATCAAAGCCATGGGTAACATCGGCAAGATCATCGGCGGCGCCGGCAGTTTCATCGGCGGGGTGTTTGGCATTGTCAGCGGGGTCAACGCGGCGTTCAGCGGCGACAAGCTCAACGCCGGGTTCTCCCTGACCAGCGGCATCCTCGGCACCGGTGCGGCGGTCGCCTCGATCATCGAAGGCGCGGCCGGGTTGTTTGGCAGTTCCACCGCCGGGCTGGTGGGCACCCTGGCCGGCACCACCGCCGGAATTCTCGGTTGGGCAGCGGCGGGGGTCGGGATACTGGCCGGGATTATCGTGCCGGTGATCTTCGTCGCCAAGCGTGAGGCGGAACAGAACAAGTTCTACGAAGGCCTGGTCCCGACCCTGCAGAAATACGAGCTGACCGGTGGGCCGAAGGAGGATGGCGATATCGACGACATCATCCCGACCAGCGCCACCTGAGCCCGCTCCAGCCAACAGGTGCGTGGCGGTCGAACCGTCCACGCGCCTCAGGCGGAAACGGCGTAATGATCCAAGTGATCGTAAGCCAACGGCGGTGCCGGTCGTGGGTAGCCGCGCGCGCGGCCGCTCCATTGCTGGCTCTCCACGGGCAGGGACAGATGCAGCCACAGCGGCACGCTCAATGTTTTCAATTCGGCCGCCAGGTCCGGATCACCGCCGGGGGTGAAGGCCCAGGCAAACGTGCGCCGCACCAGTTCCACTTCCGGGCCGTACAGCGCCAGCCAATGCGCGCTGCTCAGGCTGTTGAGACAGGCGCAGGCCTCGCGCATCACGCGCAAGGCGTACACCGCCCGACGTCGCTGGGCGACCGCCACTTCGCCGTGCCCGGCCAGTTGTTCCAGGGCGTAGGCGCGGGTGATCTCCAGCAAGTGATAGCGCTGCGCCGCAGGAGAGCCGAGCGGCACCAGCAAAGATTTATCGACCAGGCTTTCCAGCACCGAGAGCACATCGTGGCCATCCTCGACCATCGCCGCCACCGCTTCCAGGGTGAAGGAACCCGGCAGCACCGACAGTTGGCGCAACAGGTGTTGCTCCGCCACCGACAAGTGTCGATAGCTCCAGTCCAGGCATGCGCCGAGGCTTTGGTGACGCTCCGCGCCGTTGCGCCGCCCGCTCATTTGCAAGCGCAAGCGGCCATCGAGCAGATCCACCAGCGCTGTGAGGCCGAAAGTCCGCACCCGCGCCGCCGCCAATTCGATCGCCAAAGGGTTGTTGTCGAGTTTGCGGCAGATGGCACTGACGGCGCGCACCTCGGCATTGCTGAAAATGAAATCCGCAGCGTCACTGGTCGCCCGCTCGACGAACAACTGCACCGCCGAATAACGCAGCGCCTGGCTGGCGCTGAGGTCCTGATGCCGTTCCAGCGGCGCCTCGAGCGGCGCCAGCCGATGCACGCTTTCGCCCGCCGCGCGCAAAGGTTCGCGGCTGGTCACCAGCACGCAGCTGTTGGGTACATCCCGCAAAAAGCGCTCGACCAGCGCCGCGACGCTATCGAGCACGTGTTCGCAACTGTCGAGCAGCAGCAACAGCCGCGCCTGGCCGAGCCGCTCGGCGACTGCGCTCAACGGATCGCCACTCGCGCACTGGATGCCCAGCGCCATGGCCAGCAGCTCGGGCACCTGCTGCGCCACGGTCACCGTCGCGAGGTCGACGAAGCACACGCCTTGGGCGAACGCGGCGGCATGCTGGTTGGCCAGGGTCAGCGCCACGGTCGACTTGCCGATACCGCCGGGGCCGGTGAGGGTCAGGCAGCGGCGTTCGAGCAGTTGCACGCCGAGCGCGTCGATCAGCGCCTGGCGGCCAATCACATCGCGGCCGGGTGGCGGCAAGGTCGCCACCCTGGAAGGGGCGAACGTCGATTCACCCTGGTGTTTTTTCACCGTCACCGGCGCCACGAAGCGATAGCCGCGACCGGGAATGGTCAGCACATAACCCGTCGAACTGTCCGCACCCAACACCCGGCGCAGCGCCACGACCTGGGCGCGCAAGTTGCACTCCTCCACCACCAGCCGTGGCCAGACCAGCGCCAGTAGTTCATCTTTCTCCAGCACTTCGCCGGGGCGCATGACCAACGCACTCAGCAGGCAAAGTGCGCGGTTACCGATAGAGACAGGCTGATCATTGTTCAACAATAATCGTTGCCGGGGAATTAAGGTGAAAGTGCCGAAACAATAGGCCGTGTCGGACCCGGCGCATCGGTCAGGGTAAGTTGATAATACGCTGTCGGTGTTCTCTTCATTCTGATCCATGACAGACCCTTGGCGAATTGGGGGTTTACCTGGAGTTAAACAGGCCGAGCTGGAAACCCAGGTAGTACGAGGGTCTCAGGCCTATTTACAGCAACTGTTGAGACAAAAAGAGTGCAGCACGAATGTGACAGTTTTAAAACAAACCGATAAATAACAATTAGGCTATTTGCCACTAATGGCCACTGTTATAAAAATTTATAAGTTGGTCCATAAGTTTAAGGAATTCGCAACTTACTTAACGCTCGAGGCAAGTCGTTAAAATTTATAAAGTGCGAGGAACTCGACATCTAGGAGTTAAATCAGCCGCGCCGCCACCAGTGCGTCCGCCACGGCCTGGAACGTTGTATCCGGTACCGGATCGCCGATCACTGCGCGCTTGGCGATTTTTTCCGCCAGGGACGGGTCGCGCACTTGAGCGATGCCCCACTCGCTGGCTTGCACCAGCATCGCCGCGCCCTCCTCCGCCGAGGCTTTGCTGACCACCACCGGCACCGGGGTTTCGCCGCGCACGTAGCGCACGCCGATCACCCAGCCGCCGGCAACGCCGATCATCAGTGAAGCACGGCCAACGCCAAGCTTGGTCGCCAACGCCTGCATTTCCTGACGCTGACGCCGCAGTTCGGCCTTGATCGCCGGGTCGCCGTTGGTGTCCTTGCGCTCGCGTTTCTGTTCGCTGAGGGTCATCTTCATTTCCCGGCCGAACAGCCAGCGCTGCATCAGCACGTCCACAGCGCCCACCAGCAGGAATGCCGCCAGCACGGTGAACATCAACGGCTTGAGGATCAGGAAAAAGGTCGACTCGATACACTCGGCGCCACAACGGGACGCCTCCATCAAAGCTTGCAGCGAGTGGCGGCCGATCACGTAAAACGCCACCGCCAACAGGTGCACCTTGACCAGTCCCTTGAGGAACTCGATAAAGCTGCGCATCGAGAAAATCCGCTTGAAGCCCTCGGCGGGATTGATGTGCTTGAAATCAGGCTTGATCGGTTCGGTGGAAAACACAAAGCCGCGCATGCTCACCAGGTTGGTCAGAATCACCGTGGTCAGGGTCACCGCCATCACGGGCAAGGTCAGGCTGATCAACAACTGCTGCGCGGTATCGAGCAGACGCGGCAAGACCTTGGCGAAGGGCTCGATGTAGATCTGCGCGGTCAGGTCAATCAGCGCGGTGATTTGCGCCTGGGCCTTGGGCACGATCACCGAGATGCACAGGGTGCACGCGAGAATCACCATACCCGAGACCAAATCCTGACTCTTGGCGACCTGGCCTTTCTTGCGCGCTTCGCGCAGCTTTTTGTCCGTGGCCGGCTGGGATTTTTCTTCGCTGGTTTCACCCATCGCCAAGGTCTCCGGCCAACGGTTTCATGATTCACCGACCAGGGTCTTGAGCACCGCCACCACCCCGCGAAACTCGCTGAGCTGGTCGAGCATCACCGGGATCAGGAAGGTGATGTAGATCACCATCAGCACCGAGAAACACAGGTTTTTCACCGGCAGCGACAGGTCGAAGATGTGCAGGTTCGGCGCCATGCGCGACAGGTAGGCGAGCATCACGTCGGTGATCAGCAGCGCGATGATCAGCGGCGAAACCATCACCACGCCGACCCGCATGATCTGGTCGAGGATCGACAGCACCGCCAGCAGCGCCGACGCGGCGAACAACGGCGTGAACGCAGCAACAGGCCACAGTTGATAGCTGTGGTAGTAGCCATCGATGACCATGATGAAACCGCCGGACATAAAGAACAGGGTGATCAGCATCACCGTCAGCAGCGTCGCCATCACGCTGGACTCGCCGGACGACAGCGGGTCGACCAGTTGCGCCATGGTCGAGCCGCGTTGCAGGTCGATCATCTCCCCCGCCGCTTCGGCGGCCCAGAACGGAATGCCGAACAGCAGGCCGATCAACAGGCCAATCAGGAACTCCTTGACCATCAACCCTGCGAGAAACAGGCCGCCGTAATCGGTCAGCGAGGTGAGTACGCCGAACACCGGCATGAACATCGGGATCGAAATCGCCACGGCAACGCAGCCGCGAATCATCCCGGTCAGGCCCAGGCGATTGAAGGCCGGGGTGATCAGCACCAACCCGGTGGCGCGACACGCCGCCAGCGCCGCCGAAGTAATCACCGGGTAAGCGACCTCCACCAGCGGCGTGGCGAAACCGCCGTCCATGTCGATCAACGGGTCCACAGGGCAAAGTTGTCCAGCACCAGGCTTCCCAGTTCCACCACCTGCCCGGCTAGCAGCGGCCCGACAAATACGATCACCAGCAGCACCGCCACCAGCTTCACCACTTGCGGCAAGGTCTGGTCCTGGATTTGCGTCAGCGCCTGCAACAACCCCACGCCCATGCCCACGAGGATCGCCACGCCCAACGCCGGCGCCGAGAGAAACAGCACTGTCATCAGCGCCTGTTTCATCAGCGAAAGAAACATGTCCTGGCCCATAAGGTCACCCGTAGCTAAGGATCAAACCGTGCATCAAGCGCGACCAGCCGCTTAACGAGACAAACAACAGAATTTTCAAGGGAATCGAAATCAGCGGCGGCGAGACCATCGACATGCCCATGGCCATCAGCACATTGGAGACCAACAGGTCGACCACCAGGAATGGGATGTACAGCAGAAAACCGATCTCGAAGGCGCGGGTCAGCTCGCTGCTGACAAACGCTGGAATCAGCACCACCAGGTCGTCATCGCGCAGGTCGGCCCGGGCTTCCGGCGACCAGATGGTCTCGGTGGCCGAGACGAAGAACCCGCGCTCGGTCTCATTGGCGAACCGCGCCAGGTGCGCCTGCAACGGCGGACGCAGGGCGTCGCCGAGTTCCTTCAATTGCTCGACGTTTTCCAGGTTGATTTCACGGCCCTGCACCTGCTTGTACATGTCGTTGATCAGCGGCGTGGTCACATACACCGAGAGGATCAGCGCGATGCCGTAAAGCACCATGTTCGGCGGCGTCTGCTGGATACCCAAGGCGTTGCGCACCAGGAACAGCACCACCGAAATCTTCATGAAACCGGTCAGGGTCACCACCGCCAGCGGGATCAAACCGATGGTCGCGACCACCAGAATGATCTCGATCAGATTGGGCTGGAAGCCACTCATGCTTTGGCGAAACTCTGCAGGCGCACGCCCAGGCCTTCACCGATTTGCACCAGGTGTCCGCGCCCGACGCAACGGCCGTTGATCATCAAGTCCACGGCTTCATCGGTGCGCGGTGTCAGTTGCAGCAAGCTGCCAACGCCCAACTGTTGTAACTGCGCCAAGGACAACTCGAGGCTGCCGATCTGGCACACCAATTTGAGCGGCAAGTCATTCAAGGTCGCGTCCTCTGCACGTGGGTATTCAGGTGAGTTCATCGGGTTTTCCAGAGTCGGATTGACGGGATTCAGGGGTTCCAGCAGACGGATCGCCGCCTCACCGTGGCGTTCAGCGCGCGCTTGCAACGTGCGGTTGAGCACCAGCATTCGCTCGGCGGGTGTGTCGAGCATCACCACATCCCCTGGGCGTAAACCGCGCCAGTCAGCGAGGTTCAGCCAGGCCTGCCCGGCCTCGACCGCGAGCACCACGGCCAGCGCGGTGAAACTGTCCAGCAGCGGACGCGCCTGGGGCAGCAGCCGATCGGCGAGCAACGCGGCGGCCGTCGCGTCCATCTCCAGTTGCACAGAGTGCGCAGGGCCATGGTCGATGCTCAGCGCCAGGTGCAAATTCAGGGGTAAGTCCGTGGCCGGGAAATCGCGTTCGGCACGCACCCGTAGAGGCACGCCGAGCCGCACTTCCAGCGGTTCCAGCACGGCCAGCAACGCCAGTTCCATCAGCAGTGCATCGGCCTCGGCATCGTCACTGGCGACGGGCAACGCAGTTGGCACGGCGTTGCCGCTAATGCGCAGGCGCAGCCAGGCTTCGCCGAGGGTCAACCAGAGGTCTCGCGTGGACTCATTCAACGGCGCCGCAGCGCCCCAACTCAGCTCGATAGACTGTTCGCCGAGGGTTGCCGACCACGCCTGGCGCGGTTGGTGCAAGCGGTTGTGCAGATCGAGCCAGGCGGGATCGTGGAGTGTCAGGGTCAGGGGCGTGGCGTGCATCAATTCGCCCCTGCGGCGGAGGGTGTCTGCACACCTTCGTCGGCGTCTTCGCGGTGCTCGGCGGCGCGCAGTTCGCCGCGCTGGCGGTGCTCGACCACGCTGTCCCAGGCGTCGCACTGGCGTTGCCGGGCGAGGTGCTGCACGCGGCAGTCTTCGCGGCGCTGGAGCTGTTGGTCGCGCTGCCGGGTCATGGCGTCGGCAGCGGTTTGCAGTTGCGCTTGTTCATCGCTCAGACCTTGCAACTGGCTTTGCGCGACGTGCCACTGGGTCACCGACAGGCCGTCGGCCAACGCCGCATAGGCCTGTTGTGCTTCGCGCGCTAATTGTTCGCGGTGCCGGTGCAGGCGCTGCTTCGCCAGCGCGAGTTCACGCTCGCGTTCCTGACATTGCCGCTGTTCGACCAGCAGTTGCGTGGCGGCCCGTTGCTCGCGCAATTGCCGCAGGGCCTGCAAGTTGCGCAGTTCATGGGTTTTCATCGATGGGTTCGCCGGTTCAGGGAAGGATGGCCGCCGCTCATGCCAGCACCTCGCACAAGTGACGCAAGGTGGCGTGCGGGCCGCAGGGTTGCTCGGCGCTCTGGCGCAGGAATTGTTCGATGGCGTCGTGCCGGGCAATGGCTTCGTCAGCCAGTGGATCGCTGCCGGCGCTGTACTCGCCGACCCGGATCAGCAATTCGATGTCGGCGTAACGCGCCATCAACTCACGCACGCGCATCGCCAGGTGACGCTGTTCGTCGTTCGTCACCTGGTCCATCAAACGGCTGCGGCTGCGCAGCACATCGATGGCCGGGAAATGGTTGCGCTGGGCCAGTTCGGCGCTGAGCACCAGGTGGCCGTCGAGGATCGAACGCACTTCCTCGGCCACCGGGTCCATCGACGCATCGCCCTCGGTCAGCACCGTATACAAAGCGCTGATGCTGCCTCGCGCACCGGGTCCAGCCCGTTCGAGCAAACGCGGCAACGCGGCGAAGAACGACGGCGGATAACCGCGCCGGGTGGGCGGTTCACCGACGGCCAGACCGATCTCCCGTTGCGCTCGGGCAAAACGCGTGAGGCTGTCCATCAGCAGCAACACGTTGCGCCCCTGGTCGCGGTGGTATTCGGCCATGGCGGTGGCGACGAACGCCGCGCGCACCCGTTCGGCGGCGGGCCGGTCCGAGGTCGCCACCACTGCCACGGTGCGCGCGCGGGCCTGGGCGTCGAGTTGTACATCGAGCAATTCGCGGACTTCGCGACCGCGCTCACCGATCAGGCCAATCACGATCACATCGGCATCGGTGTGGCGGATGATGCTCGCCAGCAGCGATGACTTGCCCACCCCCGGCTCGCCGAAGATGCCCATGCGTTGCCCTTGGGCCATGGTCAGCAAGCCGTCCACCGAGCGAATGCCCAGCGCCAACGGTTGGCTGATCAGTTGACGGCTGAACGGCGACGGCGGCTCGGCGTGCAACGGGTAGCGCTGCATCGGACCGATGACCGGCATGCTCGGGTCATCGAGCACTTCGCCCATGGCGCTGACCACCCGGCCGAGCAAACCGTCGCCCACGCTGACGCCGAGGGTTTCGCCGGTGGCGACGATCCAGGTGCGGGTCGACAGGCCCTGCATGGAACCGATGGGCGAGAGAATCGCTTCGTCTTCCTCGAAACCGATGACTTCGGCGGACAAGCTGCGACCGGTGTCCGGGTCGTTCAACAGGCACAATTCGCCGATGCGCACCCCCGCCACTTTGGCGCGCAACAGCACCCCGCGAATGCTGCGCACGGTGCTTTTCATCGGTCGCGGTCGCGCCTGGCTCAGGCGCTCGCCGAGTTGCGCCATCAGCGGTTGCAACAACGGGTTCACGCCGCGCTCTCCCCTGCAAACGGCAGCAGGCTGCGGCGGATGTTCTGCAACTGCGCCTCCAGCCCGACTTCCACGGTGCCGGTCGGACCGCTGAGGCGTGCCTGGCCGGGGGCCAACTGCGCATCGGCTTCGACGTTCAGCAGCGGCGACGGCGGCGCTTCGTTGTCGAACTGTTCACGCACCGCCGCCACCTCGACGGTCGGGACGAACAGCGTCAAGTGCTGGTCCTGACGAAATGCGAGCAGTGCCTTGCGTGTGCAGGACAGCAGCAGAGCGGCGGGTTCCTGCTGGTCCAGCACTTCGCGGACTACGCCCAGCGCCAGATCAACCAATGCCGTTTCAATGCCGGCCAGGTAGCTGTCGACCTGCTGCGCGGTCTGCGCCAGGCGTTCGATCACTTGCTCATCACCGTGCCGACGGGCCTCGGCGAAGCCTTCGTCGCGGGCCGCTCGCAGCCATTGCTGGCTGTCCTGGCGCACACGTTCGGCTTCCTCCCGGGCGGCCTGCAAAAAGCCGTAGCCGTCGATCCAGGCATCGGCTTCAGCGGCGCGCAGAATGGTTGCGGTGGGCCGGCTCGGCAGTTCATTCATGGGGTTGCGCCTTATGGGTGGAGGTCAAGGTGATCGCCATCTCGCGGACGATCTGCGCGCCTTTCGCCAGGCGCGCCCCATCCTCGCCCAGGTCCGGCAGGCGCAGGCGCAGCCAGGCTTGCAGAGCAGGTGGTTGCTCGCGGAACCAGGCATTGACGCAGGCCAGACCGTCGCGCTCGATGGCGGCGATCAGTGCCGGCGGATCCAGCAACAGGTTGGCGGCGCCCGCCAGATGCCGATGCGCCAAGGCCTGGGCGTACACCTCGGCGCCCAACGCGGCGCGCAGCGGGTTAAGCACTTCGCTGCGAATCTCCCGGCTGAGGGTCACGCCATGCCACACCGCGCCACACAAACGCGGCAATTGGGCGAAAGCCTCGGCGCTCAGCAGCAGGACCGCGAGGTCGTGTTCCTCCGGCAGTGGCACGCTGACCAGCGGCGACAATTGGCGACGCGTCATCAGCAGGTGCAACAAACGCTCGCTGAATCGTGGCCGGGTGATCAGGCCGTGAATCTGCTCGACAGGGATCGACGACGCAAAGCAGGCGCGCAGGCTGTCGCCGCTGACGAAATCCAACGGCTGCGCGGTCAGTTGTTGCCACTCGGCGTATCGTTCGCTCATGGTCGCGATTCCAGCGCATACACTGACTGCCCGCGCCGCCGGGTCCACCATTGGTTGACCAGCACCCCGGCCAGCAGCAGCGCCACCAGCAACAATCCGCCGAACATCCAGCGCGCTTGCCCGAGGTTTTCTTCGAGCAGCCACAGGCCCATGAAACTGGCGAGTGCCGGCTGCCGATTGGCCTGGCTGCTGGAGGTCGCCGCCTTCACCGCGGTCACCGACACGCCTTCATAACTCAGGCCGGAGATGCCGTTAGCGACCAACGTCTTGATCTGCGGAATCAACTGATTGATGTCGGTGGACGGCTCGTAGCGCACCAGCACCGAGGCCGAGGACGGCGAGATCACCCGCTTGAGCAAATCGTTGTCCGGCAGCACCACGTGCACCCGCGCCGAGACGATGCCGTCGATCTGCGACACGCTGTGCGACAGCTCTTCGCTGAGGGCATAGATCATCTGCGCGCGTTCCTGCACGGGCGAGGCCACCAGGCCATTGCCCTTGAACACCTGACCCATGTTGGCGAATGCCTGTTGCGGCAAACCGGCGCTGTCGAGCAGCGCCATGGCCTCGGGGAAGCGTTGCTCGTCGACCACCACTTTCAATTGGCCGTCGGCCTGGACCTTGCGCGCAGCGGGAATGCCCTCGCGCAGCAACACCGCGACCATGGCGTTGGCTTCGCGCTCGCTGAGGTTGGTGTAGAGGTCCATGTCGCAGCCTTGCAACAGGCAGATCAACACGAGCAGGCCGATGAAACGCACAGGGCGGCGACGCTGGATCATGGCTTATTGGCCTTTGAGTAAGGTGTTGGCGGCGCCGGAGACTTGCGTCGCCCCGCGCACGACCATTTGCGTTTCGATGGAGTAATCGAACATTTTCCCCAGCGAGTGCACCAGTTGATCGACCTGCTGTTCTCCGACTTTTTTCGGCGCTTCGCCCGACTGCGACGGGGCTTTTTCCGCCGCGGCCAGTGCAGGTTGTTCAGTCGGCGTGGCGCCTTTGGCCACCAGGTCGGTGCGCTCGGAAAACCCGCGCGAACGGTCGATAAAACCGTTGAGGCGCTCCATCAGGTTGGCCCCCAACTCGTGCGGGCCGGCGCCTTCCGGCGTGACCTTGGCGGTGTTGGCCATGTGTTCGAACAGGCTTTGCGAAGCTTGCGCCGCGCCCGGCCCTCCTGCCGGCGGCATAGCCGCCGGTGCTGCGTTTGCTGCGAGACTGATGCTCATGGCCGGGCCCTATTCTTCGTCGTCTTCCTGAGCTTCCTTCAACAGGTTCTGCATCATCGGCATGACGATGAACTGCCCGCCGAGGACCACGGCCTGGCCCACCAGTTGATCGAGCTCATCGTCACTGAACTCGCCCGACGGCGCCGGTTCGGCCTTGGCTTTGATCGAGGCATTGTCCAGCGCCACGTTGAACTGGGCTTCCGGGGTGACGCCGCCAGGGTTGGCGTTTTCCACTGGGTTGACTGACATAGTGCTGCTCCTGAGTGAGTGCTCGATTGGGTAGGTTCAAGACTTCAAGGGTTGACTTCAGTGACACTGTTGCCACGAAACACACGCATCGGTCGGCCACGGGCGGGCGCCGCCGCCACCGGTTTCACCGTTTGATCAAGGTGCTGCTGGACCCGCGCCAGAAACGGCGGGGCGCCAAACACCAGCAACTCGTTTCCGTCGGCGCTGGCGCGCACCGACAGCGGCTGGCCATACACGTCCAGGCCATCGAGCCAGCCGTGCAATTGCTCGATATTGGTTGATGAACGATTGAACAGACGCGTGGCGGCTTCGTCTTCGGCGTGGACGTACAGCATGTGGCCGTCGAAATACCAACTGAGATGATTGGAGTCGCTGAGCAGCGTCAAAAATTGCCCGGCGCTGTCGGCGCGCAGGTTGCCCCGCGAACGACCGCGGACCTTGTCCGAGAGCACCATGATCAGCCCTAGGTGATGACCGAACTCATTGAGCGCGGCGCGCAAATCCTGATCCACCAGCACGTAGGGATAGGGTTCGGCGTACCAGTCCGGCTGTTTCTGTGCAGCGCTTTGCGCGGCCAGCGACGGCCATGCGACGACGGCGGCGAGGCACGCCAGCAACACGATCAGAACGTTACGCATGATCGCCACCGATGGTGCATGCCACGCCAATAAAGAGGTCGCTATTGGAGGCAAAGTTGGTAGAGTCGCTGGCAGATTTCATCCCTGATTCGCGCCGCTGGGTTGTCACCTCGGCGCTGGCGTCACTTCCGACCCGAGAGCCTTGTTCATGCGAAACATCCTTGCCTGTTCCCTGCTGCTGAGCGGCGCTGTATTGCTGGCCGGTTGCGCCAGCCAGTCGACGCCCGACAGCGGATACGAGCGTTTCATGCGCCTGGCTGCCGACGTGGAAAAACGCGGCGACCCGGCCACCGCCGCGGCGTTGTACGAGCGGGCGAGTACGCAACCGGGCGCCGGCCTCGAGGTGTGGCTGAAACTCGGCCAGACCCGTCTCGACAGCCGCGACCCGCGAGGGGCCGAACGCGCGTTCCAGCAAGCCCTCGAACTGGACCCGAACAACGCGCAAGGCCTGCTCGGCCTCGGCACCGCGCAACTGCGCGAAGGCAAACTGGAGCGCGCGGTGAACGCCTTGAGCCAGGCCGCCAGCACCTCGAAACAGCCAGTCGCTTACAACCGCTTGGGTATTGCGCAGATTTTGCGCGGCCAGCCGGGCGCGGCGCAGGCAGCGTTCAAGCAGAGCCTGAGCCTGGCGCCGGCGGACCTCGACACACAATCCAACCTGGCCCTGGCCTACGCCTTGGGCGGTCAATCGCAACAAGCCTTGAGCGACATTCGAAAAGTCAGTCAATCGCCCCGGGCGCAGGCGCGGCACCAGCGCAACGAACTGTTGGTGATGGTGCTCGCCGGGCACGAGCAAGACGCCCTGAGCACGCCGCTGGACGACATCAGCCCCGCCGAACGCCAGCAATTGCTGGTGGAAGCGCGCCGCATCAAAGCCATCAGCGACCCGCAGGCCCAGGCCCGCGAACTGGGGTTGATCGACAGTCAGTGAAGCGGCGCGGTTCATTGGCCCTCCTTGGTGTCGACGCTGGCCCGTTGTTCGGCCTGGCGTCGACGCAGCTCTTCACGGTCGTAACCGTCGATGTACACCTGCGCCGCGCGGCCGACCGGCGCCGCCATCGTCGGCCCGGTGGCGCGGCCCTGGGTCAGGTCCTGGCGCTGCTCGACCATTTGCAACAGGTTCAGCGCATTGGCACAGCCCAACGCCAGCGACGGCCGATAGTCCTCGGCCAGCTCGAACTGATCCGGCGCCGAGGGTTTCAGGCACTCGACCGGCGTCAGCTCGACCCGGCCATCGGCGCCGCGAGTGGCCTGGTAATCCGGTGAATAAGAGACCGGGTCCAGGTGCGTCTTGCAGCCCGCCAGTGCGGTGATCAGCAACAGGCCAAGCAACGGTGGAAAATACGTCATCGGTGCGCCTCGATCAGTTCATGTAGAAGCCGAATTTGCCGCCGCTGCGCGGTCCGGCGGACAGCGTCGTGGCCTCGGCGCGCTGGGCATCCAGCGGTGTCGCCAGGGTGCGACCGCGTACCGGCTCCACCAGGTACGGGGTAATCAGGATCACCAGTTCGGTTTCGTTGCGCTGGAAGCGTTTGGAGCGAAACAGGTTGCCGAGAATCGGCACGTCGCCCAACAGCGGCAGCTTGTCCATGTCCTGGCTGCTCTCGCGCTGGAACAGCCCGGCGATGGCGAAGGTCTGGCCGCTGCCGACTTCCACCCGGGTATCGGCGCGGCGCACGCGGAACGACGGCACGCGAAACTCGCCCAGCTCCACGGTGCTGCCCATCAGGCTGCTGACTTCCGGGCGCACTTGCAGGGCGATGCGGCCGTTGGGCAGCAGAGTCGGGGTGAACATCAGCGACACGCCGAACGGCTTGTACTCGATGCCCACCACGTCGCGGTTGACCGGCACCGGAATCGCCACTTCGCCACCGGCGAGGAAACTGGCGGTCTGCCCGGTCATGGCGGTGATGTTCGGTTCGGCGAGGATTTCCAGGATGCCGTTGCTTTGCAGGGCTTCAAGCAAAGTGTCGACGTTGACGTTGCCGGAACTGAGCCCGGCGCTGATCACGTTGGTCGCCCCCGAGGCGACATCCGACGCCAGGGCACCGCCGGTGATCAGGCCGAAGGAAAAGGTGCCGTTGTTGAACAAGGCATTCCAGTTGACGCCGTAGCGCAGCAGTTCGGTGCGAGAGACTTCGGCGAAGCGCACGCGGATATTGACCTGGGCGGAACCTGTGTAAGTGGCGCTGTTCAACGCGCTCTGGAAGTTCTGCCCCTCGCTGCTGAGCAAGGCGTTCAGGTCGGTGGCCTCGGCAACACTGCCCACGGAGCCTTTGGCGATCAGGCGATTGCCGCTGGCTTCGACCTGCGCCCCGGTGCCGGGATGCAGCGCTTTCAAGGGTTGCACCACCGCTTGCGTGCCGCTGTTGACGCTCACCGCCAGCGCGGCGATTTCCTGGCCGTCGCCGCCCAAGGCAATCAGCGAGGTCTGCCCCGGCGTCTTGCCGAACACGTAGATCACCCCCGGTGACACCACTTGCAGATCCGCCACGGCGGGATCAGCCACCAGCACCGATTCCACCGGTGCGGCGAAGTGCAAGACCTTGCCTTCGCTCAGCGCCAAGTCAAGGCTGCCGCGGCTGCCGGAGCGAATGTCCTGGGCCTGGGCGTGCGATGGCAGCGGTATCCAGCACACTGCGGCGAGGCACAGGGCAATTCGTCGAAAACAGGTCATGAAGCGCTCGCCAGTGAAGTGACCGTCGCGGCAACAGGCTCGCGGCGGTGGGTGATTTCGTTTAGCCCAAGTGTGGCCAGGGCTTGCAGGTGGTATTCGCTGGCCAGTTCGCGGAACGACAACACCGCCAGCTCCAGTTCGCCGCGATCCGCCAGGCGTCGCAGGCCGCGCCGCAGTTCCGGGTGCGCCAGCAATACGCCGGTGACGCCGGGCGCCAGCGGCGCGCACACCTGGCGCATCTGCATCAGCAGGGCGCGGTTCAACTCTTCGGGAAACTGGTCGCGGCCATGCTCCTTTTTCCGCAGCGCCGAGCGCAGTTGTTCCTCCAAACGCGGCGCCAGCACGAAGGCGCTGATCACTCGGTTGCGGTCGGCGTGCTGATGGCAAATCTGCCGGGCCAGGGCGCTGCGCAAGTGTTCCGCCAGTTGCGTGGCGTCCGCTTCGCGCGGGCCCCACTCGACCATGGCTTCGAGCAACGCCCGTTGATTGCGGATCGACACGCCTTCGCTGATCAGCAAGCGCAGCGCTTCGGCCATGCGCTGGATCGGCAGGCCGCGCAGTACTTCCTTAACCAGTTCGCCGTAACTGCTTTCGGCACGTTCGAGGATCGCCCGGGTTTCCTGGATGCCGAGGAAATCACCGACGTAACGGCGCAACGTGCGATCAACCAATGCGCGGAGAATTTCATCCGGGTACAGGAAGCCGATGCCAGCGGTTTTCAGCGCTGCCTCATGCTGAATTTCGATCCAGTGCGCGGGGCGCCAGTCGAGGGGCGAGTCGGCTTCGAGCAGCGGGATCTGCGACAGGTGCAGGTGCACCGGATCGTCTTGCAGTAACAGGTGATCGGCCGGCATCGTCCCTTCACTGACCGGCACGCCTTCAAGCTCGATGCGAAAGTGTTCCGCTGCTGCGGAGCGCTCGACATAGACCTCCGGCACCGGCACTTCGAGGCCGAGATCGGCGCGGATCTCGTGGCCCAGCGACTCCAGGCGCTGACGCAAACCGTGCACCGGCGCCGAAGCGGCCAGCGCCGAACCGAGGATCAACAGCACACGGCTGTCCAAGGGTTTGCTGGTCTGCTCGATGGGCTCATGGACTGCTTCGGCGACCGGTTCTTCCACGACGGCCTCGACCGGCGCTTCTTCGGTTGCGGCTTTCTGCCGCCGGTGCATCAGCAACGCTGCGCCGCCGAACAGCAGCGCGAGAATAAGGAACACCGTCGATGGAAAGCCCGGCAGCAGGCTCATGCCTGCCAGGATCAGACCGGTCAACGCTAACGCGCGGTGGCTGGCCCCTAGTTGCCGGATGATTTCCGAGCCCAGGTCGCCCTGCACGCCTTCGCCGTTGACCCGGGTGACCACGGTGCCCGCCGCCACGGAAATCATCAGCGCCGGAATCTGCGCGATCAACCCATCGCCCACCGAGAGCAAGGTGTAGGTGTGCGCCGCATCGGCGAAGGCCATGTCCCGTTCGAGCATGCCGATCACCATGCCGCCCAGCAGGTTCACCGCGAGGATCACCAGGCTGGCGATGGCGTCGCCCTTGACGAATTTCATCGCCCCGTCCATCGCGCCGAACATCTGGCTCTCGCGCTCGACCCGCGAGCGGCGGCGGCGTGCTTCCGGTTGATCGATGTCGCCGTTGCGCAGGTCGTTGTCGATGCTCATCTGCTTGCCGGGCATCGCGTCCAGGGTGAAACGCGCCGCCACTTCGGCCACCCGCTCCGCACCTTTGGTGATGACGATGAACTGGGCGATGGTGATGATCAGGAACACCACCAGACCCACCACCACTTGCCCGCCAATCACGAAATCGCCGAACGCCTTGACGATGTGCCCGGCGTCGCCGTGCAGCAGGATCAGGCGCGTGGTGGTGATCGACAGCGCCAGGCGAAACAGCGTGCTGAGCAAAATCAGCGGCGGCAGCGCGGAGAAATCCACCGAGTGCGAGATGTAGAACGCGAGGATCAGGATCAACAGGCTCAGGGCAATGTTGATGGCGATCAGGCCGTCCACCAGAAAGGTCGGCAGCGGGATGATCATCATCGCGATGGCCATGAGCATGAATGCGACGATGATCACGTCGGTACGCTTGGACGCAATTTGCGCCAGGCCATTGAGTCGGGACACGACGCGCATTGACGGGTTACTCATGGGATTGCCGGCGGGCGGCGAGGTAACGTTTGAAGCATTGGCGCGCTGCATCGTGATCGGCGCCAAGCCATAGCGCGCGGCTGCGCAGCAGCAACGAACTGGCCGACTCACCCTGCAGCGCCACCAGCCGGTCGAGGGCATTGAGTGCGCGGGAGGCGTTACCGGTTTCGATGAACAGCAGCGCCAGGCGACTGAGCAGCGCGCCGTCTTCTGGCGCCACGTGCGCCGCGATCAGCAGCAACACCAGCGCCCGTGGCGCCTGGCCGCCGCGCCGATACAAATCGGCGAGGCCCTTGAGCAACTCGACGCCCTCGCGGTCGCGCCGGGACATCAGCCTTGCCCCTGCGAACGCTGGGCTTCCAATGCCGTGCGCGTCTGGATCTCTTCGCGGATCAGCGCCTCGGCCAGTTGTTGCGTCTCGGGGTCGGCGTCCATGGCCGGCACGATGTGCCGCAGCACGTGATCGAGGATGTCGAGGGAACGCCGATTGCCGAACAGTTCGGCGCTGATGCTTTCGCTGTCGGCGGTTTTTTCCGCTTCACCGCGCAGGGAGCGCCGGGCGCGGATTTCGCGACTGCTGAGCACCGCATCAAACGCCTGGGACTGGCGCGCGTGCGTTGGCTTGAGCTCCTCCACCGGGGCGGTGCGAGGGCTTGGCGCCAGCGGCAGATGGGGTTCGATCTTCATTCAGGAGTCTGCATAAGATGTCCGGCCGGGAGGGTTACAACGTGAGGCTGAAGCGTTCGTCGCCACGGGACAACACCACCGCGTCAGGATCGATGCGCTCCAGCACCCAGTCGTCCGGCAGAGCCGCGCCGGGATACAGACGCTTGCCGCTGTCGCTGATCACGTAGGGGTCGGTGCCGAACCACACAGCCTGGAAGCGCACGCGCGGCGCGGCGATGTCGGCCCGCTGGGTCACGCTGGAGCGCAAGATCACTTGGCCGCCGAAACGCTGGTCGAAACGCTGTTGCAGATCGGCCCAGCGCGACTTGAGCGGCCGATCGAACACGCCTTTGGCGAGGAGCTGGTCGCCGGCGGTTTCGAGGGTGATGGCGGGGAAACCGTCGCTGCGCAGTTGTGCTTCGAGCCAGGTGCGAGCTTCTTTCAGGGTCAGCACCGGTTGGCTCGCTGTCGTGGCCACACGAGACGCCACGGCCAGCGCTGGCTGGCTCCGCTCAGGGGCGCTTTGCAGAGCAAACGCCGAGCCCCCCAGCAACAACGCCACCAGCGCGACCATCCACAGCCAGCGGCTATCATCGCGGCGCGGTGCGTTTGTGGTGCCTGTTGCGGGGCCGACTTGCTCAATCTGCAATCGAGCAGCGCCGATATGGATGTTCACCGGCAACCGCGCGCGATGGCCGCTGCCCATGGGCACGTTGATCGATTGCCCGCCACGCACAACGCGCACGTCGCCGCCGCGTGCTTCGATGGCCAGCTCACGTTCAGTCATGCGCAGGTGCAGGTGTTCGTCGGCGATACCCGGATCGCTGAGCACTAAATCACAGTGCAAACCCGCGCCGAGGACATACACCGGTTGATCGAGCGACAACGCCACGCCTTGATGCACGCCGTCGAGGATGCTCAGCAGCGGACGTTGGGCCTGGGGTGTCGTGGACAGGGAAATCAGGGCCGTCATGATTGGGATACCACCCTTTGAATCCACAGGGCACATCGGGGTGACTGCCGAGGAAAATCATGATGATTAATCATTGGCGAAGTGCGAAAACTTGCGGGCAGCGAGGCCGCCGCCCGCAAACACGACTTATTAGTTAGGTCGTTGTTTCGTAGCGTCAAGTTCAGCTTTTTTCTGGGTGCTGATCAAAGTAATTTGAGCAGACTTCTCGATCGCCATATCAAATACGGCGGCCATTTTATCAATAGCGGCTTGGGAGTTACCGGAGCTTACTGGAGGCACGTCAGACATGTTCAACATCCTTCTTCAAGTAGGTAAGTTTCTCGAAAGCCAACAACTGCATGGCTTGTGTACCAACCGCAGGGGCTGTCTGGCTGGCACATCGAAAGACTACTTAGAAAAGATCGAACATCGTTGTGAAAGCTTGTGAAAGGTTTTTCACAGGTTAAGTTGTGCATAAAACCAATATCAAGTTGATATCACTAAACTGTTATTTAGCCAATTATCTGTGACTTGGCACACAGTTAAATTGTTATCGAACGAATAACAGAAACAATTTAACCGGGATGAATGGTTAGTTGAATTATCCGAATGAGTAAATGCAAGACTGGGTCGCCGCATCGACGTGGCGATGGATGCCCGGAGGCCGACTGCGTAGAGTGGGCAGAAAACACACAAGGACCACCTTATGTGCCTGATCGTTTTTGCCTGGCGGCCGGGGCACACCCAACCGCTGATCGTGGCGGCCAACCGCGACGAATTTTACGCCCGGCCCAGCCTGCCGCTGGGGCAATGGCCGGAAGCGCCGCAAGTGCATGCCGGTCGTGATCTGGAGGCTGGCGGCACTTGGCTCGGGGTCGGCGACCACGGCCGCTTTGCGGCGCTCACCAACATCCGCGACCCGCAGCAAGCGCCCGCCCGCAAATCCCGTGGTGAACTGGTGGCGCGTTTTCTCAGCGGCGAGATGCCGATTGATGATTATTTGACCGATGTGGTCGGGCGCTCGACGGAATACGCCGGATTCAACCTGCTGGTCGGCAACAGCCATGAGTTGTGGCACTACAACGCGCGGGAACGGGAAGCGGTGTTGCTGGCGCCGGGGGTCTACGGCTTATCGAATGCCGGGCTGGACACGCCGTGGCCCAAACTGCTGAAGGCCCGCGCCGGCCTTGAGGCGTTGCTGGACGATCCCCGGCCTGAGACGTTGCTGGCGCTGTTGAACGATCCGCAACCCGCCCCCGTCAACGAGTTACCGGACACCGGCGTCGGGCTGGCCACCGAGACGTTGCTGTCGAGCGTGTTCATCGCCAGCCCCACGTATGGCACGCGAGCGAGCACGGTGTTGATCGTCCAGGCGGATGGTTCGCGGTGGATGGTCGAGCGCAGTTTTGGGCCGTATGGCGGGCATTTGGGGGAGGTGGAGCTCAGGTTGTAGTGCGCGGTTGACTGGGCTGACGTTATCGTAGGCCAGCTCCCACAGGGGGCTTTGTCGTATGTGACTTCAGTGTCTACCGACTTCTTCGCGAGTAGACTCCCACATTGGATGTGTGAACAGCACAAATCCCTGTGGGAGCTGGCTTGCCAGCGATAGCGCCTTCAGCCTGTTACAGAGGCTTGGCAGCCACCGGATTGCCCATTCGCGCCAATCCCAAATTCTTCAGCGCCAGTTGCAGCGAGCTGTGGATCACCTGCGGGTTGTCGATGGTCATCAGTTCCGCGAGCAGTTCCTTGGCCTTGCTGAGGTTGATCTGGCGCAGCATCCATTTCACTTTCGGCAGGTTGGTGGCGTTCATCGACAGGCTGTCGAAACCCATCGCCATCAACAGCACCGCCGCCGCTGGGTCACCGGCCATTTCGCCGCAGATGCTCACAGGCTTGCCTTCGGCGTGGGCGTCGCGCACCACGTTCTGCAAGGCTTGCAGCACCGCCGGGTGCAGGTAGTCGTAAAGATCGGCCACCCGAGGGTTGTTGCGGTCCACGGCCAGCAGGTATTGGGTCAAGTCGTTGGAGCCGACCGAGAGGAAATCCACCTGCCGCGCCAGTTCCTTGGTCTGATACACCGCCGCCGGGATTTCGATCATCACGCCAATCGGTGGCATCGGCACGTCGGTGCCTTCGTCGCGCACCTCGCCCCAGGCCCGGTGAATGAGGTGCAGGGCTTCTTCGAGCTCGTGGATGCCGGAGATCATCGGCAACAGAATCCGCAGGTTGTTCAAGCCTTCACTGGCCTTGAGCATGGCGCGGGTTTGGACCAGAAAAATTTCCGGGTGGTCGAGGGTCACGCGGATGCCGCGCCAGCCGAGGAACGGGTTGTCTTCCTTGATCGGGAAGTACGACAGCGATTTGTCGCCGCCAATGTCGAGGCTGCGCATGGTCACCGGTTGCGGGTGGAACGCGGCGAGTTGCTCGCGGTAGATCGCCAGTTGTTCCTTTTCGCTGGGGAAACGCTGGTTGATCATGAACGGCACTTCGGTGCGGTACAGGCCCACGCCCTCGGCCCCGCGCTTCTGCGCCCGCGCCACGTCCGCCAGCAGGCCGGTATTGACCCACAGCGGCATGCGGTGGCCGTCGACGGTCACGCACGGCAGGTCGCGCAGGGAATCGAGGCCGAGCGCCAGTTGCTTCTCTTCTTCCACCACCTCGGCGAACTGCTTGCGCAGCACGTCGCTGGGGTTGGTGTAAACCTCGCCGCGATTGCCATCGACGATCAATTCGATGCCGTCGACCTTGGCATACGGCAGGTCGACCAGGCCCATCACCGTCGGGATGCCCATCGCCCGGGCAAGGATCGCAACGTGGGAGTTGCCGGAACCGAGCACCGAGACCAGGCCGACCAGCGTGCCTTCCGGCACCTCGCCGAGCATGGCCGGCGTCAGTTCTTCGCTGACCAGAATGGTTTTTTGCGGGTAGACCAGATTCTGCTGGCGCTCTTCCTGCAAGTACGCGAGCAGGCGCCGGCCCAAATCCTTGACGTCCGAAGCGCGCTCACGCAGGTAGGCGTCGTCCATCAATTCGAAACGGTTGACGTGATCGGTGACCACCTGACGCAACGCGCCCTGAGCCCACTGGCCGGTCTTGATCACGGTGGTGACTTCGTTCCCCAGGGCGGCATCGTCGAGCATCATCAGGTAGACGTCGAACAGCGCGCGCTCTTCCGGGCGCAGTTGGGTCGCCAGTTTCGCCGACAACGCGCGCATGTCGGCGCGCACGCCTTCGATGGCGGTCTTGAACAGCGCCAGTTCGGCGTCGATATCGGTAATGGTCTTGTCCGGCACCACATCCAGGTCGGCCGGCGGCAGCATGACCACCGCGGTGCCGACCGCCGCGCCCGGTGAACCCGGCACGCCGATGAACTTGGCTTCCTGGATGCCCTTGCCCTGACGGCCCAGGCCCCGGATCGAACCGGTGGCCTCAGCGTGGGCGATAACCCCGGCGAGTTGCGCGCTCATGGTCACGAGGAAGGCTTCTTCGCCCTCGTCGAACTGACGTCGCTCCTTTTGCTGGATCACCAATACGCCGACGACGCGGCGGTGGTGGATGATCGGTGCGCCGAGAAACGAGGCATAGCGCTCTTCACCGGTTTCGGCGAAGTAGCGATAACGCGGGTGACCGGCCGCGTTTTCGAGGTTAAGGGGTTCTTCACGCGTGCCGACCAGGCCAACCAGACCTTCGTTGGGGGCCATGCTGACCTTGCCGATCGAGCGCTTGTTCAAGCCCTCGGTCGCCATCAGCACGAAGCGGTTGGTTTCCGGGTCAAGCAGGTAGACCGAGCAGACCTGGCTGCCCATGGCCTCTTTGACGCGCAACACAATAATCCCCAACGCCGCCTTGAGATCCTTGGCGGAGTTAACTTCCTGGACGATCTTGCGCAGCGTATTGAGCATGGCTCGGGGTCGAACTCCGTCGTCAGTCGCGCGATAAAAGGCGCGGGGCAAGCTCTTTGAGAGCGCGTCGATACACCTCGCGCTTGAATGTCACCACCTGGCCCAACGGATACCAATAGCTGACCCAGCGCCAACCATCGAACTCCGGTTTACCGGTCAAATCCATCCGCACCCGCTGCTCGTTGGAGATCAGGCGCAGGAGAAACCATTTCTGTTTCTGGCCGATGCACAGCGGCTGGCTGTGGGTACGGACCAGGCGTTGCGGCAAACGATAGCGCAACCAGCCACGGGTGCAGGCGAGTATTTCAACATCTTCGCGCTCCAGGCCGACTTCTTCGTTCAACTCGCGATACAAGGCGTCTTCCGGCGTCTCCTGGGGGTTGATCCCACCTTGAGGAAACTGCCAGGCATCTTGATTGATACGGCGAGCCCACAGCACCTGGCCGGCATCATTCGTCAGAATGATCCCGACATTGGGGCGGAAACCATCGGGGTCGATCACGGCAACAACCTCGCAAACGCATGTCGTCGCATTGTTCCACAAAGGTTGTGAAGGCGGCAACGAAGCTTCCTACCTTATGTGCACTCTTGTGAAAAGACCGTATTCTTGTCGCCTTTTTACCGATCCACCCACTTACCGACTTATCAGCGGGTAACTGCAATGCGCCTGGCTTTATTCGACTTGGACAATACCCTTCTGGGCGGCGACAGTGATCACGCTTGGGGCGATTACCTGTGCGAGCGCGGCTTTCTCGACGCCGTGACGTACAAGGCACGCAACGATGCGTTCTATCAGGATTACCTGGCGGGCAAGCTGGACAACGCCGAATACCTGAACTTCTGCCTGGAAATCCTCGGCCGCACCGACATGGCCGTGCTCGATCAATGGCACCGCGACTACATGCGTGACTGCATCGAGCCGATCCTGCTGCCCAAGGCCTTCGAACTGCTGGCCAAACATCGCGACGCCGGCGACACACTGGTGATCATCACCGCCACCAACCGCTTCGTCACCGCGCCGATCGCCGCGCGCCTGGGGGTCGAGACCCTGATCGCCACCGAGTGCGAAATGGCTGACGGCCGTTACACCGGGCGCAGCACCGACATCCCGTGCTTTCGCGAAGGCAAGGTGACACGGTTGAATCGTTGGCTGGAAGAAACCGGGAATTCACTGGACGACAGCTACTTCTATAGCGACTCGATGAACGATTTGCCGCTGCTGGAGCAGGTGACCCACCCGGTGGCGGTTGATCCTGATCCGAATTTGCAAGCTGAGGCTGAGAAGCGGGGTTGGCCGGTGATCAGTTTGCGTGGCTGATAACGCCTTCGCGAGCAGGCTCGCTCCCACAAGGTTTTTAGGTGGCCACCGAATGTGTGTTCACTGAAAGACCCTGTGGGAGCTGGCTTGCCAGCGATTGCCGCAACCCGGTTTCAAGCCTTAAACAGGTTTGGCCCCCATCAACCCGGCAATCGCCACCAGGCAAACAAAACTGAACAGCGCCAAGGCAAAGGTGAATTTCCCGGCGCCACCCGGCGCTTTGCGCAATGTGTTCAGGCGCACCAGCAACCAGAACCAGGCCAGCGCCGCCACGGTATAGAGCACGCTTGAGACCAGCAGCCAGGTCTGCCCCAGCGGCCAGCCCACCAGGTGCACCATCCACCAACCGGTAAATGGCATGCTCAGCAGCGCCAGGCCCATCAGCAGCCAGACGAACAGCCGCGGCCGCTGCAAGGTGCGGGCGGGAGCCGTGGCATCGCCGCCGCGCCGCGTTTGCCAGACCCAGATCCCCAGGCCCAAAGCACAACCGAGCAAGATGGCGGTGGCGGCGGTGTGCGCCATTTTCAGGGCGGTTAACGTTTCCATGCTTCGATTTCCTTATGGCCTGCCCTTCAGCGTAGCCGTTCAGCCCAGGAACAGCTGATAAGCCGGGTTGTCGCTTTCGTCCCAGTACGGATAGCCGATTTCCTCAAGCGCAGCGGGCACCAGGTGGCGCTCGTTGTGGGGCACTTGCAGGCCTGCGACAACTCGGCCATCGGCGGCACCGTGGTTGCGGTAGTGGAACATCGAGATGTTCCAGCGCCCGCCGAGCTTGTTGAGGAAGTTGAACAGCGCCCCCGGCCGCTCCGGGAACTCGAAGCGCAGCACCACTTCATCGACCACATGCGCCGCGTGCCCGCCGACCATGTGCCGGATGTGCAACTTGGCCAGTTCGTTGTCGGTCAGGTCCAGCACCGGGAAGCCTTGCTCGGTGAGGCTGGCGATCAGCGCGCTGCGCGGGTCGGTGTCCGGGTGGGTCTGCACGCCAACAAAGATGTGCGCTTCGCTGCCGGTGTTGTAGCGGTAGTTGAACTCGGTGATCTGCCGCTTGCCGACCGCTTCGCAGAACGCCTTGAAGCTGCCAGGCTTCTCGGGGATGGTCACCGCGATGATGGCTTCGCGGCCCTCGCCCAGTTCGGCGCGCTCGGCGACGTGGCGCAAGCGGTCGAAATTGACGTTGGCGCCGGAGTCGATCGCCACGAAGGTCTGACCGCTGACTCCACGGGACTCGACGTATTTTTTGATCCCGGCCACGCCGAGGGCGCCAGCAGGTTCAGTGATCGAGCGGGTATCGTCGTAGATATCCTTGATCGCCGCGCAGATCTCGTCGGTGCTGACGGTGATCACTTCATCGACGTAGTGCTTGCAGATATCAAAAGTGTGCTGGCCGATCTGCGCCACCGCCACGCCGTCGGCAAAGATGCCCACAGTCGGCAGCACCACGCGCTCACCCGCCGCCATCGCCGCTTGCAGGCAATTGGAGTCGTCGGGTTCGACGCCGATGATCTTGATGTCCGGGCGCAGGTATTTCACATACGCGGCAATCCCGGCGATCAGGCCGCCACCGCCCACCGGGACAAAAATCGCGTCCAGTGGTCCTGGGTGCTGGCGCAGAATCTCCATGGCCACCGTGCCCTGCCCGGCAATGGTGTGGGGATCATCATAAGGGTGGATGTAGACGTAGCCTTTTTCGTCGACCAGTTTCAGCGAATAGGCCAAGGCTTCCGGGAACGAATCACCGTGCAGCACCACTTTGCCGCCGCGCGAACGCACGCCTTCGACTTTGATTTCCGGGGTGGTCTTGGGCATGACGATGGTCGCTTTCACGCCCAACACCTTGGCCGCCAGGGCCAGGCCTTGCGCATGGTTGCCGGCCGACGCGGTGACCACGCCTCGGGCGCGTTCCTCATCGCTCAGTTGCGTGAGCTTGTTGTAGGCGCCACGAATCTTGAAGGAGAACACTGGCTGCAAGTCTTCACGTTTGAGCCAAATGTCGTTGCCCAACCGCTCGGAGAGCTGGCGAGCAGTCTGCAACGGGGTTTCGACGGCAACGTCATAGACGCGCGAGGTGAGGATCTTTTTCACATAGTGTTCAAGCATTGGAAAACATCACTGAGCGAGGTGGGCAGGGCCAAGGAGTCTAACCCGGCTTTTGGCTGGCGGACCACACGAATCCTGAGGTTTTAAGCCCTGAAGCACTACCTGTGGTGAGGGGGCTTGCCCCCGTTCGGCTGCGAAGCAGTCGTGAAACCGGCTGGTGAAGGGTGTCCAGGGGGGAGCGCTCCGCGCTCCAACGGGGGCAAGCCCCCTCACCACAGGCAAGTCCACTCGCCGCAGGCAAGCCACCTCGCCACAGGAGTGTTTCCCCCGGTCCCGTCGCGGGGCCTATAATGCCGGCCTTTCCGTTCCCCCCTGCCCGCTTCCGGAGCCCGCATGACCCAGGATCAACTCAAACAGGCCGTGGCCCAGGCTGCCGTCGACTTCATCCTGCCGAAACTCGACGACAAGAGCATCGTCGGCGTCGGCACCGGCTCCACTGCCAATTGCTTCATCGATGCGCTGGCCAGGCACAAGGGCGCATTCGATGGCGCGGTCGCCAGTTCCGAAGCCACCGCCGCGCGCCTTAAGGGCCACGGGATTCCGGTGTATGAGCTGAACACGGTCAGCGATCTCGAGTTTTACGTCGATGGCGCCGATGAAAGCGACGCCCACCTGAACCTGATCAAGGGCGGCGGCGCGGCCCTGACCCGCGAGAAGATCGTCGCGGCCGTGGCCAAGACCTTCATCTGCATCGCCGACGCCAGCAAACTGGTGCCGGTGCTCGGCGCCTTCCCGTTGCCGGTGGAAGTGATCCCAATGGCTCGCAGCCACGTGGCCCGCGCCCTGGTGAAACTGGGCGGCGACCCGGTGTACCGCGAAGGCGTGTTGACCGACAACGGCAACATCATCCTCGACGTGTTCAACCTGCAGATCACTGATCCGGTGGAACTGGAAAAGCAGATCAATGCCATCGTCGGCGTAGTCACCAATGGCCTGTTCGCGGCGCGGCCGGCAGACTTGCTGCTGCTGGGCACCAGTGAAGGTGTGAAGACCCTGCGCGCTGAGTAATTCCAGACGCCGCAAAAACAGTGGGAGCGAGCCTGCTCGCGAAAAGGGTGTGTCAGTCGATGCCGTGATGACTGACATATCGCTTTCGCGAGCAGGCTCGCTCCCACATTGATTAAGTGGTGTGAGTTATTCCTGCGCAGGTTTCTTGAACACGTAAAACAGATTCGGCTCACTCACCAGATACAACACCCCGTCGTCATCCATGGCAATGCCTTCGGCCTGTGGCACGGTTTTCTGCAAACCCTGGCGGCCCTTGCTCAGGGACATGGTGCTCAGGGGCCGACCGTCCACCGCCAGTTCTAGAATCAATCGCGACTCATCCGACAGCGCCAGCAAGTGCCCGCTGCGCTCGTCGTATTGCAGGCTCGACAGGTCACGCACAAACATCCCGGCATCGCGCTTGGGATTGTTCACCACATGCACCGCGTAGGATTTGTCCGGGGTGTAATGGGGGAAGCCCTGGATTTCGTAGACCAGCATCGGGTCGCGCTCCTTGGCCACGAACAGTCGCTTGCCCAGGGAATCATAGGCCAGGCCTTCGAAGCCTTTGTTGCCGCCCATGTGCACGCCCAAGGTCATTTGCTCGGCTTCCGCCGCGTCGAGGAAGGTGACGTCGTCGTCCAGATGGATCTTGATCAGGCGTTGCTGGCGCTCATCGGAAATTACGTAAGTGTCGGCGCTGATGAATTCCACCGCTTCGGCATCGCCAAAACCGATGAGCGACACACGCCGCAGGATCTGGCCGTCGAGGGACAACTCCACCAGTTCGGCATTCTTGTTGGTGACGGTGAACAGGCTGTTGCGCACCGGATCGTAGGTCAGGGCCGAGACATCGTCGTCGAGCCCCTCGATAACCTTGGCTTCGATTGCCACTTGATAGCGATCGAGGTTGATCGCCAGTTCCGAGGCCGGCAGCCACATCGTCCGCGCATTGAACCAGGCGCGTTCGAACAGACGCAGGTACTGACCGACCACGGCCAGGCCGATCAGCGTGGCCAGCAGAAGAATAATGAAAAGCGGTTTAGGGCGGGCAAATCGACGCATTGGGCAAGCTCATGAACAGTCAGTGGCGGATGAAATACCACGGCTGTATGAATTCAAGCTTAATGGCCACTGGCCTTAACCTACAACCCTGCCGGGTTTACTGCTTTTCAAAACGATAGAACAGGTTCGGTTCGCTGACCATGTAGATATTACCGGCATCGTCGATGGTCACGCCCTCAGCGCGAGGGATGGTCTTGCTCAGCCCATTGAAGCCGCGCAGCAGGGTCATGAAGCTGACTTGCTCGCCCTGCTCGTCCAGCTCCAGCAACAGGTGCGAATCCGCCGACAGCGCCAGGGTGTGGCCGGTGCGTGGATCAATTGCCAGGGCCGACAGGTTGCGAACGTCCAGTTCGCCGTTGACCAGTTTCTGCTTGCTGCCGGTCAAGGTCTGGCTGCCGTCGCTTTTCCAGCTGAACAACGCCGCCGGACGCTCTTCGCCCAGCAGCAGTTGCTGGTTGCGCGGGTCCCAGGTAATGGCTTCGAAGGCTTTATTCTGGTCCTCGGACGGGCCGAGGTCGTATTTAGGGAAGGCATCCCGATGCAACTCGCGAGTCTCGGCCTCGACTTTGACGATCGACAGTAAATGCTCGCGCTCGTCGACGATGGCCAGCAAGCCGTTTTCCATGACCGTCACGGCCTCAGGGTTGCTCCAACCCATCAGCGGCATCTTGCGCAGCACCTCGCCCTGCAAGGTCAGCTCCACCAGGAACGGATTCTTGCCCATCACCGAAAACAGGGTTTTGGTTTGCGGGTTGTAGGCCAGATCGGATGCTTCGTCCTTCTCCATGCCGGGCAACAATTTCCCGTCGATCACCGCGTGGTAATCCGGCAGCCACACGCTCTCTTTGCGCTCGGCCGGGCTTTCGAAGCGCTCCTGCACCCAGAGCACGCCACGGTCATCCCAATGCATGGCGAAGGCCAGGCCGTAAGCGACGGCGACTGCCAGCAATAACCAGTAATACCAACGCAGCAGAAAACGGGGACGACGGGAGAATTGCGCAGGGGAAAGCGGTCGAGTGGCCATCAACGGGGGGTTCCAGAAAATCAGGCTAAGGGTAATAGCACAAACGGGGCTGGCGCAGAGGCGGCCGGCCGCGAAATTATCCAGACGGGATGTGAAAAAAATGGCAAATGGCGGGAATGCCGTTATTACGGACACTGAAAACCAGTGTGGGAGCGAGCCTGCTCGCGAATAGCGTGTGCCAGCCAATTCAATGAAGACTGATACACCGCTTTCGCGAGCAAGCTCGCTCCCACAGGGTTCAGCGTGTGCTGTTAAAGCACAGTGCTGGTAAAGCGACTGGCGCCCGGCAGTTCCAGTACCAATTCGTCACCCACGTTCAGCGGCCCGACGCCCACCGGCGTGCCGGTCAGGATCACGTCGCCGGCCTGCAGCGAGAAGCAGCCGGCCATGTGCTGGATCATCGGCACGATCGGGTTGAGCATGACGCTGCTGTTACCATCCTGGCGCACTTCGCCGTTGATGGTCAGGCGAATGCCAATGTCAGTCAGGTCAGCGAAGGTGCTGCCGGACACGAACGGGGCAATCACCGCCGCGCCGTCGAACGACTTGGCGATTTCCCACGGCAGGCCCTTGGCTTTCAGTTCGGCTTGCTTGTCGCGCAAGGTCAGGTCCAGCGCCGGGGCGAAACCGGAGATGGCGTCCAGCACTTCTTCACGGCTGGGTTTGGTCGACAGCGACTTGCCGAGCAACACGGCGATTTCCGCTTCGTAGTGCACCGAGCCGCGCTCGGTCGGAATGCTGAAGCCACCTTCCAGCGGCACCACGCAACTGCCGGGTTTGATGAACAGCAGCGGTTCGGTCGGCACCGGGTTATCCAGTTCCTTGGCGTGTTCGGCGTAGTTGCGGCCGATGCACACCACTTTACCCAGCGGGAAGTGAATCCGCGTACCGTCGACATACTGGTGCTGATAGCTCATAACCGACTCCTGGTTCGTAGCGCTTAAATGCAAAGTCAAACAGCGAAGATCTTGCCCGGGTTCATGATCCCGTTAGGATCGAATACCGCTTTGACGGCCTTCATGTATTCAATCTCGACCGGCGAGCGGCTGTAGGTCAAGTAGTCACGCTTGGTCATGCCCACGCCGTGCTCGGCGGAAATCGAACCGTTGTACTTCTCGACGGTTTCAAATACCCACTTGTTGACGGTGGCGCACTTGGCGAAGAACTCATCCTTGCTCAGGTTTTCCGGCTTGAGGATGTTCAAGTGCAGGTTGCCGTCGCCGATATGGCCGAACCAGACAATTTCGAAATCCGGGTAGTGTTCGCCGACGATCGCGTCGATTTCTTTCAGGAAGGCCGGCACTTTCGAGACGGTGACCGAGATATCGTTCTTGTACGGCGTCCAGTGGGAAATGGTTTCCGAGATGTACTCGCGCAGTTTCCACAGGTTGTGCAACTGGCTTTCGCTCTGGCTCATCACGCCGTCCAGCACCCAGCCCTGCTCGACGCAATGCTCGAAGGTTTCCAGGGCGTGGTTAGCCACTTCTTCGGTGGTCGCTTCGAACTCCAGCAACGCGTAGAACGGGCAATCGGACTCGAACGGCGCCGGCACGTCGCCGCGACCCATGACCTTGGCCAGCGCTTTGTCGGAGAAGAATTCGAAAGCGGTCAGGTCGAGCTTGCTCTGGAAGGCGTGCAGCACCGGCATGATCGCGTCGAAATCAGCGGTGCCGAGGACCATGGCGGTCAGGTTCTTCGGCGCGCGATCAAGGCGCATAGTGGCTTCGACCACAAAGCCCAGGGTGCCTTCGGCGCCGATGAACAATTGGCGCAGGTCGTAACCGGTGGCGTTCTTGATCAGATCTTTGTTCAGCTCCAGCAGATCGCCCTTGCCGGTGACCACCTTCATGCCGGCCACCCAGTTGCGGGTCATGCCGTAGCGAATCACCTTGATCCCGCCGGCATTGGTGCCGATATTGCCGCCAATCTGGCTGGAACCCGCCGAAGCGAAATCCACCGGGTAGTACAGGCCGTTTTCTTCGGCGAGGTTCTGCAATTGCTCGGTGACCACGCCGGGCTGACAAACGGCGGTGCGATCGGTCATGTTCAGGTCAAGAATCTGATTCATGTAGTCGAAGGACACCACCACTTCGCCGTTCGCTGCCACGGCAGCGGCGGACAGCCCGGTGCGACCGCCAGACGGCACCAGCGCGACCTTGTGCTGATTGGCCCAGCGCACGATGGCCTGGACCTGCTCGGTGGTCTTGGGAAACACGATGGCCGTGGGGGCCGGGGCGAAATGCTTGGTCCAATCCTTGCCATAAGCATTCAGCGAGTCGGCATCGGTCAGCACCTTGCCAGGCTCAACCAGGGTCTTCAGCTCTTCTATCAGCGCAGGATTGGTCATCGACAGAACTCTCGAACAATTCATAGTCATCCTGAGAACGCTTCACGTCGCAGGAATGAGTGTTTAGCGGGGTGCGTATGCTAGCATACCGACCCCGCAGGGTAGTGCTGAAAGGCTGTTCTGCGGTAACGGCGGTCGTGCCGTTCGGGTCAGCGTCTGCTGGCTATTTCCCTGCCATTTTTCTCCGGGACACAGGTTTACGCAGATGAGCAAGACTTCTCTCGATAAGAGCAAGATCAAGTTCCTTCTTCTCGAAGGCGTCCACCAATCGGCTGTCGACGTCCTCAAGGCGGCGGGCTACACCAGCATCGAGTACCTCACCGGTTCTCTGCCTGAAGCCCAGCTGAAGGAAAAGATCGCTGATGCGCATTTCATCGGCATTCGCTCCCGCACTCAACTGACCGAAGAGATCTTCGACCACGCCAAGAAACTGGTCGCGGTCGGTTGTTTCTGCATCGGCACCAACCAGGTCGACCTCAACGCAGCGCGCGAGCGCGGGATCGCGGTGTTCAACGCCCCGTACTCGAACACCCGCTCCGTGGCTGAACTGGTGCTGGCCGAAGCGATCCTGTTGCTGCGCGGCATCCCCGAGAAGAATGCATCCTGCCACCGTGGCGGCTGGATCAAGAGCGCGGCCAACTCGTTCGAAATCCGTGGCAAGAAACTCGGTATCGTCGGTTACGGCTCGATCGGCACGCAATTGTCGGTCCTGGCCGAAGGCCTGGGCATGCAGGTGTACTTCTACGACACCGTAACCAAGCTGCCATTGGGCAACGCCACGCAGATCGGCAGCCTGACCGAACTGCTGGGCATGTCCGACATCGTCACCCTGCACGTCCCGGAAACCGCCGCCACCCAGTGGATGATCGGTGAGAAGGAAATCCGCGCGATCAAGAAGGGCGGGATCCTGATCAACGCCGCGCGCGGCACCGTGGTCGAGCTGGATCACTTGGCCGCCGCGATCAAGGACAAGCACCTGATCGGCGCCGCCATCGACGTGTTCCCGGTCGAGCCGCGCTCCAACGATGAAGAATTCGAGAGCCCGCTGCGTGGCCTGGACAACGTGATCTTGACCCCGCACATCGGTGGCTCCACCGCTGAAGCCCAGGCCAACATCGGTCTGGAAGTGGCGGAAAAACTGGTCAAGTACAGCGACAACGGTACGTCGGTGTCCTCGGTCAACTTCCCGGAAGTGGCGCTGCCGGCTCACCCTGGCAAGCACCGTCTGTTGCACATCCACGAAAACATTCCGGGTGTGATGAGCGAGATCAACAAGGTCTTTGCCGAAAACGGTATCAACATCTCCGGTCAGTTCCTGCAGACCAACGAGAAAGTCGGCTATGTAGTCATCGACGTCGACGCCGAGTACTCCGACCTGGCGCAAGAGAAGCTGCAGCACATCAACGGCACCATTCGTTGCCGCGTTTTGTTCTGACAGCGATTTGAGCGACAAGAAAAGGGAGCCTTCGGGCTCCCTTTTTGGTGAACGTTACTCGACGTTGACGGTGATTTTCTTCGACACAATCGGCGGATCGAACGGCATGTGGCCGCTGTCGCCCAGCTCCAGTTGCAAGGTGTGCTTGCCGGGGGCGAGTTTGATGTCGGCCTGGGTCTGGGCCTTGCCGAAGTGCATATGGTGTGGATCGGTCGGAATCGGCGCGCCTGCGGCCGGCAGCTCTTTCACGTCGATCAGCAAATGATGGTGCCCGGTGTTCTTGGTGACATCACCGGCCGGTGCCAGGGCGATATCCTTCACACCGAATTTGACGGTAAAAGTTTGTGGTACCGTCGCGCCGTCTTCCGGCGAAACGATGAACACTTCCGCGCCTTTAGGGGCTGGCGTGGCCGCGCCGGCCAGCATCGAAGCCCCCATCAACAGCCCCGCCATCGCCGCTCGTGACATAAAGGTTTTCATCTTCTTCTCCCGTTTTTCCGAAAAATCCGTTTGGCCATGACAACTTCATGACCATTCGTTGTCGAAGGCTCTCGACAACCATAGCAAAGCGCACCCCCAACGGAGGGGCCGCGTACATGAAATTCAAAGGAGTGACCATGCGTTTTCTGCCTGGCCTGATCTGCCTGCTGCCTCTCTTGAGCCCTCTGGCTCATGCCGAACTCATTGATGACATCAACGACCGTGGCGAACTGCGTATTGCCCTGGAGGCCAACACTCCGCCTTTCAATTTCAGGGACGACGGCAAACTCACGGGCTTCGAAGTCGAGCTCGGACAACTTTTGGCCAACGAGCTGGATGTACGCGCCGAGTTTGTCGTGGTGGACGCCGCCGAGTTGCTCCCTGGTGTCGAAAGCGGCAAATACGACATCGCCCTCAACCACATAGCAGTGACCCCGCAACTCAAGGATCGTTTCGACTTCAGCGAATCCTACGGCCAGGCCAGTTCTCAACGCATCGCCATGCAGGACGACGCGCCACGGCCGATGGTGCTGGTGCAATCGTTGAATGCAGAGAAGAAGCCCGACACGCCAGTCGACCTGGCGATTCCGTTTCAGAAAGGCAACCCGGCGTTCCACACTAGCCTGGCCAGTGCGATGCAGCGGATCAAGGCGGATGGGCGACTGGAGGCGCTGTCGCAGAAATGGCTGCAACCCGACAAGGATGCAGCACCGAAGCCATAAACCGGTGGGAGCGAGCCTGCTCGCGAAGAGGGCGTATCAGCCAACATCATCGTTGGATGAAACGCCGCTTTCGCGAGCAGGCTCGCTCCCACTTTGGCGTTATGCCGAGCTTCAGTTCAGCGTTGCCAACGCCTGGCCAGCCTCAGCCAGCTCCAGCTCGCTGAACACCAATACCCCATGACGCTTGAGCAGCGCCGCGGTGACGCCTTCGCCGCTGACCTTGACCCCGCTGAACGTGCCGTCATAGGTCTGTCGATTGCCACACGACGGGCTGTTGGCCTTGAGCACGGCGATACAGATGCCGTGTTGGCGGACCAGTGCCAGCGCCTGATGCGCGCCGTTGAGAAACTCGGCGCTGACGTCCTGGCCTTCGACGGTGATCACAGACGTCAGGCCATCGAGCACCTCGCTGCCCTGCCCACCGGGTATTTCCGCTGCTGCTCGCGGGGTCGGCAAACCGCCGGCCACTTCCGGGCACAACGGCACCACCCGCCCCTCGTCGATCCATTGCTGCAGAACATCGAACGGCCCGCTCGCACCACCGTCGTAACGCACGCGGTGCCCCAGCAAGCAACGGCTGACCAGAATCTTGTGCATGTCAGAACGGCTCGTTGCCGCGCCGGCGGAACCAACCGGTCAGCGACAGGCGTTCGCGGGTCGCCGGCAAGACTTCGTGGGGCACATCGCCGGAGAGAAACACCACCAGGCAACCGCCGGTGGGCTGCACGTCGTAGGCTGCGTCGTTCTCCAGGTACATGCGCAACTGCCCGCCGTGCTCCGGCAGCCAGGCGTCGTTGAGGTAAATCACGGCCGAGACCATGCGCCGGTCGTCATCGCGGAAGCGGTCGACATGCTTGCGATAAAACGCCCCCGGCGGGTACAGCGCAAAGTGGCTCTCGAAGTCTTCGAGGCCCAGGTACAAACCGCGATTCATGGCTTCGCGCAGGCTGTCCATCAGGCTCAGGTAATCGTCGCAAGCCGCCACCTGACCGGGCTCCAGCCACTGGATGTGATCGCCGCGGATACCCTCGCGGATCTCCGAAAACGGCCCGCGCCCCACCGCCGCTGGCGCCAGTTCGCCCTCGGCCGAACGTTTACGGCACTCGGCCGCCAGCGCCAGGGTCAGAGCCTGGGGCAGGAAAATATTCTGCTGCGACCAGCCGCGTGTGGCCAGGTCGTCGACGATGCGTAACAGCAGTGGATGATCAGAGGGTATGGGCATGGCGCGCATAGTATTCCTGTGCCTGAAAATCCGACAGAGCCGCGTGGCGGAGAGTCGTCGGATAAGACGACAAGGCTGATACGAATTCTCGACAACTTGCGCCCTGCCCCGGAGAATAGTCGCCTGCTGACAGGAGTCCCTATGCGCCGTTTGCTTTTCTCACTGCTGATGCTCTGTGTATTGCCCGCCTGGGCAGACGGCCACGACCAGTTGTACAAGGTCGCCGGCTGGCCAGACCAGCGCGCGCATTTCAACGACGCCCTGGCCGCCGCGCAGCAACGCTATCAGAACAGCCTGCCGCCAGCCGTGTTCCAGGCCCTGGTCAACAACAGCAATCAACGTTTTGCGCCGCAAGCCATGGATCAGCGGGCCGAAGCGCAGTTGCGCAAAAACCTCGCCGATCCGAAACCGGCGCTGACGTTTTTCCAGTCGCCCCTTGGCAAGAAGATCGTCGCCGCCGAGTTGCTGGCGACTCGCCGCGACCAGTTGGCGAAAAACGCCAAGGGCTTGCCGAAGATCGAAGCCAGCGACAACCGTCAGTTGATCGTCGGCCACCTGGCCCAGGCACTGCCGGCCCGTGAAGCCGGGGCCGAGGTCAGCCTGGCGATTGCCGGTGTCGCGGCGGATAGCCTGAGTTCGATGATCCCCGGCCTGCTCGGCGGCGGCCAGGCGCAAGGCATGCTCAACGGCCAGCGCCAGCGCTTGATGGACCAGATCGGCAGCGACCTCAACAACACGCTGCTGTACGTCTACCGCGACTTGTCGGATACCGAGCTGGAAGAGTTCGCCACCTTCGCTGAGTCCACTGAAGGCAAGGCGTATTACCAGGCGGCGCTGGCAGCGATTCGCGCGGGGTTGGCGGTGGGGCAGAGTTCTTCGAATCTGGCGCAGTGATTTGCAGCGCCTGAGGGGCCGCCTTCGCGAGCAGGCTCGCTCCCACGTTGAATCTCCTTTGTGGCAGCGAGCCTGCTCGCGAAGAAGCCAGAACAGGCGCTACAGATTCCTGCCCTTGATCCGCTTACTCAGAAACCCGAAATACTCATCCCTTAACGCCACGCTCTCATTGGCCAGGTGATGCCGCGCCTCAGGCAGCATCAACACCTGCGGTCGATCGAACTTGGCGTTGAGCACTTCAAGGTTGTGCTGCCAGTCCACCGTCATGTCCGCCTCGCCCTGAATGATCAGCGGCCGCCGCGCACTGCCCGGCGCGGCTTCGATGCGTTTGATCCACTTGGCCAGCGCACCCACCCACGCGGTCGGCAAGCGCCGCGGTTGTAAAGGATCGGCCTGCAGGAACGGCAAGAACGCCGGGTCGTTGGAGTTCTCGCTGAAACGCCGGGCGATGCCTTTGACGAAGGGTTTGAGCAGGTTGTAGCTGAGCTGCGACCAGCCCCAGGCGCGCGGCCGCACTAGCGGTGACAGCAGAATCACCTGGCCCTGGGCCGGGCTGTCGGCGCCGCTGTTCAGCACGTGGTCGATCACGATCGCACCGCCAGTGCTCTGCCCGCACAGGTGCCATGGCGGCGGCAATTGCAGCGAAACAGCTTCGGCAAACAAACCTTGCACTACCGCTTGATACTCGGCGAAGTCACCGATGCTCGCCCGTTCGCCGCTGGACAAACCATGGCCCGGCAAGTCGCAGGCGATCACCACGAAACCCTGAGCCAGTGCCCATTCGATCACATGGCGATAGAGCCCTGTGTGGTCGTAGAAACCGTGGAACAGAAACAGCGTCGCCTTAGGCCGCGCCGGCCACCAGACGTGGCTGACCAGTTCATAGCCCGCCACCTCGAAGCGCCCCATGCCACGGCGCTCACCCAACTCCAAGCCATAGAACTGCTGGTAGGCCAGGTCTTCCTCCGACAGAGGGCGTGCCTCGGCCAATGGCCGCAGGCGGGCGCGCAGGTGATCCGGGTCAAACGTGGCAGGCATGGCGTATTCCAAAGCGCAAATCAGACTTTATCGGCCTGCGATATTCATCTGTCGCGGCAAGCATGGCAAGCTACGCGACCTCCGAGGATTGATCCCATGCGCCCGTCCTACCGCACAACCCTGCTCGCCAGCCTGCTCGCCCTCGTGTGCGCCGCCGTGTTGTGGGCCGCGTATGACTGGTTTCAGGGGCGTTATCTGCGGGCGTTCAGTTCGCACACGGCGGTGTTTTCCGGCGACCCGCTGCGCTTGCCGGAAAGTCTTGCCGGCCCCGGCGCGATTCGCCTGGTGCACTTCTGGGACCCGGCCTGCCCGTGCAATGTCGGCAACCAGCAACACCTCTCCGAATTGGTCCAGCAGTACGGCCCGCAGGGTGTGCAGTTCTTCGCCGTGCAAAAAAGCGGCAGCCACGGCCAACTGCCGGCAACCCTCAGCTCGCTGAAGACCATTGAGGTCCTGCCTGGCGCCGAGCAACTGCCCGCCAGCCCGGCCGTGGCAATCTGGGACCGCAGCGGCAAGCTTGCCTACTTCGGCCCGTACAGCGAAGGCCTGACCTGCAACTCGAACAACAGTTTTATCGAACCAATCCTGCAAGCCTTGAATGCAGGGCGCGAGGTCGATGCCACGCACACGCTGGCGGTGGGTTGTTACTGCCCCTGGTCAGCAGAGACCCCGCCGTGAAGCTGACAAACCCCGGACGAATACCTCCTAGGGGCGATGCGCCGGGCGGGTCGGCCGTGGTACACCACACGGCCAGGAATAGCCGCTAACTTTGTCCACAAGGAGTCACCATGAAACGCTGGCTGAGCGTCCTCGCGCTGTTGATCGTCGTCCTCGCCATTGGCGTCGGCGGTTACCTCTACAGCAAGCAGCCCTCGCGCCAAGGCATGGTGGAACTGCAACACCTGCAAGGCTCGGTCACCGTGCGCTTCGATGAGCGCGGCGTGCCGCACATTCGCGCCGACAACGAAACCGACCTGTATCGCGCCCTCGGCTACGTGCACGCTCAGGACCGGCTGTTCCAGATGGAAATTCTCCGGCGCCTGGCCCGTGGCGAACTGGCCGAGGTGCTGGGGCCGAAACTGCTCGACACCGACAAGCTGATGCGCAGCCTGCGCATTCGCGAACGGGCCGACACCTACATGGCAAGCGTCGACAAAACCTCGCCGACCTGGCTCGCCATGCAGGCTTATCTGGACGGTATCAACCAGTATCAGGACAGCCACGGCAAACCCGTGGAGTTCGACGTGCTGGGTATTCAGAAACGTCCGTTCACCGCCGAAGACACCTTCAGCATCGCCGGCTACATGGCCTACAGCTTCGCCGCCGCGTTCCGCACCGAGCCGCTGCTGACGTATGTTCGTGATCAATTGGGCGAGCCGTACCTGAATCTGTTCGACCTCGACTGGCAGGCCAAGGGTGTGTTGGTCAATGGTCCAGCCAAGTCCCCGGCGCTGTCGGCCAATGATTGGAAAGACCTCAACGCCCTCGCCCGCCTCAGCGAGCAGGCCCTGGCCGACAACGGCCTGCCGCAGTTCGAGGGCAGCAACGCCTGGGCGGTGTCCGGCAGCCATACCAAGAGTGGCAAACCGCTGCTGGCCGGTGACCCGCACATCCGCTTCTCGGCACCGTCGGTGTGGTACGAGGCGCAGCTGAGTGCGCCGGGGTTTGAACTCTACGGCCACTACCAAGCGCTGATGCCGTTCGCCAGCCTCGGCTTCAACCGCGATTTCGGCTGGAGCATCACCATGTTCCAGAACGATGACCTCGATCTGATCGCGGAAAAGGTCAACCCGGACAATCCCAACCAGGTCTGGTACCGCGACCAATGGGTTGACCTGGTGAGCAGCGAGCAACTGATCGCGGTCAAGGGCCAGGCGCCGGTTAAATTGCTGTTGCGCCAATCGCCCCACGGCCCGATCGTCAACGATGTCATCGGGCCAAACGCTGGCAAAACCCCGATCGCCATGTGGTGGGCCTTCCTCGAAACGCCGAACCCGATCCTCGACGGTTTCTACCAGCTCAACCGCGCCGACACCCTGGCCAAGGCCCGTGCGGCGGCGGCCAAAGTCCAGGCGCCGGGGCTGAACATTGTCTGGGCCAGCGCCAAGGGCGATATCGCCTGGTGGGCTGCGGCACTGCTGCCCAAACGCGCGGCGGGGGCCAAGCCGGGTTTCATTCTCGACGGCAGCAGCCCGCAGGCCGAGAAGGAAGGCTTCTATCCGTTCAGCGCCAACCCGCAGGAAGAAAACCCGGCGCGGGGCTACATCCTCTCGGCCAACTTCCAGCCGGTTTCACCGACCGGCATGGAAATCCCTGGCTACTACAACCTGGCGGATCGTGGCCAACAGCTTAACCGTCAGCTCAGTGACAAAAGCGTGAAATGGGATCTGGAAACCAGCCAGAAACTACAGCTTGGTACCACCACCGGCTACGGACCGCGGCTGCTGGCACCTTTGCTGCCGGTGTTGCGCGAGGTGGTCAGCGACGCCAATGAGCTGAAACTGGTCGAGCAATTGGCGCAGTGGAAAGGCGATTACCCGCTGGATTCGACCAGCGCCACGTTGTTCAACCAGTTGTTGTTCAACCTCGCCGACAGTGCCCTGCACGATGAATTGGGTGACGAGTTGTTCAAGACGCTGTTATCGACACGGGTGATTGATTCTGCGTTGCCACGGCTGGCGGCATCTGCCGATTCGCCATGGTGGGACAACCGCCAGACCCCGGCGAAGGAAACTCGCGCCGACACAGTGAAAGTGGCATGGCGGGCGAGCATCGCGCATTTGCAAAGCACCTTCGGCGCCGACCCGAGCCAATGGCAGTGGGGCGCCGCGCACACCCTCACCCACGGGCATCCGCTGGGCCAGCAAAAGCCGCTGGACCGGATCTTTAACGTCGGCCCGTTCGCGGCGCCCGGCAGCCATGAAGTGCCGAACAACCTGTCGGCCAACATCGGTCCGGCACCCTGGCCAGTCACCTACGGCCCGTCGACTCGACGCCTGATCGACTTCGCCGATACCGCCCACAGCCTGACCATCAACCCGGTCGGCCAGAGCGGCGTGCCGTTCGACCGCCATTACGACGACCAGGCCGAGGCGTATGTCGAAGGGGAGTATGTGCAGGCGCATTTCAATGAAGAGGAAGTGACGGCGAATACCCGCAGCACGTTGAAATTTTTGCCGGCGCGGGCGGCGAAGTGAACCGGGGACAGCTATCGCTGGCAAGCCAGCTCCCACAGGGTTGTGGGGTGTTCACCTGATAGTGATCGCACTGAAAATACCCTGTGGGAGCCGGGCTTGCCGGCGCCCACAGGGTATTTATGTCGACCATGGACCCAGTGTGGAGCGAGCCTACTCGCAAAGAGGCCCCGTCCGGCCCCTGAAAGTCAGATCCCCTTGCGCACCCGCCCAGGCGCCTCGCCGTACACTTCCTTGAATTTCTTGCTGAACGCCGCCTGCGATTGATACCCCACCTGTGCGGCGATGTCGTTCAGACCCAGATGGGAGTGGCTCAGCAGGCTGAATGCCAACTCCATGCGCACTTGCGTGAGCAGCAACCACGGCGAGACCCCGGCCACCTTTACGAACGCCCGCATGAAGGTCGCGCGCGACATGCTTGCAGTCTCTGCCAGACTGTCGATGGTCCAGTCGTGGGCGGGGTCGGCGAGCATAGCCTGCCAGGCGCGGCCCAGGCGTTTGTCCGCCAGCAGCGCCAAAGTGCCGCTGTCCTGGCCGTGCGTGGCCAGGTGCGCCCGCAGCATCAGGGTGAACAGCGCCTGCGACAACGCATCGAGCAAGAACCGCGCTCCCGCCTGCTCGCCATCGGCCTCACCGCGCAGCATTGCGACCAGGGCCGTCAACGGCCCATTGGCCGGTAGCGCGCCGCTGGGGATCACTAAATACGCCGGCAACGCGGCAAACAGCAGCGACGCGCGGTTGTAATGGAAGCGGCCGCAAAGCATGTCCAGGTCCGGGCTGGCGCCTCCAATGCGATGCACCCTCAACACCCCGCCAGTAATCACCTCGGGCTTGCGCGGTGCGACGGTTTTGCCGGGGCTGTGGATCACGTGCGCGGTGCCTGACGGCAACAGCAGAATGTCCCCGGCACGCATCGGCAGGCGTTGGCCATCGGGGAACTCCACCCGACACTCCCCCGCCAGCACGATGTGGTACGGCGCCATGCCTAGCGCTTCCTGACCATGCTCCAGGGCCCAGTCGCCCTGGAACTGACAGCGCAGATCCAGACTGCCGCGCACGTTGGCCAGCGAAATGAGTTTGTCGATTGAATTCATGGCAGCCCATTGCAAAAAACGCGGAAGGCCAAGACTAAGCGATTTTTTCATCATCGGCTCGGTCGCCTGCACATTGAGACGATCGAGCAAAAAACTGAGCGCGACGCACAAAAGCCCGACAGGGCAAAACCCCAGACTTCTCCCATCGACTCACACACTGTGAATGACCGGAGAAGCCCCATGTTGCATTCCATGACCACCGCGCTGCGCCAAATCGGCAAGCTCGACACCCTCGGTACCCACCTGATGCGCCTGGCCATCGCCATCGTGTTCCTGTGGATCGGCGCACTGAAGTTCGTGCCCTACGAAGCCGACAGCATCACCCCCTTCGTCGCCAACAGCCCGTTCATGTCGTTCTTCTACGAACACCCTGAAGACTACAAGGCGCACCTGACCCACGAAGGCGAGTTGAACCCCGAGAAACGCGCCTGGCAAACCGCCAACAACACCTACGGCTTCTCCCACGGCCTCGGCGTGGTGGAAATCCTGATCGGTCTGTTGGTGCTGTCGAACCCTCTCTCACGCAAGACCGGCCTGCTGGGTGGCGCACTGGCGTTCGCCACGCCGCTGGTGACCTTGAGTTTTCTGATCACCACGCCGGAGGCCTGGGTCGCGGCGGGCGGTGATGCCGAGCACGGCTTCCCCTTCTTGTCCGGCGGCGGTCGGCTGGTGCTCAAAGATGTCCTGATGCTCGCTGGAGCCCTGCCCGTGATGGCCGACTCCGCCCGCCGTTTGCTCAAAGACCTTAACGCTTGAACCTTCTGAATCCTTGGAGAACTACCATGAAAATCATCACTGCCTTATTCCTCACCCTGGCCGCCAGCAGCGTTTTCGCCGCCGAACAGGCCCACACCGGTGTCCCGCTGGATGTGGCGAAAACCATCAGCATCACCGACACCAGCAAGGCGTGCGGGATAGTCCCGGTGGAGCTGGTCTACGAAGACTCCCGCGGCGTGCAGCACACCGTGAGCTACTCGGTGCTGGGCAACGGTTGCGCGGGCAGTTGAGGGCTCAGACCATCGCCGCAAAGTTCAGGCGAAACTGTTGCGGCGTGACCCCCAAGCGTCGATTGAACACACTGCGCATATGCTGGGCATCGCGAAAACCGCATTGATAGGCCACGGTCTTGAGCGGGGCCGCGGTGCTTTCCAGCATCACCCGCGCGGCATCCACCCTCGCCCGCTCAACGAATTCCGCCGGCGTCATCCCGGCATCACGGGCAAACACCCGAGAAAAATTGCGCGCACTCATGTTGGCCGCAGCGGCCAGATCAGCGATCGACAAATCCCCGGTGAGGTTCGCCAGCACGTACAACTGCACCAGCGCGACGGCTGAAGTCGGCTCGGCATGCGGGGTAAGGAACGGGCTGAACTGTGACTGGCCACCAGAGCGTTGGGTGAATACCACCAGCCGCTTGGCCACGCTCAGGGCGACTTGCGGGCCATGATCGCGGCCCAGCAAGTACAACGACAGATCAATACCCGCCGTGACCCCCGCCGACGTGAACAACTCGCCGTCCTGCACGTACAAACGATCCGCATCGATCCGCGCGCCTGGACACAGAGCCGCCAGGGCCGCGGCGTCGTTCCAGTGGGTGGTCACGGTGCGACCTTCGAGCAAACCGGCCCGTGCCAGCATGAACGCGCCGTTGCAGATCGAACCGAAGCGCGACGCCAACGCCGTGGCATCGCGCAGCCAGGCATCGAACGCCGGGCCGAAATCCAGCATCGGCAACTGCGGCCCGCCGGCGGTCAGCAACAGGTCATAAGGTTGCAGCGCTTCGCTGAAGTGCCGATGGGCCTGCAAGGTCAGGCCGTTGGAGCACGCCATCGCCCCGCGTTCGACGCCAATCACCTCCAGCCGATAGTGATCCTCTTGGGCGAGGAAACGATTGGCTTCGGCGAATACGTCCATGGGGCCGGTGACGTCCAGGGACTGCACGCCGTTGAATACCACGATGGCTACGGTTTTGCTCATGGTCTGGCGCCTTGGGGGTGAGGAACGGCTGAGCCACCCTAGCCAATTCACGGCCAAGAAGCCATATGGCGCGAAGTACGCGTTGATTGGCAAGGATCGCAGCCATGGGCCGATTGTCCGCTTTTGCCGGCGCGCACAGACTGGACTCATCAGCGCCGCACCGGTGCTTTGGCGAGGAGTCCGACGATGACGAACACGATTGCAGGTATCAAAATCCCCGACAGCGCGTTGGCCAAGGCCACCACTGAATATATCCGCGATGCCGAATCCGACCTGCTCTACCACCATTCCCGCCGGGTGTTTCTGTTCGGTGCGTTGGCCGGTGAACGCAAGCAACTCAAGTACGATCCGGAGATGCTCTACGTGGGCGCGATGTTCCATGACCTGGGCCTGGTGGAAGGCCACCGCAGCGACACCGAGCGCTTCGAAGTCGACAGCGCCAACGCCGCCAAGGCGTTCCTCAAGCCTTATGGGTTTTCCGATGCCGACATTGAGCAGGTGTGGTTATCGATCGCGCTGCACACCACGCCGAACGTCGTGCATCACCTGCGCCCGAACGTGGCCCTGGTGACTGCTGGCGTCGAGATGGACGTGCTGGGCCTCGACTACGCGGCGTTTTCCACCGTGCAATGTGAAGCCGTGGTGCATGCCCACCCGCGCGGTGACGGTTTCAAGGAATGCATCCTGTGTGCCTTCGCCGATGGCTTCAAGCACCGGCCTGACACCACCTTCGGCACGGTGAATGCCGATGTGCTGGTAGACAGCCAACCAGGCTTCAAGCCGATGAATTTCGTCGAGATCATCCGCAAGTCGCCTTGGGTGTCCTGAGCCTATTCAAAGGCCACTCAAAACCCTGGGGGAGCGGGCTTGCCCGCGAAGACGAAGTGTCAGTCGCCAAAAATGTTGGCTGATACACCGCTTTCGCGAGCAGGCTCGCTCCCACATTGGAGGCGACAGTCAAGCCGTTTTCGGCGCCGGCGCCCGGCGGATGTCCGGTTGTTTCCAACCGTCTGCCGCCGCTTCTTCGATGGCTTGCTGGATCGCGCGCTTGCGCGCTTCTTCGGCACGGCGGCTGAAGAACCACACCAGGAAGGTCACCAGCGATACCGCCAACAGAATCAGACTGGCCACGGCATTAATCTCAGGCTTGACCCCAAGGCGCACCGCCGAGAACACTTCCATCGGCAGGGTCGTGGAACCCGGCCCGGACACGAAACTGGCCAGTACCAGGTCATCCAGCGACAAAGCAAACGACATCATGCCGCCCGCCGCCAGCGACGGCGCGATCATCGGGATGGTGATCAGGAAGAACACCTTCCACGGCCGCGCGCCGAGGTCCATCGCCGCTTCTTCGATCGACAGGTCCAGCTCACGCAACCGTGCCGACACCACCACCGCCACATACGCCGCGCAGAACGTGGTGTGGGCGATCCAGATGGTGACAATGCCGCGCTCCTGCGGCCAGCCGATCATCTGCGCCATGGCCACGAACAGCAGCAACAGGGACAGGCCAGTGATCACTTCCGGCATCACCAAAGGCGCGGTGACCAGGCCACCGAACAGCGTGCGGCCCTTGAAGTGGGTGATGCGAGTCAGCACGAACGCCGCCAGGGTGCCCAGCGCCACCGCCGCGATGGCGGTGTAGCAGGCGATTTCCAGGGAGCGCACCACCGAGCCCATCAGTTGGGTGTTGTCGAGCAGACCGACGTACCACTTCACCGACCAGCCGCCCCACACCGTCACCAGTTTCGAGGCGTTGAACGAGTAGATCACCAGGATCAGCATCGGCGCGTAGATAAACAGCAAACCCAGCACCAGCATCAGGCTTGAAAAACTGAAGCGCTTCATTCTTTGCCCTCCATTTCCTTGGCCTGACTCCGGTTGAACAGGATGATCGGCACAATCAGGATCGCCAGCATCACCACCGCCAGGGCAGACGCCACCGGCCAGTCACGGTTGTTGAAGAATTCCTGCCAGAGCACTTTACCGATCATCAGGGTTTCCGGACCGCCGAGCAGTTCCGGGATCACGAACTCGCCCACCACCGGGATAAACACCAGCATGCAGCCGGCGATGATGCCGTTCTTGGACAGCGGAATGGTGATCTTCCAGAAACTGTTGAAGGTGCTCGAACCCAGGTCCGACGCGGCTTCCAGCAAGCTGTTGTCGTGTTTCACCAGGTTGGCGTAGAGCGGCAGGATCATGAACGGCAGGTACGAATAAACGACGCCGATGTACACCGCCAGGTTGGTGTTGAGGATCTGCAGCGGCTCGCTGATCCAGCCCATGCTCATCAGGAAGCCATTGAGCAAGCCGTTGTTGCTGAGGATGCCCATCCACGCGTAGACGCGGATCAGGATCGCGGTCCAGGTCGGCATCATGATCAGCAGCACCAGCACCGTTTGCATTTCTTTGCGGGCGGTGGCGATGGCGTAGGCCATCGGGTAGCCGATCAGCAGACAAAGCACGGTGCTGATCAGCGCCATTTTCAGCGAGCCGAGGTAGGCGGCGATGTACAACTCGTCGCCGGCCAGCATCGCGTAGTTGCCCAGGTTCAGCAGCAGTTGCAGTTTCTGCTCGGCGTAGCTGTAGATCTCGGTATACGGCGGGATGGCCACGTCGGCTTCGGCGAAGCTGATCTTCAGGACGATGAAGAACGGCAACATGAAGAACAGGAACAGCCAAATGAACGGAACCCCGATGACCATCTGCCGGCCATTGGGAATTATTCGGTTGAGCCGGCGTTTGAACTTGCGCATGTTCATGAGCGAAGTACCACGCCGCTGTCGTCTTCCCACCAGACGTAGACCTGATCACCCCAGGTAGGGCGCTGGCCACGGCGTTCGGCGTTGGCGACGAAGGATTGCACCAGTTTGCCGCTGGGCAATTCAACGTAGAACACCGAGTGCCCGCCGAGGTAGGCGATGTCGTGCACCTTGCCGCTGGACCAGTTGTATTCGCAGGTCGGCATGTCCGGGGTCACCAGGAGCTTTTCCGGGCGAATCGCGTAGGTCACTGATTTGTCCTGCACCGACGTACTGATGCCGTGGCCGACGTAGATCTGCCGGTCGAGGTCCTTGCAGGTAATCGTCGCGTGACCTTCAGCGTCGTCGATCACTTCGCCTTCGAAGATGTTGACGTTGCCGATGAATTCGCAGACCAGGCGGCTGGTCGGGGTTTCGTAGATGTCGATCGGGCTGCCGATCTGCGCGATCCAGCCCAGGTGCATAATCGCGATGCGCTCGGCCATGGTCATGGCCTCTTCCTGGTCGTGGGTCACCATCACGCAGGTCACGCCGACGCGCTCGATGATCTCCACCAGCTCCAGTTGCATCTGCGAACGCAGTTTCTTGTCCAGTGCGCCCATGGGTTCGTCGAGCAGCAGCAGTTTCGGACGCTTGGCCAGGGAACGGGCCAGGGCCACACGCTGGCGCTGGCCGCCGGACAGCTGATGCGGCTTGCGCTTGGCGTACTGGCTCATCTGCACCAGTTTGAGCATCTCGGCCACACGGGCGTCGACTTCGGCGGCAGGAATCTTGTCCTGCTTGAGCCCGAACGCGATGTTCTGCGCCACGGTCATGTGCGGGAACAAGGCGTAGGACTGGAACATCATGTTGATCGGCCGCTCATACGGCGGCATGTCGGTGATGTCGACGCCGTCGAGGAAGATCCGGCCTTCAGTCGGCCGTTCGAAGCCCGCGAGCATACGCAGCAGCGTGGACTTGCCCGATCCCGAACCGCCGAGCAAGGCAAAAATCTCGCCCTTTTTGATTTCCAGGGACACATCGTCCACGGCAATCGTCTCGTCGAACTTCTTCGTGACCCGGTCGATTTTGACCAGCACCTGTTTAGGTGTCTGGTCGCCCTCGAGGGCTTTCTTGTAGGCGCCGGAGGCAACTGCCATTTACGAAACTCCCGAAAAAAAAGAGTGCAGTTCGCTCAAGGTGAGCCAACCTTGGATAGTTTGAGCCTTGGTCACTATTTGCCCGACTTGACCTTGGTCCAGCTGCGGGTCATCAAGCGTTGAATAGTGGCGGGCAGCTCGATCGACACGTAGGTCTTGTCGAGCACGCTCTGCGGCGGATAAACCGCTTCGTCGGTGCGGATGGACTGCTCCATCAATTTGTCCGACCCGGGGTTGGGGTTGGCGTAGCCGACGTAATCACTGACCTGGGCGATCACCTCAGGTTTCAGCAGATAGTTGATGAACGCGTGAGCCTGTTTGGCGTTGGGCGAATCCTTGGGGATCGCCAGCATGTCGAACCACAGCGCACCGCCTTCTTTAGGGATGGTGTAGGCGACGTTCACGCCTTTGCCTGCTTCCTTGGCCCGGTTGCGGGCCTGGAACATGTCGCCGGAGAACCCGATGGCGACGCAGATGTCACCGTTGGCCAGGTCGGCGATGTATTTGGAGGAGTGGAAGTAGGTCACGTAGGGCCGAACGGCGAGCAACTTGGCTTCGGCCTTTTTGTAATCTTCGGGGTTAGTGCTGTTGGCGTTCAGGCCCATGTAGTTGAGGACCGTGGGCATCATCTCATCGGCGGAATCGAGGAACGCGACGCCGCAGCTGTGCAGTTTCTTGATGTTTTCCGGCTCGAACAACACGCCCCAGGAATCGATCTTGTCGACGCCGAGCACGGCTTTGACTTTGTCGACGTTGTAGCCGATGCCGTTGGTGCCCCACAGGTACGGCACGGCGTAGAGGTTGCCGGGATCGTTCTGTTCCAGGCGCTTGAGCAGCACCGGGTCGAGGTTGGAATAGTTAGTGAGCTGGGCCTTGTCCAGTTTCTGGAAGGCGCCGGCCTTGATCTGCTTGCCGAGGAAGTGGTTGGACGGCACCACCACGTCGTAGCCGGTACGCCCGGCCAGCAACTTGCCTTCCAGGGTTTCGTTGGAGTCGAACACGTCGTACACCGGTTTGATGCCGGTGGCTTTTTCGAAATCGGCCAGGGTGGTCTCGCCAATGTAGTCGGACCAATTATAAATATGCACAGTGCCGGCGGCTTGCACGCTGGCGGCCAGGGTCAGCCCGGCGGCGGCGAGCAGTGCATTGCGTAACGAAGAAAAAATAGGCACGTGAAGGTCCTCTCAAATTAGTTGGGCCCAAGTTGCCCAGCGTTACATGACAGCCATGGCTGCCCAGCAACAAAACCGGCGCGCAACTTACCCTCGAAAAACCATTCCAGCAAACTTCATAAAGACCCGTGTGGGAGCGAGCCTGCTCGCGAAGGTCGTAAACGGTGACGCAGGGTGCCTGACACTCCACTGCGTTCCGATTTTTTTTCGCGAGCAGGCTCGCTCCCACAGGGTTTACGACTTACTTACCGGATTTAATCTTGGTCCAGCTGCGGGTCATGATCCGCTGGGTCGCGGCCGGCAAGTCGGCGATCGCGTACAGCTTGGCCAACACGTCCGCTGGCGGGTACACGCCCGGGTCGCTGGTGATGTCTTTGTCGACCAGTGCGGTGGCGGCGGCGTTGCCGTTCGGGAAGCGCACGGCGTTGGTGATTTCAGCCATGATTTCCGGCTTCATCAGGAAGGTCATGAACTTGTAGGCGCCCTCGACGTTTTCCGCATCTTTAGGGATAGCGACCATGTCGTAGAAGCTGCCAGCACCTTCTTTCGGAATGTTGTAGCTGACCTTGACCTTGTCACCGGCTTCAGCCGCGCGAGCCTTGGCCTGGTAGATGTCACCGGAGTAACCGACCGCTACGCAGATGTTGCCGTTGGCCAGGTCGGAGATGTACTTGGACGAGTGGAAGTAACCCACCGAAGGACGAATCTTCAGGAACAGTGCTTCAGCTTCGGCCAGTTGTTTTTTGTCCTGGCTGTCGGTTGGATAGCCCAGGTAATGCAGCGCCACCGGAATCATCTCGGTTGGCGAATCGAGGAAGCTGATGCCACAGGACTTGAGCTTGGCGGCGTTTTCCGGCTTGAACAGCAGGTCCCAGGAATTGGTCGGCGCGTCGGCACCCAGTGCAGCCTTGACCTTCTCGGCGTTGAAGCCAATGCCGATCGAACCCCACATGTACGGGAAGGCGTGCTCGTTACCCGGGTCGCTGACCGAAACGGCCTTGAGCAGATCCGGATTGAGGTTTTTCCAGTTCGGCAGCTTGGACTTGTCCAGCTTCTGGTAAACGCCAGCCTTGATCTGCTTGGCCAGGAAGTTGTTCGACGGCACGACGATGTCGTAGCCGGACTTGCCTGCCAGCAACTTGGCTTCGAGGGTTTCGTTGCTGTCGAAGACGTCGTAGACCACTTTGATGCCCGACTCGGCTTCGAACTTCTTGACCGTGTCCGGGGCGATGTAGTCCGACCAGTTATAGACGTGCAGCACTTTGTCGTCCGCCTGGACGGCAGCCGCCATCACGCCCATCAGCGACATGGCGAGGAGGGTCTTGCCAGCTATCTTCATACCTAATGCCTTCATGGGTATTGCTCCGGTTTATTCTTTTTACGGTCTGTTCGGTTGCCTGTTGCTGGACAACTGAATCAGCCGGGTAGTCTGGCAAGATCCATGGCCGCCTTTCAAGGAAAGACCGCCCTTTGTTTGCACTGGGCGAAGTGCCCGCAGCGCACCTCGCCCAGAGCCTAGCACTTAGCCCTGTAAAGCACTCAGGGTCAGGTCCAGGCACTTGCGCGCCTTGGCCACCAGTTCATCGATTTCCGCCTCGCTGATCACCAGCGGCGGCGAGATAATCATGGTGTCGCCCACGGCGCGCATGATCAGGCCATTATCGAAGCAGAACTGCCGGCAGATCATGCCGACGCCCTTGCCTTCGTAGCGCTTGCGCGTGGCTTTGTCCTGGACCAGTTCAATGGCCCCCAACAGCCCCACACCGCGCACTTCCCCTACCAGCGGATGATCGTTCAGTTCCCGCAGACGCTTTTGCAAATACGGTGCCGTTTTTTCCTGCACTCGCTCGATAATGTTCTCTTCGCGCAGAATGCGGATATTTTCCAGGGCCACCGCCGCGGCCACCGGGTGCCCGGAATAGGTAAAGCCGTGGTTGAAATCACCGCCTTCATTAAGCACCGCGACCACGTCGTCGCGCACGATCAGCCCACCCATCGGGATGTAGCCGGAAGTCAGGCCTTTGGCGATGGTCATCATGTCCGGTTTCAGATCGTAATGGTCGGTACCAAACCACTCACCGGTGCGGCCGAAACCACAGATCACTTCGTCGGCCACGAACAGGATGTCGTACTTGGCGAGGATTTCCTTGATGCGCGGCCAGTAGCTGTCGGGCGGGATGATCACGCCGCCGGCGCCCTGGATCGGCTCGGCAATAAAAGCCCCGACGTTATCGACGCCGAGCTCGAGAATTTTTTCTTCCAGTTGGTTGGCCGCCCAGATACCGAACTCGTCCGGGCTCATGTCGCCGCCTTCGCCGAACCAGTACGGCTGCGCGATGTGCACGATGCCGGGGATCGGCAAGTCGCCTTGTTCATGCATGTAGGTCATGCCACCCAGGCTGGCGCCGGCGACGGTCGAACCGTGATAGCCGTTCTTGCGGCTGATGATGACTTTCTTGTTCGGCTGGCCCTTGATCGCCCAGTAGTGGCGGACCATGCGCAACATGGTGTCGTTGCCTTCGGAGCCGGAACCGGTGAAGAACACGTGGTTCATGCCGGCCGGAGCGATATCGGAAATCGCCTTGGCCAGTTCCAGCACCGGCGGGTGGGCCGTCTGGAAAAACAAGTTGTAGTACGGCAGTTCGCGCATTTGCTTGGCGGCGGCATCGGCCAGTTCATCGCGGCCGTAACCGATGGCCACGCACCAGAGGCCAGCCATGCCGTCGAGGATTTTGTTGCCTTCGCTGTCCCAGAGGTACACGCCCTTGGCATTAGTGATGATCCGTGGGCCTTTTTCTTTCAACTGCTTGAAGTCGCTGAACGGCGCCAAGTGGTGATCGCTGCTGAGGGTTTGCCACTCACGGGTTTGCGGGTTGTTGCTGGTCATTGCGAATCTCCTTGGAATCGTGGAAGGCGCCGCCCATCGCAGCGGCGCCCGGCGCATCAGACGGCGAAGAGCAGGAATTCCCGCTCCCACGAACTGATCACGCGCTTGAAGTTTTCATGCTCGGCCCGCTTTACGGCGACGTAGCCGGTGATGAATTTCTTGCCCAGGTATTTCTCGATGGTCGCGCTGTTTTCCATGCGCTCGAGGGCGTCTTCGATGGTCAGCGGCAGGCGCAGGTTGCGGCGCTCGTAGCCACGGCCCACCACCGGCGCGCTCGGGTTGTGGCCTTCGACCATGCCGATGAAACCGCAGAGCAGGCTCGCGGCGATCGCCAGGTACGGGTTGGCGTCGGCGCCCGGCAGGCGGTTTTCCACCCGGCGTGCTTGCGGCGGCGCATCCGGTACGCGCAGGCCGACCGTGCGGTTTTCTTCGCCCCACTCCACGTTTACCGGCGCCGAGGTATCCGGCAGGAAGCGGCGGAACGAGTTGACGTTGGGTGCGAACAGCGGCAACAACTCGGGGATGAATTTCTGCAGGCCACCGATGTGATTCAGGAACAGCTGGCTCATGGTCCCGTCTTCATTGGAGAAGACGTTCTTGCCGGTTTCCAGGCTGACGATGCTCTGGTGCAAGTGCATGGCGCTGCCCGGTTCGCCGGTCATGGGCTTGGCCATGAAGGTCGCAGCCACGTCATGCTTGAGCGCCGCTTCGCGCATGGTCCGCTTGAACACCAGGATCTGGTCGGCCAGGGACAACGCGTCACCGTGACGGAAGTTGATTTCCATCTGCGCCGTGCCGTCTTCGTGGATCAACGTGTCGAGGTCCAGCTCCTGCAATTCGCACCAGTCGTAGACGTCTTCGAACAGCGGATCGAATTCGTTGGCGGCCTCGATGGAGAACGACTGCCGGCCGGTTTCCGGGCGGCCGGAGCGGCCCACTGGTGGTTGCAACGGATAGTCGGGGTCGTCGCTGCGCTTGGTCAGGTAGAACTCCATTTCCGGCGCCACGATCGGCTGCCAGCCGTGGTCGGCATACAGCTTCAAGACTTTCTTGAGCACGTTGCGCGGCGACAGCTCGATGGGGTTGCCCTGCTTGTCGTAGGTGTCGTGAATCACCTGGGCGGTGGGCTCGACGGCCCAGGGCACCAGGAACACCGCGTTCTCGTCCGGGCGGCAGATCATGTCGATGTCGGCCGGGTCGAGCAGTTCGTAATAGATGTCGTCTTCGACATAGTCGCCGGTCACGGTCTGCAGCAGAACGCTCTCGGGCAGGCGCATGCCTTTCTCGGCAATGAACTTGTTGGTCGGCGAGATCTTGCCCCGGGTGATGCCGGTCAGGTCGCCAATCATGCATTCGACTTCTGTGATCTTGTGGTCTTTCAACCAATCGGTGAGCTGGTCGAGGTTGTTACTCATAAATGCCTCTAGGCTGAGTTTCCTGGGTCGTTGGACCCAGGCATTAGTTGACGCATCGGCGTCGCGGGGTGTCGCATTGGGTGAAGCTTAGGGGTGATTGCCGCCGGCGTGGTGCGACCTGCGCCAACCACTGCTGCGCACAAAACGCGCCAAGCCGTGCAGAATCATGAGCACGACGCCGCGCACGGGCCAGGCCGAGGGCAGGAAAAAGTTCTATATTGGAAGAGGTCCGGTTAAACAGGCTGTCACCCTGACCGTCAATAATATCGGGCAGACTGGGCTGAACGGACCGAGTCAAAAGCGCCGGCGGCATGCCTTTGGCATTGCTGGCCGTAGCTAAGTCGTAAAGATCGCCACTGATGTGATGAGCATCCAGACCGCGCTGCGCTGGGCAGGCGGTGGCGCCGATTAACGGCAGGCGAGACATGCAGCACCCCGGTATTATTGCTGTTATGGGTTTGAATCGAGCTTAGCCTTGTTCATTTTTTTACACAACACCCCCGTAAAAAATACAACACGGCCCGCTCAAGCTTGCGGACCGTAAGATGTGCGAACACAAAAAAACGCCCCAAAGTGCCTCAAATATGCCTCGCTGGCGCTTTTTTAGGGCAAAAAAGGCCTTGCTTGACTTCGGCATGCCGTTCGGGTTGACTGAAACCCGAAGAGATCAATGATTGATATTTTTAACAACAAAGGTGTTGCATCATGTCGGTACCCCCGCGTGCCGTTCAGCTTAACGAAGCGAACGCGTTCCTTAAGGAACATCCTGAGGTTCTGTACGTTGACCTTCTGATTGCGGATATGAATGGTGTGGTGCGCGGCAAGCGCATCGAACGCACCAGCCTCCACAAGGTTTACGAGAAAGGCATCAACCTGCCGGCCTCTCTATTTGCTCTGGATATCAATGGCTCGACAGTGGAAAGCACTGGCCTGGGCTTGGACATCGGCGATGCTGACCGAATCTGCTATCCAATCCCCGACACCCTGTGCAATGAACCCTGGCAAAAGCGCCCGACCGCGCAACTGCTGATGACCATGCACGAACTCGAAGGCCAGCCGTTTTTCGCTGACCCGCGTGAAGTGCTGGCCAATGTCGTGCGCAAGTTCGACGAAATGGGCCTGACCATCTGCGCCGCGTTCGAGCTGGAGTTCTACCTGATCGACCAGGAGAACGTGAACGGCCGACCGCAACCGCCACGCTCGCCAGTCTCTGGCAAACGTCCGCACTCGACACAGGTCTACCTGATCGACGACCTCGACGAATACGTCGACTGCCTCCAGGACATTCTGGAAGGCGCGAAAGAGCAAGGCATCCCGGCCGACGCCATCGTCAAGGAAAGTGCCCCGGCGCAGTTCGAAGTGAACCTGCACCACGTCGCCGACCCGATCAAGGCGTGCGACTACGCGGTCCTGCTCAAGCGTCTGATCAAAAACATCGCCTACGACCATGAAATGGACACTACCTTCATGGCCAAGCCTTACCCCGGTCAGGCAGGCAACGGGTTGCACGTCCATATCTCGATTCTCGACAAGGACGGCAAAAACATCTTCGCCAGCGAGGATCCCGAGCAGAACGCCGCATTGCGTCACGCAATCGGCGGTGTGCTCGAGACCCTGCCGGCGCAAATGGCGTTCCTGTGCCCGAACGTCAACTCGTATCGCCGCTTTGGCGCACAGTTCTACGTGCCGAACTCGCCGAGCTGGGGCCTGGACAACCGCACCGTGGCCCTGCGCGTACCGACCGGTTCCGCCGACGCAGTGCGTCTGGAACACCGTGTGGCCGGTGCCGATGCCAACCCTTACTTGTTGATGGCTTCGGTCCTGGCGGGCGTGCATCACGGCCTGACCAACAAGATCGAGCCCGGCGCGCCGGTGGAAGGCAACAGCTACGAGCAGAACGAGCAGAGCCTGCCGAACAACTTGCGCGATGCCCTGCGCGAACTGGACGACAGCGAAGTCATGGCCAGGTACATCGATCCTAAATACATCGATATCTTCGTCGCCTGTAAGGAAAGTGAGCTGGAAGAATTCGAACACTCCATCTCCGACCTCGAATACAACTGGTACCTGCACACCGTTTAAGCGGATGCAGTAAAAAAACGCCGCCGGCCCCACAGCCTGCGGCGTTTTTTTATGTTCGCCACCGATCAGTGTGGCGAGGGAGCTTGCTCCCGCTGGAGGCCGAAGGCCTCCCCTTCATCCGCAACACGGATGCGTCAGGCACACCGAGCGCACAGGTTTCAGGGCCGCTCCGCGCCCCAGCGGGAGCAAGCTCCCTCGCCACAAGAGCCGCGCTGCACCATCGGGATATCCAAGGCCAGTGCTGCACCACGGGGATATGGCAGATCGGCGCGCTCTGCGTACAATGCCCGCTGCCCCGCTGGAGGACTGCCATGACCCGCCCCGCCACTGTTCGCAAACCGCGCGCCCGCAGCCAGGCGCGGATTGATTCGATCCTCGACGCCGCCCGCACGCTACTGGCTGCCGAAGGCGTGGACAGTCTGTCGATCTACAGCGTGGCCGAGCGCGCGCAGATCCCGCCCTCCTCGGTCTACCACTTTTTCGCCAGCGTCCCGGCCCTGCTCGAAGCCCTGACCGCCGACGTTCACGGTGCCTTTCGCGCCTGCCTGCAAGCGCCGATCGACCACGCGGCACTCAGGGATTGGCGCGACCTGTCGCGCTTGGTCGAGCAGCGCATGCTCGACATCTACGACCAGGACGCCGCCGCCCGCCAGTTGATCCTGGCCCAGCACGGGCTCACCGAAGTGACGCAGGCTGACCGTCAGCACGACATCGAACTCGGCGACCTGATGCACAAACTGTTCGACCAACACTTCGAATTGCCCCGGCTGCCGACTGACGTCGACGTGTTTGCCCTGGCGATGGAGCTGGGAGATCGGGTCTACGCGCGCTCGGTGCAGCAGCACGGGCAGATCACCCCGCGCATGGCCGAGGAAGGCATGCGCGTATTCGATGCCTACCTCGGCTTGTATCTGCCGCCGTACCTGCCGAAACGCGCTTGAGGCCTAGGCCACTTCGCAATCGTAGAGCGCCAGCCGGCGGATCACCGTGCCCGGCAGCAACAACCCGCCCGGCGCCACCACCGCGTTAGCACCCAGGCGCACACCGTCACCGAGCAAGGCGCCGAACTTGTCGCAACCGGTGGCCTGCAATTGGTCGTTGATCCGCACGTTCACGCCTTTGTCGGCCCGCTCGTTGCGGTAATTGGCGATGATGCTGCCGGCCTCCAGATTCACTCCGCAACCGAGCACCGAATCGCCGACAAAATTGAAATGCGCAAGCTTGCTGCCGCCGAACATGAACGTGGTCTTGAGTTCGGCGCCCGGGCCGATGATGCAGCCCTCCCCCAACCAGCAACCGCCGCGCAGATAAGCCCCAGCCGCGATAAAACAGCCCGGGCCGATGATCAGCGGGCCCTTGAGAACCGCCCCGTCCTCGACCTGCGCGGTGCGATGCACCGCGACATCGCCGCGCACTTCGTACTCATCCGGCGAAAGCTGCGCCAGCAGCGCCGACACCCGCTCAGGTGCGTTGACCACCAGCGCCCACGGCGTCAGATCCGCCCACTGCGCCAAGGGCGAGTCGGCCAGATCCTGAATGTAATCCGCAATCCTCACTGTCACTGTTGATCTCCTTTTCGTTGGGCTTCAATCGAACGTTATCCGCTCCGGACTGTATCACCGTCGCCGCGCCCAATAAAAAACCCCGAAGGGCTCACACCCTCCGGGGTTGTCGACAGCGCACCGCTTAGAGCTTGGCGATGGACACTTCGGTGGATTTGACGAATGCGATGACTTCGCTGCCGATCACCAGTTCCAGCTCTTTGACCGAGCGCGTGGTGATGACCGAGGTGACGATGCCGGAGGCGGTCTGCACGTCGATTTCCGAGAGCACGTCGCCTTCGACGATTTCCTTGATGGTGCCTTTGAATTGATTACGAACGTTGATGGCTTTGATGGTCATGAGGTCAATTCCTGTCGTGAGTTAGGTGTGCAAGGTGGATTTACTGAGCCCAACGCAATTGCGTGGGCAGCGGTGAAACGGGTTCCGGTTCCGGTGGCTCGCCGGGCAGCGAGAGCACGCGGTTAAGCACTTCGGTTTCCAGCGCGGCCAGGCGATGCGAGCCGCGCACGCGCGGACGTGGCAGTTCAACGTGCAGGTCGAGGCCGACTTCGCCGTCCTCGATCAGGATCACCCGGTCGGCAATCGCCACCGCTTCGCTGACGTCGTGAGTCACCAGCAACACAGTGAAGCCGTGTTGCTGCCACAGCCGTTCGATCAATTGCTGCATCTCGATGCGGGTCAGGGCATCCAGTGCGCCCAGCGGCTCGTCCAGCAGCAGCAAGCGCGGTTTGTGGATCAGCGCACGGGCCAGGGCCACGCGTTGCTTCTGGCCACCGGACAGTGCCGCCGGCCATTCATTGGCGCGATCAGCCAGGCCAACCGCCTCCAGGGCTTGCAACGCTTGCGGGCGCCAGTCGCCCTTGAGACCGAGGCCGACGTTGTCGATGACCTTTTTCCACGGTAGCAGACGCGCTTCCTGGAACATCAGCCGCGTGTCTTCCCGCGCCTCGCTCAGCGACGCCGAACCGGCCAGCAACTCGCCGCCAGTGGGCTGGTCGAGACCGGCCAGCAGACGCAGCAAGGTACTCTTGCCGCAACCGCTGCGGCCGACCACGGCGACAAACTGCCCGGCCGGAATGTGCAGGTCGATTCCCCGCAGCACTGGCCGCGAGCCGAAGGTTTTTTGCAGCTTGCGCACCGCCAGCGGAATGCCGCGGCGCAGATGCGGGGGTTGTTGAGCGGTCATGCCGCACCTCCCTTGGCCACTTGATAGGCCGGGTGCCAGCGCAGCCACACGCGTTCCAGGCCACGGGCGGCGAGGTCGGCCAGTTTGCCGAGCACCGCGTACAACAGAATCGCCAGAACCACCACGTCAGTCTGCAAAAACTCCCGGGCGTTCATCGCCAGGTAGCCGATACCGGAGCTGGCGGAGATGGTTTCCGCAACGATCAGCGTCAGCCACATAAACCCGAGGGCGAAGCGCACGCCGACCAGAATCGACGGCAACGCGCCCGGCAGGATCACCTGGCGAAACAGGCTGAACCCGGACAAGCCGTAACTGCGGGCCATTTCCACCAGCGCCGGGTCGACGTTGCGGATGCCGTGGTAGGTGTTGAGGTAAATCGGGAACAGCGTGCCCAGCGCCACCAGGAAAATTTTCGCCGACTCGTCGATCCCGAACCACAGAATCACCAACGGGATCAGCGCCAGGTGCGGCACGTTACGGACCATTTGTACCGAACTGTCGAGCAGGCGTTCGCCCCATTTCGAAAGCCCGGTGATAAAGCCCAGGATCAAACCGAGGCCGCCGCCAATGGCGAACCCCACAGCGGCGCGCCAGCCGCTGATCGCCAGGTGCGTCCAGATTTCGCCGCTGCGCACCAGGCTCACGCCGGCTTCGATCACCGCCACCGGCGCGGGCAGAATCCGTGTCGACAACCAGCCCGCCGACACCGACAACTGCCACACCGCCAGCAACAACACCGGCAAGGCCCAGGGCGCAAAGCTGTGAATGACTTTCTTCATGATGACGCCTCAGCTCTGCGACGCGGCTTTGGGCAGAATGTCATTGGCGACCATCTCACCGAACAGGCTGACATAATTGGCGCCTTGCGGGGCTTCCGGGCGTTGCACGTCGAGGTGCGGGAACAGCAACTCCGCCACGCGATAGGACTCTTCCAGATGCGGATAGCCGGAGAAGATGAAGGTGTCGATGCCCAGGTCGGCGTATTCCTTGACCCGCGCCGCCACGGTCGGGCCATCGCCCACCAGTGCCGTACCGGCACCGCCGCGCACCAGGCCAACGCCGGCCCACAGGTTGGGGCTGACTTCGAGGTTGTCGCGGCTGCCACCGTGCAACGCGGCCATGCGCTGCTGGCCGACCGAATCGAACCGCGCCAGCGAAGCCTGGGCGCGAGCGATAGTGTCGTCGTCGACGTGAGAAATCAGCTTGTCCGCTGCGGCCCAGGCCTCAGCGTTAGTCTCACGCACGATGACGTGCAAGCGAATCCCGAAACGCAGGGTACGCCCCAGCTTCTCGGCTTTGGCCCGTACCTGGGCAATTTTCTCCGCAACCGCTGCGGGCGGTTCGCCCCAGGTCAGGACCATTTCCACCTGCTCGGCGGCCAGGTCCTGGGCGGCTTCCGACGAGCCGCCGAAGTACAGCGGCGGACGCGGTTGCTGGACCGGCGGGTAGAGCAACTTGGCGCCTTTGACACTGATGTGCTCGCCGTCGTAATCGACGGTTTCGCCCTCCAGCACCCGACGCCAGATGCGGGTGAATTCCACCGAGGCCTGATAGCGCTCTTCGTGGCTGAGGAACAAACCATCGCCGGCCAATTCATCCGGATCACCACCGGTCACCAGGTTGAACAGCGCCCGGCCGCCGGAGAGACGATCGAGGGTCGCGGCCTGCCGCGCGGCGACCGTCGGGGAAATGATCCCGGGGCGCAGCGCAACCAGGAATTTCAAACGCTGGGTCACCGGGATCAGCGACGCCGCCACCAGCCACGAGTCTTCGCACGAGCGTCCGGTGGGGATCAGCACCCCGCCGAAGCCGAGCCGATCGGCCGCTTGCGCGATTTGTTGCAAATAACCGTGGTCGACAGCGCGAGCGCCTTCGGCGGTGCCAAGGTAATGGCCGTCGCCGTGGGTAGGCAGGAACCAGAAGATATTGAGGCTCATGGAGTGGTCTCCTTAGGAATTCGAATTACTGCGCTTTGGCGACAAACGCCGGCGGCGTCCAGATCACGTCTTTGATGCTGAGCGGCTTCGGAATCAGCTTGAGCTGGTAGAAGCTGTCGGCGATTTTCTGCTGCGCGGCGACCACTTCCGGGGTCAGGAACAACGCGCCGTAGCCCTGGCGTTTCACCGAGGTCAGGGTGATCTCCGGCGACAGGCCGAGCAGTGGCGCGACCTGTTGGGTGACGTCTTGCGGGTTGGCCTTGGACCATTCGCCCACGGCGCGGACTTCTTCGACCAGGGTGGTGATCACTTCAGGGTGCTTTACGGCGTAAGGCTTGGTCGCCAGGTAAAACTGGTGGTTGTCGACGATGCCTTTGCCGTCACGCAGGGTGCGTGCCTGCAGTTGCTGTTCGGCGGCGGCCTGGTAAGGGTCCCAGATCACCCAGGCATCGACGCTGCCGCGCTCGAACGCCGCACGGGCATCGGCCGGTGGCAGGAACACAGTCTGGATGTCGCTGTACTTGAGGCCGGCGTCTTCGAGGGCGCGGACCAGCAAGTAATGCACGTTGGAGCCTTTGTTCAGGGCGATTTTCTTGCCCTTGAGTTCAGCCACCGATTTGATCGGCGAATCTTTCGGCACCAGGATCGCTTCGCTGGTCGGCGCTGGCGGTTCGTAGGCCACGTACAGCAGATCGGCACCGGCGGCCTGGGCAAATACGGGCGGGGTTTCGCCGGTCACGCCGAAGTCGATCGAACCAACGTTCAGGCCTTCGAGCAGTTGCGGGCCGCCGGGGAATTCAGTCCATTGCACGTCGACGCCTTGGGCGGCGAGTTTCTTTTCCAGCGAACCTTTGGCCTTGAGCAACACCAGGGTGCCGTACTTCTGGTAACCGATACGGATCGTCTCGGCCTGAGCTTGAGTGATGGCGCCGAAGGACACAGCCGCTGCAAACAGAGCGACCAGGCCACGACGCAAAATGACAGTGCGCATTGCGCTCTCCTTTTTGCAGTGGGGGTTGGCTGCACCTGCTCGCCGTTAGCGGCTTGAGTAAGGTGGAGTGGATCAAATTCGGGGGTGGCTCAAATGCTCCAGCGAGCACTCAGCAGACGTTCATTCAACAGGTTCGGGTCGAGCGGCTTGGGCCGTCGCGCCATGGCACTGAGAAATTGCTCCAGCGCTTCGTTCAAGCGTTGCTCCAGCTCCGGCGCCAGTTGCGCCTGAGCACTGCCTACGCCGTAAGCGATCTGGCTGTCCTCGGCGAAAATCCCATGGAGCATTTCCTGGGCCTTGAGCGCCGACAATACGGGTTTGAGTGCGTAATCCACCGCCAGCATGTGGGCGATGCTGCCGCCAGTGGCCATGGGCAGCACCACTTTGTGGCTCAGGGCACGCTCGGGCAGCAAATCCAGCACGGTTTTCAACGCACCGGAAAACGACGCCTTGTACACCGGCGTGGCGATCAACAAGCCGTCGGCGTTATCGATGTGTTGCAGCAAGTCGATCACCATCGGGCTATCGAAGCGGGCGTGCAGCAAGTCCTCGGCCGGAAAGTCCCGTACCCGATAACTCACCACCTCCACCCCTTGCTGTTGCAACCAGCGTTGGGAGCGGTCCAGCAGCACCCCGGAACGGGAACGCTGGCTGGGACTGCCACCGAGTGAGACGACCAGCATGCAGAGAATCCTTAAGCGTGATGGGCGATTCGCGGGTTGCGATCTCGCCTGGATGAGCAAACCTTAACAGGTGATTTATATATCCATAAATCACATTAATTCATTTGTTTATATCTTTAACGAATATTAAGGCGACTTTCTTACGGGCGAAAAAAAGGCCGTCGAAACGGCCCGAAAAACCCCTGCTTTGAGGATGCAGCTACTACTTGAATCGGGAGTGTCTGGAGCGGACGCTTTGCGAGCAGGCTCGCTGCTACAGGTACAGCGTGGTCAGTGTGCGAGCGAGCCTGCTCGCGAAGGCGTCAGGCCTTACTTGTTCGGCTGTGGAGTCAAACGCAGGTAAGGCTTCACCGCCCGATACCCTTTTGGAAAGCGCTTTTTGATTTCGTCTTCGTCTTTGAGCGACGGCACGATCACCACGTCTTCACCGTCCTGCCAGTTGGCCGGGGTGGCCACTTTGTAGTTTTCGGTGAGCTGCAGCGAATCGATCACCCGCAGGATTTCGTGGAAATTGCGCCCGGTGCTGGCCGGGTAGGTGATGGTCAGGCGAATCTTTTTGTTCGGGTCGATCACGAACAGCGAACGCACGGTCAGGGTGTCGCTGGCATTCGGGTGGATCAGGTCATACAGGTCGGACACTTTGCGATCGGCGTCGGCCAGGATCGGAAAGTTGACGATGGTGTTCTGGGTTTCGTTGATGTCTTCGATCCACTTGTGATGCGAGTCCACCGGGTCGACCGACAGGGCGATGGCCTTGACGCCACGCTGGGTGAATTCATCCTTGAGCTTGGCAGTGAAGCCCAGCTCGGTAGTGCACACCGGGGTGAAATCAGCCGGGTGAGAGAACAGCACGCCCCAGCTATCGCCCAGCCATTCATGGAAACGGATCGTGCCGGCACTGGAATCCTGTTCGAAATCGGGGGCGATGTCGCCGAGTCTGAGGCTCATGGTTGCTGCTCCTGTTGAGTGCTTATGGACGTTACTGTGCCTGTATTACAGCCTAATTAAAAAGAATGAATATCCATTTATTTAGATCATAAACGAATATTAAACATCTGTTCACTGGACCCTCGGATCTATAACGGCGACCATCAAATCCAAGGTTCGAGAAGGCCTTGAGTAGCTGGAAAAGGTGACATCCGGGGAAGGCTTGCGGGGGTGAGCCGGACCCGGAAAAGCAAAAGCCCCGCCGGCGCGATGCCGGACGGGGCTTTTTTTACCTTGGCGTACCAGAGCGCGCTATTACAACAGCGGGATCGAGTAGCTGAGGATCAGACGGTTTTCGTCCTGGGAACGGGTGTTCGGCAGGTCGGTACGCCATACAGCGTTTTTCCACATGAAGCCGACGTTTTTCAGCGGGCCTTCCGGTACGACGTAACCGATGGTGAAGTCGCGTTCCCACTCAGAGCGGTTCGACGCGTTTTCGCGGCCGTTGCCGCCGACCGTGTCGATCGAATCACCTTTCAGGTAAACCACACCGGCGGTCAGGCCAGGCAGGCCGACTTTGGCGAAGTCATACGAGTAGCGGGCTTGCCAGGTTTTCTCGCCGGCACGAGCGAACTTCTGGATTTGCATGTCGGTGATGGTGTAGTTCGACGAACCGTCGCCCTGGTTCAGCCAAGGGAAGTCGCTGCTGCCGTTGCTGACCTGGTAGCCGCCGCCGAAGGTGTGGCCGGCAACGGTGTACAGGAACAGACCGCTGTACAGGTTGTTGTCGACTTTACCGCGACCGCTGGCGAAACCGGTGTAGTTGCCCGAGCTGTAGTAGTTCGGGGTGTTACCGTTTTTGCCATCGTCGGAGCTGTTGAAGTAGCGCAGATCGGACTTCAGGACGCCCGGGCCGATCGCCCAGTTGTGGACCAGACCCAGGAAGTGCTGCTTGTAGAAGTCTTCCAGGTTGCCGTAGTAGTACGAGGCTGTCAGGTCTTTGGTGAGCTTGTAATCACCGCCGCCATAGATGAACTTGTTGCTGTCGCGACCGTTCAAAGTACGGCCGTTGGCGCCGCCAATGGACAGTTGCTCGTTGTTGCTGGAGTTACGGCCCTTCACGGCTTCGATCTGGCCGCCGACCAGGGTCAGGTCCTTGATGTCGCCGGAAGTGATCTGGCCGCCCTGCCAGGTCTGTGGCAGCAAACGACCATCGTTGGTCACGATGACCGGGTTCTTCGGCTGCAGGGTACCGAGCTTCAGTTCAGTCTGGGAGATCTTGGCTTTGGCAGTCAGACCCAGGCTGGAGAAGTTATCAACGGCTTCGCCGTTGGATTTGCTCGGGAACACGGTGCCGCCGTAGGAACCGAAGTTAGCGCCGCTGGCAGCCGTAGCGCCGTTGGTGCCGCCGCCCGAATCCAGTCGCACGCCCAACAGGCCGATGGCATCAATACCAAAACCGACAGTGCCTTGGGTGTAGCCGGAGATGAACCGCAGATCGAAGCCTTGGCCCCACTCTTCGTTCTTGTTGGCGCCAGCGCCATCACGGTTATCGGTGTTGATGTAGTAGTTACGCAGACCCAAGGTTGCCTTGCTGTCTTCGATAAACCCGGCGGCGCCTGCTTGCTGCGCCACTACCCCTACGGCCACGGCCAGAGCCAAGGTCGACTTGTTCATTATTTCGCTCCTCTCGTTTCTAATTCTTGTGTTCCTGGTCCGGAGTCGAATGCCCTGGATCCTAAGATGCGCGATTAGCGCCAGACCGTGACCGATAAGTCAATCGTAACCGTTCATGTCTACGACTTTTGTCTAACCGCAGTAATTTTGGTCCCTGCAGATTAAGGCTATCCTGATAAACCTAAAAAGAATTGTTTATCTATTTTTTATACCATTCGGAAATATAGAGCTGGGCAGATCATCAAGCCGAACCCATGGGTATCGACTCATAAGCTAATTCCTAAATAGTATTTATTAGCCATTTTTTAGATCGATTAGCGTTGACGCCGCTCCACCCACGTCAACCAATCTGAAAAGGCGGCGGCATGATGGCCAAACGCGCACTATCTAGTCAATTTGTTACAGTTTTTGTGTCGGTAATATTTTCTTTTTCGGCTCATGCCGCGGGGCTGACGGTCGGTTATCAAACTGGCATCGACCCCAGCAAAGTGCCCCAGGCCGACGGCCTGTACGAAAAAACCATCGGCGAGAAAATCGACTGGCGCCGCTTCAACAGTGGCCCGGAAGTGGTCACGGCGATCGCATCCGGCGACGTGCAGATCGGTAATCTCGGCTCCAGCCCATTGGCCGCCGCCGCGTCGCGCAACCTGCCCATCGTCGCGTTCATTGTCTCGGCGCAGATCAACGCCGCTGAAGCGCTGGTGGTGCGCAATGGCAGCGGTATCGATAAACCGCAAGATCTGATCGGCAAGACCATCGCCACGCCGTTCGTTTCCACCTCGCACTACAGCCTGCTCGGGGCGCTCAAGCACTGGGGCCTGAACACTTCGCAAGTCAAAGTGGTGAACCTGCAACCGGCGGAAATCGCCGCGGCGTGGAAGCGTGGCGACATCGATGGCGCCTTCGTCTGGTCGCCAGCCCTGGGGGAAATCCGCAAGACCGGCAAGACCTTGACCGATGCCGCTGAAGTCGGCCAATGGGGCGCGCCGACCTTCGAAGTGTGGGTGGCGCGCAAGGACTACGCCGAGAAACACCCGGAGGTGATCGCCAAGTTCGCCAAGGTCACCCTCGACTCCTTTGCCGATTACGCCGCGCACAAAGACAGCTGGACCGCTGACTCGGTGCCGGTCCAGAAAATCGCCAAACTGACCGGCGCCAACGCCGCCGATGTACCGGAGCTGCTGGCCGGCTCGACCTTCCCGGATGCCAAGGCGCAACAGAGCAGCGCTCTGCTCGACGGCGGCACGGCCAAGGCGATTGGGGAGACAGCGAAATTCTTGAAGGAGCAAGGCAAAGTGGAAAACGTACTGGCGGATTACTCGCCGTATGTCAGCGCCAAGTTTGTGGCTGAGTAATTGACTGCTTTTGTGGTGCGGGAGCTTGCTCCCGCACCACAGTGAGCTGCAGTTACAGCGTCTTCTCGAAGATCTTCGAGTTGCGCTGGTAGTTGTACAGCGAGGCCCGCGCCGACGGCAGGCGTTCGACACTGCTGGGTTCGAAACCGCGTTCGCGGAACCAGTGCGCCGTGCGGGTGGTGAGCACGAACAGGGTTTTCAAGCCTTGCGCCCGGGCACGGGTTTCGATGCGCTCCAGCAGTTCATCGCCGCGACCGCCATGACGATACTCCGGGTTGACCGCCAGGCATGCCAGTTCACCGGCGTCCGAATCGGCAATCTGATACAGCGCCGCACAGGCAATGATCATCCCTTCCCGCTCGACCACGCTGAACTGCTCGATCTCCCGTTCCAGCACTTCGCGGGAACGCCGCACCAGAATCCCCTGCTCTTCCAGCGGGCTGATCAGATCGAGCAAACCGCCAACGTCTTCAATCGCCGCTTCCCTGACCAGCTCGAATTGTTCCTGGGCCACCAGCGTGCCGCCGCCGTCGCGGGTGAACAATTCAGTCAGCAGCGCGCCGTCCTCGGCATAACTGACGATATGGCTGCGCGCCACGCCGCCACGGCACGCCTCGGCTGCCGCATCAAGCAACTCGCCCTGATAGTTGCTACCCAGGCGCAGCAGATGCGCCGGCACTTGCTGCGGACGCAACTCGCGCACCAAACGACCGTTCTCGTCGATCAAACCGAGGTCGGCACCGAACAGCAATAACTTGTCGGCCGCCAGGTCGATGGCCGCGCGGGTGGCGACGTCTTCACAGGCCAGGTTGAAAATTTCCCCGGTCGGCGAATACCCCAGCGGCGACAGCAGCACGATCGAGCGCTCGTCCAGCAAGCGGTTAATGCCCTTGCGATCGACCCGGCGCACTTCGCCGGTGTGGTGATAATCAACGCCTTCGAGCACACCGATGGGCCGTGCGGTCACCAGGTTGCCGCTGGCGACCCGCAGGCGCGAACCCTGCATCGGCGACGAGGCCATGTCCATCGACAGCCGCGCCTCAATGGCGATGCGCAACTGGCCCACGGCATCGATCACGCACTCCAGTGTCGCGGCGTCGGTGATGCGCATGCCGTGGTGGTAATGCGGGGTCAGGCCGCGAGTAGCGAGGCGGGCTTCAATCTGCGGGCGCGAGCCGTGGACCAGCACCAGGCGCACGCCGAGGCTGTGCAGCAGCACCAGGTCGTGGACGATGTTGCCGAAGTTCGGATGCTCGACGCCGTCGCCGGGCAGCATGACGACGAAGGTGCAATCGCGGTGAGCGTTGATGTAGGGCGAAGCGTGGCGAAGCCAGTTAACGTATTCGGGCATGAACCTGGGCCTGTCATAAATAGCAGCCGAAAAGGATGAAACGCACAACGCACAGCGGGCTGATGGTTATCGTCGGAACAGGCTTGGCGACACGCGCGCTCTCCTCATAAGTACGGGTTGGGGCAGTGGCAATTTATACCGCTCGGTCAGCTGGCACACAGAACTTCCTATGGGAGCGAGCCTGCTCGCGAATGCAATTGGCCAGCCATCATCAACGTCTCTGACACGCCTTCTTCGCGAGCAGGCTCGCTCCCACATGTAGGGCGCTAACTCGCCGGCGTCAGGCAATAATGTTCAATCAACTGCCGTAATAGATGCACGGTAGGCTGCAAACGTGACATCTCGAGGTATTCACCCGGCTGGTGTGCACAGGCGATGTCGCCGGGGCCGAGCACCAGGGTTTCGCAGCCAAGGCGCTGAAGATAAGGTGCTTCGGTGCCGAACGCCACTGCCTCGGCGCGATGGCCGGTGAGCTTTTCGGCAATCCGCACCAGCTCGGCGTCCTCGGCTTGCTCGAACGGCGGCACTTCGGGGAACAGCGGCGCGTACTCGATTTTCACCTGATGCCGCTCGGCCACCGGGTTGAGCCGCTCGCGAATCGCCGCGCGCAACACCTGCGGGTCCATGCCCGGCAGCGGACGCAGATCGAACTCCAGGGAGCACTGGCCGCAAATCCGGTTAGGGTTGTCGCCGCCATGAATGCAGCCGAAATTCAGGGTCGGCTGCGGCACGCTGAACTGCGGGTTGCGGTATTCGCGCTGCCACAACAGGCGTAAGCCACGCAGTTCGCCCATGGCATCGTGCATGGCTTCAAGGGCGCTGTGGCCCAGGCGCGGGTCGGAGGAATGGCCGCTCTGCCCAAGGATGTCGATGCGCTCCATCATGATGCCTTTGTGCATGCGGATCGGCTTGAGCCCGGTCGGCTCGCCGATCACCGCCGCGCGGCCCAGTGGTCGCCCGGCCTCAGCCAAGGCGCGGGCGCCGGACATCGAACTTTCTTCATCGCAGGTGGCGAGGATCAATAGGGGTTGCTTGAACGGTTGGTCGAGCAACGGTCTGACCGCTTCAATCGCCAAGGCAAAAAAACCTTTCATGTCGCAACTACCGAGCCCGACCCAGCGCCCATCGACTTCGGTGAGTTTCAACGGATCGGTCTGCCACAAGGCGCCATCGAACGGCACCGTGTCGCTGTGCCCGGCCAGCACCAGGCCACCAGGGCCGGAGCCAAAACTGGCGAGCAAATTGAATTTGCCGGGGCTGACCTGCTGGATATCACAGGCGAACCCCAAGTCGCCGAGCCAGCTGGCGAGCAGGTCGATCACCGGGCGATTGCTCTGGTCGAGGCTGGGCTGGGTGCAGCTCACCGACGGCGCGGCAATCAGCTCAGCGAACTGATCTTTCATGGACGGCAAAGGCATCGCTGACTCCGAACTCCCAAAGTGAGGTCCATCATAGAACCATCCGGCGACAGGAATAAACCGTCGCGGCGCGGAGCCAGGCTGAGTCCTGTACACTGCACGGCCTTGGCAGCCACACATTCCCCCGGCTGCGCTCCCGATCCTGGATTTTCCGGCCATGCAGAAAGAAACCGAAATCAAACTCCGCGTCAGCCGCGAAACCCTCGCCGCCCTGCGTGAGCACCCACTGCTGAAAAAACGCAACAAAAGTGGCTGGGAACGCCGTGAGTTGATGAACCAATACTTCGACACCCCCGAGCGCGACCTGGCCCAAGCCAAAGTCGCCCTGCGCCTGCGCCGCGACGGTGACGAAGTGATCCAGACCCTCAAGACTCGCGGCCAGAGCATCGCCGGCCTGTCGGAACGCAACGAGTACGACTGGAGCCTGCCCAAAGCCAAGCTCGACGTGAAGAAACTCGACGGCGAATGCTGGCCTGAAGCGCTGGCTGAGCTGGACAAGAAAACCCTGAAGCCGATTTTCACCACCGATTTCGTCCGCGAACGCGCGGAAATCGCTTGGGGCCGTGGCAAGACCAAAGTGGTGATCGAGGCCGCGCTGGACCTGGGCCACGTGGTGGTCGGCAAGCAGAAAGAAGAAATCTGCGAGCTGGAACTTGAACTGCGCGAAGGCGAGCCGTCCGCTTTGCTGGAACTGGCCGCCGAGCTGGCTGCGACCCTGCCGTTGATGCCGTGCGACATCAGCAAGGCCGAACGCGGCTACCGTCTGTTTGACGCCAACAGCTATTCGCTGAGCCTGCCGGCGCCGCAGATCAGCGCTGAAACCCCACTCGATGATGCCTTCGCCGCGCTCGGCTGGCACTTGCTCGGCAGCAGCCAGCGCTTGGCCGAACAGTACCGTTTCAACGGCCACTGGCGCCTGTTGCAGGACTGGGTGGAAAACCTCGCTGAGCTGCGCGCCTTGGTGAGCAGCCTCGGCCAGGCTGCGCCGCGTCAGTCGACCCACGATTTGCGCGTGGCCCTGGACGCCTTGCTGGAAGACTGGCGCCCGCTGGTGCTGGCCGGTCTCGATGATGAGGACGTGCGCAAAGCGGCGCCGGAGCAGTTCCTCGAAGAACTGGAAGACCCGCGCTGGGGCCAGTTTTCCCTGAGCACCTCGCGCTGGCTGCTGGCCCGCACCTGGGCCGCCGACCGCAACACCCGAGGCAATCGCCAGGGTGCCGCGCAGTTGGGCAGCTGGTTGCCTCGGCTGCTGGGTGAAGAAGCCAACTCACTGCAATTGCAACGCTACCAGCAACAGCCGGAAGACCTCGCCGAACAACTGCCGCGCATCGAACGCATCCAGTCCTGGCTGCACCATGCCCGTGGCGTGCTGGAGATTCCGGAAATGGATCGCCTCTACGGTGAGCTGAACAAACTGGCGCAACTGGCCAACGAACCGATCACCGACGAAGCCCTCGATGCGCGCAAGCAGCAGGCGATTGCGGTGTATCAGAACCGTGCCTGGAAGATGCTGCTGCGTCTGTAAGATCATCACTGGCAAGCCAGCTCCCACAGGGTGAGATGCGGAACTGCATTGTGTGTTTCAACACACACCTGTGAGCGCTGGCTGTTGGAACGCGGATTGTGTTTCAACACGGAAACTGTGGGAGCTGGCTTGCCAGCGATGAGGCCCGCACAACCGCCGCATTCAGACCGGCAAACTCGTCGTCGATTTAATCTCCGACAGCGCCACAATCGAATTCACTTCCTGTATCCCTGGCACCATCGACAGCTTCTCGAAGAAGAAGCGTTCATACGCCTCGATATCCGCCGTGACAATTCGCAGCAAGAAATCCACCGCGCCCATCAGCACATAGCACTCCAGCACTTCGGGAAAACCGCGGATCGCCTCGGTGAATTCGGTGAAGTTCGAGCGTCCGTGGGCGTTGAGTTTGATTTCGGCGAAGATCTGCGTGTTCAAGCCAATTTTCTTGCGGTCAAGCAAGGTCACCTGGCCGCGAATGATCCCCTCCTCCTTCATCCGCTGAATGCGCCGCCAGCACGGCGACTGTGAAAGGCCCACCTGTTCGGCGATCTGCGCACTGGACAGTGACGCGTCCTCTTGCAGCAGGGCGAGAATTTTGCGGTCGTAGCCATCTAGCTCGCTGTGCATAAATAAACCTTCAATAGGTAGTAAGCTGAATCACTCAATTCAATATTCGTGAAATAGCGTACATCTTAGATAAGAAATACCCCTGCTCGAATGTAAAAATTTCTCCATTGATCTGGAGATCCGCCATGCCGCTACTCGAAGCCGTGACTTCCCCAACACCCCGCGCTGATGTCTGGCACGCCAGCAACAGCCACTGCCGCGTGCATTACCAATTGCTCGCCGAAGCCGAGCCGGACCTGCTGTGCCGCGCGTTGAACCTGTTTGCCTTGCAGTTCCTCACGCCGCAGCAGGTCAACGTGCAGCGCGATGACGATGTGCTGGCGATCGATATCGTCATCGACGGCCTGAGCTGGCATCGCGCCGAGGTGATCGCGGAAAAACTTCGTAACCTGATCAGCGTGTGTTCGGTGGCCTTGCAAAGCGCGGATGTGGCCTGGGCTGACGCCATTCAAGCGGCGGGCTGAAAAAACTCGATACGGCTTCGTCGGGTAGTGGCCCAACGGTCAGCGCCTGCGCGACTATTCTTTGCCCACGCCGGTTTCACACCGCCGCTTGCAAGAATGTTCAAAAGGAAGCTGCATGTCCGTTCAACTCGCCACTCAGGACCGCTGGCTGGATCTCAATGACCTGCTGCGCGAACTGGTCGCCCAGGGTTTCATCAGCCAGGATGGCGCCGAGCACGCGCTCAACGCCCGTCGTCGCCAAGCGGCGCACGGCCAGATGCATCCGCTGGAGTTCATCGCCAGCCAGCAGCTAGACGATCTCAGCCGCCCAGGCAAGCGCCTCGACCTGGAAAGCCTGACCCTGTGGCTGTCGCAGCAGGCGGGCCAGCCGTACCTGCGCATCGATCCGCTGAAAATCAATGTCGCCGCGATCACGCCGTTGATGTCCTACGCGTTCGCCCAGCGACACAAGATTCTCGCGGTATCCATCGACCACGACGCCGTGACCGTGGCCAGCGCCCAGCCCTACGTCAATGCCTGGGAAGCCGACCTGACCCACGTGCTGAAGCTGCCGATCAAGCGAGTCGTGGCCAATCCAGCGGACATCCAGCGCTTCAGCGTCGAGTTTTTTCGCCTCGCCAAATCCGTCACCGGTGCGAGTAACGCCGATGCCCAAGGCAACAACCTCGGCAATTTCGAGCAATTGCTGAACCTGGGCGCCAGCGATCAGGAGCCGGACGCCAATGACGCGCACATCGTCAACATCGTCGACTGGCTGTTCCAGTACGCCTTCCAGCAGCGCGCCAGTGATATCCACGTCGAACCCCGGCGCGAACAGGGCACCGTGCGTTTTCGCATCGACGGCGTGTTGCACAACGTCTACCAATTCCCGCCGCAAGTGACCATGGCCATCGTCAGTCGCTTGAAGAGCCTGGGACGGATGAACGTTGCGGAAAAGCGCAAACCCCAGGACGGCCGGGTCAAGACCAAGACCCCGGACGGCGGCGAAGTCGAGTTGCGGCTGTCGACCCTGCCCACGGCGTTCGGCGAAAAAATGGTCATGCGGATTTTCGACCCCGAGGTGTTGCTCAAGGACTTCGACCAGTTGGGTTTCGGCGCCGACGACCTGCGGCGCTGGCAAGACATGACCCGTCAGCCCAACGGCATCATCCTGGTCACCGGTCCCACGGGCTCGGGCAAGACCACCACGCTGTACACGACCCTGAAAAAACTGGCCACGTCCGAGGTCAACCTGTGCACCATCGAAGACCCGATCGAAATGGTCGAGCCGGCGTTCAACCAGATGCAGGTCCAGCACAACATCGACCTGACCTTCGCCGCCGGGGTGCGCGCGCTGATGCGGCAGGATCCGGACATCATCATGATCGGCGAGATCCGCGACCTCGAAACCGCGGAAATGGCGATCCAGGCGGCACTCACCGGGCACCTGGTGCTGTCGACCCTGCACACCAACGACGCCCCGAGCGCCATCAGTCGTTTGCTCGAACTCGGGGTGCCGCATTACCTGATCAAAGCCACCGTGCTCGGGGTCATGGCCCAGCGCCTGGTGCGCACCCTGTGCCCGCACTGCAAGGCGCCGCTGACCTTGGGCGAAGAAGACTGGCAAACCCTGACCCGCCCCTGGCAAGCCCCACTACCGAGTCACGCCCAACGGGCCATCGGCTGCCTGGAATGCCGCGACACCGGCTATCGCGGTCGCGCCGGGGTCTACGAAATCATGCAACTGACCGACAGCCTGAAAACCCTGATCAACCCCGACACCGACCTGCAAGCCATTCGCCGCCAGGCCTTCAAGGAAGGCATGCGCAGCCTGCGCCTGTCCGGCGCACAGAAAGTCGCTGCAGGTTTGACGACGATAGAGGAAGTGTTGCGGGTCACACCGCAGAGTGAGCAGCGCTAAGGCGCACTTGGCTACAAATTGAACACAAAGATGCCGGCCTTTTGCCTTACACTCTGGCCCATCGCACCTCCATCACACTGAACAAGGAACGTTATGGGAACTGCACTGATCCTTTTTGTCGCGCTGGCCGTGGCTATTCTTTTCATGGGTTTCAAGGTTGTGCCGCAGGGCTTCGAGTGGACGGTGGAGCGGTTTGGCCGCTATACCACGACCTTGAAGCCAGGCCTGAACATCATCATCCCAGTGATGGACCGCATCGGTCGGAAGATCAACGTGATGGAAAGCGTGCTCGACATTCCGCCCCAGGAAGTCATCACCGCTGACAACGCCACGGTGCAGATCGATGCCGTGTGTTTCTTTCAGGTGATCAACACTGCCCAAGCGGCTTACGAGGTGAATAACCTCGAACACGCCATTCGCAATCTGCTGCAAACCAACATCCGCACCGTGCTCGGCTCGATGGAGCTGGACGCGATGCTCAGCCAGCGCGACAACATCAACGAGAAACTGCTGCGCACTGTCGATGAAGCCACGGCGCCTTGGGGGATCAAGATCACCCGAATCGAAATCAAGGACATCAGCCCGCCGGAGGACCTGATGGCGGCGATGTCCGGGCAGATGAAAGCCGAGCGGATCAAGCGCGCGCAGATACTTGAAGCCGAAGGCCTGCGGGCGTCGGCGATCCTGACGGCCGAGGGCAAGAAGCAGGCGCAGATTCTCGAAGCCGAGGGCAATCGCCAGGCCGCGTTCCTCGAGTCAGAGGCCCGCGAGCGGGAAGCCGAAGCCGAGGCGCGCGCGACGCAAGTGGTGTCCCAGGCGATCGCCGAGGGCAACGTGCAGGCGGTGAACTACTTCGTGGCGCAGAAATACATCGACGCCTTGGGCAAACTGGCCTCGGCGAACAACAGCAAGGTGATCCTGATGCCACTGGAAGCCAGCTCGATGATCGGCGCCGTGGGTGGTATCGGTGAAATCGTCAAAGCCACCTTCGATGGCAAGAAAGGCTGAGGCGGGTGCCCATGGAGCTGTTTTCGTTCTGGAGCTGGCTCGCACTCGGCACCTTGCTGTTGATCCTCGAGGTGTTCGGCGCTGGTGGTTACTTGCTGTGGATCGGCATGGCCGCGGCCTCGGTCGGGGTGTTGACCTTCCTCCTGCCGGCACTGCCCTGGGAACTGCAACTGCTGCTGTTTGCGTTGTTCTCGATTCTGATGGCGCTGTATTGGTGGTGGCGCCAACGCAGCGCCGTGCGCCGCAGCGATCAGCCACACTTGAACCTGCGCGGCCAGGAACTGGTGGGCAAGGTGTTTTTGGTCAGCGAAGCGATTGTCGATGGCCGCGGCAAGATCAAGGTCGGCGACAGCGTGTGGCTGGCTCGTGGGCCGGACGCTGCGTTGGGTAGTCGGGTCCGGGTCGTCGGCCAGGACGGGGTGATCCTGCTGACCGAACCGGTGCAGTAGCGGCTACGGAACTGGATGGGGGATCGGCTATCCAAGCTGCTAGTTAACCCAGTGGAGTCTCTCATCATGCGTCTCAAACTTGCTGTCGCCACCCTCGCCCTGCTGTCCCTTCCCGTTGGCTCAGCGATGGCCGACAGCTTTTGGCGTAACGTCATTTCGTCCGGCGCCACCACCGGCTCGACCTACCTGACCTTCAAGGACCACAAGCTGATCGTCGCCGCACAGGATGATGCCGGCAGCTTCGTCGCCAGCGATGGCGGAATTCGCGGTCCGTACCTGGAAGCCGCCATGCAGAAAGTCCGCGCCGACAACCCTGGCCTGCAAGCAACGGACATGGAATTGGCAAACGCGATCCTGGCGAAAAACGCCGTGGCGTCTGAATAAACACCGCCGACGTAACAAAAATGCCGCTCGAATGAGCGGCATTTTTTTGCCTGTGGATAAAATCGCGAGAGCGTTCAGCGATAGTCATCCACCGGCACACAGGCGCAGAACAGGTTGCGATCGCCGTACACATTGTCCACCCGATTCACCGCCGGCCAATACTTGTGCGCTTTGGTGTGAGCGTCGGGCGTGACGGCCTGCTCGAGGCTGTAGGGCCGCTCCCACACGCCCGTGATGTCAGCCAGAGTGTGCGGCGCGCGTTTGAGCGGGTTGTCTTCGGCGTCCCAATGGCCGTTTTGCACTTCGGTGATTTCGGCGCGAATGCTCAACATCGCGGCGATAAAGCGGTCGAGCTCAGCTTTGGATTCGCTTTCCGTCGGTTCGACCATCAAGGTGCCCGGCACCGGAAAGGACATGGTCGGCGCATGGAACCCGTAGTCCATCAAGCGCTTCGCAACGTCCTCTTCACTGATCCCGGTTTGCGCCTTGAGGGGCCTCAGATCAAGAATGCACTCATGCGCGACCCGCTCGTTACGCCCGGTGTAGAGCACCGGGAAAGCGCCGGACAGATGCCGGGCCAGATAATTGGCCGCGAGAATCGCCACTTCGCTGGCATCCGCCAGTTGCGGGCCCATCATCGCGATGTACATCCAACTGATCGGCAGGATGCTCGCACTGCCCCAAGGCGCGGCGCTGACCGCACCGTTGTCGGCCAGTGGTCCCTCGATCGGTATCACCGGGTGATTGGCCACGAACGGCGCCAGATGCGCGCGAACGCCAATCGGCCCCATGCCGGGGCCGCCACCGCCGTGGGGAATGCAGAAGGTTTTGTGCAAGTTCATGTGCGATACATCGGCGCCAATGTCTGCCGGCCGGGCCAGGCCGACTTGCGCATTGAGGTTGGCGCCGTCCATGTACACCTGGCCGCCGTGGCTGTGGATAACTTCACAGATCTCGCTGATGCCCTCCTCGTACACACCATGAGTCGACGGATAGGTCGCCATCAGGCACGACAGTTTCTCCCCGGCGCTGGCAGCTTTGTCTTTCAGGTCATTGAGGTCGACGTTGCCCGCCTCGTCACACTCGACAATCACCACACGCATCCCGGCCATCTGCGCCGACGCCGGGTTGGTGCCGTGGGCCGACGATGGAATCAGGCAGATATCCCGCCCGCCCTGATGCCGGCTCTCGTGGTATTTGCGAATCGCCAGCAGCCCGGCGTATTCGCCTTGGGCGCCGGAGTTGGGCTGCATGCAGATCGCATCGAAACCGGTGATCGCGCACAGCCAGCGTTCAAGTTCGCCAATCATCAATCCATAACCGACGGCCTGCTCTTGCGGCACGAAAGGATGCAGGTTGGCGAACTGCGGCCAGGTGATGGGAATCATCTCGCTGCTGGCGTTGAGCTTCATGGTGCAGGAGCCGAGCGGAATCATCGACTGGTTGAGCGCCAGGTCTTTGTTTTCCAGTTGCTTGAGGTAGCGCAGCATCTCGGTTTCGCTGTGGTGCGCGCTGAACACCGGATGGCGCAGATAACCACTGCTGCGCAGCAAACCTTCAGGAATGCCGCAGGGCAAAGCTTCAGCGTCCAGATCGGCGACGTTCAGGCCGTGATCGGCGCCGAGAAAAATATCCAATAATGTGCTGACGGTGCTTTCGTCGCACGTTTCGTCAAGGCTCAGGCCCAAGTGACCGCGCCCAAGAATCCGCAGGTTGATCTGCGCGGCCTTGGCACTTTCAATGATCGCCGTCTGACTGCCGCCAACGTCCAGGGTCAAGGTGTCGAAGAAATGCCGATTGAGCCGCTGGATACCGTGGCGTTCCAGGGCAGTGGCGAGGATGCAGGTCAGGCGATGCACCCGTTGGGCAATGCGCTTGAGGCCTTCGGGGCCGTGGTAGACCGCGTAGAAACTGGCGATATTGGCCAGCAGCACTTGGGCGGTGCAGATGTTGGAATTGGCCTTCTCGCGGCGGATGTGTTGTTCGCGGGTTTGCAGGGCCATGCGCAACGCGACGTTGCCGCGGACGTCTTTCGATACGCCGATGATTCGCCCGGGAATCGCCCGTTTGTATTCGTCGCGACTGGCAAAGAACGCCGCGTGCGGACCGCCGTAGCCCATCGGTACACCAAAGCGCTGTGACGAGCCGAACACCACGTCAGCGCCTAGTTCACCGGGCGGCGTCAGTAACAGCAGGCTGAGCAGGTCAGTGGCCACGCAGGCCAGGGCTTGCTGAGCGTGCAGGTGATCGATCAGCGGTCGCAGGTCACGGATTTCGCCGTGGGTGTCAGGGTATTGCAGCAACGCGCCGAACACCTGGTGTTGTTTCAAGTTATCCACCGCATCGACGATCACCTCGAACCCAAACCCTTCGGCGCGGGTGCGGACTACGGAAATGGTCTGCGGATGACAGTTTTCGTCGACGAAGAACAGATTGCTTTTAGACTTGGCGACCCGTTTGGCCAAAGACATGGCTTCGGCAGCGGCAGTGGCCTCATCCAGCAGTGAGGCGTTGGCCAGCTCCAGCCCGGTGAGGTCGATGGTCATTTGTTGGAAATTGAGCAAGGCTTCGAGCCGGCCTTGGGCGATCTCCGGTTGATACGGCGTGTAAGCGGTGTACCAACCGGGGTTTTCCAGCACGTTGCGCAGAATCACCGCCGGCGTCAGGGTGCCGTGGTAGCCCATGCCGATCAGGCTGGTCCAGACCTGGTTCTGCTCGGCATACCTGCGCAGCTTGGCCAGCGCTGCTTCCTCATCCAGCGCAGGCGGCAAGTCCAGCGGGCGGTTCAGGCGAATGCCCGGCGGCACGGTTTGCTCGATCAGCTCGACGCGACTGCCCAGGCCGAGGCTGTCGAGCATCGCTTGCTGCTCGACGGCGTCCGGGCCCAGATGGCGGCGCAGGAAGGCATTGGGGTCGCGTAACTGACTCAAGGACGGCATCTGGGACATGACGGGCTCTCTTTTGACTGGCGCTCAGCGTCGATGCAACACGGTCAAAGCAGCATAGCAGTCGATGTCGCGGGCAAATCCCGGGCACAAAAAAGCCCCGACGGGTCGGGGCTTTGCGGGGCACTCGTAGGACTTACTCGCCGATGGCAGCCTTGTAACCGGCGGCGTCCAGCAGTTTGTCCAGCTCAGCGCTGTCGCTTGGCTTGAGCTTGAAGATCCACGCGCCGTACGGGTCGGAGTTGAGCGACTCCGGGGAGCCGTCGAGTTCGCTGTTGACCGCAACCACTTCACCGCTGATGGGGGAGTAGATGTCGGACGCGGCTTTCACCGACTCAACCACACCGGCCTGATCGCCAGCAGCAAAGGTCTTGCCGACTTCGGTCAGTTCGACAAACACCACATCACCCAAGGCTTCCTGGGCGTGGTCGCTGATGCCCACGGTGACCGTGCCATCGGCTTCCAGTCGGGCCCATTCGTGGCTTTCGGCAAAACGCAGCTCAGCAGGGATATTGCTCATATTCTGTGTCCTCAAGAAGTAATGTCAGCGGCCTGCGGCCAGCCGGAAAAGATTAGATCAAGGTTTTGCCATGGCGCACGAAGGTCGGTTTGACCACTCGAACCGGGTACCACTTGCCACGGATTTCCACTTCTGCGCGGTCCGCTGTGGCCATCGGCACACGCGCCAGAGCAATCGACTTGCTAAGCGTAGGAGAGAAACTACCACTGGTGATCTCCCCTTCGCCAACTTCAGCGATGCGAACCACCTGATGCGCGCGCAAAACCCCGCGCTCTTCGAGCACCAGGCCGACCAATTTGTGATCTACGCCCCGGGCCCGCTCCGCGGCTAGCGCGTCGCGGCCGATGAAGGCGCGGTCGGCGGGCTCCCAGGCGATGCTCCAGGCCATGTTCGACGCCAGCGGCGATACGTTCTGGTCGATATCTTGCCCGTAAAGGTTCATGCCGGCCTCGACCCGCAGGGTATCCCGCGCGCCCAGGCCAATCGGTGAAATGCCGGCACCCACCAGGTCATTGAAGAATCCCGGTGCCTGACGCGCGGGCAAAATGATTTCCAGGCCATCTTCACCGGTGTAGCCGGTACGCGCGATGAACCAGTCACCGTCGGCCTGGCCTTCGAAAGGTTTGAGTTGCTGGATCAATGCACCGCGGGACTGGGTCACCAGTTCGGCGATTTTGTGCCGGGCGTGCGGGCCCTGGATTGCCAGCATCGCCAGGTCGGGGCGCTCGTGCAGCGCGGCGTCGAAGCCGTCGAGATGCGCCTGCATCCAGGCCAGGTCTTGTTCTCGGGTGGACGCGTTGACCACCAGCCGATAACCAGCGTCGGTGCGGTAGACGATCATGTCGTCGACGATGCCGCCGAGCTCATTGAGCATGGTGCTGTAGAGGGCGCGGCCGGTGGCGTGCAGGCGGTCGACGTCATTGGCCAGCAAATGCTGGAGCCATTCCTTGGCCTGGGGGCCGTCAACGTCGATCACGGTCATGTGGGATACATCGAAAACCCCGCAATCGCGGCGCACCTGATGGTGTTCCTCGACCTGCGAGCCGTAATGCAGAGGCATATCCCAACCGCCAAAATCGACCATCTTCGCGCCCAGGGCGAGATGAAGGTCATACAGAGGCGTACGCTGTCCCATGGGTTTCTCCTTCCGGGCGTGGCGAAGGTGCGGACAGCCACTGGACCCGGTAAGAGCCTTGTTACACAGGACTTTCAGCCGATTTCAGAGACCGGGCCCAACGGGCGGGCCGCACCGAATGCCGCGCATTGTAGCCGCAAGGTGTAGGACTGGCACCTAGCGGTTTCGATGCGCTGAACGTCGGATCAATCCGATGACCGGCAACAGGCCGACCAGCACCAAGGTCAGAGCCGGCAATGATGCGCGCGCCCACTCGCCCTCGCTGGTCATTTCAAAGATGCGCACCGCCAGTGTGTCCCAGCCGAACGGGCGCATCAGCAAGGTGGCGGGCATTTCCTTGAGCACGTCGACGAACACCAGCAGCGCAGCGCTCAAGGTACCGGGTAGCAGCAATGGCAGATACACCTTGAAAAACAATCGCGGGCCACTGACGCCCAGGCTGCGTGCCGCTTCCGGCAATGAAGGACGAATCCGCGCCAGGCTGTTTTCCAGTGGTCCATAGGCCACGGCGATGAACCGCACCAGGTACGCCAGCAGCAACGCCGCGAGGCTGCCGAGCAGCAAGGGCTTACCCGCGCCGCCGAGCCAGCCGGACAGCGGCACCACCAGTTCACGGTCGAGGTAACTGAAGGCGAGCATGATCGACACCGCCAGCACCGAGCCAGGTAAAGCGTAACCGAGGTTCGCCAGGCTGACGCCGGAGCGGATCGCCCGGGTCGGTGCCAGGCGCCGGGCGAACGCCAACACCAACGCCACGCTGACCGTGATCAGCGCCGCCATGCCGCCGAGGTACAAGGTGTGAACGATCAACCCGGCGTAGCGCTCGTCGAGGTCGAATCGCCCGCGCTGCCAGAACCACACCACCAATTGCAGCATCGGAATGACGAAGGCACAGGCGAACACCAGGCTACACCAGCAGGACGCGGCGAAGGCCTTCAACCCGCGCAGGTGATAGAGCGCCTTGACCCGTGGCCGTTCATTGCTCGCCCGGTTAGCGCCACGGGCACGGCGCTCGCCGTACAGCACCAGCATCACCGCGAGCAGCAACAGGCTGGCCAGCTGCGCGGCGGTGGACAGGCTGAAGAAGCCGTACCAGGTCTTGTAGATGGCGGTGGTGAAAGTATCGAAATTGAACACCGACACCGCGCCGAAATCCGCCAGGGTTTCCATCAGTGCCAGCGCCACGCCCGCACCGATCGCCGGGCGCGCCATCGGCAACGCCACCCGCCAGAACGCTTGCCACGGCGATTGCCCAAGCACCCGCGCCGCTTCCATCAAACCTTTGCCCTGAGCCAGGAACGCGGTGCGCGCCAGCAAGTAGACGTAGGGATAAAACACCAGCACCAGGACCAGAATCACTCCGCCGGTGGAACGCACGCGCGGCAAGCGCACGCCGTTGCCGAACAGTTCGCGCAACAGGCTTTGCACTGGGCCGGCGAAGTCGAGCAGGCCGACAAACACGAAGGCCAGCACATACGCGGGAATGGCGAACGGCAGCATCAGCGCCCAGTCGAGCCAGCGTCGGCCGGGGAATTCGCAGAGGCTGGTGAGCCACGCGAGGCTGACGCCCAGCAGGGTCACACCAACACCGACGCCGAGGATCAGCGTCAGGGTATTGCCCAGCAGACGCGGCATCTGGGTGTCCCAGAGATGCCCCCAGATCTGCAAGTCGATCGTTTGCCAGGATAGCAACAGGACGCTGAGCGGCAACAGCACCAACGCGGCGATGGCGAAGACCAGGGAGTACCAGCGGCGTTGGGCGGGGTGGGCCAAGGAAACGTTCTCGGTATTAAATGAATGTGCCCACGCTAGGCGTGGGCACATTATCAGCAGGCGTGGTTGAGGCTCAGTTCCAGCCGACGCGGTCCATCATGCGGATGGCTTCGGCCTGGCGCTTGCCGGCAATTTCCACCGGCAGGGTGTCGGCGACGAATTTACCCCAACTGGCCACTTCGGCGGACGGCGGCACGGCCGGGTTGGCCGGGAACTCCTGGTTGACGTCGGCGAAGATACGCTGCGCTTCCGGCGTCGTCATCCATTCCACCAACGCCTTGGCGGCTTCCGGGTGCGGTGCATGTTTGGTCAGGCCGATGCCCGACAGATTGACGTGCACGCCACGGTCGCCCTGGTTCGGCCAGAACAGTTTCACCGCCAGGTCCGGTTTCTGCTTGTGCAGGCGGCCGTAGTAGTAGGTGTTGACGATGCCGACGTCGCATTGACCGGCGTTGATCGCTTCGAGCACGGCGATGTCGTCGGAGAACACATCGGTGGACAGGTTATTGACCCAGCCCTTGAGGATTTCTTCGGTTTTGCTCGCGCCGTGGACTTCGATCATGGTGGCGGTCAGCGACTGGTTGTACACCTTCTTCGCCGTGCGCAGGCACAGGCGCCCTTCCCAATTCTTGTCGGCCAGCCCTTCGTAGGTGGTCAGTTCGCCCGGTTTTACCCGGTCGGTGGAGTAGGCGATGGTCCGCGCGCGCAGGCTGAGGCCGGTCCAGGCGTGGGCCGAAGAGCGGTATTGCAGCGGGATGTTGCTGTCGATGGTCTTGGAGGTGAACGGCTGGAGAATGCCCATCTGCTCGGCTTGCCAGAGGTTGCCGGCATCGACGGTCAGCAGCAGGTCGGCGGTGGCGTTTTCGCCTTCGGCCTTGATCCGCTGCATCAGCGGCGCTTCCTTGTCGGTGATGAACTTCACCTGCACCCCGGTTTTGACGGTGTAGGCATCGAAGACTGGTTTAATCAATTCATCGATACGTGAGGAGTAGACCACCACCTCATCGGCGGCCTGGGCGGCGGTGCTGCCGATCAGGGTCAGGGCCAGTGCGGTCAGTAGACGCTTGGGTGCTGACATAACGGTGGTCTCTCGATTGAAAAGTGAGGCCAAATGATAAGGACTCACATTTAGTAGCTCAATCGAACAGTTGCTAGAGGCGTTACCAGATGTTGCATAGAGAGCTGTGAAGGCTCGAACGGGGGCAAGCCCCCTCACCACAAAAGCCATAAGGCAAGAGTCAAAAGCCAACGCCAGCGCGATCAGGCCTTGGCCAGCGCTGGCAGATCTCCAGTTAGCCCCAGCGCTTCGCGCACGAACAGTGCCTTGGCTTCCGGCAGTTGCTCCACGAGCTTCAGCCCAGTGTTACGCAGCCAGCGGACTGGCAGCGGGTCAGCCTGGAATAACCGCTCGAAGCCTTCCATCGCCGCCATCAGCGCCAGGTTGTGCGGCATGCGCCGGCGTTCGTAGCGGCTCAGCACTTTGACGTCCGCCAGGCGCTCGCCCCGCTGAGTCGCTTGCAGCAGTACTTCAGCCAGCACCGCGGCGTCGAGGAACCCGAGGTTCACGCCTTGCCCGGCCAACGGGTGAATGGTGTGCGCAGCGTCGCCGATCAGTGCCAGGCCTTCGGCCACATAGCGTTTGGCATGGCGTTGGCGCAGCGGCACGCACAATCGCGGGTCGGCGCCGATGACCGTGCCGAGCCGGCCTTCGAAGGCGCGCTCCAGTTCCGCGCAGAAGGCCGGTTCATCCAGCGCCATCAAGCGTTCGCTTTCGGTCGGTGTGGTCGACCAGACGATAGAGCACCAATCGTGCTGGCCGTCACGTTCCAGTGGCAGGAACGCCAGCGGCCCGTGATCAGTGAAGCGCTGCCAGGCCGTGCGCTGATGCGGCTTCGAGCATTGCACACTGGTGACGATGGCGTGATGCAAGTAATCCCACTCGCGGGTGACCACGCCTGTCAGACGGCGCACCGCCGAATTGGCGCCATCCGCCGCGATTACCAGCGGCGCTCGCAGCTTGCGGCCATCGGCGAGGGTCAGCAGCCAGTCATCGCCCGACCGCCGCATCTGTTCCAGACGCGCACCGGCCAGCAGGCCGAGGTCGCAGTCGTGCAGGCGATCGAGCAAGGCATCCTGGACCACGCGGTTTTCCACGATGTGCCCGAGCACCTCGGCGTGCACGCTGGCCGCCGAGAAATGAATCTGCCCAGTGCCACTGCCGTCCCACACGTGCATGTCGGTGTACGGACTGCTGCGCCGCCCGACGATGCCGTCCCACACGCCGAGGCGCTGGAGAATGCGCTGGCTGGCGATCGATAAAGCACTGACCCGCGGCTCGAACGCCGCCTGGGCATCGAACGGTTTGACGCTCAGCGGGCTGCCGTCGAGCAGCAGCACTTGCAGGCCACTGTCCTGCAACGCCAGCGCCAACGCGCTACCGACCATTCCGGCCCCGACAATCAACAGATCTGCGCGCATGTCCATGCTTTAAGCCTGTCTCGCTGGCAGCCTGAGCCGCCGGTAAAAAGTTGTCTCGACCCCAGGAATTCCTGGATGAGGGGATGGACCCGCGACTCACGCATCCGGGCGCGTACCCAGACCCATGGCCTGGCGGGCGAACCAGCGCTTGGCCGGCGGCAGCAGGTCGAGGCCTAGCAAACCGATGTTGCGCCCCAGCGACACCAGCGGCAGGGTGCTGCCGAACAGGCGCGTGACCTGATCGGAGAAGCCCACGGTGAGGTTCTGGTCGAGGCGCTGGCGCTCGCGATAGGCCTGCAACGTGGCGAAATCCCCCGGCGCCTGGTCGCTGGCCAGCAACGCATCGGCCAGGGCCTGAGCGTCGCGCAGGGACAGGTTGAACCCCTGGCCGGCAATCGGGTGCAAGCTGTGGGCGGCATTGCCGAGCACCGCCAGATGCGGGCGAACCTGTTCTTCGGCCTCGATCAGCGACAACGGATACAAATGCCGCACGCCGACCTGCTTCAACGTGCCGAGACGGTAACCGAACACACCCTGCAATTCGCTGAGGAAACTGCGTTCATCCAGCTCAACCAAACGTTGTGCGTCCATACCCAGACGGGTCCAGACCAGCGCGCAGCGGTTGTCCCGCAGAGGCAGCAAGGCCATGGGCCCGTCATCGGTGAAGCGCTCGAACGCCATGCCGTTGTGCGCTTCGCTCGGGCTGATGTTGGCGATCAGCGCACTCTGGTTGTACGGGCGCTTCTTGATGCCAATACCCAGTTGCTCACGCAAGCCTGAGCGGCCTCCGTCGGCTAGCACCGCGAGGTCGCACTCGAGGGTGGTTTCATCGTTGAGGGTCAGGCGATAACCATCGGTGAGCGGCTCCATCCTCGTGACTTCCGCCGGGCAGCGCCAACTGATCACGTCTTTGTCCAACCCTTGCCACAAGCATTGGCCGAGCCAGGCGTTTTCCACCACGTAACCCAGGGCCGGGACGCCCTCTTCCATTGCCGACAAGCGCGCAGTGGAAAAACGTCCACGGTCAGAAACGTGAATCTGCTTGATCGGCTCGGCGCGGCGGGAGATGGCCTGCCACACGCCCAGGCGTTGATAAATCTGTTGAGCGCCGTAGGACAGCGCCGACGATCGCGCATCGTAGCTCGGCTGATAGCTGTCGCCGGGGGCGAACGGTTCGATCAGCGTAATTGTCCAGCCACGGGCCTTGGCTCCGGCCTGGAGCGCCAATGCCAGGCTGGCGCCGACCAGACCGCCGCCGATGATTGCCAGGTTGACCCGGCTCATGCGGCCTGGGTCCGCGCGGCTGCCATCAGGGCCTCGATCTCGACCACGGTCTTGGGCACGCTTTGGGTCAATATTTCACAGCCGGATTTGGTCACCACCACGTCGTCCTCGATGCGTACGCCAATGCCACGCCATTTCTTCGCTACGGTTCGGTTGTCCGGGGCGATGTAGATGCCCGGTTCCACGGTCAGCGCCATGCCGACTTCCAGGACCCGCCATTCGCCACCGACTTTATATTCGCCGACATCGTGCACATCCATGCCCAGCCAATGGCCGGCGCGGTGCATGTAAAACGCTTTGTAGGCTTCGCTGGCGATCAACTCGTCCACCTCACCTTGTAACAAACCCAGTTCGACCAGCCCGGCAGTGATCACGCGAACCGTGGCTTCGTGCGCCTGGTTCCAGTGCTTGTCGGGGGCGATTTCGGCGAAGGCCGCTTCCTGCGAGGCCAGCACCAGCTCATAAATCGCCTTCTGCTCCGGGGAATACTTGCCGTTGACCGGCCAGGTGCGGGTGATATCGCTGGCGTAGCAGTCGATCTCGCAGCCGGCGTCGATCAGCACCAGGTCACCGTCCTTGAGCAACGCGTCATTCTGCTGGTAATGCAGGATGCAACTGTTGCGCCCGGCCGCGACGATCGAGCCATAGGCGGGCATCTTCGCCCCGCCCTTGCGGAATTCGTAGTCAAGTTCGGCTTCGAGACTGAACTCGAACAGCCCGGCACGACTGGCCTGCATCGCGCGAATGTGCGCCTGTGCGGAAATCCGCGCCGCTTCGCGCATCACTTTCACTTCCGCCACCGATTTATACAGACGCATGTCGTGTAGCAGATGATCCAGGGCAACGAATTCGTTCGGCGGTTGGGCGCCCAGGTGCGCCTTGGAACGGATCACGTTGATCCAGTCCATCAGGTGGCGATCGAATTCAGGGTTGCTGCCCATGGCCGAATACACCCGGTCGCGACCTTCGATCAGGCCCGGCAGGATGTCGTCGATATCAGTAATGGGAAACGCGTCATCGGCGCCGAAATCACGGATCGCGCCTTCCTGGCCGGCGCGCAGGCCGTCCCACAATTCCCGTTCGGCGTTGCGCTCGCGGCAGAACAGCAGGTACTCGCCGTGCTCGCGGCCAGGCATCAAGACGATCACAGCTTGCGGCTCAGGAAAACCACTGAGGTACTGGAAGTCGCTGTCCTGGCGATAGACGTGCTCGACGTCGCGGTTGCGGATGGCCACCGCGGCGGCGGGCAGAATCGCGATGCTGTTGGGTTCCATCTGCGCCATCAGCGCCTTACGGCGGCGGCTGTATTCCGATTTCGGGATATGAATCATGGGCAGACGGCGTTCCCTGGCGAGCGATTAATGCAGCGACGGTTTGACCGCCGGGGCCTGCGGCTTGGCGGTTTCGCTGAACAGCAACAGCGGCGCGACGCGCAGGTATTCCATGACTTCCATGTAGTCGTTTTCGCCGTCATCGGACTCTTCCAGGGCGTCTTGCACCTGGGAAATCGCCGCCAGGTCCTGCAGCACTTCGGTGGCTTCGGTGCTGAGCATGCTGCTGTCGCGGCAGTTCAGGCCAAAACCGCTGAGGAAACCCTGGCACCATTCACCCAAAGCCACTGCACGTTCGGCCAAGGGGGCGTCGTCACTCGGCAGCAACAGCACGACGGTCACGTCATCGCCGGTCAATTCGCCCTTGACCATCTCTTGCAGGCCAATCAACGCGGCGCGGACGTTATCCTGCGGCTCGGTCTCGAGCAGTTCGGCGGCATCGACCAGCCAGCCATCGGCATCGAAACCAGCGCCGGCGCAGCTGCGACCGAGCAACAGGCCATGCAGTTCGGCAGGCGAGACGGAGTGACCGCTGGAAGTCAGCAGGGTGGCGAAACCTTGGTACGGGGAATTCTGAATGGGCATGGGCAGCTAGGCGCCAGACGGCGCTATGTCTAGAATGAAGGCCTTGTATCCTACATCGACAGACTCGCCAAGACTATTAAAGGCTGTCCGACCGCAGGGTCTGTAGGAAAACTCGCCGCGTCGCGCGCTTTCCCGCAGACCTCGCCCTCCATCAGACACCAACCCGTGGACACAATGGAAGACACCGACCTGCAAGCGCTGATGGCCAGACTCGAACTGCTAATTACCCGAGTCGAGCAACTTAAGAGCCAAAACGGACTCCTATTAGCTCAGGAAAAGACCTGGCGCGAGGAACGCGCGCACCTCATTGAAAAAAACGAAATCGCCCGGCGTAAGGTCGAATCGATGATTTCGCGCCTCAAGGCCCTGGAGCAAGACTCATGAGTTCAAGCAATAGCGTCACCGTGCAGATTCTCGATAAAGAATATTCGATCATTTGTCCCCAGGAAGAGCGCAGCAACCTGGTGAGCGCCGCCCGTTACCTCGACGGCAAGATGCGCGAGATCCGCAGCAGTGGCAAAGTCATTGGTGCCGACCGTATCGCCGTGATGGCCGCGCTGAACATCACCCACGACCTACTGCACAAGGGAGATCGCCCGGATGTACAGGCCAGCGGCTCAACCCGTGAGCAGGTGCGCGACTTGCTCGACCGGGTCGATCTGGCGCTCGCCACTGATCCGGACGTCACCAAAGGCTGAATCGCGGGACGGCTTGCGGTATACTCGCGCCACTCCCTGGGGTGCTTGCCAGTTGACGATGTCCCTGAGCCGATTCGCACTACCCTGGATGTTGCACGTTGGGCCGGTGTGCATGTCCGCTAGACGGAAAGCCTTAAGGTCTACTGCATCGTCCACCTTGAACTTTCGGGTTCAAGGGCTAAGTCAGCAGCGGTTCATCCGGGGAGCCTGATTCCAGTCCGATGCCGGTTTTACGCCGGCATCGGCTTTTTTATGCGCAGGCCCTGGCCGTTGCGCGTACTGCCGAAGCCAAATCCATGACCGAACCTGCGCTGCTTCCTCGCCCGCAACTTCGACGCATGCTGCGCAAGGCCCGCCGCGCGCTGACGCCCAGTCAGCAACGTCGAGCGGCTCGCGGGCTCTATCAGCAATTGGCGCAGCATCCATTGTTCCGCCGTGCCCGACACCTCTCCCTGTACCTGCCCACCGACGGTGAAATCGACCCGCGCCTGCTGTTACGTGCAGCGCAACGTCGGGGCAAGGCGACCTACCTGCCGGTGCTCAGTGCCTGGCCACGGACCAAAATGGTCTTCCAGCGCATTCGCCCCGGGGAGAAACTGCGGCCCAATCGCTTCCGTATTCTCGAACCTCGGGTCAACGTGGCCCGGCAACGCAAAGTCTGGGCGCTGGACCTGGTGTTATTGCCACTGGTGGGGTTCGACGATGTCGGCGGAAGGCTGGGCATGGGCGGTGGCTTTTATGACCGCAGCCTGGCGTACCTGGCACGCCGCCAAAACTGGCGCAAGCCGACGTTGTTGGGTCTGGCCCACGAATGTCAGAAGGTGCAGCGCCTGGCGCAAGCGAGTTGGGATGTGCCGTTGCAGGGAACGGTGACAGACAAGGCGTGGTATTTCGCGGACTAGTGTGGCGCCACCGGACTCAGCGGCGCCGAAACAGCTTCAGCGTTTGAAGGCCGAAGTCTGTTGTTGTGCAATCTCGATCGGTGCATCAGTCTTGTTGGCCCACAGGCTTTGCGCGTAGCCGGTCGTGACCACGCCCAAACCGAACAAAATAACCAAAATCCATAGTAAATCCGGTTTGCGTTTCATCGATTGCCCCCCAAAGGCATATCACACACGATGACAGCAGCGGTTTCCGTTGTAGGCCGTGCAGCAGCGTCAAGCTAAGAAGGCCGGCATTTTGCGGTAACGTGAACCGTCACGCAAATGCTGACGTCAACCGACTGTCGGTTTGTCATAAAATTGCCGAACAACTTGCCCAATTAACCGTCCAGGAGCAAAACCATGGCCTATTGGCTAATGAAATCCGAGCCCGACGAGCTATCGATCAAAGGCCTGGAAAAGCTTGGCGAGGCGCGTTGGGACGGTGTGCGCAATTACCAGGCGCGCAACTTTATGCGGGCGATGGCGGTGGGCGACCACTTCTTCTTTTATCACTCCAGTTGCCCGGAGCCGGGCATCGCCGGTATCGGCAAGATTGTCGAAGCCGCGTATCCCGACCCGACCGCGCTTGAGCCGGACAGCCACTATTACGACCCGAAAGCGACCGCCGAAAAAAACCCCTGGAGCGCGTTGAATGTCGCTCATGTTGAAACCTTTGCCAGCGTACTGCGGCTGGATTACCTGAAACAGCAAACCGCGCTGGCGGAACTGCCGCTGGTGCAAAAAGGCACCCGACTGTCCGTGATGCCGGTAACGGCCGAGCAATGGGCGGCGGTGATTGCGCTCAAGTCCTGAGATCGCTATCGCTGGCAAGCCAGTTCCCACGGTGGTTTCGGGCGAACACACATTTTGCATTCAACACCACAACCTGTGGGAGCTGGGTTGCCAGCGATGAGGCCCGCTCGACCAACCTGTCCTTTACTGAATGATCAGGTTGTTAAACAACAAATCCTCGACCACTGGCTTGCCGGTTTCGTCGTTCATCACTTGTTGCGTCTGCTTCAACGCTTCCTGGCGCAGTTTCTCTTTGGCCTCGACGTTGTTCATGGTCTCGGCCGTTTGCTGGGCGAACAGCGCCACCAGTTGATTACGGATCAACGGCTCATTGGCCTTAACCGCTTTGGTCGATTCTTCGCCCGTCACGCGCAACGCCACGTCGGCCTTGTAGACCTTGAGCTTGGCGGTACCATCGAGCCCATAGTTACCCACGAACGGCGGGCTCAGGGTGATGTAATTGACCTTAGGCGCTTCACCCTCTTTGGCTTCTTCGGCCAGCGCTGCCACGGGCAGAGACAGGGCCAGCAACAACATGATCCACGCTTTCACAATTCGCTCCTTATCCGGTTTGCGGCCTAGCATAACGGCCCGCCGCGCAAGCACAAGCTTATGGCTGACTATCAGGGTCGGGCATGCTCGTTGACCCATCGACGCACCCACCTACACTTATCGGCCATCACTCCCAAAGGAATAGCCCTGATGAAAGCCGTGCTGTGCAAAGCCTTCGGCCCCGCCGAATCGCTGGTGCTGGAAGACGTCGCCAGTCCGGTGGCGAAGAAGAATGAAATCCTCCTGGAGGTGCACGCCGCCGGGGTCAACTTTCCCGACACGCTGATCATCGAGGGCAAATACCAGTTCAAGCCGCCCTTCCCGTTTTCACCGGGCGGTGAAGCCGCCGGCGTGGTCAGCGCCGTGGGCGAAAAGATCAGCCACCTGAGGGTCGGCGACCGCGTCATGGCGCTGACTGGCTGGGGCAGTTTCGCCGAGGAGGTCGCGGTGCCCGGCTACAACGTGCTGCCCATTCCGCCGTCTATGGACTTCAACACCGCCGCCGCTTTCAGCATGACGTATGGCACGTCGATGCACGCCCTCAAGCAGCGCGGCAATCTGCAACCCGGCGAAACCCTGCTGGTACTCGGTGCTTCGGGCGGCGTAGGTCTGGCCGCAGTGGAAATCGGCAAAGCCATGGGTGCCCGGGTGATCGCCGCCGCCAGCAGCGCCGAGAAACTCGCGGTGGCCGAGGCTGCCGGCGCCGATGAGCTGATCAACTACAGCGAAGGCAACCTCAAAGACGAAATCAAACGCCTGACCGACGGCCAGGGCGCCGACGTGATCTACGACCCGGTCGGCGGCGACCTGTTCGATCAGGCCATCCGCGCCATCGCCTGGAACGGTCGCCTGCTGGTGGTGGGCTTCGCCAGCGGGCGCATCCCCGAACTGCCGGTCAATCTCGCCCTGCTCAAAGGCGCCGCGGTACTCGGTGTGTTCTGGGGCTCGTTCGCCCAGCGCCAGCCTCAGGACAACGCAGCCAACTTTCAGCAACTGTTCACCTGGTTCGCCGAAGGCCAGTTGAAGCCGCTGGTGTCGCAGGTTTATCCGCTGACCAGTGCCGCGCAGGCAATCAATGACCTGGCGCAACGCAAGGCGGTTGGCAAAGTGGTGGTGCAGGTTCGTTGAGTCACTGAGCGGCCCGGATACCGGGCCGCTTCAATCTACGCCGCAACCGCAGCCATTGCCGAATCTCCCTCGGCAGCAAGCGTGCGGAAACGGTCCATGGCTGAAATCGCCACTGTTCCAAAAGCCCTGTCTCCCATCACCTGCCGTGGCACGCTGAAAACACTTCAGTGCACAGGTCTGACAGCGCCCTTCAATTGCACCTAAGCGACATGTTCGTAAAAGAACATGAAATCTTGAACATTTCCGCTATTTTGCCGATGAGAAGCGGTGCTATTTTCGGTAACGAAACTGTAACATTCACATCCGCAGTCAAAAACAAGAATTCTGGAGTACCTGAATGTTTGCTTTCTTTCGACCTGCTGCACATCAGGCTCCTTTGCCTGAAGAAAAAATCGATAGCACCTATCGGCGTCTGCGCTGGCAGATCTTCGCCGGTATCTTTATTGGTTACGCCGGCTACTACCTGCTGCGCAAAAACTTTTCCCTGGCCATGCCGTACCTGATCGACGAGGGTTACACCCGTGGTGAGCTGGGCGTCGCGTTGTCGGCGATTGCCATCGCCTACGGTTTGTCCAAGTTCCTGATGGGCATCGTCTCCGACCGATCCAACCCGCGTTACTTCCTGCCGTTCGGCCTGATGGTCTCGGCGGCAGTGATGTTTATCTTCGGTTTCTCGCATTGGGCAACGTCCAGCGTGACCATCATGTTCGTGCTGCTGTTTATCAACGGCTGGGCCCAGGGCATGGGTTGGCCGCCGAGCGGACGGACCATGGTGCACTGGTGGTCGCAGAAGGAACGCGGCGGCGTGGTGTCGCTGTGGAACGTGGCGCACAACGTCGGCGGCGGCCTGATTGGCCCGTTGTTCCTGCTCGGCATGGGCTTGTTCAATGACTGGCATGCAGCGTTCTACGTGCCGGCAGCGGTGGCCATGGCGGTGGCGGTGTTTGCCTTCGTGACCATGCGTGACACCCCGCAATCGGTGGGCTTGCCGCCGATCGAGAAGTACAAGAACGACTACCCGGAAGGCTACGACGCCAGCCACGAGGAAGAATTCAGCGCCAAGGAAATCTTCGTCAAATACGTGCTGCGCAACAAAATGCTGTGGTACATCGCCATGGCCAACGTGTTCGTCTACCTGCTGCGCTACGGCGTGCTGGACTGGGCGCCGACCTACCTGAAGGAAGCCAAGGGCTTCACCGTGGACAAAACCTCGTGGGCGTACTTCTTCTACGAGTGGGCGGGGATTCCGGGGACGCTGCTGTGCGGCTGGATGTCGGACAAGATCTTCCGTGGCAACCGTGGCCTGACCGGCATGGTGTTCATGGCCCTGGTGACCGTCGCGACCCTGGTTTACTGGCTCAACCCGGCCGGCAACCCGACCGTCGACATGATCGCGCTGGTTTCAATCGGCTTCTTGATCTATGGCCCGGTGATGCTGATCGGCCTGCAAGCGCTGGAACTGGCGCCGAAGAAAGCCGCCGGCACCGCTGCGGGTTTCACCGGTCTGTTTGGGTATCTCGGGGGGTCGGTCGCGGCCAGTGCGGCGATGGGCTACACCGTGGACCACTTCGGCTGGAATGGCGGCTTCGTGCTGCTGATCGGCGCGTGCCTGCTGGCGATGGCGTTCCTGGCCCCGACCCTGTGGCACAAGCAAGTCGCCAGTCAGAGCCGCGAAGCCACCGCCTCCTGATCACCGCTTGAACCACAGCGCTTGAGCCGCGCCTCCAGATTCCGGTCTGGCATGGCGTGGCTACGCAGGGCGTTGGCGGTCTGCTCGACATAATCGCGAGTGGTGCCGTAACGCCCGCAAGCACTTTCGAACACCTGGCTCAGCACATGATCCGGCAAGTTGCCGGCATAGCTGGGCAGGTGCCGCTCCAGGACAAATCCCAAGGCCTGCACCTGAGTGCCATCTTCGAGGCGGCAGTTGAGCCAGTGCGGGCGATAGGAGGGAAACGGCATCTCGCGCTTCCACAAGGCATAGAGCGAGGCTTCGAGTTGTTCCTCAGGAAGACGATAAGCAAAACCGCTGCAGGAACCGCCGCGATCCAGGCCAAACACCAGGCCGGGCATTTCCGGGGTGCCGCGATGTTCGTGGGACCACAGGTACAAGCCGCGATGGTAACCGTGCACTCGACCGCGCACCCGCTCCACGGCGGTGCACTCCGGACGCCAGATCAACGACCCATACGCAAACAGCCAGACCGGCCCGCCCTTGTGGCGCGCCATGGTGGATTGCATCGAACTGAGCAATTGTTCGTGAGTGAGCTGCGGCCCCAGATCGAGCCGCGGAGGGTAAGCCAGGTTCAAAATTGACGATTCAATGGCGCTCATGGCGAATAGCGTTCAGCTCCCCGCAAGTGACGAATTACTTAATAGAACGCACCGCTGTAACAATAAGGCACATATGGTTTAAGGCAATTTAAGTGCCATGGCACAGTTTTTAAATAATTACCTAGGGAGATATAACCTACCGATATTTACTCAACATCATAAATACCGATCGGCTATATACAGCGTTATATAGATGAGACAGTGTCAAGAACGAGGGGCGTAGGCAAACACATCGGCGCGCATCTGATGCGCATCCATCCCTGCCGCGACCAGCGCATCCAGCGTGCCGTACACCATGGCCGGCGAGCCACTGGCGTAGACGTGCAAGGGCTTGAGATCGGGGAAGTCTTCGCAGACCGCTTCGTGCAACATGCCGCAGCGCCCGGTCCAGCCACATTGATCGCTGACGACTTTATGCAGGAACAGGTTCGGCAGTTTCAGCCACTCGTCCCAATGTTCGATTTCATAGAAGTCTTCCGGCCGGCGTACGCCCCAATACAAATGCACCGGGTGCTTGAAGCCAGTGGCGCGGCAATGTTCGATCAGGCTGTGGATCTGGCCCATGCCGGTGCCGGCGGCGATCAGCACCAACGGTCCGTCAGGCAACTCCGCCAGGTGCGCATCGCCGAACGGCATGTCGATGCGCACCAAGGCGTCTCGGCGCAGCTGTTCGATCAGGTTCAGTGCACTGGCTTCGCGCGCCAGCACATGAATTTCCAGGTCGCGGCCGCCGTGGGGCGCCGAGGCCAGCGAGAACGAGGATTTCTCGCCATTGTCGCGGTGGATCATCAGGTACTGCCCGGCGTGATAACGCGGCGGCTTGCCGGCCGGGGCTCGCAGGCGTACACGCCAGGTGTCACCGCCGACATCCACGCAACTGATGATCTGACACGACAGACTGCGCACCGGCAGCTCTCCCAGGGCCAGCACGCCATCCCACAGCACGATGCAGTCTTCCAGCGGCTCGGCGATGCAGGTGTAGAACTCGCCATGATCGCGAACCTGGCCGTCCTGTTCGACGCGCCCTTCCACCAGCAACGCCCCGCACACATGGCAGTTGCCGTTGCGGCAGCTTTGCGGGCAGTCGTAGCCCAGGCGCCGCGCACCGTCGAGAATCCGCTCGCCGGGCTCAATCTCAAGGACCGCACCGGAGGGCTGCAAAGTTACACGCATCAATCTATTCCTAACTGGTTCCAGATGGCATCGATCCGCTGGGTCACGGCCTCGTCCTTGACGATAACCCGACCCCATTCCCGCGTGGTTTCACCCGGCCACTTGTGCGTGGCGTCGAGCCCCATCTTCGAACCCAGGCCAGACACTGGTGAGGCGAAGTCCAGGTAATCGATCGGCGTGTTGTCGATCATCACCGTGTCGCGCCTGGGGTCCATGCGCGTGGTGATGGCCCAGACCACGTCATTCCAGTCCCGGGCATTGATGTCGTCGTCAGTGACGATAACGAACTTGGTGTACATGAACTGTCGCAAAAACGACCAGACGCCGAGCATTACCCGCTTTGCATGCCCTGGATACGACTTTTTCATGGTCACGATGGCCATGCGGTACGAGCAACCTTCGGGCGGCAGGTAGAAATCGGTGATCTCCGGAAACTGCTTCTGCAGGATCGGCACGAACACTTCGTTCAACGCCACGCCGAGGATTGCCGGCTCATCCGGTGGCCGGCCGGTGTAGGTGCTGTGGTAAATCGGCTTGATGCGGTGGGTGATGCGCTCGACGGTGAACACCGGGAAGCTGTCGACTTCGTTGTAGTAACCGGTGTGGTCGCCATACGGGCCTTCATCGGCCATTTCGCCGGGATGGATGACCCCTTCAAGGATGATTTCCGCCGTGGCCGGCACTTGCAGGTCGTTGCCCCGGCACTTCACCAGTTCGGTGCGGTTACCGCGCAGCAGACCGGCGAAGGCATATTCGGACAGCGTGTCCGGCACTGGGGTAACCGCGCCGAGAATGGTCGCCGGATCAGCACCCAGCGCCACCGAAACCGGGAACGGCTGGCCGGGATGCTTCTCGCACCATTCGCGGAAATCCAGGGCGCCGCCACGATGGCTTAACCAGCGCATGATGACCTTGTTGCGGCCGATCACTTGCTGACGGTAGATGCCGAGGTTCTGCCGGTCCTTGTTCGGGCCTTTGGTGACGGTCAGGCCCCAGGTGATCAGCGGCCCGACGTCGCCCGGCCAGCAGGTCTGCACCGGCAGCATCGCCAGGTCGACGTCCTCGCCTTCGATGACCACTTCCTGGCACACCGCGTCTTTGACCACTTTCGGCGCCATGGCGATGATCTTGCGGAAGATCGGTAGCTTCGACCAGGCGTCCTTCAACCCCTTCGGTGGCTCCGGCTCCTTGAGGAACGCCAGCAGCTTACCGATTTCGCGCAGTTCGCTGACCGCCTCGGCGCCCATGCCCATGGCCACGCGCTCGGGGGTACCGAACAGGTTGCCGAGCACCGGGATGTCATAACCGGTAGGGTTCTCGAACAGCAGGGCCGGGCCTTTGGCGCGCAGCGTGCGATCGCAGACTTCGGTCATCTCTAGCACGGGAGAGACGGGAATCTGGATACGTTTCAACTCTCCGCGCTGCTCCAGTTGCTGCACGAAATCCCGAAGGTCCTTGAATTTCATTGACGTTGCCACCCCGAAAATAGGCGTACATCCTACCTGCTCTCAGGGCGGCTGACAGCTTATCGCTGCTCAGTTGGCCGCATTCGCGTTGCCGCCGCCCAGCCGCGCTTGCGCTTGCAGACTGTCAAACAGCGGTTGCAGCACCGGTGCCACCCGTCGCGCGCCGACTTCCGAGAGGTGGTTATCGTCGGTGTACAGCGAATGACCGTCGAGCTCGACCCGGCACAGGCCCTGGGCATCGCACAGCTGCGGCGCCGGGTCGACCACCCGCACGTTCGCATCCGCCGCCAGTTGGTTGAACAACTGACTGATGAACGCCTGGCGCTTGAGGTGCTCGCTGAGTGCCAGGCCCTCTGCCGAGGTCGGCCGATTGAGCATCGCCAGGCGACTGAGACGGTACGGCGGACTGAAGGTCTGCAACGGTGCTTCCTTGACCAGCCAGACCCGGTGCCCGCCAGCGCGCAGTTGTTGCACCCGCGCGCGCAAGCCGTCGGCCAGGCGTTGCTCGGCGACGCCGCGCTCGTAACGGCCCTCGGGGTTGCGCAAGGCGTGGCCGAGGTCACCCTTGACGTCGCCGTAGAGGTACAGGCTCCAGCGCGCGACCAACACCACATCCGCCACCGCTTGCGGTTTCAAGGCGCTTTCGACCCGTTGGTTGAACCGCGCACAACGGGCATCGTGCTCCAGGCCGGCGACCGGCACACAACCGGGAGAACTGGCGAGGATCACATCGACGTCATGCTTGCGCGCACCGTCGTCGAATACCGGAATCAGCGCCGTGGCGTGGCTGTCGCCCCACACCAGCGCCTTGGGCGATACCGATGAGCCGTAATGGCAGAACAGCTTGTCGTCCGGGGTTTTGTCATCCGCCAGGCAGTCCATCAGCTCTGGCCGCCACTCACGAGCCTTGGCGTACTGCAATGCCGAGTCGGACAGGCGCCACGGCAAACCATCAGTCCAGCGCAGGGTTTGTCCGGCCAGGCCGAGTACCAGCACACCGAACGCTGCCGCCACCAGAATCTGCCGCCGCCCCGCCAGCAAGCGCCGCTCGCGGAACGGTGTCTCGACCCAACGCCACGACAGGTAACCCAGCACCAGGCTCAACAGGATCAGCCCGGCGATGTCGAGCGCCGACGGCTCGTCGACGCTGGCGTAACTGGCGAACACGAAGATCGGCCAGTGCCACAGGTACCAGGAATAGGAGATCAACCCAAGGCCGACCATCACGCGGCTGGCCAACAACGCGCCGACCAGGGTTTGCCGATGGCCGTTGGCCCAGATCAGCGCGACCACGCCCAGAGTCGGCAGCAGCGCCGCCGCACCAGGGAACGGCGTGCTTTTGTCATAGCAGAACACCGCCAGCAGAATCAGCGCGAATCCCGCCCCGCTGATCGCTTGCGCGCCAAGCGGGGTCAAGCGCCAGGTGCTTCTTGGCGCCACGGCCAGCATCGCCCCGGCAAGCAACTCCCAGGCACGCATCGGCAGCAGGAAGAAGGCTTTCTCCGGGTGATGGGCCACCGCCCAGACACTGAGCCCAAACGACACCAGCAACACCGCAAACAACGCCAGCCGCCAATGCTTGAAGCGGCTCGAGAGCAGGGTCAGTAATAAAGGGAAGATGATGTAGAACTGTTCCTCTACCGCCAGCGACCAAGTGTGCAGCAACGGCTTCAAGTCTGAGGCGACGTCGAAATAGCCGTCCTGGCGCATGAACAGCACGTTGGAGAAAAACATCATCTGGTAACGCACCGAGCGCCCCAGCTCTTCGTAATCCTTGGGCGCCAGCAAGAACCAGCCCACCGCCAGCACCGCGATAATCATCACGAACAGCGCCGGCAGAATCCGCCGCGCCCGGCGCGCCCAGAAATCGACGAAGCTGAAACGCCCGGCCTGGCGCTGGTTCCAGATGATCGAGGTGATCAGGTAGCCGGAGATGACGAAGAACACGTCGACACCCACGAAGCCGCCAGTGAAGCCCGGAATGCCGAAATGGAACAGCACCACCGCAATTACGGCGATGGCGCGCAAGCCGTCGATATCCCTTCGATAAGCAAGAGTGGTCATGTCATCAGAAGCCAGTCAGAAATTGTTGTTTGAACAGCCCGCCCGCGCGGCCCGCCAGCGCATCAGCCGGCCTTCGAGGGTTTGTTGCTCCCTAAGGGACCATGACGGGTCCCAAACCTTCCATTTTTCACGCAAAAAAATGGCGCCCCGTAAGGCGCCATTTTTTCGGCTCAACGAGCCGTGTTACTTACGCTTCATCGACAAGAAGAACTCGTCGTTGGTCTTGGTCTGTTTCAGCTTGTCGACCAGGAACTCGATGGCCGCGACTTCGTCCATCGGGTGCAGCAGTTTGCGCAGGATCCACATGCGCTGCAGTTCGTCGTCGGCGGTCAGCAACTCTTCGCGGCGGGTGCCGGAACGGTTGATGTTGATGGCCGGGAACACACGCTTCTCGGCGATCTTGCGATCCAGAGGCAGCTCCATGTTGCCGGTACCTTTGAATTCCTCGTAGATCACTTCGTCCATCTTCGAACCGGTTTCAACCAGTGCGGTGGCGATGATGGTCAGCGAGCCGCCTTCTTCGATGTTGCGCGCGGCGCCGAAGAAACGTTTCGGTTTCTCCAGAGCGTGGGCGTCGACACCACCGGTGAGTACCTTGCCGGAGCTCGGGATCACGGTGTTGTAGGCACGGGCCAGACGGGTGATGGAGTCGAGCAGGATCACCACGTCTTTTTTGTGCTCGACCAGGCGCTTAGCCTTCTCGATCACCATTTCGGCAACCTGCACGTGGCGGGTTGGCGGCTCGTCGAACGTCGAGGCAACCACTTCGCCGCGCACGGTGCGCTGCATTTCGGTCACTTCTTCCGGACGCTCATCGATCAGCAGCACGATCAGGTGAACTTCGGGGTTGTTACGGGCGATATTGGCCGCGATGTTCTGCAGCATGATCGTCTTGCCCGCTTTCGGCGGGGCCACGATCAGGCCGCGCTGGCCTTTGCCGATCGGTGCGCAGAGGTCGATCACGCGACCGGTCAAGTCTTCAGTGGAACCGTTACCGGCTTCCATCTTCATGCGCACGGTCGGGAACAGCGGGGTCAGGTTCTCGAAGAGAATCTTGTTTTTCGCGTTCTCGGGACGATCGAAGTTGATCGTGTCGACCTTGAGCAGGGCGAAATAACGCTCGCCTTCCTTAGGAGGGCGGATCTTGCCAACGATGGTGTCACCGGTGCGCAAGTTGAAACGACGGATCTGGCTGGGCGAGACGTAGATATCGTCCGGGCCGGCCAGGTAGGAAGCGTCAGCGGAGCGCAGGAAACCGAAGCCGTCCTGGAGGATCTCCAGCACGCCATCACCGGAGATTTCCTCACCGCTTTTAGCGTGCTTCTTGAGCAGGGAGAAAATCACGTCCTGCTTGCGCGAACGGGCCATATTTTCTATGCCCATTTCTTCGGCCAGCAGGAGCAGGTCGGTAATCGGCTTTTGCTTGAGTTCAGTCAGATTCATATAGGAATGACGTAATCATTTATGGAGGGGGGAAATTAAGCTTTTGGCTTAATGAGGCCGCGCCGCGGAGAAGGCGACAGGATCGCGTACTTATTCGAAAAGGAGTGCGTCGGCGACGGCTAGCAGGGGGCAGTGGAGAAACCAGTGCGGGGCCGAATGTACCACCTGAGTTTCGGAGCGTCTAGCCCTGGATACGGAAAAAGCCCCGCTGAATGGCGGGGCTTTTCGGTGACGCTGACAACGAGCCGACTTAGATGTTGGCGTCGAGGAAAGCCGCCAGTTGCGACTTCGACAGCGCGCCGACCTTGGTGGCTTCGACGTTGCCGTTCTTGAACAGCATCAGCGTCGGGATACCACGCACGCCGTGCTTGGCAGGGGTTTCCTGGTTTTCGTCGATGTTCAGCTTGGCAATGGTCAACTTGCCTTTGTAGGTTTCAGCAATTTCGTCCAGGACCGGAGCGATCATTTTGCATGGGCCGCACCACTCAGCCCAGTAGTCGACCAGTACAGCGCCTTCGGCCTTGAGTACATCGGCCTCGAAGCTAGCGTCGCTAACGTGTTTGATAAGATCGCTGCTCATGGAAGTCTCCAGGTTGTAAGCAAAAAAACGTGGCCCATCATAGCCGCCCTTCCCCTGTTCAGGAAGGTGCAGATGATTGAGTCTCGCTATGGCGTTTTATGACTTTGGGTATAGCTCAAGTCACAAGGTGCCGGGAGCCACGAAGGCAATACCGGTGCGCAACGCGGCATTGCGCACGTGTTCTTGCATGGCTTTCTGTGCCGGGCCAGACGCCCCGCGCGCCAGGGCTCGAAGAATTTTGCGGTGCTCTTGCCAGGTTTCCATGGCCCGCTCGGCCCGGATGAACGGCAGTTTCTGGCTTTCCAAGAAGATGTCGGCGCGGGCCGTGAGGATGTTCAACATCGCCTGATTGCCGCTGGCCAGCAGGATCCGTCGGTGGAATTCGAAGTCCAGCCGCGCCGCCGCATCGAAATCCTCGGCGCGCAATTCGCGGCGCATGGCTTCGACGTTGGCCTCCAGGGCATCCAGGTCGTCGAGGCTCAGCAGCGTCGCCGCCAGCCCCGCGGCAAAACCCTCCAAGGCGTAGCGCAGTTGAAAGATATCCATCGGCGACGCTTGTGCAGCAAATGGCCAACTGGCCCCCGGCGTCGACGCCAGCCCCTCCAGCGCCTGGACAAACACGCCTTTGCCGGGCTGCACGCTGATCACCCCCAACGCGCTCAAGGACGACAACGCTTCACGCAACGAAGCCCGGCTCACACCCAATTGCACGGCCAGGTCCCGTTGCGAGGGCAAGGCATCCCCCGGCCCGAAACCTTGTTCGGCAATCAATTTGCGGATGGCGTGCAAGGCCACTTCGGGTACGGCGCGAGCGATCAAATTCATGGTTTTTTAGACAAACCGGGCCAATGAGCGGCTAGTTGTAAAGCTATTCGCAGCGCCCGGCAAGTCGTGCCCCAGCAGGGTTCGGCGGGTTGCCAGGATGCGCGATGACGGTGCGAAATGCCCGCCGACTGTTCAGACCAGTAAGACCGATCCGTACCAACAAAGCCGTGGCCTGCGGGACGTTTCGACGGGGTTGGCATGCCCCGTGCTCTGTCGATTGACAGAAATCATCCCCCGCCGATTCGGAGATTGACCATGACCCCGCGTTTCAGCGCCCTGCTCTCTGCCCTGTTTGCCAGCCTGCTGCTCAGCCAGGTGCCCGCCCACGCCGACGGTCTGGAGGACGTGGTCAAGCGCGGCACCCTTAAGGTCGCCGTGCCGCAAGACTTCCCGCCGTTCGGCTCGGTGGGGCCGGACATGAAACCCCGTGGCCTGGACATCGACACGGCAAAACTGCTGGCCGACCAGCTCAAGGTCAAACTCGAGCTGACCCCGGTCAACAGCACCAACCGCATCCCGTTCCTCACCACCGGCAAGGTCGACCTGGTGATCTCCAGCCTGGGCAAAAACCCCGAGCGTGAAAAAGTCATCGACTTCTCCCGTGCCTACGCGCCGTTCTACCTCGCCGTGTTCGGCCCGCCAGACGCCGCCATCAGCAGCCTCGACGACCTCAAGGGCAAAACCATCAGCGTCACCCGCGGCGCCATCGAAGACATCGAACTGAGCAAAGTCGCCCCCGAAGGCGTGACCATCAAGCGCTTCGAAGACAACAACTCGACCATCGCCGCCTACCTGGCCGGCCAGGTCGACCTGATCGCCAGCGGCAACGTGGTGATGGTCGCCATCAGCGAGAAAAACCCGAAACGCGTCCCGGCGCTGAAAGTGAAGCTCAAGGACTCGCCGGTGTACGTCGGCGTGAACAAGAACGAAACCGCACTGCTGGACAAGGTCAACCAGATCCTCGCCACCGCCAAGACCGACGGCAGCCTGGAAAAGAACGCCCTGACCTGGCTCAAAGAGCCGCTGCCGGCCGACCTCTGACCGTTCCAGCCTAGGAGTTGGCGCATGGCCTATCAGTTCGACTTTCTACCGGTGGTGCAGAACACCGACCTGCTGCTGCGCGGCGCGCTGTTCACCCTGGAACTGACGGCCATCGGCGCGGTGTTCGGGGTCGGGCTGGGCATTCTCGGGGCCGTGGTCCGGGCCTGGAATATCCAACCGTTCGCGCGGATCTTTGGCGTCTATGTCGAGCTGATCCGCAACACGCCGTTCCTGGTGCAGCTGTTTTTCATCTTTTTCGGCCTGCCATCGCTCGGGCTGCAGATCTCCGAGTGGCAAGCGGCGGTGCTGGCGATGGTGATCAACCTCGGCGCCTACTCCACGGAAATCATCCGCGCCGGTATTCAGGCGATCCCTCGCGGGCAACTGGAAGCCTCGGCGGCCCTGGCCATGAGCCGCGCCGAAACCTTTCGCCACGTGGTGCTGGTGCCGGCCCTGAGCAAGGTCTGGCCGGCGCTGAGCAGCCAGATCATCATTGTCATGCTGGGTTCGGCGGTGTGTTCGCAGATCGCCACCGAAGAGCTGAGCTTCGCCGCCAACTTCATTCAGTCGCGTAACTTCCGCGCCTTTGAAACCTACGCCCTGACCACATTGATCTACCTGTGCATGGCGCTGATGATCCGCCAGTTGCTTAACTGGCTCGGCCGACGCTACCTGACCCGGAGCAGCCAATGAGCGATTTCACCTTCTGGGACATCGTGCGCAACTTGCTGACGGGGTTGCAGTGGACCCTGGCGCTGTCGCTGGTGGCATTTATCGGCGGCGGCCTGATCGGTTTGCTGGTGATGGTCATGCGCATTTCGAAAAAAGCCTTGCCGCGTAATGTCGCCCGCACCTACATCGAGTTGTTCCAGGGCACACCGCTGCTGATGCAGCTCTTCCTGGTGTTCTTCGGCGTGGCCCTGGCCGGCGTCGAGATTTCACCGTGGATGGCCGCCGCGACGGCGCTGACCTTGTTCACCAGCGCTTACCTGGCGGAGATCTGGCGCGGTTGCGTCGATTCGATCCCCAACGGTCAGTGGGAAGCCTCGTCGAGCCTGGCGCTCAATCCGCTGGAGCAACTGCGCTACGTGATCCTGCCGCAAGCCCTGCGCATCGCCGTGGCGCCGACCGTGGGTTTCTCGGTGCAAGTGGTCAAGGGCACTGCAGTGACCTCGATCATCGGCTTTACCGAACTGACCAAGACCGGCGGCATGCTCGCCAACGCCACCTTCGAACCCTTCATGGTCTACGGCCTGGTCGCGCTCGGTTACTTCGCGCTCTGCTACCCGTTGTCCCTCAGTGCGCGCTATCTGGAAAGGAGACTGCATGCCTCTGCTTAGAATTTCTGCCCTGCATAAATATTACGGCGACCACCATGTGCTCAAAGGCATCGACCTCAGCGTCGAGGAGGGCCAGGTGGTGGCGATCATCGGCCGTAGCGGCTCGGGCAAATCCACCTTGCTGCGCACCCTCAATGGCCTGGAGTCGATCAACGACGGCGTGATCGAAGTCGATGGCGAGTACCTGGACGCCGCTCGCGCGGATCTGCGCAGCCTGCGGCAGAAAGTCGGCATGGTGTTCCAGCAATTCAACCTGTTCCCGCACCTGACCGTCGGCGAAAACGTGATGCTCGCCCCGCAAGTGGTACAAAAAGTCCCCAAGGCCAAAGCCGCAGAGCTGGCGCGGCAGATGCTGATACGGGTCGGCCTCGGGGAAAAATTCGATGCCTTCCCCGATCGCCTCTCCGGCGGCCAGCAACAACGCGTAGCCATCGCCCGCGCCCTGGCGATGTCGCCGAAAGTGCTGCTGTGCGACGAAATCACCTCGGCGCTGGACCCGGAACTGGTCAACGAAGTGCTCAGCGTGGTGCGCCAATTGGCCAAGGAAGGCATGACCCTGATCATGGTCACTCACGAAATGCGCTTCGCCCGCGAAGTCGGCGACACACTGGTGTTTATGCATCAGGGCAAGGTCCATGAAGTAGGCGACCCGAAGATCCTGTTCGCCCACCCGCAGACTGTGGAGCTGGCTAACTTCATCGGCTCCGTCGAACACGCCTGAGACGTTAGAAAAAGCGAGGGAATAAAACCCGCACCCCGATTGTTGTTCCTTTCGACAGCGCCGCCCTGGCGCTGACGAACGTCACGCGTCATCCCACCGAGCTTTGGTTAAGCGAATGCCTTGTGCATGCGGCGTGGAAGTGTGGCTGACGAAAAAACAACATCAACTATTGGGGACACACATGATCAATCGACTGCTGGCGGTCACCGCCGCGACTTTGCTGGGCTCCACTGCGGCGCAGGCCGCCGAACCGTACAACTGGACTGGCTTCTACGCCGGTTTCAACGCCGGCTACGGCTTTGGCGGCGATGGCGACATCCGCACCAAGGGCCAGGCCGCGCCGAACATCGCCAACATCAATGGCGGCGCGCGGCCGGGCTCGGTTGACCTGGACCGTAACGGCTTCGTCGGCGGCCTGCAGGCCGGCTACAACTACCAGGTCGAACAGTGGGTGTTTGGCGTCGAGGCCGATATTTCTGCCGCCGACCTCAGCGACTCCAGCAACGTCGGCACCCGTGCGCTGAATACCGGCGCGGCGCTGAACAATAAATTCGAATCGCAGATCAACTACCTCGGCACCCTGCGCGGCCGCGTCGGCTACGCGGTCGATCGCACGCTGTTCTACGGCACCGCCGGCCTGGCCTACGGCCGCACCGAACAGAGCGTCGACATGTTCGGAGCCAACGGCGCCACGCAGTTCTCCGGCTCGCAAAGCCAATTCAGTACCGGTTACATAGTCGGCGCCGGGATCGAACAGGCGATCGACGACAACCTGACCTTCAGGGCCGAATACATGTACTACGATCTGGGCACCGAGAAACTCGATGTCGCGGTCATCCCCGGCAACGGCGGCGCGGGCACCGGTTACGACTCCAAGTTCAAGAACGACGGGCAATTGCTGCGGGTCGGGATGAACTGGAAGTTCTGATCACCGGATGCCTCAGTGGCCGGGCATGTTTGTATGGCGAGGGAGCTTGCTCCCTCCTCACAGCTTCAGTGTGCTGGATCAAGCTTTGTGCTCTGCGCGTTGGCGCCAGCGGTTGATCGTGGCACGATGGCGGAGTTATCGACCGAGACCCCTTAACCATGCCGCAATCCCAAGCCAAGAACCTGTCCCTGATCGCCGCCATTGACCTGGGCTCCAACAGCTTCCACATGGTCGTGGCCAAGGCCCAGAACGGTGAAATCCGCATCCTCGAGCGGCTCGGAGAGAAGGTCCAGTTGGCGGCCGGGATCGACGACGCGCGCCAACTCAACGAAGAATCCATACAGCGCGGGCTCGATTGCCTCAAGCGCTTCGCCCAACTGATCAACGGCATGCCCCTCGGCGCTGTGCGCATCGTCGGCACCAACGCCCTGCGCGAGGCGCGCAACCGTGGCGAATTCATCCGCCGTGCCGAAGAAATCCTTGGCCACCCGGTAGAGGTCATCTCCGGACGTGAAGAAGCCCGCCTGATCTACCTCGGCGTGTCGCACACCCTGGCCGACACCCCGGGCAAACGTTTGGTCGCCGATATCGGCGGCGGCAGTACTGAGTTCATCATCGGCCAGCGCTTCGAGCCGCTGCTGCGCGAAAGCCTGCAAATGGGCTGCGTGAGCTTTACCCAGCGTTATTTCAAGGACGGCAAGATCACCCCGGCGCGCTACGCCCAGGCCTACACTGCGGCACGCCTGGAAATAATGAGCATCGAACACGCCCTGCACCGCCTGACCTGGGATGAAGCCATCGGCTCCTCGGGCACGATCCGCGCCATCGGCCTGGCGCTGAAGGCCGGCGGCCACGGCACTGGCGAAGTCAACGCCGAGGGCCTGGCCTGGCTCAAGCGCAAGCTGTTCAAACTGGGCGACGTGGAGAAAATCGATTTCGAAGGCATCAAGCCTGATCGTCGGGCGATTTTCCCCGCCGGCCTGGCGATCCTCGAAGCGATCTTCGATGCGCTCGACCTGCAACGCATGGATCACTGCGAAGGCGCTCTGCGTGAAGGCGTGCTCTATGACCTGCTGGGCCGTCATCATCACGAAGACGTGCGTGAGCGCACCCTCAGCTCGCTGATGGAGCGTTACCACGTCGACCTCGACCAGGCGGCGCGGGTCGAGCGCAAGGCGTTGCATGCGTTTGATCAAGTGGCGGCGGATTGGGACCTCGACGATGGCGTCTGGCGCGAATTGCTGGGTTGGGCGGCCAAGGTCCATGAAGTGGGCCTGGACATCGCTCACTATCACTACCACAAGCACGGCGCCTACCTGATCGAGCACTCGGACCTGGCCGGGTTCTCCCGCGAAGACCAGCAAATGCTCGCGCTGCTGGTGCGTGGCCACCGCCGCAACATTCCCCGGGACAAGTTCGCTGACTTCGGCGACGACGGCATCAAGCTGATTCGCCTGTGCGTGCTGCTGCGCTTCGCGATCCTGTTCCACCACATCCGTGGTACCCAGGAAATGCCGCAAGTGGTGCTGCGCGCCCACGGTGACAGCCTGGATGTGATGTTCCCGGAAAACTGGCTGGACGAAAACCAACTGACCCAGGCCGACTTCGCCCTGGAAGCCGAGTGGCTGACCCGCGTAGGCTTCACCCTCAACCTGCGCTGAAACGAAAAAAGGCCTTCAAATGAAGGCCTTTTTTGTGCGCGCAATCCAACAAATCACCGCACGTCCCTTGTGGGAGCGAGCCTGCTCGCGAAGAGGGTGCATCAGCCGACAGGGCTTTGATTGACACTCCGCTTTCGCGAGCAGGCTCGCTCCCACAGGGGTGTTGCGTTAGTTCACGGTCAAAATCGGGCTACCCAAACGTTCCAGCAAGGTGGCCTGGGCACTGCGCGGGTTCTGGTTGCCGGTCGGTGTATTGCGGATGTAGCGGCCGTCCGACTGCAGGCTCCAGCTGTGGGTGTTGTCGGTGAGGTAGCTTTCCAGCTCCTTCTTGACCCGCACGATCAGCTTGCGACCCTCGACCGGGAAGCAGGTCTCTACCCGTTTATCGAGGTTGCGTTCCATCCAGTCGGCGCTGGACAGGAACATCTGCTCGTCGCCGCCATTGAGGAAATAGAACACCCGCGTGTGCTCAAGGAAGCGGCCGATGATCGAACGCACATGGATGTTGTGCGAGACCCCGGGGATGCCCGGACGCAGGCAGCACATGCCGCGCACCACCAGGTCGATGCGCACGCCGGACTGGCTGGCCTTGTATAGCGCGCGGATGATCTTCGGATCGGTCAGCGAGTTGAACTTGGCAATGATGTGCGCCGGTTTGCCGTCGAGGGCGAACTGGGTTTCGCGGGCAATCATGTCGAGCATGCCCTTCTTCAGGGTGAACGGCGCATGCAGCAGCTTTTTCATGCGCAGCGTCTTGCCCATGCCGATCAACTGGCTGAACAGTTTGCCGACGTCTTCGCACAAGGCGTCGTCGGAAGTCAGCAAGCTGTAGTCGGTGTACAAACGGGCGTTGGCGGCGTGGTAGTTGCCGGTGCCCAAGTGCGCGTAACGGACGATCTCGCCGGCCTCGCGACGCAGGATCAGCATCATCTTGGCGTGGGTCTTGAAGCCCACCACGCCGTAAATCACCACCGCGCCGGCCGCTTGCAGACGGCTGGCCAGTTGCAGGTTGGACTCTTCGTCAAAGCGCGCGCGCAATTCGATCACCGCGGTGACTTCCTTACCGTTGCGCGCCGCATCCACCAGCGCGTCGACGATTTCCGAGTTGGCACCGGAACGGTACAGGGTCTGCCGCACAGCCAGGACGTGCGGGTCTTTCGCCGCCTGGCGCAGCAGGTCGACCACCGGGGTGAACGACTCGAACGGGTGCAGCAGCAGGATGTCCTGCTTGCTGATCACGCTGAAAATGTTCTCGCTGTTCTGCAGCAGTTTCGGGATCTGCGGCGTGAACGGCGTGTATTGCAGCTCCGGATGGCTGTCGAGGCCGGTGATGCTGAACAGCCGTGTGAGGTTGACCGGGCCATTGACCTGGTACAACTCGGTTTCGTGCAGGTTGAACTGCTTGAGCAGGTAGTCGGACAGGTGTTTCGGGCAGGTGTCGGCCACTTCCAGACGCACCGCATCGCCGTAGCGCCGGGAGAACAACTCTCCGCGCAGGGCGCGCGCCAGGTCTTCGACGTCCTCGGTGTCCACCGACAAATCGGCGTTACGGGTCAGACGGAACTGATAGCAACCCTTGACCTTCATGCCCTGAAACAGGTCATCGGCGTGGGCGTGGATCATCGACGAGAGGAACACGTAGTTGTCGCCAGGGCCGCCGACTTCTTCCGGAACCTTGATGATCCGTGGCAGCAAACGTGGCGCCGGGATAATCGCCAAGCCGGAATCGCGGCCAAAGGCGTCAATGCCTTCGAGCTCGACGATGAAGTTCAGGCTTTTGTTCACCAGCAACGGGAACGGGTGCGTCGGGTCGAGGCCGATCGGGGTGATGATCGGCGCGATCTCGTCGCGGAAATACCGGCGGACCCAAGTCTTCAGCTTGGTGGTCCAGTAACGCCGACGAATGAAGCGGACCTGATGTTTTTCCAGTTCCGGCAACAGGATGTCGTTGAGGATCGCGTACTGACGGTCGACGTGGCCGTGCACCAGCTCGCTGATGCGCGCCAGCGCCTGGTGTGGTTGCAGGCCATCGGCGCCAGCCTGTTCGCGGGCGAAGGTGATTTGTTTCTTCAACCCGGCGACACGAATTTCGAAGAACTCGTCCAGGTTGCTGGAGAAGATCAGCAGGAACTTAAGCCGCTCCAGCAACGGGTAGGACTCATCCAGCGCCTGTTCCAGCACGCGGATGTTGAACTGCAGTTGCGACAACTCACGGTGGATGTACAGGCTGCTGTCATCCAGGCCAGGAATCGTGATCGCCGGTGCGGCCGGAACCGCTTCGGCCACCACCGCGGGCGGCGCGGGTTCGAGCTCCGGCGGGGTTTCGACGATCGGCTCGGCGACGGGCTGAGCCTCGGTTACGGCAACTTCAGTGAGTCCTTCGGTATTCATGAACGGTTCCTGGGAGGGCTATTTTTGCTCTCGTAACAATTGAGCGGCGCGGATGGCGAAGTAAGTGAGGATGCCATCGGCGCCGGCGCGTTTAAAAGCGGTCAGGGATTCGAGAATCACCCCTTCGCTCAACCAGCCATTCTGGATCGCCGCCATGTGCATGGCGTATTCGCCGCTGACCTGGTAGACGAAGGTCGGGACTTTGAACTCGTCCTTGACCCGAAAAAGGATGTCCAGGTACGGCATGCCTGGTTTGACCATGACCATGTCCGCGCCTTCTGACAAGTCCGCAGCCACTTCATGCAGGGCTTCGTTGCTGTTGGCCGGATCCATTTGGTAGGAGGCTTTATTGGCCTTGCCGAGGTTCAGCGCCGAGCCCACCGCATCGCGGAATGGGCCGTAGTAGGCGCTGGCGTACTTGGCCGAGTAGGCCATGATGCGCACGTTGACGTGATCGGCCAGTTCCAGGGCTTCGCGGATGGCCTGGATGCGACCGTCCATCATGTCCGACGGCGCGACCACCTGGGCGCCGGCTTCGGCGTGGGACAGCGCTTGCTTGACCAGTGCGTCGACGGTGATGTCGTTCTGCACGTAGCCCTCTTCGTCGAGGATGCCGTCCTGGCCGTGGGTGGTGAACGGGTCCAGCGCCACGTCAGTGATTACGCCTAGTTCCGGGAAACGCGCGCGCAAGGCACGGGTGGCGCGTTGGGCGATGCCGTCCGGGTTCCAGGCTTCGGCGCCGTCGAGGGTCTTGAGTTCCACCGGGGTCACCGGGAACAACGCCAGTGCCGGAATACCCAATTCGACCCATTTGGCCGCTTCTTCCAGCAACAGGTCGATGGTCAGGCGTTCGACGCCAGGCATCGAGGCCACGGCTTCGCGACGGTTTTCACCGTCCAGCACGAACACCGGAAGAATCAGATCGTCGACGGTCAAGACGTTTTCACGCACCAGTCGGCGGGAAAAATCGTCGCGGCGATTGCGACGCAAGCGGGTACCAGGGAACAAACGGTTGGCTGGGGTAAAGCTCACGGCAGACTCCTGAGCCCGCACTGGCTGGCGAGCGTGACAGTTATAAGCGACCATTATGACCGTCGTATTACAGTTGTGTGCACCCCTGTGACACGTAGCCGCATTCCATTGTCGTTGTAGGAAATGTTCACGTCGAGACACATTTGGACACTTTCACGAATGTGCACGAAGGGTTAGGCTGCGCGTTCATTTCGCCAGCACCCAGACAATGCTCCAACAATTTCTGCATGACTTCGGCTATTTTGCCCTTTTTCTCGGCACGTTCTTCGAAGGCGAAACCATTCTGGTGCTCGCAGGCTTCCTTGCGTTCCGCGGATACATGGACATCAACCTGGTGGTGGTCGTGGCGTTCTTTGGCAGTTATGCCGGAGATCAGCTGTGGTACTTCCTGGGGCGCAAGCACGGCCGCAAGTTACTGGCGCGCAAGCCGCGCTGGCAGATGATGGGCGACCGGGCGCTGGAACATATCCGCAAGCATCCAGACATCTGGGTCCTGAGCTTCCGCTTTGTCTACGGATTGCGCACGGTGATGCCGGTGGCGATCGGCTTGTCCGGTTACCCGCCGGGCCGCTATTTGTTGCTCAACGGCATTGGCGCAGCCATTTGGGCTTCGGCGCTGGCGGCGGCGGCCTACCACTTTGGCGCGGTGCTGGAAGGCATGCTTGGCAGCGTCAAGAAATATGAGCTGTGGGTGCTCGGCGCGTTGCTGGTGCTGGGTGTCGGCCTGTGGCTGCGCCGGCGCTTCAAGAACGCGCGGCTGGCCCGCCAGGTATACGCCGACGAGCAAGCGCTGAAGGCCGAACAGGCCAAGGCGGACGCGGCTAAGACGCCAAGCGAGTAAATCGGCTGCGGCAGCAATACAGGCCAATGCCACTGAGCAGGCTGTAACTGAGCACGCCGATCCAGCCCACCGCGCTGGCCGGCCATAGCCCGACCAGCGGCGCCAGCCACACCAGCGGCAGGTTCGACGCCAGCCGCAGCAACTCAGCCTTCCACGCCCACGGACGATTCTCCAGCGCCGCGCCCAGCACAAACAACCCCGCCCCCACTGCGACCAGGCCCAGCATCAGGGCTGGCGTCGACAGCGCTCGCTCGAAGTTCATCAGGTAACTGCCCAGCGCGATGTAGACGCAAAACTGCGCCAGCACATAGAGCTGCTGGCGCCCGTCGAGCGGCACTTCGAATTTGCGGAACTGGCTGAGGTCCGGCTTGTTCATCGGGTATTTGGCCGCGACGTCCGCCGGGCGCCAACCGGTGCGCATAAACCAGATCCGTAGCTTGTCCTGCCAGCGCTCGGTGCGCCGCGCATCCTCCCATAACTGCGCGTAAAACTGCAGGTTGGCCCACAACGGATTCCAGCTCGCCAGCGGCGTTGTCACGCCGAAGATCACCGGCTCGTTGTCGTCCTCTTCCTGGAACGAACCGAACAGTCGGTCCCAAAGAATGAACACCCCGCCGTAGTTGCGATCCATGTAGAGAGCGTTCTGTGCATGGTGGGCCCGATGATTGGATGGCGTGACGAAGAACCACTCGAACCAGCCAAGTTTGGGAATGTGCCTGGTATGCACCCAGAACTGATACAGCAGGTTGAGTGCCGCGACGCTGACGAACACCAGCAGCGGCACGCCGAGCACGGCCATCGGCAGGTAGAAAATCCAGCTCAGGAGAAACCCGGTGCTGGTCTGGCGCAGGGCGGTGGAGAGGTTGTAGTCCTCGCTCTGGTGATGCACCGAATGCGCGGCCCAGAGGATGTTGCGCTCGTGGCCCATGCGGTGCAGCCAGTAGTAGCAGAAGTCGTACAGGACAAAGGCAAACAGCCAGGTCCAAATGCTGTCCGCCGCCAGTTCGAACACAGCCAGGTGCTTGAGGGCGAAGGCATAGGTCAGCAGTCCGACGCCCTTGGTCAACAGGCCGGTGGTGGTCGACAAAATGCCAGTGCTGATGCTGTTGATCGCGTCCGCCAGGCGGTAGTGACTGACCCCGCGCCAGCGGTCCGCCAGCAACTCGACGGCAATCAGCACAAAGAAAAACGGCACTGCATACAGAATGAAGTCCATGACGCGCCCTGATCGGAATCTTGAGGACAGATCCTAGGTGTAGCTGCGAATTATCCCTATGGCAACGAGTGACAAATTAGTGGACATTTAACGCCATGAATATGGAGAGAAACCCATGAGCAAAAAAGTTGCAGTGATCCTTTCCGGCTGTGGCGTACAGGACGGTGCCGAGATCCATGAAAGCGTCATCACCCTGCTGCGCCTGGACCAGCGCGGCGCTCAGGTCCAGTGTTTCGCCCCCGACATTGCGCAGATGCATGTAATCAACCATCTCACCGGCGAAGAAATGCCCGAGACGCGCAATGTGCTGGTGGAATCGGCACGCATCGCCCGCGGCGACATCAAGGACTTGGCCGAAGCCAGTGTCGAAGACTTCGATGCGTTGATCGTGCCCGGCGGTTTCGGCGCGGCCAAGAACCTTTCGAACTTCGCCGTGGAAGGCGCCGCATGCAGCGTGCAGCCGGACGTTTTGGCGCTGGCTGAAGCCTTCGCCGAAGCGGGCAAACCGGTGGGCCTGATCTGCATCTCCCCGGCACTGGCGGCAAAAATCTACGGCCCTGGGGTGACGTGCACCATTGGTAACGACGCTGAAACCGCCGCCGCCATGAACAAAATGGGCGCTACCCACGAAGACTGCGCGGTGAGCGACATCATCGAAGACAAGGCGCGCAAACTGGTGAGCACGCCGGGTTACATGCTGGCGCAGTCGATCAGTGAAGTGGCGTCGGGGATCAATAAGCTGGTGGACCGGGTGCTGGAGCTGACTCACGAAAACGATGCGTGACGCCTGTGCTCTTTGTGGCGAGGGAGCTTGCTCCCGCTTGAGTGCGCAACACTCACACGGATCTGAATGGCTGGCGATTTTTGGGGCCGCTGCGCGCCCCAACGGGGGCAAGCCCCCTCACCACAAAAGCTCCTTCCACAGGAGCTTCCTCGCTAGACAAGCTCCCTCGCCCTACGGATATGCAGCGCAGGTCAGACCTTGCGGATCAACCGGGTCAATATCCGATCCAGCGCATTGGCGAACGCTTGCTTCTCACGGTCGCCGAACGGTGCCGGGCCGCCGCTCATTTGCCCTTGCTCGCGCAGGTCGGTGAACAGGTTGCGCACCGCCAGGCGATCGCCCATGTTCTGTGCATCGAACTCTTTGCCGCGCGGGTCCAGCGCAGCCACACCCTTCTTCACCAGCCGATCGGCCAGCGGCACGTCGCTGCAAATCACCAACTCCCCTGGCACGGCGTGCTCCACCAGATAATCGTCCGCCGCGTCCGGCCCGCTGGGCACCACGATCAGCTTGACCAGGGCCAGTCCCGGTTTGACCTGCGGCTGGCCGGCGACCATCACCACCTCGAACTGGCGCTTGAGAGCGAACTTCACCACCAGCTCTTTTGCCGCCCGTGGGCAGGCGTCGGCGTCGATCCACACACGCATTGAGTTGCTCCTTTGCAAAAGCTTCGCGAGCAGGCTCGCGAATATCAGCGCAGCGAATGCTTCAGGAAACCGCCGCCCGCCGCTTGTCCGCCATCCAGCTGCGACCATACAGCACAATGATCGCCACGATCGCTATCACCTGCGCGCCCAGCGAGTAGGCGTCGGCATGAATCCCCAGCCAGTCGAAGTCGAAGAACGCCACCGGCCGCGTGCCAAAGATCCCGGCCTCTTGCAGCGCCTTGACGCCGTGCCCGGCGAACACCACCGACAGCGCGCATAACAGCGCTGCGTTGATGCCGAAGAACAGCGCCAGCGGCAGTTTCGCCGAGCCGCGCAAAATCACCCAGGCCAGGCCCACCAATATCACCATCGCCGTCGCGCCGCCGGCGAGCACCGCGTTGTGCCCGGCCGGGCCGGCCTGCAGCCACAGGGTTTCGTAGAACAGGATCACTTCGAACAGCTCGCGATACACCGAGAAAAACGCCAGGGTCGCGAAACCGAACTTGCCGCCGCCGCCCACCAGACTGCTCTTGATGTAATCCTGCCAGGCTGCCGCGTGACGCCGGTCGTGCATCCACACGCCGAGCCACAGCACCATCACCGCGGCGAACAGCGCGGTACAGCCTTCGAGCAATTCCCGCTGCGAACCGCTGACGTCGATCACATAGGCCGCCAGCGCCCAGGTCCCAAGCCCCGCCAGCAATGCCAAACCCCAGCCGACGTTGACACTGCGCACCGCCGATTGCTGGCCGGTGTTCCGCAGGAAAGCGAGGATCGCTGCCAGCACCAGGATCGCTTCCAGGCCTTCGCGCAGCAGGATCAACAACCCGGAGACGTAGCTCAGGGACCAGCTCAAGCCATCGCTGCCGAGCTTGCCGGCGGACTCGGTGAGTTTGCTTTTGGCCAACGCCAGGCGCTGCTCGGCCTGCGCCACCGGCAAACCGTCCTGCAAAGACTGACGGTACGCCATCAACGATTTTTCAGTGTCTTTGCGCAGGCTGGCGTCAACGTTATCGAGGGAGCTTTCGACCAGTTCAAAACCTTCCAGGTAGGCTGCCACCGACAAGTCATAGGCTTGGTCGTGCTCGCCGGCGCGGTAGGCGGCGATGCTCTTGTCCAGCGTCGCGGCGGTGTAATCCAGTAACTGCGCCGGGCCGCGTTTGACCTGCGGCGGTTGCGCACGCTGGGCACGGAAGGTGGCAGCGGCCTGCGGGCCGTCAGCGGCGAGGACCTCGGCAGGGGTCTGCCGCGCAAGGTCGGCCAGGTTGTAGGTTTTGTCGGATTGCGCTGACGCTGGGTCGGCACTGAAGCTGGCGATGTAGGTAGCCAAGTCCCAGCGCTGACGCTCATCCAGTTGATCGGCGAACGCCGGCATGTCGGTGCCTTCCAGCCCCTGGCTAACCGTGCTGTAGAGGCCGTAGAGGCTCAACCGATCCATCCGCGCCGCGTCGCGCAGATCCCCCGGCGGTGGCATCAGGCCAACGCCGGCCGGGCCGTCTCCAGCGCCGGCATCGCCGTGGCACACCGAACACTGTTGTGCGAACAGCGGCGCGCCACGCGTGGGGTCCGGGGTGATGATCGGCGCCTGGCTGACCTCATACGCCGCAGCCAGCCGCGCCGACAATTGCCGGGCCTGGCGCGTGACGTCGTTGCCGTCCTGATGCTGGACCACCGCGCCGCGCAGGCTGTCGACGCTCTGCTCGAGTTCAGCCTTATCGGATTTGCCCGGCAGCGCGGCGATCACGCTTTTAAGCGAGCTGATCAATTCCAGTTGCTGCTGGTACCGTGCCTCGTCGATGACCTTGCCCGCCTGCACCGCTTGCGAATAGTCCGCGCCAATGTAATCCAGCAGGTGCAGCGCTTGCGGAGCGGTTTCCTGGGTGTCGGCCAGCAGGTGGGCGCTGCTCAGGACAAGCAGCGGCCATAGCAGCCGGGCCAAGAAACGGGACGGGGCAGTCATGAATGAATCTCAGCAGGAAATAAGAAGTAACACATTGTTCACTTCCAATTGGCTTCACTCAAGCTTTGTTGGCATTTCTTGCAACGGCGCGTGTAGATTTGGCGGCACTTTGCCATTCGTCCCTGCTGTACTTTTCAAGGGAGAACCACCGTTCATGTCCATTCGCCTGCCGTCTCTGCTGGTCCTCCTCGCTTTACAACTCAGCGGCTGCGCGGCTTACCGCAACTACGACCTGGAAATGCAGCAGACCAACGACCAGTTAATGCGCGGCAATTACCAGGGCGCGCTGGATCTGCTGGAAGCGCATAACCCCTGGGACGACAAAGACCTGCTGTATTACTTCGAGAAAGGCTCGATCCTCAGCTTCGCCAATGCCCTGCCACCGAGCCAGAAAGCCTGGCGCAGCGCCGATCAGATGATCTTTCAGCGCGAGGACGCCGCACCATCCGCGGCGATGAAGCTGCTCAGCCGCTTCGGCGACGAGATGGGCACGATGCTGGTTAACGACAAACTGCGCCGGTACGAAGGCTACGACTACGAAAAGGTCATGCTGACCACGCAAATGGCCCTCAACCAGTTGGGCGCGAACGATTTCGACGGCGCCCGCGCCGACATCAAGAAAACCCACGAACGGGAAGCGCTGATTGCCCGACAACGGGAGCGCCAATACGAAGAGCTGGAAACGCAGGCCACATCCCAAGGCATCGCCGTGCAATACAAGGATCTGCAGGGCTATCCCGTGGCGACCCTGGACGCGCCGGCGGTGATCGAACTGAAGAACGGGTACCAAAGCGCGTTCAGCCATTACCTGGCCGGTTTCACCTACGAAGCCTTGGGCGAACGAGGCCTCGCAGCACCGGGTTATCGCCATGCCATCGAGCTGCGCCCGGACTTGCCATTCCTGCAGCAAGCCTTGCGTGACCTCGATAAACCGCCAGCCAAGGCTGATGAAAGCGACGTGCTGATCATCGTGCAAAGCGGGCTGGCGCCGGCCCGCAGCTCAGTGCAGGTGCCCATTCCAGTGCGGCTCAATGAACACCTGGTGATCATCGCCCCGATCTCGTTCCCGGTGATGGTGCCGGACACGGTGACGCCAAGCTTCGACCAACTCATCGTCGATGGCCGTAAACGTCCGTTGACCGTCATCAACAGCACCACCGACATGGCGCTGCGCACACTGCGTGACGACATGCCGGCCATCATTTCCCGGGCGATGTTCCGCGCGAACATGGCGGCAATCAGCCAGGCTCAGGAGAACGAGCGCAACCCGGCGAAAGCGTCGCTGGTGGTCACCGAGCACGATCCTTTTGAAGAGGCCGACACCCGCACCTGGCGCACCCTGCCGGACAAAACCCTGGTGACGCGGCTGCGCCTGAAGAAAGGCAATCATCTGTTTCATGCGCCCAATGCCCCCGGCACCGCGCCGGTGACCTTGCGCATCGACCGCGATCATCAGGTGATCAACCTGCGAGTGCTGAACGTCATCGCCAACATCGTTGGCACCGCCCGGCTGCCGGATCCGACACCGAGCAAATGATGGCATCTGATCAGTAAGCGAGACTAAAAAGCCATTACATAGCCATCATTGCCTGTTTATAATGCCGCGCCCCGGTCCCGCTGACCGGGCACATCGCTCCTCAGTGATTGAGGAATTGGCAGGACGCCAGCGTCCACCGATGGGTCCCTCCAGCCCGACCAGCAAGCGCGGCTGTTAATCACGGAAGAACAACGTCAATGGCCTCCCGCGCCCTCACCTCGCTCGCACTCAGCGCTGTCACTTTGTTGTCCGGCTGTTCGGCCTTTCGCAACTACGATTCGGAACTGGCCCAGACCAACCAGCAACTCGCCACCGGCAATGTCGATGCCGCCCTGACCTTGTTGGAAAAGAACAACACCGGCGAAGACAAAGACCTGCTGTATTACTTCGAAAAAGGTGAACTGCTGCGCGCCAAGGGTGACCTGTCCGGCAGCCAGAACGCCTGGACCAGCGCCGACCAAGTGGTGGGCAAATGGGAAGACTCGGTCAAGCTCGACACCGCCAGGTACGTCGCGCAATTCGGCAGCTTCATGGTCAATGACAAGGTGCGCCGCTACGAAGGCTACGACTACGAGAAAGTCATGCTGACCACGCAGATGGCCCTTAATCTGCTGGCGGTCAACGACTTCGACGGCGCCCGCAGCGCAATCAAGCGCACCCACGAACGGGAAGCGGTGATCGCCGACCTGCGCGACAAGGAATACCTGAAAAGCGAAGAGGAAGCCGAGAAGGAAGGCGTCAAGACCCAATACAAAGACCTGCAGGGTTATCCGGTCGCCAGCCTCGACGCGCCGGACGTGGTCAGCCTGAAAAACAGCTACCAGAGCGCGTTCAGCCATTACCTGGCCGGATTCGTCTACGAGGCCCTGGGCGAAAAAGACCTGGCCGCGCCGGGCTATCGCAAAGCCGCCGAATTGCGCCCGAACACGCCGCTGCTGGAACAGGCGCTGATCAATCTCGACAAACCGACCAAGGGCGACGACAGCGACATCCTGATCGTGGTGCAAAGCGGCCTGGCACCGTCCCGCGACTCGATCCGCATTCCGTTGCCGCTGCCGATCGCCAACAACGTGGTGATCACTCCGTTATCGTTCCCGGTGATCAAGGCCGACACCTCCACCGCGCCCTTCGCGCAGATTGGTGTCGACGGCCAACAGCTCAACCTGACCCAACTCAACAGCACCACCGCCATGTCCCGTCGCGCCCTGCGTGACGACATGCCGGGGATCATCGTGCGCACCACCGTAAGGGCGATCACCCGTGGCGTTGCGCAGAAGAAAATCAACGAAACCAACCCGCTCGCGGGTCTGGCTGTCGGCATTACTTCAGCCGTGCTCGAAGGTGCCGATACCCGTACCTGGCGGACCTTGCCGGACAACACCCAAGTGGTGCGTTTGCGCTTGAAGAAGGGCGAGCACCACGTCACCCTGCCGAGCGCCGTGGGCGGGACGGTGGTCAAGGTCACCGTCGACCAGCGTTATCAAGTGGTCAGCCTGCGGGCGGTGGGCAGCCAGGTGTTCGCCAGCGGCCTCGCCGCGCAGGTGATGCCGAGCGCCAACTCGACCGCCGTGGCCAGCCTCAAACAACCTTAAGAAGGGAGTCTTTGTACATGCGTTGCAAACTTTTCGCCGTCGTCGCCCTGGCCTTGCTGGCCGGCTGCGCGACCCCGCCACCACCGGAGCCGGGCAGTGCCGCGAGCAAAGTGGTGGCGATGGGCAAACTGAAAAACATCGTGGTCGGTGCCATGCGCGTGGCGCGGGAAAACGGCTTCATGACGGTCAACGTGCAGTTGAGCAACACCAGCTACAACAACAAAACGTTCTACTACCGCTTCGCCTGGCTCGGCCCGGAAGGTTTTCCGGTTGCCGAAGAAGAAGTCTGGAAAAGCCAGTTGATGTACGGCGAGCAGACCAGCTTCATCCAGGCGATTGCGCCGACCGCCAAAGCCGTGGATTTCCGTCTCGAGATCAAGACGCCTTAAGCCCTACCCAATTCAGTTGCAGAGAGTATTCCCATGTTTGCACGCTTTTCGTTTATCGCCGTCATCGCCGTCCTGGCCAGCGGTTGCGCCAACACTTCGCCAACCCTGGGCAGCAAGAACATCAGCTACGGCGACACCAAGGCAGTGGAAACGGTGACCAACGAGTTCGGCTCCACCGACCTGCAGATGATTGCCGAGTCCATGACCCGTTCCCTGGCCCAGTCCGGCATTCTGCAGGGCCGCCCGGTGGTTCAGGTCTACGACGTGAAGAACAAGACCAGCGAGTACATCGACACCCGCGAGATCACCACCTCCATCAAGACCCAGTTGATGAAGACCGGTACCGCGCGGTTCGCCAGCGACAACACCGCGATGCAGAGCCAGGTCGACCAGCTCAAACTGCAAAACCAGAGCGGCCTGTACAAGAAGAGCACCGTGGCCAAGACCGGCAACATGATCGCCGCGAAATATCGCCTGGAAGGCTCGATCAGCTCGATCGTCAAGCGCAGCAGCGACTACAAGGACGTCTTCTACAAATTCAGCCTGCAATTGATCGATGTCGAAAGCGGCCTGGCTGAGTGGATGGACGAAAAAGAGATCCGCAAAACCACGGAGCGCTAAGCAATGCGTGCATGGATTGGCATGATGGCCCTGGCGTGCGTGTGCAGCGTGCACGCGGCGCCGAAAGTCGCAGTCACCGACCTGGCTTATCAGGAACGGGTGGAGCAATACATTCACATTATTTCGGCGCAGAGCAGCCACCGCGAAGGCTATTACAGCGCCAGCGGCTCTTCGAGCTACAACGAGATTGAAGCCACCACCAGCTACATCGAGCAGGGTGAGTTGCGTAAATTTACCGGAGACATCAAGGGCGAGATGCTGCGCACCGGGCTGTTCCAGTTGGTCCAAGGCACACCGTACACCGCGTCGTCCAAGGGCGATGTGTACGATGTGATCAAACGGATCAAGGCCGGCCACTTCAAAGGCGCGGACTACGTGTTGTTCGGCACCGTGTCGGACATCGACTTCACCCGCGACATCAACGAACTGGCCAACACTGATAGCTACTCGGCGGTGCTGGCGTTAACGCTGGTTGCAGATTTCAGCCTGATCAACACCAAGACCTATGAGATCACCTCGGCCTTCACCGCGATGGGCGAGGGCCAGGACACCAAACTGGTGAACAACCGCGACATCCGCATCTCGCTCAACCGCCCGCGGGTGGTGCGTGACGTGTCCAAAGCCCTGGGCGAAGACGTCGCCGCGCAACTGAGCCAACAACTCGGCGGTGGCGGTTATGAACAGCCGGGGCAAGCGACACCGCGCAACAACCTGCCACGGGATACCGCGCCGGTGATCTTGCGCTGATTGGGACTGCGGTGGTATTTGGGCTTTGGGTTTTAGGATTGAGGCTGGAGGCTTTCAGGCTTCAGGCTTCAGGCTTCAGGCTTCAGGCTTCAGGCTTCAGGCTTTTGACTTTGTGGCTTTTGACTTTGTGGTGAGGGGGCTTGCCCCCTCACCACAGGCAACCCCACTCACCATGGGGGTTCCACTCTCAATTTTTCTTAAAGCTCTACACCACCGCTTTACGCAACGTCGCCATAAACGCCGCCGCCCCAATGAACAACCCGGCGAACGTGCGATTCATGCGTTTCTGCTGCTTGGGTGTGCGCAACAACCGCAGCAGCCGCGACGCCAATCCGGTGTAACCGGCCATGACCACCATGTCGACGGCGATCATGGTCGCGCCGAGGATCAGGTACTGCGCCACCAACGGCGCCTGCGGATCAATGAACTGTGGGAGCACTGCCAGCATGAACACCAAGGCCTTGGGGTTGCTGGTGTTGACCAAAAACCCGCGAAACATCAGCGCCATCGGCTTGCCGATCGGCCGGCCATCCGCCTCGTCGCTGAGGTCGCTGGGCGGCGCGCGCCATTGCTTGACGGCGAGGTACACCAGGTACGCCACGCCAAACCATTTGATTGCATAAAACGCAGTGGACGATGCCGTGAGAATCGCCCCCAGGCCCGCCGCGACAATAAAAATCTGCAGGGCCAGGCCAAACTGCAAACCGATGGCATTCCAGTAACCGCGCCAGAACCCATAACGTAGCCCGCTGGACATCGATGCCACCGCGCCTGCCCCCGGAGAAATACTGATGACCCAGGCGGCGGCAAAGAACGCCAGCCATGTTTGCAGCACCATTACACACCTCAACTTGGAATCCGCTCAGAGCGAATAAGCTAATCCCGGTTTGGGGCCATGGCTATTGATTTTTTGTCATGCCCGGACCGTCTGTCACGACAGCGCTTCCAGCTCCGCCTGCATGCTTTCCAGCAATTCAAGGGCTTGCATCCAGGCTTCTTCCAGTTCCGACTCGCGAACCTTGAGCTTGGCCTGTTCGGCGAGCAGATCACGCAGTTCGTTTTTGCGTGCCGGCTCGTAAATGTCGCTGTCGCCGAGGCTGGTGTCGATCTTCGCCAGTTTCTCGTGCAGCTTGCCCAGTTCGGCTTCGAGCTTGTCGGCCTCGCGCTTGTGCGGCGCCAGTTGCTGACGCAACGCGGCAGCGGCCTGGCGCTGGGCTTTCTTGTCGGTCTTGTCCGGGTTGACCACCGTGGTGCTCACCGGCGCATTGCGCTGGCGATACTCCACTAGCCAGCGGGCGTAGTCTTCCAGGTCGCCGTCGAACTCTTCGACTTTGCCATCGGCCACCAGGAAAAAGTTATCCGTGGTGCTCTTGAGCAAGTGACGATCGTGGGACACCACCAGCACCGCACCGGTGAATTCCTGCAAGGCCATGGTCAGCGCCAGGCGCATTTCCAGGTCTAGGTGGTTGGTCGGTTCGTCGAGCAGCAGGAGGTTCGGCCGTCCCCAGGCGATCAACGCCAGCGCCAGGCGGGCCTTTTCGCCACCAGAGAAATTCAGCACCGGCTCGTCAATGCGCGCGCCGCGGAAGTCGAAACCGCCGAGGAAGTCGCGCAGGGTCTGCTCTCGTTCGGTCGGCGCCAGGCGCTGCAGGTGCAGCAACGGGCTGGCCTTGGAATCCAGCGAGTCGAGCTGATGCTGGGCGAAGTAACCGACCACAGTGTTCTCGCCACGGGTCAGGCGACCGGCCAACGGCTCGAGTTCGCCGCTGAGGTTTTTGATCAGCGTCGACTTGCCCGCACCGTTCGGGCCGAGCAGACCAATCCGCGCGCCGGGGGTCAGTTGCAGCTTGACCTTCTCCAGCACGGTTTTGTCGCCGTAGCCCAGGCGCGCATCGGACAGGTCAATCAGCGGGCTGGAAATTTTGCTCGACTCGCGAAAGACGAAATCGAACGGTGAATCGACGTGCGCCGCCGACAGTTCTTCCATGCGTTCCAGGGCCTTGATCCGGCTCTGCGCCTGGCGGGCCTTGGTGGCTTGGGCCTTGAAGCGCGCGATGTAGCTTTCCATGTGCGCCCGTTGCGCCTGCTGCTTCTCGTAGGCCTGTTGCTGCTGGGCCAGACGCTCGGCGCGGGCGCGTTCGAAGGCGCTGTAGCCGCCGCGATACAAAGTGATCTTGCGCTGGTCGACGTGGGCGACGTGATCGACCACGGCGTCGAGGAAGTCGCGGTCGTGGGAAATCAACAGCAGGGTGCCGGGGTAACTCTTGAGCCAGTCTTCCAGCCAGATGATGGCGTCGAGGTCCAAGTGGTTGGTCGGTTCATCGAGCAGCAACAGGTCCGAGGGGCACATCAATGCCTGCGCCAGATTCAGACGCATCCGCCAGCCACCGGAGAAATCTCCCACTTGGCGATCCATCTTCTCATTGGTGAATCCCAACCCGGCGAGCAACTTGCGCGCCCGCGCATCGGCAGTGTAGCCGTCGGCGCTGTCGAGTTCCGAGTGCAGGCGGGCCTGTGCCGCGCCGTCGTGGGCCGCTTCAGCGGCGGCGAGGTCACGTTGCACCTCGCGCAGGCGCACGTCACCATCGAGCACGTAGTCGACCGCCAGGCGCTCGAGGGTCTCGATCTCCTGGCGCATGTGGGCGATGCGCCAGTCGGCCGGCAGGAAGCAGTCACCCGAGTCCGGGTGCAGTTCGCCACGGATCAAGGCGAACAGGCTCGATTTGCCGGCGCCATTGGCACCGATGAGGCCGGCTTTGTGGCCGGCGTGCAGGGTCAGCTCGGCGTCTTCTAGCAGACGTTGCGGGCCACGCTGTAAAGTCAGGTTCTGAAGTCGAATCATAATGGCGGCGGAGTCTACCAGCTTCGCTCGCAACTGGCGCGAGTAGCACTATGTCCTCTGACCTGTGGAGCTTTTCCCTGACCCTTTATGCCCGCCCGGGTGTCGAGCAGGTCTGCCTCGATCTGCAATCGGCTGGCGCGACGGTGTGCCTGCTGCTGTGTGCGGCGTGGCTGGAACAACGGGGCGTCACCTTCAGCCAGCCCCGGTTGGAGCGCCTGCGCCAAGTGGCGACGCCGTGGGATCGCGATGTGGTACAGCCACTGCGGGCACTGCGCACGCGATGGAAACCGCTGGCGCAGCAAGATGCAGCGCTCGACGAATTACGCCAACACATCAAGGGCATGGAGCTCGAAGCGGAACGGGAGTTGTTGCGCAGGCTGGAAATCGCGGCGCAGGACTGGCCACGGGGTGAAGCGAAGGATCAGTTGGCGTGGCTGGATGGCGCGGCCGCCGAAGCGGCCGACCTGAACCGCGACGCGCTGCATCGGCTGCGCGTCGCGGTCACCGGCACTTAGGAAGCGCTGGTTGGCGTGCTGCTGGTGGTCGGCGCCGGGGTTGGCGTCGAAGCTGCGGCAGGTGCGGTCGAAGTGCTGGCCGCTGGCGCTGGCGATGCCGCCGCCGGAGTGGCTGGCTTGGACGCCGGTGCAGTCGCTGGCTTGGCCGCGGCTGGTTTTTTCACGGCTGGCTTAGCGGCCGGTTTAGCAGCGGCTGGCTTGGCGGCGGCAGGTTTGGCAGCTGCTGGTTTAGCTGCTGCTGGCTTAGCGGCAGTGGCAGGCTTGGCAGCGGTGGCTGGTTTAGCAGCGGCCGGTTTGGCCGGGGCTTTGGGAGCAGCCGGTTTGGCCGCAGGTTTTGCGGCAGGCTTGGCGGCAACTTTTGCAACAGCGGGCTTGGCCGCAGCGGTTTTGGCTACGGCCGGTTTCGCGGCTGGCTTGGCGGCAGGCTTCGCGGCAGCGGTTTTAGCAGCCGGTTTGGCCGGTGCTTTGGCCGCCGGTTTGGCCGCAGTTTTTACCGCTGGCTTAGCGACTGGTTTTGCCGCAGCGGTTCTGCTGGCGGCAGGCTTGGCAGCAGGTTTAGCCGCAGCGGTTTTCACCGGTGCTTTGCTCGCAGCCGGTTTCGACGCGGCGGTGGCTGGCTTCTTCGCAGCAGGCTTGGCAGCCGGCTTGCTGGCAACTTTTGCCGGGGCTTTCGCCGCGGTTTTTGTGGCAGGTTTAGCGGCCGGTTTGGACGCTGCGGTTTTCGCTGGAACGGCTTTTACCGTGGTCGATTTTGCCGCCGGTTTTTTCACTGCCGCAGCGGCCGGCTTGGCCGAACGCGAGGACAGGACCTTGGCCACGGCGTCTTGCACACGGCCTACGCCTTGCGCCAGTTTCAGGCTTTCCTGAGCATCGCGCTTGAGTTGCAAAATGTAGGTGCGCGTTTCGGTTTGACGATCTTTCAAGGCATCCAGCAAGTCTTCAAGTTCCTTGACGGAGCCCTTGGCTTTGGTCTGCGCCTTGGCCTTACCGGCCGATGCGGCGTCCTGCAATTTGGTGCGGGATTTGTGCAGTTTTTCTTGCGCCTTGCCACGTTGTTTTTCCAGCTTGGCGAGCAGTTTTTCAGCATCAGCCAAGGCTTGGGAACAAGCGTTTTCCAAATGTTCGAGCAGACTGCCCGAGAGCTGTTGGAGTAAGTGCAACGGAGTATTTACAGGCTTCTTGGTGGCCGACATGGTTTACCTCCTGGCTGACGTGAATGCGGCTCATACTAGACCTCTGCTGCTACCGCCGCTAGGTCATCTTGACACTAACAAATGCAGTGCGTTGCACCGAGGCGCAAAACTTCTGCGTGCGAGCGAAAGCAGTTCACCGTTCGCCGCATTCACACTGGCATAATCAGCCGCATCTCAGGCCGGAGAGTGCCCATGTCGCGTTACCTTTTTTTACCCCTGTGCGTGTTCTTTTCCATGGCTCATGCGGCGGAAAAACCCGTCGATAAAAACGCCGACACCGACAGTCGCAACCTCGCGTACAGCCTGGGCGCCAGCCTGGGTGAGCGGCTGCGCCAAGAGGTCCCCGAGCTGCAACTGCAAGCCTTGATCGAAGGCTTGCAGCAGGCCTATCAAGGCAAGCCACTGGCGCTGTCGGATGCGAAGATCGAGCAGATTCTCGCCGACCATGAAGCCCAGGTCGCAGAACAACCGGCGGCCCCGCAAAGCGAAGCCGCGATGCAGGCAGAAGAACGTTTTCTCACCGCGGAAAAAGCCAAGCCCGGCGTGCGCGAGTTGGCCGACGGCATCCTGCTGACCGAACTCGCGCCCGGCAACGGCCCCAAGCCCGGCGCGAATGGACGCGTGCAAGTGATGTACATCGGACGCTTGCCGGACGGCACGGTGTTCGATCAGAACAGCCAGCCGCAATGGTTCAGCCTGGACAGCGTGATCAGTGGATGGCGCAGCGCGTTGCAAAACATGCCGGTGGGCGCGAAGTGGCGTTTGGTGATTCCGTCGTCCCAGGCCTACGGCGCGGACGGTGCCGGTGATCTGATTGCACCTTTCACGCCACTGGTGTTTGACGTGGAATTACGCGGCGCCACCAGCTAACGGTTGAACCGAAAAACGGCGCGCAATGCGCACCGTTTTCTGGCTTCACGTGTGTATCAGGATCGGGTCAATCGGCGATTCAAGCCTGGACCGAATCGACTTCCTTATGCGCGGTGTGCAGGACTTCGATCAGGCAGTCTTCGAGTTCGAAGCGTTCGTGTAACAGCCCGCCCAGCTCCTTGAATTTCTCGGCGACGCACTTGCCTTCATCGCACAGGTCGTTGAACGCCAGCAGCTTCTCGGTGATCACGTCAATGCGTGGGTAGATCGTGTCGGCCAGTTCCAGGCCGCGGGTGTCGTTGAAGGCCTTGGCCTCCCCGGTCAATTGTTCGTAGATCTCGAAGTGGCCCGCCGAGACGTAATCGACCAAAACGCCGCAAAATTCCTGCAACGGTTTACGGGTTTCGCCCAACGCTTCAGGCTTGGCGCCGAGCGCATCATAGGCCTGAACCAGTTCTTGACGCTCCTGCAACCAGCGGTCGATCAGCAGATGCACCCCACCCCAGCGTTCCTGAGCATTCTGACAACTTTCGAGCATGGTGATCTCTCTTCCCTTATGGGTCATGCTGCTCTACACCTGCGCAATCCTGAGGTCAGCATCGGTCAGGCAGAGCGTCATCGAGCAACATAATTCCAATGACACGTGCGGGCCAGATTATGCCCGCACGACACTGGCTTCAAGGTACGCACGCGATAAAGTTCATACAAGTGTTTAATCCGCCTGCCCCCGTGGATGCGGCGACTCGCCGCTGAGCGGTCGTCGCCAGGAGCGCCAGACAATGCGCAGCAACTGGTACGCGCAGAGGATCGTCATCAGCAAAAAGAACATCAGGCTCCACTCCGGGACGCTCAGGTCGAACAGCGTCCAGGAAATTTCCACGCAGGTCTCGCGGCTGTTAAACAGTTGCTGCAGCACGCAGCGCAACGACACGATCGGGGGCTCCGGCGCGCAGGTAAAGGCTTGGTGCAGCGGGTCGGTTTGCACCACCACTTGGCGCCACGCGGTCGCCATTCCCGCGACACTGCCGAAGCAGCCCAGCAACCAGTACAGCGCACTGCCAAGGCGCCGCGGCCCGTGCAGGGTCGCGACCAGGCACACGGCCGTCAGCCCTAGCAGGCACCAGCGCTGCAACAGGCATAGCCCGCAGGGGGTCAGCCCCACCGCATATTCCAGGTAATAGGAAACGCCCACAGCCAGGGCACCCGCGATGAAAGCCATGAAAAACAAGGAGCGTGAGCAGGCCAAAGACATGGCTTATCCGTAACAGTAAAGACAGGCGGTTACGGTAGAGGAAAGCGCGCCGGCCTTTCAAGGCGCGGGGATGGCGACTCTTCAGCAGGCATGTAGGGAAAACCCGACAAACAGGTGAGGAATAGGTGTAGCCCCTTGTAAGACGTTACCCAAAACGTCCTACACCGGTAATTTTTCCGGCTTGAAAGTACCGGGGCCGCCGCCGTGGGGCGACCTCGTTTAGGCGCAGGTTTCAGCCGCGCACGGCCACCGGCAGCGGCGCCGCCAGCAGGCGTTCGTCCAGCAGGCCCAGGCCTTCCTGGAACAATTGATTGCTGCGCTCGGTATCCCCCAACTGCGCCAGCAAACGTGCCAGTTCGGCACAGGCTTCAGGGTTGCGTTGCACCCGCAGGCTGCTGTCCAGATAGTCCCGCGCCTTGCCCCACAAGCTGCTTTGCAAACACAGACGACCGAGGGTCAGCAGCAAGCTCGGGTCGGCGGGATGGTCCTTGAGCCAGCCTTCGGCGGTTTGCAATTGCTTCGCCGGATCCGCACCGCGAACCAGCCCATACAAACGCGCCAGATGACTGTCGTATTGTCGCTTGAGCGCTGTGCGCAGCACGTCTTCAGCTTCGACCTGGGCACCCAGTTGACGCAGTTGCTCGGCATAGGCCAGCACCAGTTGCGGTTCCTGACGCTGGGCCGAACTCAACTGTTGCCATGCCCGTTGCAGCGACTGCAAACCGACCGTTCCGTCTTCATCGCGATGGGCCGCCAGGCTCAGGTTCTCGCCCCACGCACGCCGTTCGAGGTCGGCCAGTTCGCTGGCCGGCAATACCTTGTCTTTGCGCAGTTCGGGTAGCAAGCGGATCACCGCCGACCAGTCGCCCCGCTGCTGATGCAAACGCTGCAACTGCCGCAGGACCTGCACGCTGTGCGGGTGGCGCGCGTGCATCGCTTGCAGGGTCTCCAGAGCCGCTTCGGTGTCACCGCGATCGGTCTGCAACTGCGCGTGACTCAGGGCAATCGCCAATTCCGCCTGAGGCTGACGTTCAAGCGCACGCTCCAGCAGGCTGTCGCTCTGCTCGTAATGCCCCTGTTCGTTGGCCGCACGGGCGGCGCCGAGGTAGTAGAGCAACGGCTGACGCTCGGCTTCAGCGGCGCGGTGCAAATGTTTCTGCGCACTGGCCCAGCGACCTTCGGCCAGATCGAGCTGGCCATGCTCGATGGCTACCTGAACACGCCGGCTGCGGTTGCGCCGCGACCAGGGATTGACCACGCCACTGGAGGTCATCACCAGTTCGACCAGCGCCTTGATACCCCAGAACACCAGCCACAACACCGCCACCAGTGCCAAGGTCGCCCAAAGACTCGATTCGAAGCGAAAGCTCTTGTACGCGATCAGCACGTAACCGGAGTGTTCGGCGATCGCCAGGCCCAGAGCAGCGGCGGCCGCGATAACGATGAAAACAATGAGGTAAAGACGCTTCATGGGGCCGTCTCCTGCGCAGAGGCTGCGTCAGGTTTGGTCAGCGGCTTGATCGATTCTTCAGCGTTGACGTTGCGCCGTTGCAGGTAGCCCTGCACCGCGCTTAGCGTGCCGGTCATGTCCGGGGTGGCCACGGTCACCGGCTGCTTGCTCAGCTCGCCGACCTGCTCGAGCATCACTTTGCTTTGCGGGTTGTCCGGGTTGAAGTTGCCCTTGAGTACATCCCGCGCTTCCGCCAGGGCCTGGGTGTAAACCGGCGCCTGGCCGTTGAGCGCCGCCCATTGCGCCTGTTCCAGCGCCAGGCTGAGGGCCAGGCGCACTTGGCTCAAACTCTGTCCGGCGAGCAAGGGGCGTACGTTTTTGTCTGCGTTGAAATCGATGCGAACGTAATGGGAAATCTGATCCCACCACTGCGCCCAGCGACTGGCGCCGTCGCCATCGGCGGTCAGGCCCAGCAGCGACTCGCCGCGATCCTTGTACTCTGGCGCCAGCTCGGTGAGGTTGATCACTTGATCGCGCAGGGCACCGATGCGCAAGAACAACCCGGTACGATCTGGCTGTTCAGTACTGCGCAACGCGACCAGGGTTTTTGCCACTTGCTCGCGGGCGGCGAAGGCACCGGGGTCGTTTTGTTCGCGGAGGATTTCGTCGGCGCCCTGTACCAGCGCCTGGGCGCTGCTGATGTCTTGCAAGGCTGACAAGCGCAGGCTGGCGAGGCGCAACAGGTGCTCGGCCTCGGCCAGGCGCCAGTCTTTGCGGCTGGCGCCGAGAACGGTTTCCAGACGCTGATTGAGTTTCTGCTGATCGCCTTGCAACTGCGCCACCAGGCGACGGCGTTCTTCCAGCTCCTCAGCACCTGGCAGCTGCGCGAGGCGATCGGTCAAGCGCTGCTCATTGAGCTTTAGGCTTTGCGCCTGGTCATTGAGCACCTGGACCTGGCTCGACTGCTGCTGGTTGTTCGCTTGCAGATGCCGCACCTGCCAGACACCCCAACCGCCTACGGCCACCCCGGCGGCGCCCAGCAACAGCGCGACCACTGCCAGCCCGTTGCCCCGGCGCTGCACGACAGCAGGTGGCGGCATTTCAACCGGTGTATCGATCACAGGCTGGACATCATCTTTAGGCAAGGCTGTTTCGCTCACGTATCCATCCTTTGCATTAGAGAACGGGCACGGGTTGCTCCCGTAACGCCGTCAGCAAAGCCGCGGCATTGGCGCCACGACAATCCACAACTGTTTGGGCACCGGCGGCACGCGCCAGCTCGGCAACCCTAGGGCTTGGTACAAACAACGGCAACCGCGCCAGGCGGGGCCAGGCATCGCCGGCCAACCGGTGCAGGTGCTCGAAACCCTGTCCACTGCTGACCACCAGGCCGTTCAAGCGTTCCGCTTCGATCTGCCGGGCGAGTGCCGCCGGCGGGTAGTCCGGCAAGCGGCGGCGGTATAACTCCAGATAGTCGACGTTAGCACCTTGCAGGCGCAAACGCTCCGCCAGCAGCTCACGCCCGCCCTCACCGCGCAGGATCAGGACCTGGGCTGCGGGACAAGCGACCGCCTCACGCAGCGCTGGCAGCTCAAGCAGTGCTTCGCTGTCATCGCCGTCGGCCGGGGTAAAAACCCGCAGCCCGCGCTCGATTAAAATTTGCCCGGTCGCCGCGCCTACGCTGAACCATGGCTGGGCCGGCACTTGCGGCCCATATTGATCGAGCAAGGCCAATCCTAGGCGAGCGGCCGGTTTGCTGACGACAATAACCGCGCAGTACTGATCCAGACGTTTGATCAACGCCCGCTGCGTGTCATCGACCGACAAGGGCTCGATCTCAAGCAAAGGGAACAGGCTGCTGACAACGCCTGACTCGGCCAGCGTGCTGGCGAGCGCTGCCGACTCGTCATGAGGACGGGTCAACAGCAAACGCCAGCCATTCACTCGTGGCCCGCCTCGCCATACACCGCTTTGAGGATGTCGGCGGCGCCCTGACTCAGCAGATCTTCGGCGACCTGCACGCCCAGGGTCTCGGCGGCGATGCGTGGGGCGCGGGCCTCGGCGCTGAGCAGCAGGCCGCCACTCGGATCACCCACCAGGCCGCGCAACCAGATCTGCTCGCCTTCGAGCACCGCGTAGCAGGCGATCGGCACCTGGCAGCCGCCGTTCAGGTGCTTGTTCAAAGCACGCTCGGCGGTGACGCGGGTGGCAGTGTCCTGGTGATGCAGCGGCGCGAGCAGCGCGTGGATTTCACTGTCAACGCTGCGGCATTCGATGCCCACCGCGCCTTGGCCACCGGCGGGCAAGCTGTCGTCGACGCTGATCGCCGAAGTAATGCGGTCTTCGAAACCGAGACGAATCAGCCCGGCGGCGGCGAGGATAATGGCGTCGTATTCGCCGGCATCGAGCTTGGCCAGCCGCGTATTGACGTTGCCGCGCAGAAAGCGAATCTGCAGGTCCGGACGGCGGGTCAGCAACTGTGCCTGACGGCGCAGGCTGGAAGTGCCGACGATGCTGCCCTGAGGCAACTCTTCAAGGCTGGCATAGGTGTTGGAGACGAACGCATCGCGCGGGTCTTCGCGCTCGCAGATACAAAAAAGGCCCAGGCCTTCGGGGAAGTCCATGGGCACATCTTTCATCGAATGCACGGCGATGTCGGCCTGGTTTTCCAGCAGCGCGGTTTCCAGTTCCTTGACGAACAGACCCTTGCCGCCGATTTTCGACAGCGGCGAGTCGAGCAGTTTGTCACCGCGGCTGACCATAGGCACCAGTGTCACCCGCAACCCCGGATGAGCCGCCTCAAGACGGGCTTTGACGTATTCGGCCTGCCACAGGGCAAGAGCACTTTTGCGGGTGGCGATGCGGATCTGGCGAGAGGACATGGATCAATCCGTACTGAAAAGATACGGCGGATAATAACAGCTCAGCCCAATCCGGCTTGGCCTGAATCAGGCATCGCGTGGCCTCCCTGGCCGCAAATGACCCTGAGAATGTGCGACAAAACCGCGCGCCAGTGACGGATTACAGCTGTTGCATCATCTTGCGCACACCGGCGACGTGGCGGCGACTGACGATCAATGCGTCGCCATTCAGGCCTTTGAGGAACAACTGGAAATGCCCCAGCGGCGTGCGCTGCAGGCGTTCGATCCGCTCGCGGGCCACCAGCGCATTGCGGTGGATGCGCACAAAACGCTCGCCGAACTCGTCTTCCAGCGCCTTCAGCGGTTCGTCCAGCAGCACCTCACCGCCCTCGTGGCGCAGGGTCACGTACTTGTGGTCGGCGATGAAGTAGACCACTTGGTCCAGCGGGATCAGTTCGATGCCTTTGCGGGTGCGGGCGCTGATATGGCTGCGCGGGCCACTGCCGCTTTCGGCGGCGGGTCGAGTCAGCGCGGCCAGTTGCACACGGTTCGGCCGCTCGGCTTTTTTCAAAGCTTCGAGCAATTGCTCGGGCTTGACCGGTTTAACCAGGAAGCCAACGGCGCTGGCCTGCAAAGCGTCCAGGGCGAATTCTTCTTGGGCGCTGCAAAACACCACGGCGGGTGGCGCCTCGCGTTCGCACAGGCGGGCGGCCACTTGCAGGCCGTCGAGGCCAGGCATGCGGATATCGAGCAGCACGATGTCCGGCTTGTGGCTGTCGATCAGGGCCAACGCCTCTTCGCCATTGGTGGCGCTCGGCTCCAAGACACTGTAACCCTCGAGCTCGCCGACCATACGGCTCAGGCGCTCGCGGGATAGGGGTTCGTCATCAACGATCAGGACATTCATAGAGCACTGGATTCCTGCGTGAGTCTCGCGAAAAGAAAGCGTAGACAGGTGAAGTGACGTCCGTCACAGCGATCCACGCTAAGACTAGCCCGTGGGTCAAAAAGTGCCGTACGTCGGGTTGCAATATTTGCCAGAACCCGCGCGATACTGCTCAAACCCCGCTGTTGCCCGCCTTCGCCGGTGAAATTGCCGAGAGACAAAACGCCCACTCCTCTCTTCTTATAGTCGGCGGCCAGCACTTTGCATGGCTTGATGGCGCCGATCCTACTGTCCAACTGTAGACGCTCGCCGGAACGATATTGCTCAATCGAAAAATATCGTTGCGTTTATTGCTGTCGGAACCGCCAAAGCGCGCCTGTGTCAGCAGGCGAAAACGTATCGACCAGTGTCAGCGCCAGCCTTGGCAACCCTGTTATTATCCGCCGCAGCTTTCCATGCCCTATTTTCAACAGCCGATCACGAGCGAATTCATGAGCACTGACAAGACCAATCAGTCCTGGGGCGGCCGCTTCAGTGAACCCGTCGACGCCTTCGTCGCCCGCTTCACCGCCTCCGTCACTTTCGACCAGCGCCTGTATCGCCACGACATCATGGGCTCCGTCGCCCACGCCACCATGCTGGCCAAGGTCGGCGTGCTGACTAACGCCGAACGCGACAGCATCATCGATGGGCTGAAAACCATCCAGGGCGAAATCGAGGCCGGCCAGTTCGACTGGCGCATCGACCTGGAAGACGTGCACATGAACATCGAAGCACGCCTGACCGACCGCATCGGCGTCACCGGCAAAAAACTGCACACCGGCCGCAGCCGTAACGACCAGGTAGCCACCGACATCCGCCTGTGGCTGCGCGATGAAATCGACCTGATCCTCGGCGAAATCACCCGCCTGCAAAAAGGCCTGCTGGAACAAGCCGAGCGCGAAGCAGGCAGCATCATGCCCGGCTTCACCCACTTGCAGACCGCGCAGCCAGTGACCTTCGGCCACCATATGCTGGCCTGGTTCGAAATGCTCAGCCGCGATTACGAGCGCCTGGCGGATTGCCGCAAACGCACCAACCGCATGCCATTGGGCAGCGCTGCGCTGGCCGGCACCACTTACCCGATCGACCGCGAATACACCGCGCAACTGCTGGGCTTCGATGCTGTAGGTGGCAACTCGCTGGACAACGTTTCCGATCGCGACTTCGCCATCGAGTTCTGCGCCGCCGCCAGCATCGCGATGATGCACTTGTCGCGGTTCTCCGAAGAGCTGGTGCTGTGGACCAGCGCGCAATTCCAGTTCATCGATCTGCCGGACCGTTTCTGCACCGGCAGCTCGATCATGCCGCAAAAGAAAAATCCGGACGTGCCGGAACTGGTTCGCGGCAAGAGCGGCCGGGTGTTCGGTGCGCTGATGGGCCTGCTGACCTTGATGAAGGGCCAACCGCTGGCCTACAACAAGGACAACCAGGAAGACAAAGAACCGCTGTTCGACGCCGCCGACACCCTGCGCGACTCGCTGCGGGCCTTTGCCGACATGATCCCGGCGATCAAACCCAAGCACGCGATAATGCGCGAAGCGGCGCTACGCGGTTTCTCCACCGCCACCGACCTGGCCGACTACCTGGTACGCCGTGGCCTGCCGTTCCGTGACTGCCACGAAATCGTCGGCCATGCGGTGAAATACGGCGTGGAAAGCGGCAAGGACCTGGCGGAAATGAGCCTCGAAGAATTGCGCAAGTTCAGCGACCAGATCGATCAGGACGTGTTCGCCGTGCTAACCCTGGAAGGCTCGGTGAACGCCCGTGACCATATCGGCGGGACTGCGCCGGCGCAGGTCAAGGCTGCCGTGGTTCGTGGCCAGGCGTTGCTCGCCAGCCGCTAAAAGCTTCGCGGGCAGGCTCGCTCCCACCGGGTTATGCGTACTCTGTAGGAGCGAGCCTGCTCGCGAAAGCAATCTTGAAGACGCTACAAAACACTACTTCTTGGACGCGATCATCGCCATAAACGCCGGCATCGCCGCGTCTTTGTCCGCCGCGATCCGCTGCACGTTCGGATTCTGCTCCAGCCGCTCCAGCAGCGCCTTGGCGGCAGGCATCGCTTCCAACAGATCGATCCCAAACAACTTGCCGCCGACCGCACAGGCCAGCGGTACGCTGTACAGGAAGTAAATGTCCGCGATGCTCAAACGGTCGCCCGCGACAAATGGGGAAAACTCGGCATGCCGGGCCAACGAGGCAAAGCCCAACAGCAACTCCGAGCGTGTCTTGTCCTTGATCGCATCCGGGACGTGTACGCCGAAAAACGCTTCGCCGTAACAGGCCCGCGCCGGCAATTCGATGTACAGCTCGATTTCCTTCGCCAGCGCCAGCACCTGGGCGCGCGCGAAGCCGTCCGCGGGTAACAGCGCCGGGCCTGGCTGGCTGTGTTCGAGGTAGTCGAGGATCACGCTGGTTTCGTTGATGAAACCCTGCTCGGTCTTGAGCACCGGGACTTTGCCGCGCGGGCTGATGGCCAGGGCTTCCGGGGTCTGGCCGGCGTAGAACGGCACTTCCTCGAACGGCAAGCCTTTTTCCAGCAGTGCCAGTTTGACCATGTTGTAGTAGTTACTGACGGAAAATCCGTAAAGCTTGAGCATCACGCAGCCTCCAGGCCGTGTCGGGGTTGGCTGCCCCCGTTATAGATCCGCGGCCCGCTTCCCGCCAGCAGCATCACCGCGCTGAATGCAGGTAAACTGGCAATCTTTTCCCGAGGAGCCTGCCATGAGCGAGCCAACCCCCATCGACGACGATGAAGAAGCCTTCACCGAAGACACGTTGATCGAAGCCATCGAAAACCAGATCGAAAGCGACAACCCGCCGGCCGCCAAAGCCACTTTCAACAAACTGACCCTGGTGGGCTACGAGCGCGAGGAGATCCTCAACCTGATGGCCCATGTACTGGCGGTGGAAATCGACGCGATTCTCGAAGAAGACCGCGCGTTCGACACACAATGGTACGAAGCCGCCCTACGCGCATTGCCTGAGTTGCCGCCGGAGAAAAAATAAGCCTCACCGTAGGGGAGCGTTCAGCTCCCACACAAATTGTCACCCATCACGCCTGCCTTCTTCCGGAGCCTGTCTACACTGCAAGCACTCCGTCTCTGGCGGACCTGCTGCACAAGGCGTTCTCAAGGTAAAAATCCCTGCCACGAGCACTGGACATGCCGCGCGAGTCGGCTCACCTTAGGGGCGCTGTCGTCTAATTCCTAGAAAGTCTGGAGTCCTTATGTCGCTTACCCCTGAGCTGGTTGCCGAACTGGAAATCCTTGCACTCTTCAACCTGGACAGTTCCCAGGAAGGTTTGAAAATTCATCAGACCGCCGCCCCCAAAGCCATTGCTGCTGCCCAACGCCTGTACGAAAAAGAACTGATCGACCAACCCGATGGCGGTTACCTGACCAGCCTGGGGCGCGATGCCGCGCAAAACATACAAACCGTGCTGACCATTCTGAGCGTCCAGGAAACAGCCTGAATTATCCCCGCATCGCCCACGGAAACCCTGTTTTCGGGATTTCCGCGGGTAGTCTGTCGGCCGACGCTACAAATTTGGCGTCAGAAAACAAATTCAGCTTAAAAGTCCCCAGGTCCAGGCGCTAAACTGCCGCTCATTCCAAGACCCCTTGCCGCGAGCCGGTTTGAGCTGAAATGACCCGCACCCACGAAATCCGTCCTGATTTGGATGAAGGCATCGATCGCAAGGTTCTTAACCAGTTGCGCGCGCGTTTCTTGAAGCTCAACCAAGGCCGCATGGCCCGCGCCATGGAAGGTTTGTCGACGCGCCAGCAAGGCGTTCTGACCCTGCTGCCGCTGTTTTTCCACGTCAATCATCCGTTGTTGCCGGGTTATGTCTCCGGCAGCACGCCAGCCGGGCTGTCGAATTTCGAACCCGATGCCAACGCCCTCGCCGAAGCCCAGCGGCTGACCCGCTCGTTCTCCTACAAGCCGCGCCACGGCAGCAACCCGCCGCGGCCGATTCACGGGCTGTTTCTGATGGGCAGCCTCGGCACGTTGGCCCAGGCTGACCAAAGCGACATGGACGTCTGGGTCTGCCATGGCCCGGACCTCAGCGAAAACGAGCTGGCCGAACTGCGCAAGAAATGCCAGTTGCTCGAAACCTGGGCCGCGAGCCAGGGTGCCGAGGCGCATTTTTTCCTGATCGACCCGGCCCGCTTCATCGTCGGCGAACGCGATACGCAACTGAGCTCGGAAAACTGCGGTTCCACCCAGCATTACTTGCTGCTCGACGAGTTCTACCGCACGGCGATCTGGCTGGCCGGGCGCACGCCGATCTGGTGGCTGGTGCCGGTCTATGAAGAAGCCAGTTACGACCTCTACACTCACGCCCTGCTGTCCAAGCGCTTTATCCGTGCCGATGAAACCCTCGACCTCGGGCACCTGGCGCACATCCCGCCCGGCGAGTTTATCGGCGCCGGACTCTGGCAATTGTTCAAGGGCATTGAATCGCCGTACAAATCGGTGCTCAAACTGCTGCTGACCGAGGTTTACGCCAGCGAGCACCCCAAGGTTCACTGCCTGAGCCTGCGCTTTAAGCAAGCGGTGTTCGCCAACCAGCTCGACCTCGACGAGCTAGACCCGTACATGGTCGTCTATCGCCGTATTGAGGAATACCTCTCGGCGCGCAACGAGCCGGAGCGCTTGGAACTGGTACGCCGCGCCTTGTATTTGAAGGTTAATCGCAAGCTCACCGGCCCCAACGCCCGCAGCCAGAGCTGGCAGCGCAGCCTGCTCGAACGGCTGGCCCACGAGTGGGGCTGGGATCAGCGGCAATTGGCGCTGCTCGACAGCCGCAGCCAATGGAAAGTGCGGCAGGTCAGCGCGGAGCGACGGGCGCTGGTGAATGAGTTGAACTACAGCTATCGCTTCCTGACCCAGTTCGCGCGCACCGAGCAAACCGTTAGCCTGATCAATAAACGCGACCTCAATGTGCTCGGGCGGCGCCTGTACGCGGCGTTCGAGCGCAAGGCTGACAAGGTGGAGTTCATCAACCCCGGAATCGCCCCGGACCTGGCCGAAGACACCCTGACCCTGGTGCAATCGCGCAACAAAAAAGAGCCTGGGCAAACCCAGTGGGGCCTGTACAACGGCAGCCTCGGGGCCCATGAGTGGGAACACTTCGCGCCGATCAAGCGCAGCCGCGAACTGCTTGAACTGCTGACCTGGTGCCACCGCAACGGCGTGATCGACAGCAGCACGCGCCTGGCCCTGCACCCCGGCGCCAGCGATTTGAGCGAATTCGAGCTGTTCAACCTGCTCGGTAGCCTGCAGCAGACCATCGCCCTGCCCTTGCCGACCGTTGAAGAAGAACCGCTGTTGCGCGCCAGCGTGCCCGACGAAGTGCTGATTCTGGTCAACGTCGGCGTCGACCCGCTCAAGCATCACCGCGACCTGAACATCCTGATGACCACCGAGCGGACTGACTCGCTGAGTTACGCCGGCGTGCGCGAGAACCTGGTGTTGACCCTCGACCAAGTGACGCTTAATAGCTGGAATGAAACCCTGGTCAACCGCTTCGACGGCCCGCACGCGTTGCTCGACTGCCTGCGCGACTACCTCAACAACCTGCCGACCGGGCTGCGCCAGCCGAAATTGCGCGTGCGCTGTTTCTGCCACAACCGCGCGCAGTTCATCGCCCAGCGTGTCGAGGAGATCATCGACACCGCGCAGACTTTGCTGATGAGCCAGCTCAACCACCGCTACCTGATTCAGGTGCAGCAGCACTATCACGTACTGGAGTTGGTGCCGGGGCAGGTTAACCATGTGCCGCTGGCCAGCCTGCCGGCGCTGCTCGATTACCTCAGTGAAGAACTGCCGAGCTACAGCCCGTTGCACCTGGACCCCAAGGCCCTGGAAGACCACGACCTGGCGTTGATCCTGCCAATGGGCCAGCCGGACTGCATCCAGGTGTTTTACCGGGTGCATGAGCAATACGCCGATCTGTACGTGCTGGATGAATTCAACGCCTTGTGGCAACAGCGTTTGCCGTATCACGATGAACCCAGTCTGCTGGTGCCCTTGCAGCGCTTTCTGCAATCGATTCTGTATCGACGCGAAGCGTTATTACCGATGGAAACCGCGCAGCCGAGCATGCTCGATACTTTGTATTACCAACTGTTGCCATCTGGACCTGTGCGAGCGCGCCGGGTCGAACCACGGCCGGCGCCGCAGACGCCGCTGGACAAGCCGTTCTACGACGTCCAGGCGATCATCGGCAAAGGCGCGCCCGGTGAGGTGCACGTCACGTTGTATTGCAATCAGCGGGAGTTTTCCGAGCTGGAGCACGGCGACGAATTGTTCGGCGTGGTCGCCCGAGAGATCGTCGAGCAACGCCGGGAAGTGCAGCGCTACCGCTGTTACATCACCGACCTGGACCTGTCAGGCCTGCTCGGCGATGGCCAGGGTTCGAGCCAGTTGTACTTGCGCTACAAGAGCGACCTGGAACGCGCGCTGAACGAGGCACTGGACCAGGTCTGAGGGCGGGTCACTCCGGGAAGTCGCCGCCATTGGCGGGCTGCGACTCGACTTCCAGCAACGTCAGCTTGAGGGTTTTGCCCAGCGGTGCCGGCCAGTCGATGTGCTGGCCGACTTTCAGGCCGAGCAAGGCGCTGCCGACCGGCGCCAGGATCGAAATCCGCCCAGCGTCAGCGTCCGCGTCCTTGGGGTAGACCAGGGTCAGGTGATAGTCCTTGCCGCTGACTTCTTCACGGCAGTGCACCCGGGAATTCATGGTCACGACATCGGCGAGCACTTCGTCGTGGCCGACCAGGGTATCGGCGCGGTCGAGCTCGGTTTGCAGTGCGATCACGCCCGGCAGCGTGTCATCCAGGCTGTCGATCAGGCGCTCCAGACGTTGCACGTCCAGACGGGTAAGGGTGATGGAAGGTGCGGTCATGATCCGGGCAGACTCCTTTCTTCTGCACAAAAAAAGCAAAACCCCGCCAGAAACAGGCGGGGTTTTCACGGGCCTCGGTGGATTGAGGCGTAGCCGGACACTATCACAGCTCAATAAATATACAAGCCGGGGCCAGGAGTGGAATGACCTGTGGCGAAGGAGCTTGCTCCCGCTGGGGCGCGAAGCGGCCCCTTTTTGATTCACCACTACCGAGCGGGCACACCAGCGCTTACGCCGACGCTTTGCGCTGCGCAGCCTGCGCCACAATCACCCGGCGCCGCGCGTCATCGGCCGAGCGCCACTCGCGGATGTCCTCGACATGGCGGAAACAGCCCAGGCAGACCTTATCCTCGTCGAGCTTGCACACGCTGGTGCAGGGCGACGGCACGGCCGGGCTGACGTTGCTGTACAACGGCTTGGGCGGGCGAACGGGCGCGGTCTGGGTCACGAACTTACAGGCCTTCGAAATCGAGTTTGACGCCAGCTTGCTGTTCGACGATGCGCTCGAGCATTTCACCCAACTGCTCTTCGCTTTTGTCGCACATCCAGCGCTCGCTCTCTTCGTCGTAGTCGAAGTGGAAGCCGCCGGAGACCGCCGCCAGCCACAACTGACGCAGTGGCTCCTGGCGGCTGAAGATCAACTGGCTGCCGTTTTCGAACTTGACGGTCAGCACACCGGCCGAGCTCTCCAGATCAATGTCCAGGTCGCTCTCGTCGAACACATCCTCCAGCGTCTGCTGGGTGGTATCGACCAGATCGTGGAAACGGGCTTCGGTCAAACTCATTGTGGCAACCTCAAAAAATGTCTGATCACGCTCAAGCGCCGCAAGATACGGCCGAGCCTCGGCGAATGCAAAGGATACCGACCAGCAACCACCATCGATACCTTGGGCATCGCCGTTGCGGGAGCAGAGACTGCGTCTGCCCGGCCCGCCCGCAGCACAAGCCCCGCCGGACGGGAGCCCCGTCGCATAGGCAAGGCGCCGGGTGGCCGGTATACTCCGGCGCAATTAACGCATTTTTCAAGGATTTCGCCATGAAGCGCCTGATCTCTTCCCTTGCTGCGCTCGTCGCGGTTGCCTGCCTGGTCTCGGCCTGCGGTCAAAAAGGCCCGCTGTACCTGCCTGATGAAGACCAGGATCCGGTCGAGCAGGCCAAGTCGTCGCAAAAGCCGCCAGCCTCCAAGGCACACAAGCACGACGTCTACCAATAAGGGAACGCCATGGACGCTTTTAACTACCGTGACGGCGAGCTGTTCGCGGAAGGGGTTGCCCTGTCCGCCATCGCCGAACGCTTTGGCACCCCGACTTATGTGTATTCCCGCGCCCACATCGAGGCCCAGTACCTGGCCTACGCTGATGCCCTCGCCGGCGTGCCGCACCTGGTGTGCTTCGCAGTCAAGGCCAACTCCAACCTCGGCGTACTGAATGTCCTGGCCCGTCTCGGCGCTGGCTTCGACATCGTCTCGCGCGGTGAACTGGAACGCGTACTGGCCGCCGGCGGCAGCGCTGACAAGATCGTTTTTTCCGGCGTCGGCAAGAGCCGTGAAGACATGCGTCGCGCCCTGGAAGTCGGCGTGCACTGCTTCAACGTCGAGTCCACCGACGAGCTCGAGCGCCTGCAAGTGGTGGCCGCCGAGATGGGCGTCCGCGCGCCGATCTCGCTGCGGGTCAACCCGGACGTCGATGCCGGCACCCACCCGTACATTTCCACCGGCCTCAAAGAGAACAAGTTCGGCATCGCCATTGCCGATGCCGAAGACGTGTACATCCGCGCCGCGCAACTGCCCAACCTGGAAGTGCTGGGTGTCGATTGCCACATCGGTTCGCAACTGACCAGCCTGCCGCCGTTCCTTGACGCGCTCGATCGCCTGCTGGGCTTGATCGACCGCCTCGGCGAATGCGGCATCTACCTGCGCCACATCGACCTCGGTGGCGGCGTGGGTGTGCGGTACCGCGATGAAGAGCCGCCGCTGGTGGCTGACTACATCAAAGCCGTGCGCGAGCGCTGCGAAGGCCGTGACCTGGCGCTGATGTTCGAGCCGGGTCGTTTCATCGTCGCCAACGCCGGCGTGCTGCTGACCCAGGTCGAATACCTCAAGCACACCGAACACAAAGATTTCGCCATCGTCGACGCGGCCATGAACGACTTGATCCGCCCGGCGCTGTACCAGGCGTGGATGAACGTCACCGCCGTCAGCCCGCGCGAAGGCGCTGGCCGCCACTACGACATTGTCGGCCCGATCTGCGAGACCGGCGATTTCCTGGCCAAGGAGCGTCAGCTCGCCCTCGAAGAAGGCGACTTGCTGGCGATTCACTCGGCCGGCGCCTACGGGTTTGTCATGAGTTCCAACTACAACACCCGCGGACGTACCGCCGAAGTGTTGGTGGACGGTGATCAGGCATTTGAAGTGCGTCGCCGCGAGACGGTAGCCGAGTTGTTTGCTGGCGAAAGCCTGCTGCCGGAGTAAGACCATGCTGCTGCGTTTTACCAAGATGCACGGCCTGGGCAATGACTTCATGGTCCTCGACCTGGTCAGCCAGCACGCGCATATTCTGCCCAAGCACGCCAAGCAATGGGGTGATCGGCACACCGGCATCGGCTTCGATCAGTTGCTGATCGTCGAAGCGCCGAGTAACCCGGACGTGGACTTCCGCTACCGGATCTTCAATTCCGATGGCTCCGAAGTGGAGCAATGCGGCAACGGTGCCCGCTGCTTCGCACGCTTCGTGCTCGACAAGCGCCTGACCGCCAAGCGGCAGATCCGCGTCGAGACCAAAAGCGGGGTCATCGAACTGGACATCCGCAACGACGGCCAGATCAGCGTCAACATGGGCGCACCGCGCCTGGTGCCGGCGGACATTCCATTCGAAGCGCCGACGCAGGCCTTGAGCTATCGACTGGACGTCGACGGCAATACAGTCGAACTGGCCGCCGTGTCGATGGGCAACCCCCATGCCGTGCTGCGGGTCAGCGACATCAACAGCGCCCCGGTGCATGAATTGGGGCGCAAGATCGAACATCACCCGCGCTTCCCGGCACGGGTCAATGTCGGCTTCCTGCAAGTGATCGACCGCAATCGCGCGCAGTTGCGCGTATGGGAACGCGGCGCCGGGGAAACCCAGGCGTGCGGCACCGGTGCTTGCGCCGCGGCCGTCGCCGCGATCAGCCAGGGGTGGATGGATTCGCCGCTATTGATCGACCTGCCGGGCGGGCGTTTGTCCATTGAATGGGCAGGCCCCGGCCAACCGGTATTGATGACCGGCCCGGCGGTTCGTGTATACGAAGGACAAGTACGTCTTTGAGTGAGCAACCACAATGACCGATAAGCCCCAGGTACCCGCCCTGCAGCCCGACGAAGTACCTTCCGAAAGCCTTGAGGCGGCGGCGATTGCCGCGTACCTGGAGGCCCATCCGGATTTCTTCGTCGAACACGAAGAACTGCTCGCGACGCTGCGGCTCCCGCACCAGCGCGGCGACACCGTGTCGCTGGTGGAGCGGCAGATGAAGATTCTGCGCGACCGCAACATCGAGATGCGCCATCGCCTCTCGCAGTTGATGGACGTGGCGCGGGATAACGATCGCCTGTTCGACAAGACCCGTCGCCTGATCCTCGCCCTGATGGACGCTACCAGCCTGGAAGACGTGGTGATCAGCGTCGATGACAGCCTGCGCCAGGATTTCCAGGTGCCCTTCGTCAGCCTGATCCTGCTCGGCGATAACCCGATGCCGGTCGGCCGCTGGGTGACCCACGCCGACGCGCAAACCGCCATCGGCGGCTTGCTCACCGAAGGCAAGAGCGTCAGCGGCACGTTGCGCGACCATGAACTGGACTTCCTGTTTGGCGAAGAACAACGCCAGCAGATCGGCTCCAGCGCAGTCGTCGCCATCAGCCACCAAGGCATTCACGGGATCCTGGCCATCGCCAGCCGTGACCCGCAGCATTACAAAAGCTCGGTCGGCACCCTGTTCCTCAGCTACATCGCCGAAGTCCTGGGCCGCGTGCTGCCACGGGTCAACAGTTCCCTGCGCTCGGTACGCTGACCATGCAACGGCAACTCGACGCCTACTGCGAACACCTGCGCAGTGAGCGTCAGGTGTCGCCGCACACCCTCAGCGCTTACCGCCGCGACCTCGACAAGGTGCTGGGCTGGTGCGCGAAGCAAAACATCGGCAGCTGGTCGGCGCTGGATATCCAGCGCTTGCGCGGCCTGGTGGCGCGCCTGCATGCCCAGGGCCAATCGTCCCGCAGCCTGGCGCGGCTTCTGTCGGCGGTGCGCGGGCTCTATCACTACCTCAACCGCGAAGGCTTGTGCGATCACGATCCGGCCAATGGCCTGGCACCGCCCAAGGGCGATCGCAAGCTGCCGAAAACCCTCGATACTGACCGCGCGCTGCAGTTGCTGGAGGGGGCCGTCGAGGACGACTTTCTGGCCCGCCGCGACCAGGCGATTCTTGAGCTGTTCTATTCCTCCGGGCTGCGCCTGTCCGAGCTGACCGGGCTCAATCTCGATCAACTGGACCTGGCCGACGGCATGGTGCAGGTGCTCGGCAAAGGCAGCAAAACGCGACTGCTTCCGGTGGGCAAAAAGGCCCGCGAGGCGCTGGAGTTGTGGCTGCCGTTTCGCGACCTGACCAACCCGCCCGATGGCGCGGTGTTCGTCACCCAACAAGGCCGGCGCCTCGGGCCGCGAGCGATTCAGGTGCGGGTCAAAGCCGCCGGCGCCCGCGAACTCGGGCAGAACCTGCACCCGCACATGCTGCGGCACTCCTTCGCCAGTCATTTGCTGGAGTCTTCCCAGGATTTACGCGGGGTTCAGGAATTGCTCGGTCACTCGGACATCAAGACCACGCAGATCTACACCCACTTGGACTTCCAGCACCTGGCCTCGGTCTACGACAGCGCTCATCCACGGGCCAAACGCATCAAAGGCGATAGTCATGACGATTGAACTGATTACCTTCGACCTCGACGACACCCTGTGGGACACCGCCCCGGTGATCGTCGGCGCCGAAGCGACGTTGCGCGAGTGGTTGGTGGAGCATGCACCCAACCTGGGCGCGGTGCCGGTGGAGCATCTGTGGTCGATCCGCGAACGGGTGTTGAGCAACGATCCGAGCCTCAAGCATCGCATCAGTGCCTTGCGCCGCCGGGTGTTGTTCCATGCCCTCGAAGAAGCGGGTTATGACCATGGGCAAGCGTCGGACCTGGCGGACCAAAGCTTTGAGGTGTTCCTGCACGCCCGGCATCAGATTCAGGTGTTCCCTGAGGTCGAGCCGACCCTGGAAGTACTGGCCAACCATTTCGCCCTGGGGGTGGTCACCAACGGCAACGCCGATGTGCGTCGCCTGGGGCTGGCGGACTACTTCAAGTTCGCGCTGTGCGCCGAAGACATCGGCATCGCCAAACCCGACTCACGGCTGTTCCACGAAGCCCTGCAACGGGGCGGCACCGTGGCCGAGCGCGCTGTGCACATTGGCGATCACCCTGGCGACGACATCGCTGGCGCCCAACAGGCCGGGCTGCGAGCGATCTGGTACAACCCGGCGGGCAAAGTATGGGAGGCCGAGCGGCTGCCAGATGCGGAGATCCGTAGCCTGACGGAATTACCGGCGTTGCTTGTTCAGTGGCACGCACTGCAATAATCCCTTGTGGGAGCGAGCCTGCTCGCGAATGCGGTGTGCCAGTCAACATAACTTCTGACTGGACTGTTCGCGAGCAGGCTCGCTCCCACAATGAATGGCATGTTTTGCCTGACCCATGAAAAAGCCCGCAGCGACGGCGGGCTTTTTCGGCAAGCAGGCGCGGCGGCTTAGATCGGCCGGCTGCCGTACTTGTTATCAGGCTTCTTGGGTGGATCGGCGACCACGTTGGCCTCCACTTCCTGCACCTTGCCACCTTTGGCGAGAAACTCTTCCATGGCCTTGGCCAGGGCATCCCGCTCCTTGTTCTTGGCTTCTACGCTGGGCAGCTCATCGACCGACACCGCAGCCTTGGCTTTGCCTTTGGCGGTGGGGGCCGGCGCTTCACCGCCATCGTCTTCGGCAACGTCTTCCGCCGCTGCCTCAAGGCCTTCCTCGGTTTCGTCGTCGTCGCCTACTTCGAGTTCGTCGTTTTCCAGATCATCGTCGCTCATGTTCTACCTCATGACTTGCGAAAAGCAGATTAGTTATAGCCCAGCTTCGCCGTCTGTCGAAGGCTGCCGGAAAAAATTCACATCCACTGGTAACCAGCGGTTTACGCCTCGTCACCGTGCAGGGTGGCGAGGACTTTACGAGCACCGCCATGGTCACGGTGCTCGCCCAGATAAACACCTTGCCAGCTGCCTAACGCCAGTCGGCCGGCCATGATCGGCAGACTCAACTGAAAGCCTAGCAAACTCGCCTTGAAGTGCGCCGGGAGGTCGTCCAGGCCTTCGTCGTTGTGCTCATAGTCGCCTTCTCCTTGTGGGATCAGACGATTGAAAAACCGTTCGAAGTCGCGACGTACCGCCGGATCGGCGTTCTCGTTGATGGTCAACGACGCCGAGGTATGCTGCAGCCACAAATGCAACAGACCGACCCGACATGCCTTCAGTTCAGGCAGGCCAGCGAGTAACTCGTCCGTTACCAGATGAAAGCCCCGGGGCCTTGCCCGCAGGGTAATCAGAGTCTGTTGCCACATACAGTTCTCCGCACGTTCGGGGCGCATTCTAGCGCGCTCTGGGAAAAAACAAAGGCCCTAATATTCCTGCAATGCTGTAAGTTTTTCGCCCCAGAAAAACGCCCACGGCAAACACGCCAAACCCCGTCGCAAAAAACCTTTCAACCATGATGCAAATGACAAATCGCAGGCAAAAAAATGCCCGGCGAACCGGGCAATTTTTTCAGCGAAGATTACAGGTTGTAACCGCGCTCGTTGTGTTGAGCCAGGTCGAGGCCCACGGCTTCTTCTTCCTCGGCGACACGCAGACCCATGACGGCGTCCAGTACCTTGAGGATGATGAAGGTGACGATCGCGGTGTAGATCACCGTGAAGCCGACGCCTTTGCACTGAATCCAGACTTGTGCAGCGATGTCAGTCACAGTGCCGAAGCCGCCCAGCGATGGTGCAGCGAACACGCCAGTCAGGATCGCGCCGAGGATACCGCCGATGCCGTGCACGCCGAAGGCGTCCAGGGAATCGTCGTAGCCGAGTTTGCGTTTCAGGGTGGTGGCGCAGAAGAAGCACACCACGCCAGCCGACAGACCGATCACCAGGGCGCCCATCGGGCCCACGGTGCCGGCCGCTGGAGTGATGGCAACCAGACCGGCGACCACACCCGAAGCAATACCCAGTGCACTTGGTTTGCCGTGGGTGATCCACTCCGCGAACATCCAGCCCAGTGCAGCGGCGGCGGTTGCGATCTGGGTGACCAGCATGGCCATACCGGCAGTGCCGTTGGCGGCGGCGGCGGAACCGGCGTTGAAGCCGAACCAGCCAACCCACAGCATTGCCGCGCCCATCAAGGTATAACCCAGATTGTGCGGAGCCATCGGGGTGGTCGGGAAACCTTTACGCTTGCCCAGTACCAGGCAGGCAATCAGGCCAGCCACACCGGCGTTGATGTGCACCACGGTGCCGCCCGCGAAGTCGAGCACGCCCCAGTCCCACATCAGGCCGCCGTTGCCGGACCAGACCATGTGCGCGATCGGTGCATACACCAGGGTGAACCAGATGCCCATGAAGATCAGCATCGCGGAGAACTTCATCCGCTCGGCGAAGGCACCGACGATCAACGCTGGAGTGATGATGGCGAAGGTCATCTGGAAGGTGATGAACACCGCCTCAGGGAAAAGCGCCGCAGGGCCCGTCAGGCTCGAAGGCGTGACGCCGGCGAGGAACGCCTTGCCCATGCCGCCGAAGAACGAGTTGAAGTTGACGACGCCCTGCTCCATGCCGGTGGTGTCGAACGCAATGCTGTAGCCATAAATGACCCACAGAATGCTGATCAGACCAGTAATGGCGAAGCACTGCATCATCACGGAAAGAATGTTTTTGGAACGAACCATGCCGCCGTAGAACAGCGCGAGGCCGGGAATGGTCATGAACAGCACGAGGGCTGTGGAGGTCAGCATCCAGGCGGTATCGCCGGAGTTCAGGACTGGGGCCGCCACTTCGTCTGCCGCCATAGCCAGGCTGGGCATTACGAGGGACAACAGGGCTCCTAGCCCTGCGAATTTACGCAGAGTCATATTGTTTTCTCCTGGGGCGTTGGGTTTGGCGGCTTAGATTGCGTCGGTATCGGTTTCGCCGGTACGGATGCGAATAGCCTGTTCCAGATTGACCACGAAGATCTTGCCGTCACCAATCTTGCCGGTGTTGGCGGCCTTGGTTATCGCTTCGATAACCCGGTCAAGATCCTTGTCGTCAATGGCGACATCAATCTTCACCTTCGGCAGAAAATCGACCACATATTCCGCGCCGCGATACAGCTCGGTGTGACCCTTCTGCCGACCGAAGCCTTTGACCTCAGTAACGGTAATGCCCTGCACGCCGATCTCGGACAGCGACTCGCGCACGTCGTCCAGTTTGAACGGCTTAATGATGGCAGTGACTAGCTTCATGAAAACTCTCTCCCGAATTGGTGGACTTGCCCCAGGAAAACAAACCCGTCTCAAGTCTAAGCGCAGTGCCTGGCTTTGTAACGCATCGTCGGCCCAAGTTGCCCGACTGACGCCAGCTAACCGCCTCCGACGAAACTCCCCGCTCCGTCAGCCGCACTGCATTCGTCACAGCGACTGCATCAGTGCATGGGTCACTAGCCACTAAGCAGAAAGCTTGCCATCTCGCCCAAACCCACTGAATTCAATCCTTTGGCCGCTGCCGCAGGGCTCCTCGCGCACGGATCACGACGGATACGCACAACAACAGTGCGCAGCCGTTCGTCCCCATGCGCGAAAAGCGTGCATCCCCGCCTGCGGGATTGACTATAGGCACTGCGTGATACACTGCGCGCCATTGTTTCCAGGACCTCTCCCATGCTCGCGCCCAAAGATTTCCTCGACGCCCTGAGCGGCACCGCCTCCCGCCTTTTCAACGGCGACACGCCGTTGCCGAAAAGCGAAATCGAAAGCCAGTTCAAAGCCCTGCTGCAAAGCGCTTTCAGCAAACTGGACCTGGTCAGCCGCGAAGAATTCGACAGCCAGATGGTCGTCCTCGCCCGGACTCGGGCACGCCTGGAAAGTCTCGAGGCCAAAGTGGCGGAGCTGGAAGCGAAGCTGAATCCACCGACCGCCGAGTAAACGCTGTCAGAGTGAATGCGAGCCTGCTCCGCCCTAATAACGAAAAAACCCACGCTTTGACCGTGGGTTTTTTTGAGTTTCAACATTCAGGCGCAGTGAGCAAGACGCTCAACCTGATCCCTGATCGCCGGCCCGCGCTCGAGCTCTGCCTTTCGCAAGTCATACGTCAACTGCAGGTTCAGCCAGAATTCGGGCGTCGTATCCAAACAAATGGCAAGTCTCAAAGCCATATCTGCGCTGACTCCGCGACGCAGAAGCACGATGTCATTGACCGAGGGTGTCGAGACGCTCAGTGCCCGAGCCAAAGCAGCAGCCGAGAGGCTTAACGGCTCCAGGTATTCTTCTTTGAGGATCTCGCCAGGATGAACCGGGCGCATACCGTTCTTAGTCATTTTTCACCTCAGTGATAATCTACGACTTCTACGTTTTCTGGTCCGTGGGTGCCCCAGACAAAGCAAATTCGCCATTGGCCGTTCACGCGGATGCTGTGCTGTCCTTTCCGATTTCCCTCCAGCGCTTCAAGACGATTACCTGGAGGCGAGCTGAGGTCCATCAAGATCGCTGCGGCATCCAGCATTGCCAGCTTTCGTTCCACGACACTCAGAATGGCTGACCACACACGGGTCTTACCGTTGCGAAACAGATATTCGGTCTCAGAACATTTAAAGCTAACGATCATAATTTAAAGCTTAACGTTATGCATTAATCTTGAGTGTATCGCCTCAAGTGACTTGCGCAACGGTGCTTTCGTGTCTTCTTGTCACGCGTTCAAGAATTTGAGAAAGAGCCTGCTCAAGCCGCCAGAACGGCCCTACTTCCTGTTCTCCGGTCTGTAATGCGCAAGCGGACGGGAGCGTGGCAACATTCAGTGAAGGTTTACCCGTCGAACATCACCATCAAAATTTCCAGCCCCAACTAGTCTCAAAAAACCCGCAGGAAGCGGCCCCTTCACACTCAAGGAACGACCATGTCCCTAGCCATCGTCCACAGCCGCGCCCAGGTGGGTGTCGACGCCCCTGCCGTCACCGTTGAAGTGCATCTGGCCAATGGTTTGCCGTCGTTGACCATGGTCGGCTTGCCGGAGGCGGCGGTGAAGGAGAGCAAGGATCGCGTGCGCAGTGCGATTATCAATTCGGGGCTGCAGTTTCCCGCGCGCCGGATCACGCTGAATCTGGCGCCGGCGGATTTACCCAAGGATGGCGGGCGCTTTGATTTGGCGATTGCCTTGGGGATTCTCTCGGCCAGCGTGCAGGTGCCGACCCTGACGCTGGACGACGTGGAATGCTTGGGCGAACTGGCGTTGTCCGGTGCGGTGCGGGCAGTGCGCGGGGTGTTGCCGGCGGCGTTGGCGGCGCGCAAGGCCGGGCGCACGTTGTTGGTGCCACGGGAGAATGCCGAGGAAGCGTGCCTGGCGTCGGGCCTGAAGGTAATTGCGGTGGAGCATTTGCTTGAGGCCGTGGCGCATTTCAATGGCCACACACCGGTCGAACCCTACGTGTCCGACGGCTTGATGTGCGCCAGTAAACCCTATCCCGATTTGAACGAAGTCCAAGGCCAGAAAGCCGCCAAACGGGCGTTGCTGATCGCTGCGGCCGGCGCACATAACCTGCTGTTCAGCGGGCCACCCGGAACGGGCAAAACCTTACTCGCCAGCCGCTTGCCAGGGTTGTTGCCGCCACTGTCAGAAGGTGAAGCGCTGGAAGTGGCGGCGATCCAGTCGGTGGCCAGTTGCGTGCCGCTGAGTCATTGGCCGCAGCGTCCGTTCCGCCAACCACACCACTCTGCGTCCGGCCCGGCGCTGGTGGGCGGCGGCTGTAGGTTTTCGAAATTAATGCGAGTTTTTCGAAATTAATGCGACTCAGAATTTTTGATCGCATTTACTTTGCTAAAGAAATTCAAATCACGCTGAAAGCTGGCTACAAGCCCCTAAGCAGACGTTCATTATTCTGGCCGGGTTGCGCCTTGCGAGCAGAAAACGGTCTGGCAGGGTGTGAAGAATTAGAACAAGCGTAAATGCTGGTTTGAATGCCACATATTTTCGCTGATACAGTCCATTCCATTTTTCAGCAATTGAACCCGCCTTACCTGCGTGGCGTTAGCTTTGGAGATCATGGAATGGATGTTCTGTACTGGGAAGGTGGTCTGCTACGCCACGAAGTTTGTGCCATCGAAGCCATGGTGAACGCCTTCAAGAGCCCTGAATCTGCTGGCAATGGGTCTCTCAAAGGAGGTATGGCCGAGCAATTAAAAGCGCTCACCGCCGGGGCTGGAGGCATGTGGCCTTGGCGCGGATATGCAGGATTCCGCTTTGCTGATGCGCGGGGTTCAGAGGGCGAGTTTGATCTGGTAATTGTTACTCACAAGAACGTACTGATTGTTGAACTTAAACATTGGAATGGTGAGATCACTTCCCACGGTGGAAAGTGGTTCCAAAATGGTGATGAGAGAGGACGCTCGCCTGTTGCCGTCACTCAAAACAAATCGTTTTTGCTCCAAAGAAAGCTCCAGACAGTAAAAAAGCGCCTTCCTGAAGGCCGCATTCCAAATGTTCAATTTTGTGTTGTGCTATCTGGAGACTGCACCTTCTCTAGCTTACCAGACAGCGACCTAAAGCATGTTATAACGCTCTCAGACTTTCTAAAACTTGCTAATGAAGGAATTTACAACAAGAGGTTCCGACCGCATCCAAGCGCACAAGGTCTGAATGGGCACTTCGATGTGTTTGATCGTTTGTTTAGCAAAGGAAACACAAAGCCCAAAGAATTAGTCGTTGATGGCTTCCGGGCTCAAGAGCTGATTTTTGAGCATCCCGGCAAAGTGTATGTCGAACACCAGGCAAAAAATGACAACAATAAGCACGAGCGCGCGCTACTCCGCCTTTGGGACTTTTCCAAACTGGACGACATTGATGCAAAAACGCCGGAAGGACGTTTCAAGATTCTTTCCCGCGAACGCGAAGTACTGGTCTACTTAAGCAATCGAGACCTGGACTTAAGCAGACGTTGCCTAAGGCCAATGAAGAATCCGTCCAAGGACTCTGTGACTCAGGAGTATTCTGAACTTTGCGAGTTGCCTTCGGAACACTACCGGCTCAATGAATTCATCAACCGTTTTGTCGAGCAATTCGACCAAGCCGGCCGAGTACGTCTGGCCAAAGTGATGGTCTCGCAGTTTGGTACCATGCACGGGTTCAAAGTGGCACACCGAGATCTCGGCGACCATAGCATCTGGTTCTCTCCCGACAGCAATATAGCGTTATCCAACTTCATTGCCGCCTATCACCAGCCAGCTGGAACCGTCGGCCCACATCGCGACCAGCTAAGCATCGGTGCCATCTGCATGCCTGAAGATGCGAGTCCGGACACGCATCGAGGTACACCATTTCAGCGAGACGTATTCGCTCTCGGTCTAATGTGCTGGCATCTCATCACCGCAAACGCGCTTCCTCTCAAATTCGAAAGCTCACATATAGTCGATGTACGTCAAAAGCTAATGAGCTCAGATAATTGGTATTCTGAAGTTTTGCTGAAGGCTATTGAAACCGATCCTACCGATCGCTACGAGGACGCCGGTACCCTGCTCGAAGCTCTGAACCAGCACACGCCAAAAACTGAAGCCGAATTTGAGTTTGATCACAGCGTTTTGGAGCGCTTCGCGTCAGCCGGCTTTGTCCCCTACAAAGCTTTTCCAGTAGAGGACCAGCTTGTCGACTCAGAGAGCAAGGATGTTTATCGATCAGGCTCTCATATCGTCAAGATGTGGCCAAACCTTGACGCCACCTCTGTTTCTGGAGGCGAAGGCCCTTTACTGCTCGGTTTTTTTGAGCGGATCGAATTACTGCAAAAAAGCAGTTACGAATTTCTACCGATAATAGAAAATTTTGGATATGGCAGAAGCGGTACTCCCTTCATTATCCAGCGCCATGTTGACGGTAGCGATTGGAATGAACTGCCTCCCGTCGGGCGAGATACCGCTTATGTTATAGCTCGAAAGCTAATTGCCGCTGTGGAATGTCTTCACGAGCAGCAAATAGTCCATGGTGACCTGCACCCTCAGAACGTGAGGGTAAGTCTCAACAGTGAAGATACGGCCGCCTCACTTTTGTATCTGCTGGACATGCCCGACATATGCGCTTCAGGCATCCAGCCATGCAATTATCGATACAGCCCTCTCATTGAGAACTGCACCGATATTGAACGAGACAACTTCGCAGTAATGCGCATGGTGGTCGAGCTGCTGGGAATGGACTGGGAGGACGTCGGTGATGACGATGTCCCCGTACTCAGGGCAGCCATCAGCCACGAACAGCAAAGCGAGTCGGGCTTTCTTTCCCTAGATCGATTCAAAGAGGCCTTTGAGCAGGCGTGCAACCCACCCAAGGCACGACCAACGATTGCTATAGACATCGCAAGCCGGGATGAACAAGAAGAGTTCACTATCTACCCGGACAATGGCCGACTTTACATTAAAATTGATCAGGATCGGCAAGACAAAACACTTCTGGTCGTAAGCTTCGATGGAGTGGGTGGAGCGTTCCGTGCGACCTATGATCCTAAAGTAAGGAGCTTCATCAAGGCCTTCGCACCTAGGTTTCAGGACAGTGTCAGGCCTCGCGAAATCCACAACGCGGACTTTGAAGTCGACATGAACATCAAAGTTTCTAAAGGTTACTACTCCAATTTGGGCGCACTGACTGAATGCATGGCGCAACAGGTGGGCTTCGGCGAGCTTGCTGTTAGTATCTTCAACGAAAAGTCTATCACTCCAGGATCAGACGATCGGGAGGCGGTGTTACAACTGGTCGACTTAAACCAAACAGCAGACCTAGTTCCGACTTCCCCTGAGTCACCATCCAATTCATATCCGGTCGCTAAAGTATGGAAAGCAATTCTAGAGACCGAGCCCGAAGCATTGCCGAGTATTGAAGTAGCCGATACGCCAAAGATGCACAAGGATCGCCTCGGCTTACTGATTCCGTATTCGGCGGAGCGGGATATTTTAGAGTCCTTTGACCCGGATGATGCTGTTTTCCTCTCGAAGCGAAAAGATGGCATTACTACTAATCTGGGTATTATTAACATTCGAAAAAGCACACTAGCAGAGCTATACTTAACTCTGTCGACGCGAGCTCAGGGAATTAAAGTTGACGACCAACTGTTTATGCAATCCCAAGCAGCACGCACCTCGTTCTCCCGCCGCAAACGCGCAACCGAACGACTGCTGGATCGCTTAGCCGTTGTCCCGAATCTGGTCGACTATTTCGATGAGGACTGTGATGCGATACCTGAGCGCATCCATGAACTCCCGACCGAGCAACACTTTAAAATGTATGAGCGGCCCGCCGCTGATGGATCAGTAATTGGCCTTAATGAAGCTCAAAAAGAGGCCTTTTCACGATTAGTCAGTCATGGTCCACTGGGACTTCTACAAGGCCCTCCCGGCACAGGGAAAACCGAATTCATCGCGGCGTTCTGTCATTATCTAGTCAGTGTAGTGGGCGCCCGTAACATTCTCCTGACCAGCCAATCTCATGAAGCGGTGAATACTGCAGCAGAGCGTATCCGCTCCCATTGCAGAAAGCTGGACACCGACCTAGATATGGTTCGGTTCAGCAATAGTGAGCAGGCCGTTTCTGATGAGCTTCGAGATGTCTACTCTCGTTCTATCGTAAGCCAGCAGCGCGAGTCATTCCGCGCAGAGATGACACATCGGTTGAGCCTCATGGCTCCTTCACTTGGAGTCAGCGCTGCATTCCTTGCGCAGCTAATCACGGTTCAACAGAAAGTCGGTGGACTTGTAAAGGGCATCGCACGATTAACAGCCGACATGAATAGCAGGGACGAGCGAGAAGACATAGATGGTGTTACGTCGGATGCTGTGAACGAAATGCGTGCAGAGCTCTTGAATTTGCTACGCAATGACTTCGCGATCGATGTTGATGTAGACGAAGCGCCCTCCAATTGGCTAGAACAGGTTCAAAATAAGATCGCCACCGACTTCGGGATCCGTCTACACGAACAAAAACGCTGTTTGGCACTCATCGCACTCTCAGGTGACATGATTGAGCGGATGGGGAGCGACAAAGCCAATTATGATGAGTTCTTACTCCGGTCCCGTACGTTGGTATGCGGAACCTGTGTCGGCATCGGCGTCAAGCATCTGAACCTCGCCGAAAGTAGGTTTGATTGGGTAATTATAGATGAGGCAGCCCGCTCCTCACCAACAGAATTGGCGATCGCAATGCAAGTCGGCCGCCGAGTCCTTCTGGTGGGTGACCACAGGCAACTACCTCCGTTTTACGATGCTGACCACAGAAAGGCGATTGCCAGGGCGCTTGAACTCAGCACCGCCTCCAAAGAGTTCCAAAATATAATGCGCAGCGACTTTGAGCGTGCGTTTGAGTCCCCCTATGGTCAGTTGGCCAGTGCGACTTTGAAAACTCAATATCGAATGCAGCCCGCTATTGGAGACATGGTCTCGGAGGTGTTCTACGACGGTGTCTTGGAAACTGGAAAGCGACCTATACCAGCACATTTTGATCACGCACCTGGTTGTCTAAAACATGTATGCACTTGGCTAGACACCGGTGCTCTCGGGGATAAGGCTCATCACCAATTACCTAAAGGTAGTACGAGCCTGATCAACCACGCTGAAGCCGATGCAATCATCCAAATACTCAAAGAGATCGAACAAAACAGTAAATTTTCCGATGACCTGATTGATGAGATGGGCCATACCCAGGAACCCGCCATCGGCATTATCTGCATGTACGGTGAGCAGAAAAAACTGATTCGGAGGAAGTTCGCCGAGCAGAACTGGCCAGATGCGTTCAGGCGACTGGTTAAAATCGACACGGTGGACAGCTATCAAGGCAAGGAAAACCGCATTGTGATCATATCCCTTACTCGCTCTTGGCCAGATCTGAATCCAGGATTTCTCGGCTCGTCCAATCGGGTGAACGTCGCGTTATCTAGGGCAATGGATCGTCTCGTTGTGGTTGGCGATATGCGAATGTGGGCTGGGAAGAATGCGCCATTGCCCCTTGGCAGGGTGTCTACGTTCATAAGGCAGCGTCAACATGAAATAGGCTATGGAATCATACCGGCCAAAGGAGTCGCGAAATGATACTCAAGGAGCAAACTCTTTTTGAAGTAGACTTCAGTGTGCCGGTACAGCAATTTCGTATCGAGTACACCCTTGTTGAGAAAGGTGGTCTGCCTTTGATTCCTGAGTATCTCCTCAGACTTCTGAAGGTATCAGCGTTAACACCTGCAGACATTGCACGTTTTTTTGGATTCACCCTGAAAGAGGTCAGTACCGCTCTACTAATGTTTCTACAGCAGGGCGAAGTGAAAATCGCGCAGGATGGGCGAGTGACACTTACAGAAAAAGGGCTGAGGATGTTTAGCGGTGACGACGACACCCCAGTCGTTAAGGGCCGCATGGAGTACCGCCGGGTATTTACGTTCGATCTACTTGCCTATTCATTTACTGAACATGCAAAGCATCGTCTTGAATCGTCAAAATGCTCTGTAACTTTGAATACCGATCCCTCTAAACGTGCTGACTCCACGATTGAAGCTGAGCGAGCATTTCAGTTCAACCTGTCCAAGATTTATCGTTCAGGCGAGCTAACTGGCAAGTCAGAAGAAGCTCAGCCCCCTGAGCTATATAAAATAAGCGAAGTAATTAAGAAAAAGGACGGGTTCATTCGATTTGCCGAATCCTATTGCTTTGAATTAGACACGCTTAGTTACAGCTTCTCGGAACGAGCCGGCTTGCCGCAAGAAAACGCGTACATCAGTCAACGTAGTCAGCAGTTGGCCAGCCTAATAGGGCAACCCAACACAGACGCACTAATATCTTTTGCTGAAAAAATAAATGACACCCACACCCTGACCTTTCTAGCGGACGGCATCTTTGACCCCCGTAAGGCAGCGCAGGCTCAGGCAACTACTAGACCTGGTCAAATAAAAATTGAGCCTATATATGGGGCCCTCCAACTAACTCATAACTGGGATAAAGTAGCGGCCCTTCTTTCTAAATATGCAAAACGATTGGCAGCCGAACATGATAAGCCACCAGCCGCAATGACCTGGCTGGCACCTTCCACACATGGTTTATGGGGCAAGTCCTCGCGCCATGGTCAAGCGTTGAGTGCATTTGTTTGTTCTGCCACGGTCTCGATCAGTGGAAAGGAAAAGTCAGTTTTCAATCCGAAAGTTCTTATCCCATTAGCCAATCAGTTTGATAATTTTGCAATGCGCCAAGCTTTTAATGAATGTAAAGAAGCTGAAGCATACTTACACGGCTTTATTGAGAGTGAAGTCCTATCCGGACTTGAAATTGTAAGCCTTGTCGACTCATTTGCGATCGTCGTATATCACCTAGTTCAGCCAGATCGCCATCCGGTGCCAATACCCTTCGGATTTATTACTGAAGACAAAGCAATGATGCGACGAATTGAAACAGTTCTGGAGGACACGCTTGCGGAATACACCACTGGCAACGTACCCCGGTATCTCGGGGTACTACCTCGGGGTACGCCCCGTCCGAAGCAACGAGGCTAGCGTCCATGCGCTGCTTTAATCCAGAAATATCACTCCCACAGGGGTGGGGAACTCACTAATAGCCTGAGCTGCGAAGGGACGCATCACTCCTCTGCGTCCCTCGGTGCTACTGGCGGCTATGGTTAAAGGGGTGCATCGCGAAGGCAGCTAAACAACACTCGCCGCCATTCGCTCGGTTGTCTACGACTACCGTCCAACATTTGATGCAATTACCGCGTCTTTGAACGGGGAATGCGGCGAATCCCCACGACGTTGTTCTTTGCGTTCGCAGAGCTATTCGTAAGCTGCTCTACAGCAGAAAATGCGTTTTTTACTGCCGCAGTCGCGGCGTTGAATATGATGATGTCCACTCCTCCCGCCTTCTTAATTCGGTATTCGCGTGCGGCAGCTCCGTAGAGCCATTGGAAACCGTCCCACACAGGGCTAGTCCAGCTATCACTCATTTTGAAACTCCTTCTGATCTACACGTTTGGTCAGAAAACTGGGCGATGCATCAGGATGCCTGGCGCACAATCGCCAGGCCCTGAACGAACTAAATCGACTGCTTACGCGCTTCATTCACTACAACCATGTAGCTTGGGTGCAGCGTGCCCATCTTAGGGAGAGGGCTGTTGATGTGAACACCAGGTGCTGGATCGAACCAGTCCGAATTGAAAGGCAATTGAACAGTACGAGACACATCAAATTTTGTGCGCACACTGAGGCCGGAGAGCGAAAACCCAGGGTCGTTAGGGTCTAAAACAAATTCGCCAGGAAACAATTTTTCGGTCCGCTGGCTGGTGCCGTACGCGACGATCACCGCGTTATCAGTGGGAGAAATAAATAGGACTAAAGCCGGTCGCGGCTTTAATCCTGGGACCCCAGGACGTTCTGCTTGCGGAAATTTCACCCAGACGAAATCGCCGCAAGCAGGTAGAGGGTTATAGATTAATATCTCGTTCATTTTTAAAGAGGCCTTGTGTAAAGCGCTCGATCGGAATCTGAGTAGCGGGGCTCGCTGCACGGATAGCCGATAATTGCGCATCGGTTAGTGGTCCGTCGTCCAACTCGTACTTAGGCAGGCAGCGATCAGCTAGCTGGCGCAGAGCAAGATGAATAACTTCCGTTTTGCTCAGGCCGGTTTGTTGGGCAAGCAGATCCACTGTCTGACTGCTTACCCCTGTTGGCGTATCCTTTCTGCGAAGGCGCAGTAGGACGCTTTCAGTTTTTTCGGCGATGAGGGTCATGTGTAACTCCACGTAGGTGGTAAGAATCTGAAAGACTCGGTATGTATCGATAGGTAGTGTGCTGAGGGCTCCCAGGTCGGGTGCCGACGCCTCCTGACAGGAGGTGATATAGATTGTATATCAACAAATCCCAGTAGCAAATATCTATCCTCCAAAAAACACTGCGTATGGCATCCAAAAAGAGTGAGATATTTTGTATGTGATACAAAAAAAGCCCATCGGATGATGGGCTTTTCTTTCGAGTATCTCCAAGAGGAGGCTTTCGCCCACGAACCTCGGAGCTAGCCTTTCAGGATTATTGCATAGGAAAGATCTAGTAAATTTTGGACCTTGAGTTTTGGCGTCAGAGTCTCCCACCATGGGCAATAACGGGTGCCAAGGCAGAAATCTACACTTCATGATTCGTGTGCGTACTGAAGAATGCTCTTGCACGCCCTTACGACGTAGCTTGCGAGCTCACCGAGCTGTTGCAGCAAACGTGAGCGCCCGTTTAATCACGCAAGGTGTGTTGGGCGGAAGCAAGCCTCAGCAGACCGCTCCTCCCCCGTATGCACGGGATTGCGGCACACGTGAAGCGATCAACGATTGACGAGACGCTCTGCGTGATCGATCATCCTCACATCAAGGCACAGGGAAGGTGTGAGAATGTATTGGATAGAGATCTGTAATGACGGGAGCTATGTTTCTGAAGGGGTTGAATACTCCCTACAGGCGAACGACATTGAAATTCATGAAAGTTACGACGGCGCCCGCTCTGGCGACGACTGGGCGAAAAGCATCATACCGTTCGGAATCGCGACGCCACATGGTGATTTTACTTGGGAAGTGGAGATCATCGAATATCTGAAGAAAGGTGTGACCAGCTTCATAGGCTACGCGCTCACCGCCTATCCAGATGGAGTGCTTCTCAAAGAAGAAGTCATGTTTCGCATCCAAGATGGCTGGGCGTATCCAAATGAAACCGACCCCCAGCGCCCTTCAGCTTCCAAAATGCGCTTAGTTTAAAGAAGACCTATTCATGATTGATGCAGTTGACCTCTTTTGTGGTGCTGGCGGCCTAACCGCGGGCATGCGACTCGCCGGAATCGACGTGCATGCGGGCTACGACATTGAATCCCAGTGCAAGCATGCCTATGAGGTGAACAATAACGCGGTATTCGTAGCTCAAGACGTTAAAAGTCTGACCAAAACCCAGCTTGAAGAATGGTACCCCCGAGCAAATGGGCGCTATCGCTTACTCGCGGGCTGTGCACCATGCCAGCCCTTCTCAACCTATAACCAAGGACGAGACACCAGCAGTGACAGCAAATGGCCATTGTTGTATCACTTTGCACGCCTAATTCAAGAGCTTCAGCCTGAGCTCGTAACAATGGAAAATGTACCTGATGTGACAAAACACGAAGTTTATGGCGACTTTGTGAAAAATTTGGAGGATCAGGGGTACAAAGTCTGGGCTAAACGTGTCGCTTGCGTCGAGTACGGATTGCCTCAGCGCCGTAGACGGCATGTTTTATTAGCGTCCAAGCTAGGCCCAATTGAGCTGATTGAGCCTACCCATTTAGACTCGCCTGTGACCGTAAAGCAGATGATTGGCGACTTACCGCAACTTTCTGCTGGCGGCTGCGACCCAAACGATCCCATGCATAGAGCAGCCACGCTGACCCCTATCAACTTGCAACGAATCATGAACTCCCGTGAAGGTGGTACTTGGAGGGATTGGCCTCCTCACCTGATTGCGGATTGTCACCGGAAGGACACTGGTAAGACCTATGCTAGCGTTTATGGCAGAATGAATAGGAATGAGCCAAGCCCGACTATGACTACGCTATGTTATGGATTTGGCAATGGCCGCTTTGGTCACTATGAGCAAGCTCGAGCGCTTTCTTTACGCGAGGCTGCGATTCTTCAGTCATTTCCTCGAGACTATGAATTCATGCCACCGGATCAAATTACATTCAAAGCAGTAGGCCGGATGATTGGTAACGCCGTCCCAGTACGCCTCGGCCAAATAATCGGCGAAAGCCTGATGCAGCATGTCAGGAGCCACGAGCAACATGCACTTCAGTGAACTCCTGCTTAAGACGGTCTCTTAAATCGGAAACCGCGCGCGTTTCACACTCCCAAACAACCAAAACCCTCCAGCCCAACTCATGCAGTTGGGCTTCTTTTCTGGCATCTCGCATTACATTCGCTTCAAATTTAGGCAGCCAATAATCTTGTCTAGTTTTAGGCGTACTGGCATACCTGCAACCTGGATGTCTGTGCCAAAAGCAACCGTGGACGAATACCACTGTATGATACTTTGGAAGCACAATATCAGGTGTCCCTGGGAGAGATTTCTGGTGAAGCCGGAAACGAAATCCTAATTGATGCAACAGCGACCGAACCAATATTTCTGGCCTAGTGTCTCCACGAGACACCGAGCGCATTATTTTTGTTCTTACCTCAGAGGGCGTCATGTAACTGTCGTAGCGTTTCTGGCCTTCGCATCCCTACCTTTAGAGATAAGATGGCTCAACAACCAACAATCTTCGTAGGAGGCCGACTGATACTTTTGCAGGTCATTCCAACTGCAGACTGAACTTACCGCATAAATCCCGAGCTCGTATGAATTTTCGGCTTGCATATAGAATGTCGGAAAACGATGCGATAACCATTCAGGGGCGCCAGGGATGGACTCTCCTGCGGACGTAGTGACGATCGGTTGAACGTGAAAGAAATTATGCTCGTCTCCTTCATCTTCAGGATGCTCATAACGATAGCCAAATCCATTATAGCCCGGCACCCCTTTTCCAGTTAACGAAATAGTTTCAGCGTTGAACTCGTCTCCCCCCCTGGCTACGAAACGAATTAGACGGATCCAGTCATGTTTCTCGTCAACGCTAAGTACTAGTACAGCCGAGCACCCACGAGGCTGGGATAAAAATTTAACCAGATTCCCCTTCAAAATAGATGCAACATCACTGGAATAGTTAATAGCACACGCGTTCCTCCCACGTGGAGACTCTTGAATGGCTTGAAATTTACGTAGTGCCTGCTTCGCTTGTATCTTCTTAGAGTTCGCGATATGTAAATTTGTTAAAAAATCCGCAAGTTTCTTCGCTCGATTTTCGTCCATGACTGCACCATTACATCAAAAGATAAGATTGAGGCTCATAATTTACCGTGGGAAGAGCATTATTTTTAACTACCTTGACCCACCGTTTCTTGTCGAATGCAATAACGTCACTTGGATAACTTGATGCATCATCCTCAAGAACAAAGCTTGAGCTATCCTCACAAAACTGGAGAGGCTGCAGCTCAGCAAAAGCGAAACCTTCTGGACATGCAATCTCACGACGTGCCTTTTCAGCCCAAAAAACCGGACGGGAGAATAAAAAATCAGGCACTACAGCGAATGGTGCGAGCGCTTCTGGAACGCTCACCGCATCTAGACGACACAAGTGATTCCAAGCTTCAAGACTCCGGGCATCAGATACAATCCAAGGCAACTGCCCGCTTAAGTGAGGAGCATCAGCAACGACTTCCTGTGATGGCAGCACTACCTTTTCCAGCCAATGAATTAGGATCGCAGTACATACGCGAGCAGTCTGCTCGACTGAGAAATTCTCGATAACCTTCACATCTTTTTCGAGAATATTGAAAAGTCTTAGACCGTCATTACTAACGACAATGTCTCGAAATGTCATATCCTTTTTCCCAGGACTGGAGCCTAGAAACGCCGCAACTTCATAGCTGATATAATTCGAAGCCTCAGTATCCTCCAGCTCAAAACCTAACGTAGCCATAACAGGCTCGTCCAGTTTTTGCAAAATATACCTCTGAATCAACTCGAACCTTTTTATCTCTTCGTTCAGATTAGGCCAGTGCCATGGCCGATATAAATCGAATCCGCTAGACAACCAAAGTCCCGGCGACTGTATCTGCGCACTTCCTATATCTACGTCAGCATAAGATGAAACATTTCTGCGCATAGTGAGGTCGAAAGCATTGGTTCCAAATTGATTGACTACGATGACTGGACCGACCTCCGACATAAGGCGGATACTATAGGCTAGCTCAGCGCCAGTAGCCCAAGCAGCAGGAGACTCCATTTCTAAACCTAGTAAATCATAGTCAATTATGACTAGGTCGAACCCATTTAAAGCTTCTACAGGAATAAATTTTTCGCCACGAGAAGCTAGACGAGATCTATGTAACTCACCGATGAGACTCGATACCTCATTAGGCTGGTAAACTACAACCTCACCCTTTACGAATTTATCCAAGGACTCTTTCCAGAGTTTCGCCCGATTGGTCTCGTCGTCTAAAATAAGGATTTTCATAACTCGCTCCATTCGATTTTGAAAGTGGTTTTGTAACCCAAATGCGGCTCAATAAAATGAACCTTACAGTCAACTGAGTCGGCCACCATTTTCACAATTGTTAATCCAATCCCCATCCCACCCATCCCAAGCGCCTTCCTTTCTTCAGGAATCTCTAATCGCCGAATGAAAGGTTTGAACAGATCATCACTATCCTTCAGCCGCACCCCAACGCCAGTGTCAGAAATATAGATGGCGCCTCCAAGATCATTGATTTCTCCAGAACACCTTATACTTCTTACTTCAACTTCTAACATCGCATTGACAGCGTTAATCAATACATTCTGAAATACTGCGTTCCAAGCTGCCAAGGTTGCGGACGGTAGCTTCACGTTCTCAGGGACAGCATTAACAATATGCACGCCCCGCAATAAAATTTCAGAGTTATCAACTATCTTCGCTAAAAGTTTCTTACCATTATAGGAATTCCGCTTTTCACGATCCGACTCATGCATAAGTGGTGAAAATAGCTTTCGTGCGTTTGCGGTGCGTTCTGCCCAAGAATTTAGGGTTTCAAGAAGTACCGGTTCGTTTAGCACGCTTCCACCCTCATTCAGCCGTCGCCGGATATCATTAAGGATAGTGAGCTCCTTATGCATCTCGTGCTCCATAGCGATAGCCGCCATGCCTGTAGTCGCTAGCGCAGCCAGCAAAACTCGCTCCTCTTCGAACGCTGATTTTCGCTGGGCTTCTAGCGCCTCTAGCTCCTCAAAGTGGCTTGATACCGCCTCTAATCTTTGCGCGAGTTCAGATGGGGCACTTAATGAGATCTGGAAAAGCTCTTCTCGAATTTCGGAAACTTTCTCCTGCGTGTCCGGCATATCAAGACGATGAGACGCGATCGTTCTCTGCCTGCGCTCGTAGGAACGCATAGCATAAAAATCCATTGCCCATCGCACGGAGTGCTGCAGCTCTTCGAAAGCGTCGTTATCTATGAGCCGATCACGAGTAACCTGAACGTTAAGATATCGCCCCTTATCTATCTCATCCTTTCCGGCAGCAATGCGCTCGTGGGAAGTCGAGATGTTAACGATTCCGAAAATCCGAGAGTTGGTTGGCAAATCGTTCAATCCGCTTTGAACTTGAAGGTTCGAAGGAAGCAGATAGGATTTATTCAGGCGATGAGAGTGAGCGATCTCCAACTGCAGCCAGTCTTGTTCGTCCCCACCATAGAATGGAAGCCTGAAACTGTTGTCATAGATATGCACGCCGCCAAATTTTTTGAAATACTCACGTGCTGCGCCGACTTGCACACCGCCAGTTTGCTTCCCGGACAGTTTAAATATGTATATTTTAAAATGTGCTTTATCCAACGCTTGTGAACGTGTTGGAAAGGTGGCCGGATAACTGTCTCCATCCCTAAATGTAAGTTTTACTTCGTTCGGACCACCTTGACGACCATCATTTAGCTTCCCTTCAATCACTGCGATCCAGTTCTCAAGAGCCTGGTTCATCTGCTCAGTAAAGGTCCCTTCAGCACTCTCGGTGACACCGTCTAGAGTCACGTCAAAAACATCCGGGATCTCTGATGCGTTTTCACTATTCAGAAGATCAGAGGGAGGTTTCAGAAACCATAATTCTTTGGCAAGCTCTTGAAGGTCGGTGTTGTACCAAACCTTCTTTAGCAGGCTGATGGTAACGACGGTACCATGCCCGTATTGATTGTCGATCGAAGTGATATTAGGTGCAGCTCTGACTAAGGCGCCAGCTTCTACTAACTCCCCTGCCTGCCTTGCTCCCGTCCAATCCACAGAAGCACTGAACGCCTGCCCAGTGTCTTTACTACGAGAAACTATATCTACCTTGTCGCCAAGGAACTGCACCGACAGTCGACCCACCCCTTTAGAACCAGTGACCTGACGATTTCTCTCAGTTCGGAAGCTTGCCTGCTTGTGCGTTGTACCGATACGAAGCCAGAAATTCTTGAATTCAAGCGGCGACATACCGTCACCATTATCAATTACAGAGATAGTATCCTTTCCAAACCGTATCGTAACCTTCGTGGCATCCGCGTCGTAGCTATTCTTCACCAGCTCAGCCAATGCGATGTGGGGCTTGCCAACCAGCCGCTCACCTAGCTCCCTCAACAAAGCCGCATCAACTGTAAAGCGCTCGAAATTTGGCTCTCCGAGCTCCGGGCCGTTAGTTTTTTGGAGATTGTTAGACATTTAGCTCATCCTTGGGGCAGCGACTGGCTTGAGACATAGCATTTTTTCTACCCAGACGATGTCTATTGAAACGGGCGCTGGTTCATTCATGCCCGCAACGTCTTCGGAGCGAAGGGCGTTGGTGCTACGGCACTTTACGATAACGCCATAGAATCTCCCTACGAGCACCTACCATTGAGTCCCAATTTTTTTGCTTTAGCCCTCATCCACGATTATCTTGCAGTGAGGTAGAGGCTTTTAAACTCAGTCTTGTGCTTACCCTCAAGACGCGTAGGGAAGCCGGCCAGTGCCCGACTCTTTCATCTTCAATGATTCCGAGCTGGGTTGATCAAATACGGTTCAATCTACATCAGTAATAATCGGCTGCACAACGCCGAGATATCGAATGGCCACCTTGGTTACTAATCTTCTCAAGTTATGACCAACTGAATGGTGAGAGCGTACATTGATGTCTGAGTCATGGCGCCATCGCCCAGGCCCTTGCAAACCCACCGTCTCATCCAGCTATCCGTGTGGTACGCTCAGAACACCGCCCGATTCACGAGGCTGCCCAAATGAGTAGTTCTCATAAGTCAGATAGCAACTTTGCCGAGATCATTGAGGGCAAGGCTCGCCGACGCGAAGATCTAATGAAAGCTATCCGAGAGGCAGACCCTGCGGTCTTCGCGGAAGCAACTGAACGCCTCAAAGAGGTTATGCGCAACAGAGATCCGAGCCAGCGGCGTCGCCGGCTAGGCCCGCTGCAGTAGAGTTTTTCGATCACGACTCCCTGAGCCTTACCATTTGCTCTTCCAGCAGCCAATCACTGGGCTACGGTGGGATTGGATCTCAGCTAGTCACTGTCCCAAATGGTATTGGTCAGGTCTTATGCAACTGGTTGGCCAGATCAAATGCCCGGTCAACTCAGTGCAATTATCCATATTAGTGAGCAGCGGTATCGTGGTGTGGATATCGATGCGCGACCAAGGCGTGCTGATTTGCGTGGCCCAATAAGTAACGACTAGGCCTTTGAGTCATCCGATGGAGCACCTCAGGTGCTACGCCGAGCGGGCATGAGCCCGGACGTGTTGAGCAGTGCACTCAGGGAGCCATACGCTCTAAGATCTCAGGTTTCGATCGCTTGGACGTCAGAAACCGGTGGATGACTTCCGAATTGCCCTTGTTTAGTCCGGAACCATGTTCGACGACGTCCGCAGCACGGGAGATCATCAGCTCACCCGAAGTAGGCACGCTCCGCACGTCCAAGGTGATCTTGTAGATCCGCTTGCTGTTTTTGCCGACTTCCAAGGTGATGTTATTCGAGCAATGCTCAAGCTGTTTCGGCTCGTTACCACCCAGGTATTTGAACTCGACCTCGACAGAGTCTGCCTTCTCGTGGACGACTCTCCACGCACTCGGCAGGTCGGACGGAGCCACCATGAACTGAACCTTCAGACCACGCTGCTCTCTGGATTCCACTTCGTTGAGATCGTGCTGGGAGACCGAAATCCACTCTTCAAGTGATGTACGCATCAGGCTCTCTCCAATAAGTGACCTATTAGAGCGACCGTGAGCGTGTAATGCTCAACGGACTCTTGTGTCACCGCCAAGGACGTCAAACTGTCCAAGACGACTACCCCCCAAAGCTTGCCGTTGCACTCCACTGGCACGGCAGCCATGGAGCGTGGGAGCGTCCTTCCTTCAGCAAGGTACCTCTCCACAAACCTCACTGACGACCTGGTCACCTTAGCATAACTCTCTTTTTTGGCAGCACCCGTCCCCGGTTTGATCTCAGGGAGGTCAGACAGCAAGGCAACCTGGCGAGTCGACCAAGCGAGGCCGGCAAGCCCTTGAGTACGTGCGCTGTTTTCATTGTCGATGAAAAATAGCGTCTTGGTTTTCAGTGTCAGATGGCCGGACCGCATGTACGGAACCAGATAATTCCCATAGAGCCGTCGAGTTTTGAAGGGCCACCAGCCATCCTTACTCTCCTCGAGCCAATGACGGCGAAAGAACAGCCCTTTGCGGTATTTGAATAGAGTGACCCTATTGTGATCCTTGGGTACATTGAGATCTTTGAATACCTTCCCTTGGTATTCATCGAGGATGAACTGCAGCTTTTCAACGACCCACGGGTCTGCCATATGCTTGATAACGGCCATGGCAACGACCACCGCCGCGATAGCCAGCAGTACCCAGATTGCTACCTCCTGGAAGCTGTCGACGAGCGTCCAGACCACCGGTCTCTGGGCGATCCATTTGTCGTCCTTTTCAACGTCCATCAGCCAGATTGTCCCCGAGGACATCAAACCGGCGATGACGTAGATGTGGCCAGAAATGGCGTAAATCGCTTTTCGTTTTGGTCCCGTCCGCAACATCTTGTTATCTTCCTGCCAGCTTTCTAACGGTAATCCAATCGCGCGGCATCTGATGCGCCAAGCTCTTTAATGATGATGCGGTAATCGCAAATTCATATCACACCGGGCCCGTAGTGCGAAACCCGAAGCCTCCATTAACGGTGATGCCGGGGGCATAGTTTCCGCTGAAGCCGAACTGCCACCTTTACCGACGAAGAGGGATGATTGCTGTATTGGATAAGGTTTCAGTGGATAAGTCGCCTGTCGCACGTGATTTGAAGGAGCCCGCAGCCAGGCCGAAAGTCGGCGCCAATTTTCATCGCATCAAACAAAACGACTGAGTACACTGCCACCGGCAAGTGATGGCAAATAAATGGCACATCGGCGGTGCCGGTGAAGCGGGAAATGGGTTGAACTGCAAGTCAGGAGAGAATGGTCGGTGACCAAAGCAGTGACGCGTTGCAATTTTGCATACCGAAGGCCTGACCTCAGGAATCCTGATAGCAAAACTCAAAACTGGGTAGGCGACTACATCGTCTGGTGGTACGGCCCCGTGATGCGTAATAACAGGGCGATGTCCATCCCCCTTGCGGCCGTACTGTTCCGCGAACTGAAGGATAACGTCCCTGGTGAATTTAAGGTGGCCCACGTTCCCTTCACCAGCCTTCCCCATTACAGAGTCGGCACAATCTGGCGCAATGGTCACTGCATATCAGACACCGAGCTCGACACGGCAAGGCTAGCGGTAAACTTCAACGCATCAAGACGGCGGATTACCTCACGCAGAGGGCTCATCGCCGCGGATCAAGGGATGCTTTTCTCAGATGACGAGTATCCGTTACTCAAGGGAAACGACGATGCCTGCAAGCTTCTCGACTTCTCGTTGGGTGATGATAAAAATCTACTGATCCCCTGCACAGAGTACTTCGTACGTGCCTATGCCAGAAACATGGAGATCTGCAGGGCCCTTGCTAATTTGCGATGGGACGATGTTTTTAATGTTCTTTATCAAAACCCAAAAGCAGAGCGTAATCTGCCCGTTTGGCTAGTTCGCCCGGGCCCGAGAATGCGCTTCTTCGACGCAGTGTTCCTGGCTCATATTCTCTACGACCCGTACACGGCTAGCATTGTAAAAAGGGTGAATTCGCAATTCATGTCCCAAGCACCGGGCAAGCCCATGCTCCTCAAATGCGAACCATGGTTCGAAGGTCATGGTGAGATCCTCGGTCGGGGCAAATGGCTGAATGACGGGAAAACTTTTCTGTGCTTGGATCTGATGGGAACCAGCATGCCCAAAGGTCCAGAAGTTGAATTTCAAAAACTGAAGTTCGACAGTAGCGAAGGCTTGGATGGCCTAGGAAGAATCGTGCTGCCGCGTCCGATCAAAAGCGCTGCCCTCGAGGAGTTCCTCCAGGAACGCTCCACGATTGAGCCCGATCGACATGCCGAAATCTACGAGGCGAAAGCCGCGCCTTTCAAAGTGCTTGGCGAAAAACGGCCAGTGAAGAAATCAAAATCTGTAGTGAAAGCCAACAAAAGTCCACTTGGCCCAGCACCACCTGAGGCAGATGGAGTCTCTGCGGGTACTGGCACCGGAAGTGGAAAGAACGTCGGCAAGCTTGAGACCGTGTCGGATGCAGAGCATGAGACAGCACCTGACGTGGCGCTGGAAACTCAAGGCTTTTTTATGGACATCTGGAATGCACTCAAATCAATCGCCGCTGACAATCCGGAAAAGATCCTACGCGTTGACTGGTACACGCCCCTGGCACGATTCAGCAGTAAGCCGCCACTCGGTGTCGTTGAGCTCATGGTCGAAAACGAAGAGGAGCTTCCATCAGATGTTCGCTCCTGGCTGTATCTCGACCGAAGCGCCGGACTGCGGCGGGGAATATTGATCGTCCGCATCAAGACGACCAAGGGCAATTTCTTTTGCTTCGAGGTTCAGCGAAAGGACGGGAAAGAAGGTGAAATCCCTCCGGGATCTGCAGGACTGTTGATGACGTTCAGCGGAAATGAAGAGACATTCAAGCATTTCGTCAACGAGCTATGCCGAAGGATTCCCGGCTACAGAGGGGTGTTCAGCAAACTCAAGAAGCTGTACCCAGAAGAATACGTCACCTTTAACCATGGCAAACATGACAAGGAAATTCTTTACCGGAACATCCTCATCAACAAATTCGGTGAGCTCGATCTAGCGCTTGTCTAATCTTGGAGCTCTACTGACTCCCTAGAGAAGCGTCCCGCTGTAGCCGGCGAGATGAACTAGGCTTCCAGAAGGTCTTTCCAAGGACGACCGTCATGACTGACTACTCAGACTGCAAGATCGCCACGGCTGATGCTCTGACGCTGCTTCTGCACAACCAGCACGCACTAGGCGCGGCGATCGAAGAAATCACCAAGTGGCTTTCTGAGAATGGTGTAGAGAGTGTTGCAGCCAATGCAGTGGCAGCTATGGAAACCCTGGATGTAAATTCAAAAGCGATTGCAGACGCGATCATGCAACTACGGCAGTGCTAGATAACTACCCCGGACTCTGGAGTCATAGATGACTTACCGCGACGAGACACTCTCCGCAGGCTGCGGCCGCGCTGCATGATGGTCAGGTAGAATGCAGAGAGATGGCTAAGTCCATGGATTACCCTTTAATCGACGATGGTTCGCTCATAGGTGCCCGCTGATGGCACCCACAGCACCCCTTGCGGACATTCAATGTTGAATCCTGCAGTCCCTTGATAGGTTGCCGGAACATAAACCAGTGCCTTGCGACTGATCCTGTCGATACCATGAAAATAGGCCAAGGCCTTAACAATCCATCGAGACTCAAAATCACTTGTCTCGTCGCGTTGTGGCAGCAACTCGACAAGCTTTCGCTCGCGTTTCGCTAGCTTCTGCTGTCTTGCCCAATTCGCATCCGGACGAGAGTTCAGTCCCGCGCTGTAAACCCTGTTCAAGTACCCGATGAACCCGGTGACACTTGCCACCGTCCCCGGCGACTTACGCCAATAACTATCGAGCGCTTTCTGGTCAACCATGGCGCCGGCCTTCAGCCGCGAGTGTTCCAGCAAATCAGAGGCAGATCGTAAAGCGAGCCTGGTTGATCTAAGGCTAATGTCACCGGCCGCCAAGCGGCTTTGCAGCATGCGGTAATAACCGACAATCAATTGCTCGGGCCAGGGTTCTCGGGGTTGCTCCATGATGCCCTGCACACGTCGCTGCTCAGAATCTGTTTCGCGGGCCTGCGCGCGCACCATCAAACCGTCGAGCTCGCTCAGCCAACGCATGGGAACGCGTGCACGGCGCAATCCTTCAGCCGAGAAATGCCGCAGCAGTTCAACGTACGGAGGCACATCCTGCCAGACGTTTTCGAGCTCTTTGAAGAACTTGTAATAAGTGTTGATCTTCAAGGCTCCCGCCTTGGGACCAAGCTCAAGCAAAGCCCAACTTCCGAATCGCTGAAACCGCTGCGCCATGGATTGAACGCTCAATCCGGCAACGTTAATTGCCAAGCGCTTGTGGAAGGTTCTTTCCCAATAACATTGCTCACACTCTTCGCCACGCCCGGCTGGTGTACTGACACGACAAGTCACACACGCATGCACACCTGCTGTGATGCAGACCTTGCAGCGCCGACGACCATCAGATCCCGCAATCAATACGCGATGTCGCCGGCAGTCAGGACATGTCTCGGCAGCAGGACCACTGCATTTTGGGCAGAGCAATTTGCCAGTCCGCGTATTCCTCGCTACTCGCTGTGAATGCGTCCCGCAGGATTCGCAGATTGCCGGCTCACGAAAGTGCACTGCGCAAGGCTTGCACACAGGCCCATATGGAGTAATTCGCCCGACTTTGAAATCGACCTTGTTGCATCGGGCACATGGCCCACTCCTTAAGCAGGCGCTGCAGCGCGCGGCCTTATCAAATGTCGGAAGCCTGGAGAAATTGCTGCAGCCAGGACAGAGTCGACGCTTGAACAGCCGTGGATAGCAGTTCCCGCAATAGCGCTTTTCTCGGTAAATCCTTTTGGGCTGCTCAATGGCACGGCCACAGCCGTCGCATTCACAGCGACCCAAATACTCAACAGATGCCACGTCGTCTGACCTTTCGTTTCAGTCGCAACCACATACGCAGCGTCTGCGCGGGGCTACTGGTATGTTCACGGCCAACAACGCTCATCAAATGATGTCTAGGCGACCGCAGTGCTGCGACCAAATCCAGCAGAACTGGGGGCGCACTATTGGGGGAGAAATGCAGAGTCGAGGCTGGAAGTGATTCATGTCGTGCTGCTTCGATAAACGTTTGTGGCCCGGCTGACATTATCACCCACACGATGCTGAGCAGCACAGAGCGTTCAGCGGGAGAAAGGTATTCAAGGGGTAAACCCAATGGAATCGGTTGAATGGACTCAAGCGGTATGCCCAGTGATTCAAAGAATCGTCCGGCAGCAGCGCTATGGCGACGTATTGCTACCTGGGCAAAACTCACCATGGTTCGTGCAATGGTTAACCAATCGCGAAAATCGAGAGACGATGTTCCGTACAGGGGGCGCAGGCCAATGCTTTCGTCTACGTACCTCTGAAAAGCCAGCGCAGCTTCTGCAGCAGGGCTCCGAGCTCCACCGCTTAGCGCAGCACCGCACCTATGGCAGTCGCTGAACATGGCACCGGCTCTCAGTTGCTCCGGCTGCAGAGGAGCCAGACAACGTCCACACCGATCAACAAGCTCTACCCCATGGATAGGGCAGCAGGTATGCCAGGCCAAGCGCGATTGAATGCAGTACCGCGAGTTGTATTGCGCAATGCAATCCGGGCAGCATTGCAGCCCCCCACTATGATGCCCCCCTCTGCAGCCCAGCACTGTTAGCCAAGGCCAATTCCCACGCGGCAGTCTGTCCGGACGGTGCACGATCGAAGACATCGCATGCCCAAGGGTAGCGAACTGCAGACTCGCGCAAGGTACACCCGACAGCCGGCTCAGAACCGCAAGCCTATTCTCTGCCACAGTTCGACCTAGGTCACTTGCCCAAGCTCTAAAGCCAGGCCATGCGATTGCGGTCAACGCTGCGGGGGAGCAGCCGTGAGCAAGTGCCATCCTGACAATCCACGAAGTCAGAAGCTCGTCGGCGAGCAGCGGTTTACTGAGGGGCCAGATCGAGTTTACAGGGCCTGCTCCCGGATGCCACGAGTAGGACGTAACCATGACATGCTCTCGATAAGTTCTATCTCAATGCACTCCTTACCAGAAGCTATGGCCTGCTTCGTACACTCCATCAGAAGCCGGTGCACATTCCCCAGGTTTCCGCCCGAAATGGCGTGTATACGCCGAGCCTTATCTGGATGCGCCAACTCAGAGGGCTTCTTCAGCGGCAGTACCGACTCAAACCCTTTGAGTACGCGCTGGAATTCGGGATCAAGCTTCCACTGATCGAGTTTGATGACATCGAAGCGACTGGCATGTTGTGGGTCATGATGAAGGATACGAACGGCATCCGTTGTTCCGACGCCAATGATCGGTATTACCAGTTCATTGCAGAGCGACTTCAAGGCGTTCATCACCTCACGTTGCTTGATCGCAGAGCCCGTCAGCAACGAATGGAACTCATCAATGATCAGCATTCTGACCCTGAGCTCACGGAAGGAATGGATCACTTGGTAACGCAATGCCAACTTGGTATCCGTGATTCTGTAAGGCATCCATAGCTGCTCCAACAAAGCCACATACAGCGCCTTCTCGTCAGCAGCCGAAGGTGCCTCCGCCAGAATCAACGGGCGGACCGGGTCATCATTTTCGTCGACGTACCCTTCGCCATGCGTTTTCTGGAAGCGCCGAATGATGGTCGTCTTGCCGTTGTTGGAATCGCCCACAATCAGCAGATTAGGCATTCGCGCTCGCTTGGGCATGACGATCAGGTCATTAAGCGTATCCAGGATCGTGCGAGCCGATGCATACCCGATCCAGCGCTCCTCTCCCATGAAAAGGATCCGTTCCCGGTCACTCAGCTGCAACACCGGTCGAAAATCAGAATGGATGTGTTCGTATGTGCTCATTCGACTTCACCTGTCGATTCGACCTCCGAAAGCATAAGTAGGTCAGAATCCTCCTGAATGGGATCTAGTACCAGCTTCGCAACGGGCTTGCTCGGTTGGGCCGGCGTACCCTTCCTGCTGTGGGTACGACTCTTCTGAGCGTCTTTGCGGGCTTTCTTGCTGTTCGCGGACGCCTCTTCGACAAGCTTTCGGTTTTCGACGGCGTACTCGGCGATCAACGCATCGTCTATGTTCTCGCGCCCTTCGCTGACAGCTTTGTCCTTGGCAGCGTGATACTCCCAGAGGGTTACCGCAGGAAATGCCTGGTATGAGGCCGGCACTCGGAAGTATTGCTTCAGAACAGGGTCGTAGAACCAAATGACGCTTACATCCCTAGGATCCCGCCTGAAGAGCAGTTTGAGAGCCTTTCCGGTCGTGGGATCCTTTTGATTGATCCAATGACGCAGCGCCTCGGAGTAGTAGAACAGATCCCACTGCACACCATACGTCTGCACTGTCCTGCGAACAGATGGGAGGAAGTCCAGCTGTACCGCCAAAGGATCCGTCGGTCGCGCCGGCACGCTGATCAGGGGATCTACCTCCCGATTGCCGAAGAATGCCAACTGCCACTTGCGAGCTGGGCTCATGTGGAGCTTTTTATGGTAGGTCTGGTGGTACTTCAAAATTGACCGAACCAGCCATACCTCGAATTCCGCCATTGTGAGAACGGCTTTAGCATCCGAGTCATAGCCCTCACGCTCCTGAGGGTTACTGAAGGTGGTTCCCGGTAGCTCGTGCACCATTCTCATGAAGGTACCAAGCACCCGCTCAATTCGACCACCGTACTTTGGAACCTTGGATGGTCGGAAGACGCTGTCTATCCCGTAGTTCTTGCAAGAATCTACGATGTTCTGCGCCCTGAAGTCTGCACCGTTATCAGTGTGAATCGTGCGCGGAAAGCCCCATACCGGCCACTCTCCACGGATGTCGTGGGCAGCCAGCCAGGCTTCCTTGGGCAAAATCGAATGTGCGATGCACATCGCCACAGATGTCTCGGAAGGCGACTCGAACGCCAAGTAGTAGCCAACGATCATGCAGGAGTAGATGTCGATGGCAAGGGTGAGCCATGGCCGACCAATTGGCTTGCGATGGCGTTCGTCCACCACAATGAGATTGACCGGGGTATGGTCGATCTGCACAACGGCTAGGGGATAGCCTTCGTCTGGAAACTGACCGACTGAAGGTGTGTGTCTATTGTTCGCCTGCTCGGCATATCCGCGCCGGCGAAGCTTCACCACCTCGGGAATCTGTCGGATCCGGGCCCTGATGGCGGATGCACCCGGAGGCTGAATGTCTAGCACTCGCGCTCTACGTTCGACTTCCGAAATGGTGGACTGAACCGTGTACCTTTGCTCAGTCAGGTAGTAATCAGCCAGTACCTCTTGTACGAGCTTTTCTCCTTCAACAGAAAGACGCGTACTGCCCTCACGCCATCCTCGTTTGCGCGGCACGAGAGCCAAGACCTCATTCCATCGATTGTAGCGATCTAGCCAACGATAAAGGGTTGCCGGGCTGATTCCTGTCGCCTTCGCACGCGCCGCGACGGTTTCTTTGGATAAGACCGTGTTGCCTAGCAACGGCAGAATTGCGGAGTAACGCTTTTGCGCAATAGCCCAGGCATCTGAGCTGATGCTGCTGATATCGTGGTTAACGTATAGGCCGTCCAGTTTTTCCGCATCCACAGCCCTTAGGTCCAGAATCTGTAGAGCCGTACTGCGACCGGTCTCGACCTCCGTCGCAATCACCGTTTGCAGATCCAAGATCTGAACAATCCGGTAGACCTGCCTGTCTCGCCGCACCATCGCGCCGACCTCAATGGCAACGCGAGACCGAACGGGCTCAAACGGGACCAGATGCTCGCTGGTGTCGTCTTCATACAGTTTCATGATCAGGCACCCAGAGTTCGAGGTCATGATTCAGCGGTTCAGTAATGTCGCAGTCAACCTGACGAGTAGCGATCAGGTGCCACAGCAGCGATACGCCCCGATCGCGGAAAATACCGTTGAAATGCCGTGCCAGGAGGTAGTGCACCGGAGCAACTTCCATCTCGCGCAGCGTATTCAGCACTGTATCGATGTCACTTTGTTCAAAGATCATTCGCTCAAAGCGCTCGAGGAACACAATGTTTTCGAGCGGAAGGCCACGAATCCGCGACTCGTCATAAATGCGGAACTGCCACCCCTGGCTACGAGCCAACCGGCGTGCTTCCTTCCACTTGCCTGACCAGGCTCGCCAGTTCTCTACCCATTGTTCCCTCGGTTTTACCTCCACAAGCAGCGGCCGTAGCACGCCAAAGTAAGGCAAGTTCTGCTGGTGGTAAAAAACAAGATAATCAGGCGTGTAGATCTGCGGGCGTCCTAGGGAGTCGGAGAAAGGAACCTCCACCGGTTGGGAGATAACCGACTCAACCTGGTGAGAGAAGCGCATACGCTTCAGAAAGTCTCTTTCCAATGACGACTCAAAAGCGACCCCACCTAACCCTTTGAAAGCCATCACTCCTGAAATGCTGCGGCGGGTCGGCTTGATCTTCCGGACCGGCTTAATCTGGTCGCATCTATTTCCGATCATTTTTTATCTGGTCTCATTTATTACCGACAAGTGTCTCAGTAATTTCAGAAGGTTTTGATGGCCAATAGCGGCCTCTAGCGTAGCTATTTATCATGTATTTCGAAAGCCTACAGCGGCTCGAAACCGCAACCCGGCGAGATCACCCTCGCTCACCATGGCGTGCTGTTCCTCGATGAACTGCCGGAGTTTGATCGTAAGGTTTTGGAAGTCCTGAGGGAGCCGCTGGAGTCCGGGCATATCGTGATTTCCCGAGCGCGGGATCGAGTGCGGTTTCCGGCGCGATTCCAGCTAGTGGCCGCGATGAACCCCTGCCCCTGCGGCTATCTGGGCGAACCCAGCGGCAAATGCTCATGCACGCCGGACATGGTGCAGCGCTACCGCAACAAACTGTCAGGGCCATTACTGGATCGGATCGATTTGCACCTGACGGTGGCGCGAGAGGCAACGGCACTGAACCCGGTCAGCAAGCCCGGAGATGACACGGCTGCGGCAGCGATATTGGTCGCTGACGCCCGGGAACGGCAGCAAAAACGCCAGGGCTGCGCCAATGCCTTCCTCGACCTGCCTGGACTGCGCCAGCACTGCACGTTATCGACCACTGATGAAACCTGGCTGGAAACGGCTTGCGAGCGGCTGACGTTGTCGTTGCGAGCGGCACACCGATTGCTCAAGGTCGCGCGAACGTTGGCGGACCTTGAGCAGGTGGACAGGATCAAGCGCGAGCATCTGGCAGAGGCGTTGCAGTATCGACCGGCAACGCAGTGATCAATCTATCCGCCAACAATGGACACCGGAGGTTTTCAAGGGGCACCGACTACCGCTGATAGGTTGCAACAATGGTCGCTTTGGCTAAGGCGCTGGCATTCAACATATAGCCAACCAATGCCCCGCTGGCCTGGGCGTCTAGCGGCAACTTGTCGACTTTCAAAGCCCAGACAGTGAATTGGTAGTGATGAGGTTTGTCACCCGCAGGAGGGCAGACCCCACCGAATCCGGCTTGCCCATAATCGGTACGCCCCTGGACGGCTCCGACGGGAAGTGTTGAGCCAACAGCGCGCGGCACGCTAGTGACCGTGACGGGCAGATTGACCACCGTCCAGTGCCACCAGCCGCTGCCCGTGGGTGCGTCAGGATCGAACACCGTGATGGCAAAGCTCTTGGTGCCCGCCGGTGCGTTGTGCCAGGAGAGCTGAGGAGACAAGTTATCGCCATCGCAGCCGAAGCCCTTGAACACTTCAGCACGGGTCAGCGGCTGATCTTGTGCGATGTCGCTGCTGGTGAGGGAGAATTCAGAAGCATTGGCCGTGAAGACTGCCCATAAAAACAAGGCACATAGAATCTGTCTGACTTTCATGACAACTTCGCCTGGCTGTTTGATCGTCAACACACTTTAAATCTTGAAAGCCAGGCTGACACTCATACCTCGGCGCGGTCTTTTTATGCTTTGGTATGACTGAGCGCTCCATGTCCGAATCATGTGGCGAGGGAACTTGCTCCCTCGCCACAAACACGGGGCCACTCAGCGGAAGCGATCAACCTCGGCTCGCAAGTCGGCTGCCAATTTCTCCAGTTCCTTGGCCGTGATCGCCAGGTTCGACACCACTTCGCGCTGTTCGCTGTTGGCCAGGGCGATGCTTTGCAGGTTGCTGCTGAGCAAGGTCGCGGTGCTGCTTTGCTCTTGCGTGGCAGTGGTGATGGCGGCGAATTGCTGGCCGGCGGAGCGGCTTTGTTCGTCGATGCGAGCCAGGGCCGAGGCGACGTTGGCGTTGCGTGACAGGCCTTCCTGCATCAACAGGTTGCCTTGTTCCATGGTGCTGATGGCGTTGCCGGTTTCCTGTTGGATGCTGTGGATCATCCCGGAGATTTCATCGGTGGCTTCGCGGGTGCGAGAGGCGAGGTTGCGGACTTCGTCGGCGACCACGGCAAAGCCTCGGCCCTGCTCGCCGGCACGGGCGGCTTCGATGGCGGCGTTGAGTGCCAGCAGGTTGGTTTGTTCGGCGATCGAGGTAATGACGCCGACGATGCCACCGATTTCCTGGGAGCGTTGGCCCAAGGTGTTGATCACCGTAGCGGTGCTGTTCAGTGCACCGGCAATTTGCTCCAGCGACGACGACGCTTCGTTCATCGAGCTCCGGCCGATCTGGGTTTGCTGGGCGTTCTCCTGCGCCAGACGTTGGGTGGCACCCATGTTGTCGGCGATGTTGAGCGAGGTGGCGCTGAATTCTTCCACCGCGCCGGCCATGCTGGTGATTTCGCCGGACTGCTGCTCCATGCCTTCGTAGGCACCGCCAGACAGACCAGACAAAGCCTGCGCGCGGCTGTTGACCTCTTCGGACGCTTTGCGAATGTGCGAAACCATGGTCGACAGTGCTTCGCTCATCTTGTTGAAGGCGCGAGCCAGTTGGCCAATTTCGTCGTTGCTGGCCACGTTCAGACGAACGCTCAAATCACCCGCGCCCAAGGCTTCCGCCTGGCGCACCAGGTCGCCCAGCGGCGCCAATTTGCTGCGCAGCAGCCACACCGCCGAACCTACCGCGATCAACATCGCCAACAGGCTGCCGATAGCCAACTGGATGCCGACGCTCCAGGTCACGGCGCGGATTTCGGTTTTCGGCATGCTCGCCACCACCGACCATGGCCCACCTTCGAATGGCACGGCTACGCTGTAGAAGTCTTCGGACTTGTCGCTCCAGAAATCGCCCTTGCCCGGGGTTTTCGCCAGGCTGGCGATGATCGGCGTGGCCACGTCCAGCGCCTGCACGCCGGCGATCGGCACCAGCCACTTGTTCTGCTCGTCCAGCAGCGCCAGCGAGCCGGTCTGGCCGATACGGAAACGCTTGAGGTTTTCAAACTGCGCGTTCTGCGCGTCGGTGTAGTCAAAACCGACGTACAACACCGCAATCACTTTGCCGCTGCTGTCGCGAACGGGCGTGTACTGCGACATGTAAAAGCGCTCGAACAGCAAGGAGCGGCCGACGTAGTTTTGCCCCGCCATCAAGCGTGCATAAGCCGGGTTCGCATGATCGAGCACGGTGCCGATGGCCCGGTTGCCATCCTGCTTGGTGACGTTGGTACTGACGCGAATGAACTCGTCACCGCTGCGCACGAACACGGTCGCGACACCGGCCGTCATTTGCTTGAACTCGTCGACTTCCTTGAAGTTGTTGTTCAACACTTCGCTGCCCAGGTGCAGACCCGGCGTTTGCGTGCCGGCCACTACCACAGGTTCGTCTGCATGCACCGTCAAGCCGGCGCTGAAGCGCTTCTCGAACAGCCCTGCCAGACGCTGGGTGCTTTCACGCAGCGTGCTGTGGAAAGTGTTCAACTGGTCAGCCAGCAGCCGTGCTTCACTGGCGAGATGCTCTTCACGGGTGTCGAGGTTGGCGGCGTCCAGCGAACGCAAGGCGAACACAGTACTGCCGCTGATCACGATCGCCAGTATCACGGCAAGGGCAAGGCCTAGCTGCGAGGCGATCCGGGCACGGGGTTGAGACATGACAGCTCCTGGCCGAGTCGACGGATCATCCATAATCTCGTGGCACGCTCAGCAAAATATTCTAGAAAAAGGGGTGAAACGGGGCCGCTGCAAACGGAAGTCCCATGTTCAAGATTCGGCGGCAAAAGCCAATACTTGAGCGAATTGTGCGGGTATGGCTGTAAGCCTTTATTTCAGGGGGCGCAAACGTTCACGCGAGGCGCTCGACTGCGGGCAATTCCATGGCGCTGACTTCGTGTTGCAGGAAGTCGCTGAGTCGGCGCATGCGTTCACCGCCGGGTCGTGTCTTGGGCCACACCAGGTAATAGTGTTCCCCGCTGGCCACGGCGGTCGGCCACGGCAGGCTCAACCGTCCTTGGGCAACGTCTTCGGCCACCATCAGCAAATCCCCCATCGACACGCCGTACCCACGCGCGGCGGCGATCATGCCCAGCTCCAGGGTATCGAACACCTGCCCGCCCTTGAGCGAGACCTTGTCCGCCAGGCCCATGCGTTCCAGCCAATTGCGCCAGTCGCGGCGATCCGGCGCCGGGTGCAGCAGCTCGGTACTGGCCAGCCGGGCAACGTCCCACGGCTGATCGTCGAGCAGGTTCGGCGCGCCCACCGGGATCAGTTCCTCAGCAAACAGCAGAGTGGCTTCCCAGTCCGGAGGAAAATTACCGTTGCTGAGAATCACCGCGCAGTCGAACGGTTCGTGGTTGAAATCCACCCGATCAATGTCCATCCAGGCGCTGGTCAGTTGCACTTCATTGCCGGGTTGCAGGTGGCGAAAACGACTGAGCCGCGCCAGCAGCCACCGCATGGTCAGGGTCGACGGGGCTTTCATGCGCAAGATGTCGTCTTCGGCACGCAGGGTATTGCAGGCGCGCTCCAGGGCGGTGAAGCCCTCGCGGATGCCCGGCAGGATCAGCCGCGCCGACTCGGTAAGTTGCAGGTTACGGCCGCTACGGTGAAACAAGCGGCAGGCAAAATGCTCCTCCAGTGTGCGAATGTGCCGGCTGACTGCGCTTTGGGTGATCGACAGCTCTTCCGCGGCCCGGGTAAACGAACTGTGCCGCGCCGCCGCTTCGAATGCGCGCAGGGCATAAAGGGGAGGAAGACGACGGGACATTGGGAAATCTCTGACAACGGGATGCTGTCACCCTAGCAGAAACTCCCCAGCATGAGTTTGAGTCATGCTAATGATCGTTTTTATCCCTTTGTGCAAAGGGTTGAGAGCGCCGAGAATCGACGGTTTCCTGTCCTCTATAAGAATTGAGCGTGATGACCATGAAGCATCCTGCACGTCGCGAACTCTGGGCCATTCTGCGGCTGTCGGGGCCGCTGATCGCCTCGCAGTTGGCGCACATGCTGATGGTGCTCACCGATACGCTGATGATGGCGCGCTTGAGCCCCGAGGCCTTGGCCGGCGGCGGCCTGGGCGCGGCGAGTTATTCGTTCGTGTCGATTTTCTGCATCGGAGTGATTGCGGCGGTCGGCACGCTGGTGGCGATCCGTCAGGGCGGCGGCGATCTCGAAGGTGCCGCGCGTCTGACCCAGGCTGGCCTGTGGCTCGCGTGGATCATGGCGCTGCTGGCTGCGTTGCTGCTGTGGAACCTGAAACCGGTGCTGCTGATGTTCGGCCAGACTGACAGCAACGTGCAGATGGCCGGGCAGTTCCTGATCGCCCTGCCCTTCGCCCTGCCCGGCTACCTGACTTTCATGGCCCTGCGCGGCTTTACCAGCGCGATCGGCCGCGCCTCTCCGGTAATGGTGATCAGCGTCTGCGGCACGGTGGCCAACTTCCTGCTCAACTATGCGTTGATCACCGGGATGTTCGGCTTGCCGAAACTGGGTTTGATGGGCATTGGCCTGGTGACGGCGATTGTCGCCAACCTGATGGCCCTGGCGTTGGCCCTGCACATTCGCTGGCACCGCGCGTACGACGCTTACCCGTTGCGCCATGGCCTGTCGCGGCCAAACCGCCAATACCTGCAGGAACTGTGGCGCCTGGGCCTGCCGATTGGCGGCACTTACGCGGTGGAAGCCGGGTTGTTTGCGTTCGCCGCGCTGTGCATGGGCACCATGGGCAGCACGCCGTTGGCGGCGCATCAGATTGCCCTGCAAATTGTCTCGGTGGCGTTCATGGTGCCGGCGGGTATGTCGTATGCGATCACCATGCGCATCGGCCAGCACTACGGCGCTGGGCAATTGCTTCAGGCGCGCCTCGCCGGGCGGGTCGGCCTCGCCTTCGGCGCGGCGATCATGCTGTGTTTTGCCATGGTCTTGTGGTTCTTGCCCTATCAATTGCTCGGGCTGTTTCTGGACCTCAACGATCCGGCATTTGGCGATGTGATCAATCTGGCCGTGAGCCTACTGGCGGTGGCCGCGTGGTTCGAGCTGTTCGACGGCACGCAAACCATTGCCATGGGCTGCATTCGCGGGCTCAAGGACGCCAAGACAACTTTCCTGGTCGGGCTGGGCTGCTATTGGCTAATCGGCGCGCCGGCGGCGTGGTGGATGGCGTTTCATCTGCACTGGGGCCCGACCGGTGTCTGGTGGGGCCTGGCCGTCGGGCTGGCCTGCGCGGCGCTGGGCTTGACTTGGGCGTTTGAACGGAAGATCAAGCGGATGATTCGCAGCGAGCCGCTGGCGCAGCCACGACTGGAAGGGCTTCAGCCCGAATGAGTCGCCTTGTGGGAGCGAGCCTGCTCGCGAATGCGGTGTGTCAGTCAACATGGATGGCGACTGACCCTGGGATTTCGCGAGCAGGCTCGCCACACAGGTGTCGTGGCCATGAACAACCGGCCTAAACCACCCCTTCCAACACGGCCTGCTGATTGCTGTCGGAGGTGAGGAACTCCACCAAGTCCACCAGCGCCAACGGCTTGCTGATCAGGTAACCCTGCACTTGATCGCAGCCAAATCCGCTCAACAGGTCGAGTTGTTCCTGGGTTTCCACACCTTCGGCCACCACTTGCAGGCTCAGGTTATGGGCCAGGTTGATCATGGCGTGTACCAGTTTGCGGTTTTCTTCCCGTTGCTCCATGCCGCCGACGAAGCTTTTGTCGATTTTGAGCAAGGCAATTGGCAGGCTGTTGAGGTGCACGAATGAGGAAAACCCAGTGCCAAAGTCATCCAGGGAAAAGCGCACACCGAGGCGTCCGAGGGCGTCCATGGTTTGTTGGACCAGGTCGCTGCGACGCATTACGGCGGTTTCGGTCAATTCGAACTCCAGCCATTGCGCCTCGACGCCGCGTTCGGCAATCAGCCGGCTCAGGGTCGAAAGCAACTGGCTGTCCTGGAACTGGCGGAACGACAAATTCACCGCCATGTGCAGCGGCGGCAAACCACGCTCGCGCAAGGCCTGCATGTCACGCAAGGCGCGGGAAATTACCCAGTAACCCAACGGCACGATCAAGCCGCTCTGCTCGGCCAGCGGCACGAACTCGCTCGGCGGCAACAAGCCGCGCTCGCCATGGCGCCAGCGCACCAGGGCTTCCAGGCCGACGATCCGCCCGTCCGCCAGGTTCAGGCGCGGCTGGTAATGCAGCTCCAGCTCGTCACGACGCAGGGCCCGGCGCAATTCGGTTTCCAGGTCGGCGAGGCTGCGGGCATTGCGGTTGATGCGTTCATTGAAGATATGGAAGGTGCAGCCCTGGGTGCTTTTGGCCTGCTGCATGGCGATGTGCGCGTGCCACATCAGGGGATCGGCGCCGGCCTGGGCGCGGGCATGGGCGATGCCCAGGCTGCAACCGATCAGCAGGCTTTCACCGTCGACCCAATAGGGCTCGGACATCACCTCGACAATGCGCTCGGCCATCCACTCGGCCCGTTGCGGCGCGCGGCGGGTGTCGATCAACAGGGCGAATTCATCACTGCCGAGACGGGCGAGCTGATCGCCGACTTCCAGTTGGCTTTTCAGCCGTGCCACCACCTGCAGGATCAGCCGATCGCCGGCCTGATGACCGAGGGCGTCATTGGCGTGTCGGAAGTTGTCGAGGTCCAGATGCCCCAGCGCCAGGCCACGGCCGTCGTTCTCCGCCAGGCGCGCCGCGAGCAAGGTCTGAAAACCCTGGCGATTGGCGATGCCGGTCAGCGGATCTTGTTCCGCCAGGCGTTGCAGGGTGTTTTCCAACACGCCGCGCTCGCGCACATGCCGCAGGCAGCGGCGCAAGGTGCCCGCGTCCAGCAGATCGTGCACCAACCAGTCGCTGACGCCATCGGGCGCAGTGAGCGGCTCGTGATCGAGCAGCAATACCGTCGGCAGGTTGCAACGACCGGGTGCTGGCTGAAGGCTCGGGGTGGTCAGCAACACCGCGCTGCGGTTGTCGCTGAACAAACTGTTCACAGCCTCCCAATTCGGTGCCGTGATCAGCAAAGCCGAGCTCCCCATCGGAGCCAGACACTCGCGCAACAACGCTGCCCACGCCGGCTCTTCGGCCAGTAGCAGCAAACGCAAGGGTTCGACAGGCGTAGACAAGCTAGCTCCCTAGACTCTGCAAAGGTGTTGGCGGCGGGCATTATGCCGGTGCCATCACCGATGTCCCAATGACATTCGTTATCAAATACTGATTTGTGTCTGAAACTGGAACAGTAGACGCAAATTCACCGCGCATCCTGCGCGAAAGTCGCAAAAGCGGCAATTAGAGATAAGTCCGGGGTCACAAGTCGGAGAGAGCAGCACAATTCGCTGAGCCTGTTAAAATGCCGGCCCATTTCGTTACCGACTCCGACAATTTCGTATGTCCCGACTCAATCCCCGGCAGCAAGAAGCCGTGAGCTACGTCGGCGGCCCTCTTTTGGTGCTCGCCGGCGCAGGCTCCGGCAAGACCAGCGTGATCACGCGCAAGATTGCCCACCTGATCCAGAACTGCGGCATCCGCGCCCAGTACATCGTCGCCATGACCTTCACCAACAAGGCCGCGCGCGAGATGAAGGAACGGGTCGGCACCTTGCTCAAGGGCGGTGAAGGCCGTGGCTTGACGGTGTGTACCTTCCACAACCTGGGCCTGAACATCATCCGCAAGGAGCACGCGCGGCTGGGCTATAAGCCGGGCTTCTCGATCTTCGACGAGACCGACGTCAAAGCCCTGATGACCGACATCATGCAGAAGGAATACGCAGGCGACGACGGCGTCGACGAGATCAAGAACATGATCGGCGCCTGGAAAAACGACCTGATCCTGCCCGCCGAAGCCCTGGAAAACGCGCGCAACCCCAAGGAACAGACCGCCGCCATCGTCTACACCCACTACCAGCGCACGCTTAAAGCGTTCAACGCGGTGGACTTCGACGACTTGATCCTGCTGCCGGTGAAGCTGTTCCAGGAACACGCCGACATCCTCGAGAAGTGGCAGAACAAGGTCCGCTACCTGCTGGTGGACGAATACCAGGACACCAACGCCAGCCAATACCTGCTGGTGAAATTGCTGATCGGCCAGCGCAATCAGTTCACCGTGGTCGGCGACGATGACCAGTCGATCTATGCCTGGCGCGGCGCCCGCCCGGAAAACCTGATGCTGCTCAAGGACGATTACCCGTCCCTGAAAGTGGTAATGCTCGAGCAGAACTACCGCTCCACCAGCCGCATCCTTCGCTGCGCCAACGTACTGATTTCGAACAACCCACACGAGTTTGAAAAACAACTGTGGAGCGAGATGGGTCACGGCGACGAGATCCGCGTGATCCGCTGCCGCAACGAAGACGCCGAAGCCGAGCGCGTGGCCGTGGAAATCCTCAGCCTGCACTTGCGCACCGACCGGCCATACAGCGATTTCGCCATTCTCTATCGCGGTAACTACCAGGCCAAACTGATCGAGCTGAAGTTGCAGCATCACCAGGTGCCGTATCGCCTGTCCGGTGGCAACAGCTTCTTCGGCCGTCAGGAAGTGAAAGACCTGATGGCCTACTTCCGCCTGATCGTGAACCCGGACGACGACAACGCCTTCCTGCGGGTGATCAACGTGCCGCGCCGGGAAATCGGCTCGACCACCCTGGAGAAGCTCGGCAACTACGCCACTGAACGCAAGATCTCGATGTACGCGGCCACCGACGAAATCGGCCTCGGCGAACATCTGGACACGCGCTTCACCGATCGCCTGTCGCGCTTCAAGCGCTTCATGGACAAGGTCCGCGAGCAGTGCGCCGGCGAAGACCCGATCTCGGCGCTGCGCAGCATGGTCATGGACATCGATTATGAGAACTGGCTACGCACCAACAGCTCCAGCGACAAGGCCGCCGACTACCGCATGGGCAACGTCTGGTTCCTGATCGAAGCGCTGAAGAACACCCTCGAAAAAGACGAAGAAGGCGAAATGACCGTCGAGGATGCGATCGGCAAACTGGTGTTGCGCGACATGCTCGAACGGCAGCAGGAAGAAGAGGACGGCGCCGAAGGCGTGCAAATGATGACCTTGCACGCCTCCAAAGGCCTGGAATTCCCCTACGTGTTCATCATGGGCATGGAAGAGGAAATCCTCCCGCACCGCTCCAGCATCGAGGCCGATACCATTGAAGAAGAACGCCGTTTGGCGTACGTGGGCATCACTCGCGCGCGGCAGACCCTGGCCTTCACCTTCGCCGCCAAGCGCAAGCAGTACGGGGAAATCATCGATTGCTCGCCGAGCCGCTTCCTTGATGAACTGCCGCCCGACGACCTGGCCTGGGAAGGCAACGACGACACCCCGACCGAAGTCAAAGCGGTGCGCGGCAACAGCGCACTGGCGGATATCCGCGCGATGCTCAAGCGTTAGAATCGACTACTTTTTAACCATTATTTTTTCCACGCCAGGCGCACACGGCGCTGAAAGAGGACCGCTTCATGGAAGCACTGCACCAGAAAATTCGCGAACAAGGCATTGTGCTGTCCGACCACGTCCTGAAAGTCGACGCCTTTCTGAACCACCAGATCGACCCGGCCCTGATGAAGCTGATCGGCGACGAATTCGCCGCGCTGTTCAAGGATTCGGGGATCACCAAGATCGTCACCATCGAAGCCTCGGGCATCGCCCCGGCGATCATGACCGGCCTGAACCTCGGCGTACCGGTGATCTTCGCCCGCAAGCAACAGTCCCTGACCCTGACCGAAAACCTGTTGTCGGCCACCGTGTACTCGTTCACCAAGCAGACCGAAAGCACCGTGGCCATTTCGCCGCGTCACCTGACCAGCAGCGACCGCGTGCTGATCATCGATGACTTCCTGGCCAACGGTAAGGCGTCGCAAGCGCTGATCTCGATCATCAAACAGGCCGGCGCCACCGTCGCAGGCCTGGGCATCGTGATCGAGAAGTCGTTTCAGGGCGGTCGTGCGGAATTGGATGCCCAAGGTTACCGGGTTGAATCCCTGGCGCGGGTGCAGTCGCTGAAGGATGGTGTGGTGACCTTTATCGAATAATCGCAGCACCGCAAAAACCTTGTGGGAGCGGGCTTGCTCGCGAAGAGGATGTGTCAGTCGACATCAACAGTGACTGACACACCGCTTTCGCGAGCAAGCCCGCTCCCACATTTGATTTCTGTTAAGCGTTAGATCGCGCTCGCCTTCAGGCCCGCCAGCAACAACCGCTGATACAGTTCTTGTTTCAGCCCGTCAGGCTCGGTCAACGCCATGCGTTGCAAATGCTCGGGATAGGCAGAAGGCTCTGGCGCGTCCAGCGCCGCCTTGCCCAAATCGAGCATCTCGCTGAGTTTGAATTTGCTCTTGAGCCAGTTCAGCGCCCGCAGCAGGTCGCGCTCGACGTCGGTGAAATCACAGCCCAGCGGATACTCCGGAAACAGGTTCGGGTGGCGTGCCTGAATCGCTTGCAACCGCTGCGGAGTGTTGTCGGCAAAGCGTGGATCGAGGCGGAAATCCTTCGGCAGTTTGCCGACTTTCTGTGCCTGTTCGATCAGGCCGGGCTGGAAGCGTGAGTCGCTGATGTTGAGCAAGGCTTCGATCACCGCCGCATCGGCTTTGCCGCGCAGATCAGCGATGCCGTACTCGGTGACCACGATGTCGCGCAGATGACGGGGAATGGTGCAGTGGCCGTACTCCCAGACAATGTTCGAGCTGACGTCACCGCCGGACTCGCGCCAACTGCGCAGGATCAGCACCGAACGCGCGCCCTCCAGCGCATGGCCCTGGGCGACAAAGTTGTACTGGCCGCCGACGCCGCTCAACACTCGGCCATCTTCCAATTGGTCCGCCACGCCGGCGCCGAGCAGGGTCATGGTGAACACGGTGTTGATAAACCGCGCGTCGAGGCGCTGCAACCGCTTGAGGTCTTCCTGGCCGTACAGCTCGTTGATGTAGCTGATGCGGGTCATGTTGAATTCGAGGCGTTTGCTCTGCGGCAGCTCCCGCAGGCGCTGGTAAAAACTGCGCGGGCCGAGGAAAAAACCGCCGTGGACCGAGATCCCGTCAGGCTCGGCGGCCTCGTCCAGGGTGCCGTCATTGGCCCGTTGCTGGGTCGCGACGTCGGGGTAGACCTTGCGCCGAATGATCCCGGCATCCGCCAGCACCAGCAGGCCATTGACGAACATTTCGCTGCAGCCATAGAGGCCTTTGGCGAACGGCCCGGTCCCGCCTTCGCGCTCGATCAACTGCGCCCACTGGCTGAGGTTGATATCGGCAAGTAACGCGCGGTAACCGTCATTGTCGGCCTGGCGCGCCAGCAATGCGGCGGTCAACGCATCGCCCATCGAGCCGATGCCGATCTGCAGGGTGCCGCCGTCGCGCACCAGGGTGCTGGCGTGCAGACCAATGAAGTGATCCTGGAAACCCACCGGCATGTTCGGGGTGGAAAAGAGTGCGCTGCTGTCCTTTTCATCGATCAGCAGGTCGAAGGCGTCCATGCCCAATTCGGCGTCGCCGGGCATGTACGGCAGATCGTTGTGCACCTGACCCACCAGCAGAATGGTCTCCCCCGCCGCCCGGCGCTTGGCGATCATCGGCAGCAGGTCGAGGGTGATGTCCGGGTTGCAACTGAGGCTCAGCCGGTCCGGAAGCTCGCTGTGGCTGGCGACCATTTGCGCCACCAGGTTCAGACCGGCGGCGTTGATATCCCGCGCGGCGTGGCTGTAGTTGCTGCTGACGTACTGCTGCTGCGCCGTGGCGCTGTGCAGCAAACTGCCGGGCTGCATGAAAAACTGCTGGACCCTGACGTTGCTCGGCAGCTTGTCTCGCTGCAAATCAGCAAGGAAATCCAGTTCGGGATAATCGGCGAACACCCGTTCGATGAAGGGTTCGAGAAAGCGTTTCTGCAAGCCATCGCCCAGGTTCGGACGCCCCAGGCACAGCGCGGTGTAGATGGTCAGCTGACGCTCGGGCAACTGCACCAGGCGTCGGTACAACGCGTTGACGAAGGGATTGGGTTTGCCCAGCCCCAGCGGTAGCCCCAGGTGAATGTGCGCGGGCAGCCGCGCCAAAACGTCGTCGACGGCTTGCTCGATCGAACACAACTGCACCATCTGATTCTCCCTCGCGATCCATGAATAGGGCTTGGACCGAGCTTGCCGCGTCTTTGCTGCAATGAACAGCCTCGGCAAGCAAATCCCGGGCACAAAAAAACCGCTGGTCAGGCGGTTTTTTTGTGCGGGATGTAGGCTTACTTGAGGCCGGACATCTCTTGAATCGCGCCTTTCAACTCGTCATCCGAGCAATCGGCGCAGGTGCCTTTTGGTGGCATGGCGTTAATGCCGGTAATGGCTTTGGCCAGGATGCCGTCGAGACCGCCTTGGTGATCGGCGCGTTCTTTCCACGCCGCGGTGTCACCGATTTTCGGCGCGCCCAACAGGCCGCTGCCGTGGCAAGCATTGCAATGTTTTGCAATAACATCTTTCGGCGCCTTGGCTCCACCACCGCCGCCTGCGGTCGCGGCAACTTCCATCCCCTTGCACTCTTGCCCCGTCACACAGACCTGGCCGACGGGCTCAAGGCGTTTCGCAATATCGTCATTCGTTGCAGCTTGAGCGCTCACAGCCCAAAGGGCCAATACGGTTGCTGGTGCGGCCAGCATTTTCATAATTAGGTTCACGCGTTCACCCTCAATGGTGGCTAGTCACGCCCACGGCCACGGTTTCGCGGGCGGGCGCAAGTATAACGGTTACCCCGTCGCACTGAAACAACCCCAAAGTCGAAGGGGTTATGTGCCACGGTGAGATGTTGCTTCGGGCGCCTTCAAATCCTTGGCTGGCGCCTCTTCTGTCAGAAATTCGCAGGAGTGGCTGCGCTGATTAGTCGCGCGGGCACATCGAACGGATTACGGAATCGGTGCGGCTTGGTGCTTTCGAAATAGTAGCTGTCGCCAGCCTCCAGCACGAATGTCTCGAGCCCGACCACCAGCTCAAGTTTGCCTTCGACCAGAATCCCGGTCTCTTCGCCTTCGTGGGTGAGCATTTCTTCGCCGGTATCGGCGCCCGGCGGGTAGATCTCGTTGAGGAAGGCAATGGCCCGGCTCGGATGCGCCCGACCGACCAGTTTCATGGTCACCGCGCCATCGGAAATATCGATCAGCTCATTGGCTTTATAGACGACCTGAGTCGGTTTTTCCTGAAGGATCTCTTCGGAAAAGAACTCCACCATGGACATGGGAATCCCGCCCAGCACCTTGCGCAGCGAACTGATCGAGGGGCTGACGCTGTTCTTCTCGATCATCGAAATGGTGCTGTTGGTCACACCCGCACGCTTGGCGAGCTCACGCTGTGAAAGACCTTTCAGTTTACGGATGGATTGCAGTCGTTCACCGACGTCCAATGCTGGAGCCTCCAGGGATTCAGGTTGTTGGAATATTGAGCGTTATCATGGCGACAGCGTTCAGTATTTACAACACTTGACCCTGAATCCTGTAGGGCCTTGTCAGGACGGGTGTCGCGCAGCCGGACTCAAGCCTCGGAATAGAGCCTTGGCACCCGCCGCAGGTTGCAGAAAATCTGATACGGAATGGTATCCGCAGCGGCGGCCACGTCGCTGGCAAGGATATTTTTGCCCCACAACTCCACCGTCGAACCGAGCCCCGCCTCGGGGACGTCGCTGAGGTCGACGCACAGCATGTCCATTGACACCCGGCCGATCAGTTGGCTGCGTTTGCCGGCCACCAGCACCGGCGTGCCGGTCGGCGCGTGACGTGGATAGCCATCGGCGTAACCCATGGCGACGACCCCGACGCGCATCGGCTTGGGCGTGACGAATGTGCCGCCGTAGCCAATCGGCTCGCCGGCGGGCAGTTCACGTACGCAAATCACTTTCGATTCCAGAGTCATCACCGGTCGCAGACGGTCGGCCACGGCGTTGGCTTCTTCGAACGGCGTCGCGCCGTAGAGCATGATGCCGGGGCGCACCCAATCGCTCGGGATCTGCGGCCAGCCCATGGTGGCCGGCGAGTTGCGCAAGCTGACTTCAGCCGACAAGCCCTGACGGGCCGCTTCGAACACCGCGACTTGATCGGCGCTGGCCTGCTCGTGCAATTCATCGGCGCGAGCGAAATGGCTCATCAACACAATTTTCGCCACTTTGCCGGTCGCCAGCAGCCGTTGATAAGCCGCCTGATAATCCTTGGGATGCAGGCCGACGCGGTGCATGCCCGAATCCAGCTTCAGCCATACGGTAATCGGCTTGGCCAGGGAGGCATTCTCGATCGCTTCCAACTGGTATAGCGAATGCACCACGCACCAGAAGTTGTGCTCGACTATCAGCGCCAGCTCATCCGCTTCAAAGAAGCCTTCGAGCAGCAACACCGGCGCACGGATGCCGGCGGCGCGCAGCTCCAGCGCTTCTTCGATGCAGGCCACGGCAAAGCCATCGGCCTCGGCCTCCAGCGCTTGGGCGCAACGCACCGCGCCATGCCCATAAGCATCGGCCTTGATCACCGCCAGGGCTCTGGCCCCGGTAATTTCACGGGCAATGCGGTAGTTGTGGCGCAGGGCTTGAAGGTCGATCAGGGCACGGGCTGGACGCATGGCGGCAGGCTTCTAGGCGGTCATGGGAAGAAAACCGGCACGCGTGGGCGGCGTAAACCGCCAGCGCACCGGGAGAGGGATTTTTGCAGAGGTTTACGGCAGCGCCGCGACCACCGACAACTCCACCAGAATGTCTGGCTCGCAGAGTTTCGACTCGACGGTGGCGCGAGCCGGAGCGACGCCCTTGGGCAGCCACTGGTCCCACACCGAATTCATCCCGGCGAAGTGTGCATCGATGTCTTTCAGGTAGATAGTGACCGACAGCAGATGGCGCTTGTCGGTGCCGGCCAGGTCGAGCAGGCGCTCGATATTGGCCAGGGTTTCGCGGGTCTGCTGCTCAATGTCGGCGGTCATGTCGTCACCGACTTGCCCGGCCAGGTAGACCGTACCGTTGTGAGCGACGATCTGACTCATGCGCTCATTGGTGAGCTGGCGCTGGATTGCCATGTTTTGCGGACTCCTGTGCGGTGCTGCCATAACGGGAAATATCCAGGCCTTCGGCGCTGATTTGCGGGGTTTTCTTCGCCATCAGGTCAGCCAGCAAACGACCGGAGCCACAGGCCATGGTCCAGCCAAGCGTGCCGTGACCGGTGTTGAGGAACAGATTCTTGAACGGCGTGGCGCCAACGATCGGTGTGCCGTCCGGGGTGGTTGGGCGCAGGCCGGTCCAGAAACTCGCCTCGGCCAGATTACCGCCCTGAGGATAAAGGTCGTTGACGATCATCTCCAGGGTTTCGCGCCGACGCGGGTTGAGCGACAGGTCAAAACCGGCAATCTCCGCCATGCCGCCAACGCGAATGCGGTTGTCGAAACGGGTGATCGCGACTTTGTAGGTCTCGTCGAGGATGGTCGACGTCGGGGCCATCGCCGGGTTGGTGATCGGCACGGTCATCGAATAACCCTTGAGCGGGTACACCGGCGCCTTGATGCCCAGCGGCTTGAGCAATTGCGGCGAGTAGCTGCCCAGCGCGAGGACATAACGGTCGGCGGTTTCCAGCTTGCCGTCGATCCACACGCCGTTGATGCGCTCACCGGCGAAGTCCAGGCGCTGAATGTCCTGGCCGTAGCGGAATTCCACGCCGAGTTTGGCGGCCATGTCCGCCAGGCGAGTAGTGAACATCTGGCAGTCGCCGGTCTGGTCATTCGGCAGGCGCAGGGCACCGGACAAAATGTCGGTGACGCTGGCCAGGGCCGGTTCGACCCGGGCAATGCCGGCGCGGTCGAGCAGCTCAAAAGGCACGCCGGATTCCTTCAGCACGGCGATGTCTTTGGCGGCGCCATCGAGTTGCGCCTGGGTGCGGAACAACTGCGTGGTACCGAGGCTGCGACCTTCATAAGCAATGCCGGTTTCGGCGCGCAATTCGTCGAGGCAGTCGCGGCTGTACTCGGACAGGCGGACCATGCGCTCCTTGTTCACCGCGTAACGGCTGGCGGTGCAGTTGCGCAGCATTTGCGCCATCCACAGGTATTGGTCGATATCGCCAGTGGCCTTGATGGCCAGCGGTGCGTGGCGTTGCAGCAGCCACTTGATGGCTTTAAGCGGTACGCCCGGCGCAGCCCACGGTGAGGCATAACCCGGCGAGACCTGGCCGGCGTTGGCGAAGCTGGTTTCCATGGCCGCCGCCGGCTGACGGTCTACCACCACCACTTCAAATCCGGCGCGGGCCAGATAATAAGCACTGGTGACACCGATAACGCCACTACCCAAGACCATGACGCGCATTTTGTTATCCCTCATCGCGGTAAACCGCTGACGTAGTGTTCAGACCGAAGATGTGGGCAGTTTAAAAAAGATTAGCCAGTGCTTTTCACTATATAAGCACCTATATTTGGCGACAATTCTCGGCAAAAACCCTTTTCACGGAGGCGCATCCCCTATGCGGACCAACACCCAGACCAAACGCGAGCTGGACAAGATCGACCGCAACATCCTGCGCATCCTGCAAGCGGACGGGCGTATTTCCTTCACCGAGCTGGGGGAAAAGGTCGGGCTCTCGACCACACCCTGTACCGAACGGGTGCGGCGCCTGGAGCGCGAGGGGATCATCATGGGTTACAACGCCCGCCTGAATCCACAGCATCTGAAGGGTAGTCTGCTGGTGTTCGTCGAGATCAGCCTCGACTACAAATCCGGGGATACTTTCGAAGAGTTCCGACGTGCGGTACTCAAACTGCCGCACGTGTTGGAATGCCATTTGGTCTCAGGGGATTTCGACTACCTGGTGAAAGCACGGATTTCCGAGATGGCCTCGTACCGCAAATTGCTCGGCGACATCTTGCTCAAACTGCCGCATGTGCGCGAGTCCAAAAGCTATATCGTGATGGAAGAGGTGAAAGAGAGCTTGAGCCTGCCGATTCCGGATTGAGATGTTCGGCGCCTGTTCGGCCGTCTTCGCGAGCGGGCTCGCTCCCACAGGGCCAGCGTTATCTGTGTAGGAGCGAGCCTGCTCGCGAATGCAGACGACTCGATCCTCACTCAGACCAACACCTGCCGCGTCGACGCCATGTACCCGTGAATCTGCTTCTCAACCTGAGGGTGAATCAGTTCCACCGGCCGCCGACCATTGGGGCACGGCAAGGTCTTGGTGGTGCCGAACAAGCGACAAATCAGTGGCCGCTCGTCATACACGGTGCAGCCATTGGGCCCCAGGTGCACGCAGTTCAGCGCTTCCAGGGCGGCATCCTGCTCGGCGCGGGTCTTGCGCGGCAGGCGCGACATTTCTTCCGGTGAGGTGGTCACCGGACCACAGCAGTCATGGCAGCCGGGCACGCACTCGAACGAGGGAATCTGCTGCCGTAGCGTGCTGATAATCTGGCGGTTGCAGCTCATCGAAACAGTGACCCAACAGTGATAGTGCGTGGGAGTTTGCCGCAAAAGCTCGATCCGCACAGCAACAACCGCCCCGTGTTGCCCGCCCCGGACGCTGCGCTTATGCTCCGTCGAATTTTTCAACCACGCGAATCAGGATGTTCCTTATGACTGCCCCTGCCCGGCACGCCGCTTCCTACTACGCCGCCAGCAGCGTGCCGCAGCCTGACTTCCCCGTGCTGCAGGGCGATCTGTTGGCCGACGTGTGCGTGGTCGGAGGCGGGTTTTCCGGGTTGAACACGGCTCTCGAACTGGCCGAGCGCGGCTTCAGCGTGGTGTTGCTCGAAGCGCGGAAAATCGGCTGGGGCGCCAGCGGTCGCAATGGCGGGCAGTTGATTCGCGGCGTTGGCCACGGGCTCGACCAGTTTGCGCCGGTGATCGGCAGCGATGGCGTGCGGCAGATGAAGCTGATGGGCCTGGAAGCCGTGGACATCGTCCGTCAGCGGATCGAGCGCTATCAGATTCCCTGCGACCTGACCTGGGGTTACTGCGACCTGGCCAATAAACCCCGCGACCTCGAAGGTTTCGCCGCCGACGCCGAAGAACTGCGAAGCCTCGGCTATCGCCATCAGACCCGCCTGCTGCAGGCCGATGAGATGCACAGCGTGGTGGGCTCGCAGCGCTATGTCGGCGGCTTGATCGACATGGGTTCGGGGCATTTGCACCCGTTGAATCTGGCCTTGGGCGAAGCCGCCGTGGTGCAGCAATTGGGCGTGCAGGTGTTCGAGCAGTCCGCCGTGACGCGTATCGATTATGGCCCTGAAGCCAAGGTTCACACTGCCCACGGCACGGTCCGCGCCAAGACGCTGGTGCTGGGGTGCAACGCTTACCTCAACGGCCTCAACCCGGAACTCAGCGGCAAAGTGTTGCCCGCCGGCAGCTACATCATCGCCACCGAACCCTTGAGCGAAGAACAAGCGCATCAGCTATTGCCGCAGAACATGGCGGTGTGTGACCAGCGCGTCGCACTGGATTACTACCGCCTTTCCGCCGACCGTCGCTTGCTGTTCGGCGGCGCGTGCCATTACTCCGGGCGCGACCCGCGGGACATCGCAGCTTACATGCGGCCAAAAATGCTTGAGGTGTTCCCACAACTGGCCGGGGCGAAGATTGATTATCAGTGGGGCGGCATGATCGGCATCGGCGCCAACCGTTTGCCGCAGATTGGCCGGCTCAAGGATCAGCCGAATGTGTATTACGCCCAGGCCTATTCCGGCCATGGCCTGAACGCCACACACTTGGCCGGCAAACTGCTGGCCGAGGCCATCAGCGGTCAGGAGGGCGGCGGTTTCGACCTGTTTGCCCGGGTGCCGCACATCACCTTCCCCGGCGGCAAGCATCTGCGCTCGCCGTTGCTGGCGCTAGGGATGTTGTGGCATCGGTTGAAAGAGTTGGCCTGACTGACGCCGTTCACTCCCACACTGATTTTCCCTGTGGGAGCGAGCTTGCTCGCGAACGGTTCTACCGGCCAACGCAACACTCATACCCGCCAAAACGGCTTCAACCCCTCCTCCCGCGCCTGTTGCAGCGTCAGCCCGACATCCTTGAGCTGTTCCGGCGTCAGCGCCAGCAACGCCCTGCGGGTGTGCAAACGATGACGAAACTGGCCCCAGAGACTCAGGCCGGACGGCGCGACGCAGAGGACTATCGGTCGTTCGCGGTCCTGTCCCGCCGCCAGCTCCTGGTTGTGTAAGGTCAGCCGCACATCGCTCAAGCCGTTCATTTCAGTCACTCCTGTTTACTTGTGTTGCCTTGGAGAGACATGATGCGCGGACGCTAAAAACCATGACAGATTCAACGATACGGTATTAATTCCATACAGATTCGAGCTGCTGGCGCTGAATTGCAGTTTTTCTACCCATCTGTATTGGTTAACCGATCCACCCGCCCCGAGGCTGAATCATGACGCTTTACGTCAACCTCGCCGAATTGCTCGGCACCCGCATCGAACAGGGCTTCTATCGCCCCGGCGACCGACTGCCCTCGGTACGGGCCTTGAGCGTCGAGCACGGGGTCAGCCTGAGCACCGTGCAGCAAGCGTACCGGATGCTGGAGGACGGCGGCCTGGCCACGCCGAAACCGAAATCCGGCTACTTCGTGCCCGTCAGCCGTGAGCTGCCGGAACTGCCCGCGGTCGGCCGCCCGGCGCAACGGCCGGTAGAAATTTCGCAGTGGGATCAGGTGCTGGAGCTCATCCGTACCAAGGTCAATAAAGACGTGGTGCAACTGGGCCGGGGCATGCCGGACATTTCGACGCCGACCATGAAACCGCTGCTGCGCGGCCTCGCGCGGATCAGTCGTCGGCAAGACATGCCCGGCCTGTATTACGACAATATCTATGGCACCTTCGAACTGCGCGAACAGATCGCTCGGCTGATGCTCGATTCTGGCTGCCAGTTGAGCGCCGATGACTTGGTCATCACCACCGGCTGCCACGAAGCGCTGTCCACCAGCATTCGTGCGATCTGCGAACCCGGCGATATCGTCGCGGTGGATTCACCGAGTTTTCACGGGGCCATGCAGACCCTCAAGGGCCTGGGCATGAAAGCCCTGGAAATCCCCACCGACCCGCTGACCGGCATCAGCCTCGAAGCCTTGGAGCTGGCGCTGGAACAATGGCCGATCAAAGTCATTCAGTTGACCCCCAACTGCAATAACCCGCTGGGTTACATCATGCCGGAATCACGCAAACGGGCGCTGATCCTCCTGGCCCAGCGCTTTGACGTCGCGATCATCGAAGACGATGTGTACGGCGAATTGGCCTACACCTATCCGCGACCGCGCACCATCAAGTCCTTCGACGAAGACGGACGCGTCCTGCTGTGCAGCTCCTTCTCCAAAACCCTCGCCCCTGGCTTGCGCATCGGTTGGGTCGCGCCCGGCCGTTATCTCGAACGAGTGCTGCACATGAAATACATCAGCACCGGCTCGACGGCACCACAACCGCAAATTGCTATTGCCGAGTTTCTCAAGGGCGGGCATTTCGAGCCGCATTTGCGGCGGATGCGCACGCAATACCAGCGTAATCGCGACGTGATGATCGATTGGGTCACGCGCTATTTCCCCGCGGGCACCCGCGCCAGTCGCCCGCAAGGCAGTTTCTTGCTGTGGGTCGAACTGCCGGAGACCTTCGACAGTTTGAAGCTCAATCGCGAACTGTATGGTCAGGGCGTGCAGATTGCGGTCGGCAGTATCTTTTCGGCGTCCGGCAAATACCGTAACTGCCTGCGCATGAACTACGCCGCCAAGCCAACCCCGCAGATTGAAGAAGCGGTGCGCAAGGTGGGCGCAGCAGCAATCAAGTTGCTGGCCGATGCGCAGGCCGAAGGCTGAGCTTTCACTCCAACCGAAACCGACCGGACGCCCGCAGCAGGCTGATGTCGCGAACCTTCGCCGCGTGCCCATCCAGCGTCGGTTCGATTTCCAGCTCCAGGTGCAGATACCTTCCGGGCAACACCAGTTGCAGCGGCTGTCCCGGACGCCATGACGGCAAAGTGTCCGCGCCGTCCGGCCCGCTCGACCAGCGGCTGGCCTGGCCATCCACCTGGGCCGACAGCACCTGGACCTGCAAGCTGCCGGCACCAAAACGGTAGCGCTGGCCGTCTACCGACGGGGCGTCGAAGTGCAGCCGCAGCGATTGCGGTTCAGCGCACTGCACCTGCAACTGCACGCGGCGCGGGCCGAAAGTCAGAGGCGCTCGCCACGGGTCGGCGGAATAGGCGCCGAAATCCAGCGCGGGGTGACTTAACTGCATCGAGCACGGCGCTTGCGCGTTAGCGATTTGAACGCCCGACAGCACCAGGCCAATCAATAGGCTAATCAGTCGATTCATAAACGTCCTTTTATGGAGCATCACGACGTGCGGCACACTGCCTCGACGATGTCGTAAGGCATCGCTGCTTCAGTGGGCTCGGGCAATTCGAGGGCGACCAGGCAGGTGCCGTCGTTCGGCAATGCCAGTCGCAGCTCAAATGGCTGTGGCGCATCGGCCAGATACACCAGGCCGGCATCGACCACGCTGGTCAGGTACTCGCCGTGGCGATCAAAAACCGCCACGCCCCGGGGCACGAAGGCGCCGTCCGCGTCGCGCACATGTAGCACCACCCCGCGCGCCGAACTGAGCGTGAAATCCAGGCGCGGCACCGCACCGCGCCCGGCGTCCACTTCCTGGAAACCGTTAAGCACACCGACATGCCGCGGCAGGCTGCGGGTGTCGATTTCCAGGCGGCTGGTCTGGTACGCCGGCAGGCTCGCGGCCACCGCATGGCCACCGGCATCGGTCCATACCGGGCCCTGTGGCGTGCTGAGTTTGATGCCATTGGCGTCGCCGGCCTTGAGCAGCCCGAAGGTGTCGCGCAACGGATACGGCGACGGCGTCAGCCCGCCTTCGTGCAGCGCCAATCCGCCGCGCAGGCCCAGGTCGGAGTTGCTGGCGCCGAAGCCGCTGCGGGCGTAACCCAGATCGACGCTGGTGTAGCGCGGCAAGGCGTTGACGCGGCCGTTGAAACTGCTTGCGCCTAAGTCGGAACGTTCGCCGGCGACGCTGTAGCCCAAGGTGTCGCTGAGCTGTTCGGTGTAGCGCGCGCCACTGCGCATTCCGCTGGTGCCATCGCGGCGGCTGTACAGACTGAGGCTGCGGCTTGGCCCCAGTGGCAGGCTCAGGGTCGCATACAGCGCAGTGTTAGCCGAGCGTTCGACGTTGTTGCCCGGCTCATGCTGCACGCTTAACGACACATTCGCGCCTTCGAACATCCGTGACCAGGACGCGCTCAACCGGGTTTGCTGCGACCCTGCATTCGCGGCATAACGAGCCAGCGCGCCGCTGAACGCGCCCCAGTGCCGGTCGGCATAGCTGAATGAAACGCCCCACTGATGCTGCGCGCGACTGAAGGTTGGCGCCGTCGAGGGCTGCACGCCGCTGTCGGCCATTGTCCGAAAGCCCCCGCTGCGTTGCACCGCGCTGAGGCTCACCGACCCGCTCGGGCTGAACGCGCTGCTCAGCGATGCTTGCACTTCCTGCCCTTGGCCGCCGAGCGGATCGCGCGATCGCAATTGCTGCACGCTCAGCCGCGAACTGCGCGCCACAGCCTGCTGCACGCCCCAGCCCACCGCGCGGTAATCATCCGCCGCCATCAGACCGGCGTTGAATTGGGTGCCCACTCGCCATTGCCAATCCTTGCTCGCCGCCAGAAACGAGGGTGCCGGTCGCACGTCCTGGCTGAACCGCCGCACTTTGCCCGCCGCCAGTGCGTAACCCGGTGGCGCGCCAACCCCGGCAGGGCGCAAGTCGGCGGCCAGCACGCGAAAGTGCCGCTGCGCGCCGCCCTCTTCGACCACGCTGACGTCAAGGTCGAGGTGCTGGCTGATCAGCGGCAAATCGGTCAGCGTGAAAGGCCCCGCCGGCACGACCGTGGTGTAGATCATCACCCCGCTTTGGCGCACCTCGAGCCGCGACGACGTATAGGCCACCCCCTCAACCCGGCTGCCACCGCCCACGCCTGGTGGATAATCGCACTGCAGCGCTTGTTCCGGGCGGATCTGAAAGCCGCTGAAGGGCTCGCCGGCAAATAGCGGTGACTGCAGGTTCAATTGACCGAGTTGCACGTTCGCCTGGTAACGCTCCCAAGTGCGCGAGGCCTGGGTGTACAGCGTTTCGGAGCGCTCGACGCCCTGGAACGAGGTGTAGTTCTGGCGGCTGCGCACCACCCAATCCCCGGCGTTGAACCCTAGCTCCGTGCCGAGGTTGCGGTACTGGCTCGACCGGCCTTGATAGGTGCTGGAAACCAGCAACGCGTCGTAATTGAACACCCCGGCCGCACCGCCCGAGGCCCAGTGGCGGTGCTGCGCGCCCCGCGTCATCAAGTGTTCGGTCGGCACCAGCAGCGCCACTTGTTGCAGACCCGGGTTGAGCCTGACCTGCGCGCCGGGCAAACCGTCGAGCGCCCCAATGCAGCTCTCCAACTCGGCATTTTCGGGCAGCATCAGCGTCGACCGAATACCACCAAGCTTCAGCAGGTTTTCATCGAGGCACAATTGCCCGTCGCCATCGAACGCCGCCATGACCTGGCCAACCGGCGTGCCGTTGACCTGCAGCAGCACTCGTTGGCGCCCCCGGGTAAAACGCGGCGTGGCGCGAAAGTATTCGGCCACCTGCGGATCGATGCCACGCGCCGCCAGCACCGACGGATCAAACTCGGTGGCCGGCTCGGCCGACGAGGTTTGCCCCACGACCAGGCTCAGGATCAACCCCATCAGCCAGGCGTTGCGCCGGCTCACTAGCGCCGGCTCAACGGTGCGTCGTAGCTGTCCACGGCGAACCCGTAGGTGGTCGCGGGAAACAGCCGCACGTGGCTGCCGAGGGTCGACGCCGCCACGAGTTTCAGGGTTTCACCGGGCAAAATGTAAGTGCGATTGAGCTCCAGGGTCTGGCCGCCGGGCAGCAGCGTCACGGATTTGGCCAAGCGCACGACGTAAGGGCTGGGATTGCTCACCTGCAACTGATTGACACCGGCCGTCCAGGTCAGGCGTTTCCATGGCGCGCGGTCTATCGGTAAGTTCGCCGGCCGCAGAATCACCGGAATGTTCTGTCGCACACTCAGGCTGATCCGTGCGCCACCCGCATCCTGTCGGGGCATGATGCCTTCGAGGATGACTCGCTTGAGGCGCTCGGTGGTCAGCGGCTTGTCGCTGGCGAGGATGAACCGCACTTGCTGACTCTGCCCTGGCTCAACCCGCGCCACCGGCGGCGTCAATACCAGCAACCGCTCGGTGTCCTCGGCGATGTTCTCGACACTGCTGTAGAGCAAGGCCGGTCGGTCGTCGGAGTTCCGGACGTTGAGGGTGGCTTCGCCCCATTGCTGATCGACCACGACCACGGGTGTTTCCGGGATCATCCCGGCTGCGATAGCCGAGTCGTTATGGAATGCCAGGCACAGCGACGCGACGGCGCCGAGCGTCCGCAAGGGAATTGAGGGGTGCATGAGTTTCTCCAGATAGCACCGACAGGCGTGGGATCACCACATCCGTCGGTGCTCGATGACATCCCGCGCCGGCCCTCTCAGGGCGAACCTATCGAGGCGGCGGCGCGGCGTGTTTGACCCGGCCGATCCGTCGGCTCAGAGGTAAAACAGGTCAAATGTCACCGAACCGTCGAGCGGGAAATCGCTGGTGGTCGGTGGCAGCTCGGAAGTGGCGCGAATCACCGCGGCGACTTTCATCGGGAAGGTGTGCAGGCGAGCAGCGGCCGGACCGGTAACCGCACTCGGGCCCCACGAATAAGAGATCGGCGCATTGGCCACCAGGCCGGTGACCGGCACCCGCCATGCCGGATCAGCGGGGGAACGAGCCAGCAAGGTTTGCGCATTGCCATCGGTGTTCGGTTGGCCGGTCAACAAACCAAAACCACCGATGCCGATGCCTTGCGTGCTGCCGAGGCCATAGTAGAGGTCGTCGTTGAGGCGGCCATTGAACGCCAGGCCCGGCACTTTGGTGGCGCCACGGTTATCGGTGACCGCGATTTCCACCGCCGCCGGAGCATCGCAGGCGACCTTGAGGGTGATATCCCGTGGCGGCAGATCGTTCTGCGCAATGGGGTCAAGGGCAGCCGAATAGATGCGCCCGAGATCAACGTTAGTGCCGCTGGCGAACGCCGGGATGCAAGCCGTGGGGATGACGGTGCCAGTGACGGTCAGGTCAACGCTGGCTGCCTGCGCCGTGAAAGGCGCGACTGCGGTGGCCAGGGCCAGCGCGGAAAAAATCTTGTTCATGTACACATCCTGTGAAAAGTGGGCTGCATCAATGCAGGCGCCTTCGTGACCGGAAATTCCGGACACGCAAAGCGCCGGATGCGCAGCGATCATTCCCCGTTTAAGGCGTGTTTTCTGTAGGACATCTCGCCCAAACGATCAGGCTTTTCCGACTGACCGTGTAGCTTCTACGCATTTTCGGCGTGTGACTGACAACTTGGCGGCACTTGATCTGTCAGATACGGCGTCACCCGACGCCGTGCCATACTTCGGCCTTCGCCCCGCCCACAGAGAATCCGCCTTGAGATCAAGTACGGTCCTGCCCCTTGCCCTGTTTCTGGCCCTGTCGCTGAGTGGCTGCGCGACCTTCGATGCTCCCCGCGAACCGAGCCAGGCACTGCCGGCCGCGCAGTCCGCGTTCGGCCGTTCGATCCAGGCCCAGGCGGCGCCCTACAAGGGCCAGTCGGGTTTTCGGCTGCTGTCCAACAGCAGCGAAGCGTTCATGGCGCGGGCCGAACTGATCCGCAATGCACAAACCAGCCTCGACCTGCAGTACTACATCGTCCACGACGGCGTCAGTACCCGCATGCTGGTGGATGAGTTGCTCAAGGCCGCCGATCGCGGCGTACGCGTGCGCATCCTGCTGGACGACACCACCAGCGACGGCCTCGACCAGGCCATTGCCACCCTTGCCGCGCATCCGCAGATTCACATTCGCCTGTTCAACCCACTGCACTTGGGCCGCAGCACCGGCGTGACGAGGGCCGCAGGGCGGCTGTTCAACCTGTCGCTGCAACACCGGCGCATGCACAACAAGTTATGGCTGGCGGACAACAGCGCGGCGATCGTCGGCGGCCGAAATCTGGGCGACGAGTATTTCGACGCCGAGCCGAACATGAACTTCACTGACATCGACATGCTCGGCATTGGCCCGGTGGCCGAGCAGTTGGGGCACAGTTTCGATCAGTACTGGAACAGCGCGTTGAGCAAGCCAATCGACGAGTTCCTCTCCAGCCCGCCGACCGCCAAGGACTTGGCCAACACCCGCACGCGCCTGGAGGAGTCGCTGGAAGAAACCCGCAAACAGAATCACGCGCTCTACCAACAGCTGATGACCTACACCACTCACCCGCGCATGGACCTGTGGCGCTCGGAGTTGATCTGGGCCTGGAACCAGGCCTTATGGGATGCGCCGAGCAAGGTGCTGGCCAAGGACGAGCCGGACCCGCAATTGCTGCTGACCACGCAATTGGCGCCGGAGCTGACCGGGGTCAGCAAGGAACTGGTGCTGATTTCCGCGTACTTCGTGCCCGGGCAACCGGGCTTGGTATACCTGACCGGTCGCGCCGACGCAGGCGTTTCGGTGAGCTTGCTGACTAACTCCCTGGAGGCCACCGACGTGCCCGCCGTGCACGGAGGTTATGCGCCCTATCGCAAGGCCCTGCTGGAACACGGTGTGAAGCTCTACGAATTGCGCCGCCAACCCGGGGACGAAGGCAGCGGCGGCAGCGGCCCGCATCTGTTTTATGGCAAGTCTTATCGTGGTTCGGACTCGAGCCTGCACAGCAAGGCGATCATCTTCGACGGGCAGAAATCCTTCATCGGCTCGTTCAATTTCGACCCCCGTTCGGTGCTGTGGAACACCGAAGTCGGCGTGCTGGTGGACAGCCCCGAACTCGCCGCGCATGTGCGCGAACTGGCCCTGCAAGGCATGGCGCCGCCCTTGGCCTACGAGGCGAAATTACAGGACGGACACGTGGTGTGGGTCACCGAAGACAACGGCCAGATGCACACCTTGACCCAGGAGCCGGGCAGTTGGTGGCGGCGTTTCAACGCGTGGTTCAGCACCAGCGTCGGCCTGGAGCGGATGCTCTAAGCCGGCTCCGGCGCGGCGCCGAAGGCCCCTTGGCGCATCAACAAAATCACCAGCCCCAACGCCCCCGCCGCCATGAACAGCGGCAAGGCGTGGCCACTGACCCACTGGCTGCCGGCGCCAGCCACCAGTGGGCCGACCAGGCAGCCGATGCCCCACAGTTGCGCGATGTGCGCATTGGCACGCACCAGCGCATCGTCGCGATAACGCTCGCCGATCAGGATCAGCGACAGGGTGAACAAGCCCCCTGCGCTGGCGCCGAACAGCACCCACAACGGCCAGATCAGCAAGCTGTCGATCAACAGCGGAATCGCCAGGCTCGACAACAGCAGGATGACCGCGCAACCGGCGAATAAGGTACGCCGGGGAATGCGATCCGCCAGTGCGCCAATTGGCAATTGCAGCAAGGCATCGCCGACCACCACCGTACTGACCATGGCCAGGGCGATTTCCGCCGTGAACCCCTGACGCAGGCAGTAGACCGGCAGCAGGGTCAGAATCATCGCCTCGAACGCGGCAAACAGTGACACTGCCCAACCGATTGCCGGCAGGCCGCGACAGAACGCCCAGAGGTCACGAAAGGTCACGCTGCACGCCTCACTGCTCGGCGCACCGCTGCGTCCGAGCAGCAGCAATGGCGAGGCGATCAGCAGGCCAACGCCGACCCAGAAACCATAATCGTGGTCGGTACCCATAAAGCCCAGGAGCACCGGGCCGGCCAACTGGCTCAGGGCGTAACTGCTGCCGTACAGCGCCACCAGGCGCCCGCGCCACTGTTCGACCACCAACTGGTTGATCCAGCTTTCACCGAGGATGAAGACGATGGTCAGGATCACCCCGATCATCAGCCTCAACAGCAGCCAGACCGGGTAACTCGGCCACAGCGCCAGCAGCCCGATCGACAGCGCCCCGGCCCACAGACACAGGCGCATCAGGTTGGCGGTACCGAAGTAAGCGGCCAGGCGACTGGAAATCTTCGCCCCAAGCAACACGCCGATCGCCGGCATCGCTGCCATTACACCGATGGCGAACGAGCCGTAGCCCCAGCTCTCCAGACGAAACGACACCAACGGCATGCTGACCCCGAGGGCCAGGCCGACACTGAGGACGGACGCCAACACGGCGAAATAAGTCGCCCAACGCATTTCCACGCTCCTGTGGATCATTATTTTTCACGGCAAAAACACTGTGGGAGCGAGCCTGCTCGCGAAGGCGGTTGCACATTCAACATTGTCGTCGACTGTCAGACCGCTTTTCGCGAGCAGGCTCGCTCCCACATTTTTCCTGCAGGGTGCTCTGGACTTACAACTTGATCCAGGTCGCCTTCAGCTCGGTGTACTTATCGAAAGCGTGCAGCGATTTATCGCGACCATTGCCCGACTGCTTGAAGCCACCAAACGGCGCGGTCATGTCGCCGCCATCGTACTGGTTGACCCAAACACTGCCGGCGCGCAACGCCTTGGCGGTCAGGTGTGCCTTGGAGATGTCCTTGGTCCATACCGCTGCGGCCAGCCCATAAGGCGTGTCGTTGGCGATCTGGATGGCTTCTTCTGCGCTGTCGAAAGCAATCACCGACAGCACCGGGCCGAAAATCTCTTCCTGAGCGATTTTCATGGCATTGCTCACGCCGTCAAAAATCGTCGGTTCGACATAGGTGCCGCCGGTTTCTTGCAGGATGCGCTTACCGCCCGCTACCAGCTTGGCGCCGTCAGTGTGGCCGGACTCGATGTAGGACAGCACGGTGTTCATCTGCTGAGTGTCGACCAGCGCACCGACGTTGGTCGCCGGGTCCAGTGGATTGCCCGGCTTCCAGGCCTTGAGCGCCTCGATCACCAGCGGCAGGAAAGTGTCCTTGATCGAACGCTCCACCAGCAGGCGCGAACCGGCGGTGCAGACTTCGCCCTGGTTGAATGCGATGGCACTGGCCGCCGATTCGGCAGCGGCTTGCAGGTCCGGCGCGTCGGCGAACACGATGTTCGGGCTCTTGCCGCCGGCTTCGAGCCAGACGCGCTTCATGTTCGATTCGCCGGAGTAGATCAGCAGCTGTTTGGCGATTTTGGTCGAACCGGTGAACACCAGGGTGTCGACATCGTTATGCAACGCCAACGCCTTGCCGACGGTGTGACCGTAACCTGGCAGCACGTTGAGCACGCCTTTCGGGATACCGGCTTCAACGGCCAACGCGGCGATGCGGATGGCGGTCAACGGAGACTTTTCCGACGGCTTGAGGATCACCGAGTTACCGGTGGACAGTGCCGGCCCGAGTTTCCAGCAGGCCATCATCAGCGGAAAGTTCCACGGTACGATCGCGCCGACCACGCCAACCGGCTCGCGAGTGACCAGGCCGAGTTGGTCGTGCGGGGTGGCCGCGACTTCGTCGTAGATCTTGTCGATGGCTTCACCGCTCCAGCTCAACGCTTGCGCGGCGCCGGGGATGTCGATGTACAGCGAGTCACTGATCGGCTTGCCCATGTCCAGGGTTTCAAGCAGGGCGAGTTCTTCGGCGTGCTGTTTCAGCAGGCTGGCGAAACGAATCATGGTGGCTTTGCGTTTGGTCGGCGCCAGGCGCGACCAGACGCCGGAATTGAAGGTGGCGCGGGCGTTTTCCACCGCACGCTGAGCGTCGTCGAGATCGCAACTGGCGATCTTGCCCAACAGACGGCCATCGACCGGGCTGATGCATTCAAAGGTCTGGCCGGAAACGGCGTCGGTGTATTCGCCATTGATGTAGGCGCGGCCTTCGATCTGCAGATCGCTGGCGCGTTGTTCCCAGTCGGCACGGGTCAGGGTGGTCATGCGAGTGTCCTCCTCTCATTGAATACGGAGCGCCACGGGTGTTCAGTGGCCTCTTCAGGAATTCTGCCTGGCCAGCCTGCTTTCGGCCCAAGGCACCCGCCACCCTAAACCAGCGACCAGTGTTGTTTCAATATATTTGACATAAGCGCGCTAAACGGCCTTGCGATGTTCATTTTAATAAACATAGACTTCGGACTGTCCAGCCACTTCGCACCGTTACTACGGGGAATTCCAGCATGAACATTCAGGATGTCGTCGATTTCAGCCAGGCCACGCCGCAACCTGAGCGCTACCGCCCCGATCCGACCAAAGTGCTCAAGGGCGATCCCGAGCAATCGGTGTACAACCATTACAACAGTCCGTGCGGGCAAATGAGTGCCGGCGTCTGGGAAGGCGAGGTCGGGCAATGGATGGTCAATTACACCGAGCACGAATATTGCGAAATCCTTCAGGGTGTTTCAGTCCTGCGCGACCATGACGGCAACAGCAAAACCCTGCGCGTGGGCGATCGCTTCGTCATCCCCGCCGGCTTCCGCGGGACTTGGGAAGTGCTGGAAACCTGCCGCAAGATTTATGTGGTGTTTGAGCAGAAGGCTTGAGCGTGCTTGTTGCACCAGTCCGACGCTTTTGCGCGCAATTATTTGAACGCGGACACCGTAGGAGCGAACCCGCTCGCGAAGGGGTACAGCCAGGCGCCTCATAATCTGCAGGCGACAAAAAAGGCCCGTATCTCGCGATACGGGCCTTTTTTGTAAGAGGAGAAAATCAATTACTTGATTTTGCCTTCTTTGTAGATCACGTGCTTGCGAACAACCGGATCAAATTTCTTGATCTCGAGTTTGTCCGGGGTAGTACGCTTGTTCTTGTCGGTAGTGTAGAAGTGACCAGTACCGGCGCTCGAAATCAAACGAATCAATTCACGCATGATTAGCTCCCTTAGATCTTGCCAGCTTTGCGGATTTCGGCCAGCACGACAGTGATGCCACGCTTGTCGATGATACGCATGCCTTTGGCAGATACGCGCAGACGCACGAAACGTTTCTCTTCTTCGACCCAGAAGCGGTGATGCTGCAGGTTCGGCAGGAAACGACGACGGGTTTTGTTATTTGCGTGGGAAATGTTATTCCCAGTCACCGGACCCTTACCGGTAACTTGACAGACTCTCGACATGCCTCAGCCCTCTAAAACCACATGCCCAACCCGGCATGGGTTGGCCGCTTAATCTCTCAGTCATTTGGCGCCAGGCGCCGCGTTTCTTTAGGGGTCTTACCGGCTACACCTACAAACGAAGGAACCGGGCCCCTAGAAAAGAGCGCTGCTTTATACCAGAAAGACCACAGAGCAACAACAACCGCTGTGACATCACTGCGTAAAAAGCCTGTTTTTCTGCGCGTAAGGGCCTAGGACAAAGGCCGGGAGCGCTGGTGACCGCTCGTCGCAGAAGCGCGAGCGCGTCCACAAAAATCGAGGTTTCACACCAGGCAGTGCCGGCAAGCCTGCCACTTTACTCCGCATAAAATGAAAAAGGGGATAGTCATTTGTAAAAGAGCCCACTAGGGTAAGCCTTTTCCAGACTGCACTCGCAGATGGGCCTTCGATCTGTAAAGGAACCGACCATGCGCCTTGCTGCCCTACCGCTGTTGCTTGCCCCTCTGCTGCTGAGCCCACTGGCCCAAGCCGCTGCCCTCAGTGTCTGCACCGAGGCCAGCCCCGAGGGTTTTGACGTTGTGCAGTACAACTCACTGACCACCACCAACGCCTCGGCCGATGTGCTGATGAATCGCCTGGTGGAGTTCGACACCGCTAGCGGCAAAGTGGTCCCGAGCCTGGCGGACAGCTGGGAGGTGTCCACCGACGGCCTGACTTACGTGTTCAAGCTGCACCCGCAGGTGAAATTCCACAAAACCGACTACTTCAGCCCGACCCGCGAGTTGAGCGCCGAAGACATCAAGTTCAGCTTCGACCGCATGCTCGACCCGGCGAACCCCTGGCACAAAGTGGCCCAGAGCGGATTCCCCCATGCGCAGTCGATGCAGTTGCCGGCGCTGATCAAGAAGATCGATGCCCTCGATCCACTGACCGTACGCTTCACCCTCGATCACCCGGACTCGACCTTCCTCGCCACCCTGAGCATGGGCTTCGCCTCGATCTACTCGGCAGAGTACGCCGATAAACTGCTCAAGGCCGGCGCGCCGGAGAAGCTCAATAGTCAGCCGATCGGCAGCGGCCCGTTCGTGTTCACCCGTTTCCAGAAAGACGCCTCGATCCGCTATGCCGCCAACAAGGAATATTTCGGCGGCAAGCCGTCGGTGGATCCGCTGATCTTCGCCATCACCCCGGACGCCAACGTGCGGCTGCAGAAGTTGCGACGCAACGAATGCCAGATCGCCCTGTCACCAAAACCACTGGATGTGCAAGCCGCCGAAAAAGAACCGACGCTCAAAGTCGAAAAAACTGACGCGTTCATGACCGCTTTCCTGGCGATCAACAGCCAGCATCCGCCGTTCGACAAAGTTGAAGTGCGCCAGGCGGTCAACCTGGCCTTCGACAAGACCAATTACCTTAAAGCCGTGTTCGAGAACACCGCCGAGGCCGCCAACGGCCCCTACCCGCCGAACACCTGGAGTTACGCCAAGAGCTTGCCCGGCTACCCGCACGACCTGGAAAAGGCCCGCGCGTTGATGGCCAAGGCCGGCCTCAAGGACGGCTTCAAAACCACCATCTGGACCCGCCCTTCCGGCAGCCTGCTGAACCCTAATCCGAGCCTCGGCGCACAACTGTTGCAGTCAGACCTCGCGGAAATCGGCATCCAGGCGGAAATCCGCGTGATCGAATGGGGCGAACTGATCCGCCGCGCCAAGGCCGGCGAGCACGATCTGCTGTTCATGGGCTGGGCCGGCGACAACGGCGACCCGGATAACTTCCTCACTCCGCAGTTCTCCTGCGCGGCGGTGAAATCCGGGACCAACTTCTCCCGCTACTGCGACGCCGGCCTGGACAAGCTGATCAGCGCTGGCAAAACCACCAGCGAACAAGGCGTGCGCACCAAGCTGTACGAGCAGGCGCAGACACAGATCCAGCAACAGGCGTTGTGGTTGCCATTGGCGCACCCGACCGCATACGCGCTGACACGCAAGGATGTCGAGGGTTACTCGGTCAGCCCGTTTGGGCGGCAGGATTACTCCAAGGTCAACCTCAAGTAATCAGCACACCGCAAAACCCGTGGGAGGGAGCCTGCTCGCGAAATCATTCTTTCAGTAGACATTGGTACTGACTGACACGACGCCTTCGAGCAGGCTCGCTCCCACATGGCCTCACCCGACTTCGCGGCCCCGCTACATCCACCCGTACTCCGCCATGGACAGCGGATCACCGTCGCCGACGATGAAGTGGTCCAGTACCCGCACATCGATCAATTCCAGCGCCTCCTGCAAGCGCTTGGTCAACACCCGGTCGGCCTGGCTGGGGTCGGTGCTGCCCGACGGGTGGTTGTGGCAGAGGATCAGCGCCGCGGCGTTGTGCGCCAGGGCGCGCTTGACCACTTGGCGCGGGTAAACGCTGGTGGTGTCGATCGACCCGCGAAACAGCGCCTCATACGCCAGCACCCGATGTTTGGAATCAAGAAACAGGCAACCGAATACTTCGTGCGGCTCGTGGCGCAGCATGGCCTTGAGGTAATCGCGCACGGCCAAGGGGCTGTCCAGCACCGAGTTCTGTCGTAACCGTTCGGCCAGGTGGCGGCGGGCCATTTCCAGCACCGCTTGCAACTGGGCGAATTTTGCCGGGCCGAGGCCGAGTTGGCTGGCAAAGGTTGGTTGATCGGCTTCCAGCAAGGCGCGCAGGCTGCCGAATTGATGCAACAGATGCCGCGCCAGGTCTACGGCGCTTTTACCGGAGACGCCGGTCCGTAGAAAAATCGCCAGCAACTCGGCATCCGACAAGCTTGCCGAGCCCTGCTCCAGAAGTTTCTCCCGCGGCCGCTCTGCCGCTGGCCAATCGCGAATGCTCATAACACCTCCATGTCTGTGGGCGCCGCTGTTCCGTAGCGGTCGCTGTGATATCGTAGCCCATCTTTTTTGTGGGCGAATTCGCCCCACATCGCTTTGTTGTCATCATTGAATTTGAAAGGCAGGCCTATGCAGCGGCTGTATCGGAAACGCATCGTTCTGGGCGTCGGCGGCGGCATTGCTGCCTACAAGAGTGCCGACCTGGTCCGCCGACTGATGGACCAGGGTGCTGAAGTGCGCGTGGTCATGACCCGTGGCGGCAGTGAGTTCATCACGCCGCTGACCATGCAGGCCCTGTCTGGCCACCCGGTTCACCTCGACTTGCTTGACCCGGCTGCCGAGGCAGCAATGGGCCATATCGAGCTGGCCAAGTGGGCCGATCTGGTGCTGATCGCGCCGGCCACCGCCGACCTGATCGCACGCCTGGCGCAAGGCATCGCCAACGACCTGCTGACTACCCTGGTGCTGGCCACCGATGCTGTAGTGGCGCTGGCGCCAGCGATGAATCAGGCGATGTGGCGCGACCCGGCGACCCAGGCCAACCTGCAATTGCTGGAAAGTCGCGACCTCAAGGTCTTTGGCCCGGCTTCTGGCAGCCAGGCCTGCGGTGATGTCGGCCTGGGCCGCATGCTTGAAGCCACCGACCTGGCGCAGTTGGCTGCCGATTGCTTCAAGCGTCAGGCACTGACCGGCAAGCACGTGCTGATCACCGCCGGCCCGACCCAGGAAAACATCGACCCGGTGCGCTACATCACCAACCACAGCTCCGGCAAAATGGGCTTCGCCCTCGCCGAAGCAGCGGTGGAAGCCGGCGCCCGCGTGACCCTGATCACCGGCCCGGTGCATTTGCCGACCCCGGATCGCGTCACGCGCATCGACGTGGTCAGCGCCCGCGACATGCTGGCGGCATGTGAAGCAGCGATCCCCTGCGACCTGTTCATCGCCTCCGCGGCGGTGGCCGACTACCGCCCGGAAGTCGTGGCCCCACAGAAACTCAAGAAAGATCCTACGAAAGGCGACGGCTTGTTGCTGCAAATGGTCCGCAACCCGGACATTCTCGCCACCATCGCCACCCGTCCGGATCGCCCCTTCAGTGTCGGCTTTGCCGCCGAGACCGAACACCTGCTCGACTACGCAGCACGCAAGCTGCAAGACAAAAACCTCGATTTGATCGTCGCCAATGACGTCGCCAACCCGAGCATTGGCTTCAACAGCGAAGAAAACGCCTGCAGCGTGATCGATCGCCAACTGCACGCCACCCTCTTCGCCCAGACCAGCAAGAGCAAGATTGCTCGCCAACTGATCACTTTTATCGCCGACCGGCTGAACCAGGTTTAATTCGTATGCACGCTTTGCAAGCCAAAATCCTCGACCCCCGCATTGGCACCGAATTCCCGCTGCCGCAGTACGCCACGCCGGGCTCCGCCGGCCTCGACCTGCGCGCCATGCTGGAACAGGACACCGTGATCAAGCCGGGCGAAACCCTGCTGATCCCCACCGGCCTGTCGGTGTACATCGGCGATCCCGGCCTGGCGGCGCTGATCCTGCCGCGCTCCGGCCTCGGCCATAAACACGGCATCGTGCTCGGCAACCTGGTGGGTCTGATCGACTCCGATTACCAGGGTCCGTTGATGGTGTCGTGCTGGAACCGCAGCGACAAAGATTTCACCCTTGAGGTCGGCGAACGCCTGGCCCAACTGGTGCTGGTGCCGGTGGTTCAGGCGCATTTCGAGATGGTGGAGGCGTTCGTCGAAACCGAGCGCGGCGCGGGCGGTTTCGGGCATTCGGGCAGTCGCTGAGACGGCAAACGTCGGTGGCATGGCCTTTAACCACCACGAACTCTCTGTGGAAAACACCGTCTTACCTTTCAGTTTGAACCAGCCGGCGGTTGATTCGCCGGCCTGTCCAGCCACTTTCAAGATGGAGCATTTCCACAGATGAGCACCCCCGTCCGCGTCGCCCCCAAGTTCCCCGACAGCATCTTCCGCGCCTACGATATCCGTGGCACCGTCCCGGAATTCTTGAACGCTGAAACCGCTTACTGGATCGGCCGCGCCATCGGCTCCGAAAGTCTCGCCCAGGGTGAACCTAACGTTAACGTCGGCCGCGACGGCCGCCTGTCCGGCCCGGAACTGGTCGAACAATTGATCAAGGGCATCGCCGACAGCGGTTGTCACGTCAGCGACGTCGGCCTGGTGCCGACTCCTGCACTGTATTACGCCGCCAATGTGCTGGCGGGCAAGTCCGGGGTAATGCTCACCGGCAGCCACAACCCGTCGAACTACAACGGTTTCAAGATCGTCATTGCCGGCGACACCTTGGCCAACGAACAGATCCAGGCCCTGCACGATCGCCTAAAGACCAACAACCTGAGCAGCGGCCAGGGCAGCATCACCCAGGTCGAGATCCTCGACCGCTACAACACCGAAATTGTCCAGGACATCAAACTCGCCCGCCGCCTGAAAGTGGTGGTCGACTGCGGTAACGGCGCGGCCGGGGTGATTGCCCCGCAACTGATCGAAGCGCTGAACTGCGAAGTGATCCCGCTGTTTTGCGAAGTCGACGGCAACTTCCCGAACCACCACCCGGACCCCGGCAAACCGGAAAACCTCGTCGACCTGATCGCCAAGGTCAAGGAAACCAACGCCGACATCGGCCTGGCTTTCGACGGCGACGGCGACCGCGTCGGCGTGGTGACCAACACCGGCAGCATCGTTTTCCCGGATCGCCTGCTGATGCTGTTCGCCCGCGACGTGGTGGCGCGCAATCCGGATGCGGAAATCATCTTCGACGTCAAATGCACCCGCCGGCTGACGCCGCTGATCAAGGAATATGGTGGTCGGCCGCTAATGTGGAAGACCGGTCACTCGTTGATCAAAAAGAAAATGAAACAAACCGGTGCACTGCTCGCCGGTGAAATGAGCGGGCACATCTTCTTCAAGGAACGTTGGTTCGGTTTCGACGACGGCATTTACAGCGCCGCGCGGCTGCTGGAAATCCTCAGCAAGGAAAAACTCAGCGCGGAGGCGTTGTTTGCGACCTTCCCGAATGATATTTCCACGCCGGAAATCAATATCCATGTGACCGAAGAGAGCAAATTCAGCATCATTGATGCACTGCACGACGCCCAATGGGGCGACGGTGCTGACCTGACCACTATCGACGGTGTGCGGGTCGACTACGCCAAAGGCTGGGGCCTGGTGCGCGCGTCCAACACCACGCCGGTGCTGGTGCTGCGCTTCGAGGCTGACGACGAGGCGGAACTGCAGCGCATCAAGGACGTGTTCCACAGCCAATTGAAACGTGTTGCACCTGATCTCCAACTACCGTTCTGATTTTTGAAGCGCCTTTTGAAGTGCCGGAGCCCCGAATGACCCTCGAACGCGAAGCCGCCGCCAACACCGCCAAGGTCCTGTCCGAAGCGTTGCCGTACATCCGACGCTACGTCGGCAAGACCCTGGTGATCAAATACGGCGGCAACGCGATGGAAAGCGAGGAGCTGAAAACCGGCTTCGCCCGCGACATCGTGCTGATGAAGGCCGTGGGCATCAACCCGGTGGTCGTGCATGGCGGCGGCCCGCAAATCGGCGACTTGCTCAAGCGCCTGTCGATCGAAAGCCACTTCATCGACGGCATGCGCGTCACCGACGCGCAGACCATGGACGTGGTGGAAATGGTGCTCGGCGGCCAGGTCAACAAAGACATCGTCAACCTGATCAACCGTCATGGCGGCAGCGCCATCGGCCTGACCGGTAAGGATGCCGAATTGATCCGGGCGAAGAAACTCACCGTGACCCGCCAGACCCCGGAGATGACCCAGCCGGAAATCATCGACATCGGCCAAGTGGGGGAAGTGGTCGGGATCAACACCGATCTGCTGAACCTGCTGGTCAAGGGCGATTTCATCCCGGTAATCGCGCCGATTGGCGTAGGCGCCAACGGTGAGTCGTACAACATCAACGCCGACCTGGTCGCGGGCAAAGTCGCCGAGGCCCTGAAAGCCGAGAAACTGATGCTGCTGACCAACATTGCCGGCCTGATGGACAAGCAAGGCAAGGTGTTGACCGGTTTGAGCACCGCCCAGGTCGACGAATTGATCGCCGACGGCACTATCTACGGCGGCATGCTGCCGAAGATCCGCTGCGCACTGGAAGCGGTCCAGGGTGGCGTCGGCAGTTCGCTGATCATCGACGGTCGCGTGCCGAATGCGATCCTGCTGGAAATCTTCACCGATACCGGCGTGGGTACTTTGATCAGCAACCGCAAACGTCACTGAGCGACTGCATAAAACGACCGCAGGCCTGGCTGTCCTCTGCAAGCGTATGAAACGCCTGTAGGAAACGGTGAAGCCTGCGGTCTTTTTATGCGCGCGGGAAACGCCCTACTTAAATCAGCGAAACGTCCGACATCACGCCGGAATTTATCTGCTTAGGATCTTCCGTGAATCCACTGGAGATCTTCCCCATGCAGAAAAACAACGTCCCTTACGGCAGCGATGTGTCGGCCGGTACTTACGCGTGCGCCGATTGCGGACGCCAGTACAGCAACCAGTCGAAATCTTCGCTGCCGCCGTGCCCCGACTTCACACCCAGCACGCACTTGATCAATGGCTGGAATATCCTGACCGGGCAAGGCGATGCTGTCCAAGATCCTTATCCCGAGACCACCGAAACGCTGGCTGCGACCAACCAGGCCGTGGTCACCCGCCCTGCGAGCAAAGACTGATCCAGGAGAGCCAGAACCATGCAGATCTCCTTCACGATTGATGCCCATGCGTTCGACCAGGAACAAAAGGAGCCGGTCAAAAAGACCTTGCGCATTTCCGACGGCGAAATCGCTCATGCCTTGCAGCGCATCGCCAAGGCCAGCTTGACCGAATACCTGAAGATGCTGGTTGAAGGCGGCATGCCCAGCCGGGCGGACGAGGCCAAGCAGGATCGCTTGTTGTATCTGATTCAAAGCTACTTCGGGCAAACGCTGCCGACCGAATCGCAGATCTCGACGATCTTTCAGCTCACGCAGAGCCAAAGCAAAACGCTGCTGAAAAACACGGTGTCACGCTTTCGCAATCAGCTCGACGACATCCTGCAACACAGCATGCGGGCGGTGATTGAGTCGGCGGAGCACGCGCAGACGGTGTACCTGGTGGTGATTCACTCGGACGTGATCAAGGATGAATTGAACATGCTGATCACTCAGAACGAGCCGACCTTCAAACCGATCACCAAACGCAAGGGCAGCGCCGGGCAGTTTGAAATCAGCGAAGATTCCCACGCATTGCTGTGCCGCCAACTGGGGCTGGATCCTGTTCAGTGACATCGTCGCGGTCAGTGGCTTGCTGCTGACCCTGACCACCTTCCTCTTCAACCTGGCCTGGCCGCAGGTTAATGAAGCCCTGCAACTGGATGAACGCCAGGCAGGGCCGCAGGCGAGAAAACGCAGCCGGGACAAGGCTCGACGCGCACTGTTGGGCTGTGCGCTGCCGCTGTCCGGCATGTTCGTCGGGTTGTTTTATGTGAACTTGCCAGCGGCGTGGCGGGTGATCGACACCAGCGTCCTGGATCTGTGGGATTTCGACGTCGATCGCACGCTGTACGTGATGGTTGTGGTCGCACTGCTGCTGTTTGCGCTGTACAACCTGATGCTCACGGCGCAGCTCTGCGCCAAGTGGTTCAAGCTGCATTAAACACCGCGCAAAAAAAGGCCCTGCTTGCGCAAGGCCTGTTGTTCATACGCCGAACTGTGCCCGGTAGGCTTCCACCGCGGGCAAGTGCTGCTTGAGTTGCGGGTCATCCGCGAGGAACTCCAGCACCTGGTTCAGCGAAACGATGCTGATGACCGGGATACCGAAATCACGCTCCACTTCCTGGATCGCCGATAATTCGCCATTGCCACGCTCCTGGCGGTTCAACGCGATCAGCACGCCCGCCGCTTTTGCGCCGTCCTGGGAGGCGATGATCTGCATCACTTCACGGATGGCGGTGCCGGCGGTGATCACGTCGTCAATGATCAGCACTTCGCCGGTCAATGGTGCACCGACGAGGCTCCCGCCTTCGCCGTGGGCCTTCGCTTCCTTGCGGTTAAAGCACCAAGGCAAGTCACGGTTATGGTGCTCGGCCAGCGCCACGGCGGTGGTCGCCGCCAACGGGATGCCTTTGTAGGCCGGGCCGAACAGTACGTCGAAGGAGATGCCGCTCTCAACGATGGCCGCCGCGTAAAAACGCCCCAGTTGCGCAAGCGCCGAACCGGAGTTGAAAAGGCCGGCATTGAAGAAGTAAGGACTGGTGCGCCCGGACTTCAGGGTGAACTCACCGAAGCGCAATACGCCGCGATCGATGGCAAAACGAATGAAATCGCGCTGATACGCCTGCATGAAAAAAACCCCAAATACCACGGATTTAGCTAATTAGCTTGACGCCGTGTATCATACACGCACGCGATTTTTGGGGCCATTTATGCGGATCATCAGTGTGAACGTCAATGGTATTCAGGCGGCAGTCGAGCGCGGTTTGCTCAGTTGGCTGCAAGCACAGAATGCCGACGTCATCTGCCTGCAGGACACCCGCGCCTCCGCCTTTGAACTGGACGATCCAGCCTTCCAACTGGATGGATACTTCCTTTATGCCTGCGATGCCGAAGTTCCTGCCCAAGGTGGCGTGGCTTTGTATTCGCGGCTGCAACCGAAGGCTGTCATCAGCGGTCTCGGTTTCGAGACGGCCGACCGCTACGGGCGCTACCTGCAAGCCGATTTCGACAAGGTCAGCATCGCGACCTTACTGCTTCCTTCGGGGCAGAACGGCGATGAAGATTTGAACCAGAAGTTCAAGCTAATGGACGATTTTGCCCGTTACCTGGACAAGCAACGGCGCAAGCGTCGCGAGTACATTTACTGTGGCTCGCTGTACGTGGCGCAGCAGAAGCTGGATATTAAAAACTGGCGCGACAGCCAGCAATCACCGGGCTTCCTGGCGCCGGAACGGGCCTGGATGGACGAGATTGTCGGCAACATGGGTTATGTCGATGCCCTGCGCGAAGTCAGCCGCGAAGGCGATCAGTACAGCTGGTGGCCAGATAACGAACAAGCCGAGATGCTGAACCTCGGCTGGCGCTTCGACTACCAGATCCTGACGCCGGGTCTGCGGCGCTTCGTTCGCAGCGCACGCTTGCCGCGTCAACCACGGTTCTCGCAGCACGCCCCGTTGATCGTGGACTATGACTGGACGCTGACCATCTAAGCGTTGGTTCGCAGCCACAAAAAAGCCGACTTCACAGTCGGCTTTTTTTTGCGCCAGGCTTTTACTTCACCAACCGCCACGTGAACGGATAGCGATACGGCACGCCTTCATTGGCTTTGATCCCGCCAATGATCGACAGAACCATCGCGCCGATCAGCACCAGTGGCAGCAACGCGAAGCCGATAATCACTAGCATCAGCAAGTAGCAGATACCGGAAACCAACGCCACGGTGATCTGGAAATTCAGCGCCTCTTTGCCTTGGGCATCGATGTACGGATCACTTTCGCGCTTGAGCTGCCAGAGAATCAGCGGCCCCAGCAAATGCCCGAAGGGAAACCAGACACCAAGAAACGCCGACAAGTGACACAACATCGCCCACTGGCGAGCTTCTCGGCTCGGGGTGGGAAGCAGCGGTTGTTCGTCACTCATGGCGCTCTCCTTTGCTGTGAACAGCGATTCAGTCAGCCAGGGCGGCTTTCTGCAGTTCGAAGATCTCGGTCATGCCTTTCTTCGCCAGTTCCAGCATGGCGTTCAGGTCTTCCGGCTGGAACGGCGCGCCTTCGGCAGTGCCCTGGACTTCAATGAAGCCACCGGTGCTGGTCATCACGACATTCAGGTCGGTCTCGGCGGCGGAATCTTCCAGGTAGTCGAGGTCCAGGACCGGCTCGCCCTGGTACATGCCCACCGACACGGCAGCGATCATTTGCTTGAGCGGGTCGCCGCCTTTCAGGCCGCCGCGCTTCTTGATTACTTTCAAGGCGTCGACCAGGGCCACCATGGCGCCGGTGATGGACGCGGTGCGGGTGCCGCCGTCGGCCTGGATCACATCACAGTCGACGTACAGGGTCACGTCGCCCAGCTTGGACATATCCAGGGCAGCGCGCAGCGAACGGCCGATCAGGCGCTGGATTTCCAGAGTCCGACCGCCCTGCTTGCCACGGCTGGCCTCACGCTGGTTACGTTCGCCGGTGGCGCGTGGCAGCATGCCGTACTCGGCGGTCAACCAACCCTGCCCCTGCCCCTTGAGGAAGCGCGGCACGCCATTCTCAACGCTGACGGTGCAGATCACCTTGGTATCACCGAACTCGACCAGTACAGATCCCTCGGCGTGTTTGGTGTAGTTGCGGGTGATGCGGATCGAGCGGAGCTGATCGGCAACGCGACCACTTGGACGTTTCATAAGGGATACCTGTACGGGGACGGAAAACTGCGGAGCATTATAGAGCCGCATGCCGCCAGTGGGCAGTTCTAATCACGGCGGGTGACGACCGAAGACTCCGATATGTTTGTAGGACATCGCTTTACCGACGGCGTGCAGTCCTTTGTCACAGCCGGCGTTTGGGCGCATCCGCGTCACTGCGCTACAATCCTGCGCCTTTGCTGCCCGTCGACTTTATTCACTGGCTCACATTTATTGATAGCGGGTCTGCCATCCGGCGCCGGCCCGTATTGCGAGGTTCCTCCATGGTGCACAGCATGACCGCCTTCGCCCGCGTCGAGAACGCCGGCGCCCAGGGCACCCTGAGTTGGGAGCTGCGCTCGGTCAACAGCCGTTACCTGGAACCGCACCTGCGCCTGCCGGAATCCTTTCGCGACCTCGAAGGCGCGGTCCGCGAAGCGCTGCGCCAGGGTATCTCCCGAGGCAAACTCGAATGCACCTTGCGCTTTACCGAGGAAAGCACCGGAAAGCCATTGCAAATTGATCGCGAGCGCGCGGCGCAACTGGTCGCGGCGGCAGAAACCATCGCGGGCCTGATCAAAAATCCGGCAGCGCTCAATCCTCTTGAAGTGCTGGCGTGGCCTGGCGTGCTGGTCGCTGACGCCATCGACCCGCAAGCGCTGAACGCCCAAGCGCTCACTCTGTTCAATCAGTGCCTGAAAGAACTGAAGGCCGGCCGCGAGCGCGAAGGCGCGGAGCTGGCTCGCCTGATCAATGAACGGCTGACCTCGATCGAAGAAGACGTGGTGACCCTGCGCGAACTGGTGCCGCAGATGCTCACCACCCAACGCCAAAAAGTCCTCGACCGTTTCGCCGACATGAAAGCCGAGCTGGACCCGCAACGTCTCGAGCAGGAAATGGTCATGCTGGCGCAAAAAAGCGACGTGGCCGAAGAACTGGATCGCCTGAGCACTCACATCATCGAAGTCCGCCGGGTGCTCAAGTCCGGCGGCGCGGCCGGCCGGCGCCTGGACTTCCTGATGCAGGAACTCAACCGCGAAGCCAACACACTGGGCTCCAAAGCCTTCGACCCGCGCAGCACACAGGCGGCGGTCAACCTCAAAGTGTTGATCGAACAGATGCGCGAACAAGTGCAGAATATTGAGTAAGGCAAACCCGACATGACCCACAGCACTGGCACCCTGTACATCATTTCCGCCCCTTCTGGCGCGGGCAAGAGCAGCTTGGTCAAGGCCCTGACTGACGCCGACCAGCAGATCCGCGTCTCGGTCTCCCACACCACCCGCGCCATGCGCCCGGGTGAAGTGGACGGGGTGAACTATCACTTCGTCTCGCGAGAAGTGTTCGTGAAGATGGGCGAACACGGCGACTTCCTGGAGCGCGCCGAAGTGTTCGGCAACCTCTACGGCACCTCGCAAAGCCACCTGCAGCAAACCCTGGACGCAGGCCACGACCTGATCCTGGAGATCGACTGGCAAGGTGCGGAGCAAGTGCGCAAGCTCATGCCGCAAGCCCGCTCGATCTTCATTCTGCCGCCGTCGCTGCAGGCCTTGCACCAGCGCCTGACCAACCGTGGCCAGGACAGCGACGAGATCATTGACGGACGGATGCGCGAGGCAGTCAGCGAAATGAGCCATTACGTCGACTATGACTACCTGATCATCAACGACGACTTTGCCCACGCGCTGCATGACTTGAAGGCCATTTTCCGCGCCAATCAGCTGCACCAGAAGCGTCAACAGCAGCTGCATGGAAAACTTTTGGCTGAATTGCTCGGTTAAACAGCCCTTCCCAAAATAGCTGCGAGGGCCTTACATTGGCACTTGCAGCGTGTTTGAGGGTCTGGTTAAAAAATCAGCGCTTCCCTAATCGCTGGTGATTTTTTAAACTGCTGAGTCCGCTCGCCCATCCGGGCAGCGCGCATCTTGCATTTTGCTACGAGGAAGACCATGGCCCGCGTAACCGTTGAAGACTGTCTAGAACACGTGGATAACCGCTTTGAGCTGGTCATGCTCTCTACCAAGCGTGCCCGTCAACTGGCTACAGGCGGCAAAGAGCCGAAAGTAGCATGGGAAAACGACAAGCCTACCGTGGTGGCCCTGCGCGAAATCGCTGAAGGCCTGGTGAGCTACGAAATGATCGCCAACGAAGAAATCGTTGAAGACGAACCGCTGTTCGCAGCGTTCGAGGACGAGTCCAACGAGGCCGTCTAAGCCTATGCCTGGTCGACGTAGCACGGCGCGGGAATACAGCTTACGGCAGGAGTCATCATGCCGAGCATAGACGCCCTCGCCGATCGCTTATCGACCTACCTCGGCACGGACCAGGTCAATCTGGTCCGCCGAGCCTATTTCTACGCCGAACAAGCCCACGACGGCCAACGCCGCCGCAGCGGCGAGGCGTACGTCACGCACCCGCTTGCAGTGGCGAATATTCTTGCCGACATGCACATGGACCATCAAAGCCTGATGGCCGCCATGCTGCACGACGTGATCGAAGACACCGGGATTGCCAAAGAAGCGCTGCAAGCGCAGTTCGGTGAAACCGTAGCCGAACTGGTCGACGGGGTCAGCAAACTGACCCAGATGAACTTCGAGACCAAGGCCGAAGCCCAGGCTGAAAACTTCCAGAAAATGGCCATGGCCATGGCCCGCGACATTCGCGTGATCCTGGTCAAGCTGGCCGACCGCCTGCACAACATGCGCACGCTGGAAGTGCTGTCCGGCGAGAAACGCCGGCGCATCGCCAAGGAAACCCTGGAAATCTATGCGCCGATCGCCAACCGGCTCGGCATGCACGCCATCCGCATCGAATTCGAAGACCTCGGCTTCAAGGCCATGCACCCGATGCGATCCGCGCGGATCTACCAGGCCGTCAAGCGCGCCCGGGGCAATCGCAAGGAAATCGTCAACAAAATCGAAGAATCCCTCAGCCACTGCCTGGCCATCGACGGCATCCAGGGCGAGGTCAGCGGTCGGCAGAAACACCTCTACGGCATCTACAAGAAAATGCGCGGCAAACGTCGGGCCTTCAACGAGATCATGGACGTCTACGCGTTCCGGATCATCGTCGACAAGGTGGACACCTGCTACCGCGTTCTGGGTGCTGTACATAATTTGTACAAACCTTTGCCGGGACGCTTCAAGGACTACATCGCCATCCCCAAGGCCAACGGCTATCAGTCGCTGCACACCACGCTCTTCGGCATGCATGGCGTTCCGATCGAAATCCAGATCCGCACCCGTGAGATGGAAGAGATGGCCAACAACGGCATCGCTGCCCATTGGCTGTACAAATCCAGCGGCGACGAACAACCGAAAGGCACCCACGCCCGCGCACGGCAGTGGGTTAAAGGCGTGCTGGAAATGCAGCAACGCGCGGGCAACTCGCTGGAATTCATTGAAAGCGTGAAGATTGACCTGTTCCCGGACGAGGTCTACGTGTTCACGCCCAAGGGCCGAATCATGGAGCTGCCCAAGGGCTCCACGGCGGTCGACTTCGCTTATGCCGTACACACCGACGTTGGCAACAGCTGCATTGCCTGCCGAATCAATCGCCGTCTCGCGCCGCTGTCTGAACCGCTGCAAAGCGGCTCCACGGTCGAGATCGTCAGTGCCCCCGGCGCACGGCCAAACCCGGCCTGGCTCAACTTCGTGGTCACCGGCAAGGCCCGCACGCATATTCGCCATGCGCTCAAGCTGCAACGCCGCTCCGAATCCATCAGCCTCGGCGAGCGCCTGCTGAACAAGGTGCTGAACGGATTCGACAGTTCGCTGGAGAAAATCCCGGCCGAACGCGTGGCGCTGATGCTCAATGAGTACCGCCTCGAACTGATCGAAGACTTGCTCGAAGACATCGGCCTGGGCAATCGCATGGCTTACGTAGTCGCCCGCCGCCTGCTGGGCGAAGGCGAACAACTGCCGAGCCCTGAAGGTCCACTGGCAATTCGCGGCACCGAAGGCCTGGTGCTCAGCTACGCCAAGTGTTGCACGCCAATCCCGGGCGATCCGATTGTCGGCCACCTGTCCGCGGGCAAAGGCATGGTCGTGCACCTGGACAACTGCCGCAACATCAGCGAAATCCGCCACAACCCGGAAAAATGCATCCAGCTCTCCTGGGCCAAGGATGTCACCGGCGAATTCAACGTCGAGCTGCGCGTCGAGCTGGAACACCAGCGTGGCCTGATTGCCCTGCTGGCCAGCAGCGTCAACGCTGCCGACGGCAATATCGAAAAAATCAGCATGGATGAACGCGATGGTCGCATCAGCGTCGTCCAACTGGTGGTCAGCGTGCACGACCGCGTGCACCTGGCCCGCGTGATCAAGAAACTGCGCGCCCTGACCGGGGTCATCCGCATCACTCGCATGCGGGCGTAGCCCTTCCCATTACCAGGAGTTCTTCATGACCAAGACTGTTATCACCAGCGACAAGGCCCCCGCCGCCATCGGCACCTATTCACAGGCGATCAAGGCCGGCAACACCGTCTACATGTCCGGTCAGATCCCCCTCGATCCAAAAACCATGGAACTGGTCGAAGGCTTCGAAGCCCAGACCGTGCAGGTGTTCGAGAACCTCAAGGCCGTGGCCGAAGCTGCCGGCGGTTCGTTCAAAGACATCGTCAAGCTGAACATCTTCCTCACCGACCTGAGCCACTTCGCCAAGGTCAACGAGATCATGGGCAAGTACTTCGACCAGCCTTACCCGGCACGCGCCGCCATCGGCGTGGCCGCTCTGCCGAAAGGTTCGCAGGTTGAAATGGATGCCATCCTGGTCATCGAGTAATACACCCGGCGCAGCGTCCGCCGCTGCGCCGACTTCGCTTTGAAAGGATTCCACCATGCGCAAAGCGCTTGCCCTCTCCTTGTGCGCCGTGCTCCTCGGCGGCTGTGCCAGCAACCCTGCAGATCGTGATATCAGCGGCACCTGGATCAACCAGGTGGCGATCGATGCCGCGGCCAAGGGCGGTCCGCTGCGCGAAGCACTGCAGGCATACGGTCCGAACCTGGAATGGGACGTCAACACCAAGGCAGCCCAGGCCCGCTACACCAACGGTTTTGAAAACGTCGAGGGCAAATTGCTGGGCGAGAAGCCCGGGGCCTGGGCCGTCGACTTTTACGGCAGTTCGGCCACTGAACTCAAACGCGACGGCAAGCAGTTGAGCCAGGCCGCCAGCGAAAATGAGCCAGAACAAGTCTTCGACCGCGCCGTGATTCCCGTGCCTGAGGGTGCACCGATCGGCGCCAGCTTCGAGCGAGCGCTGTACTCCGCCTATATGGGCGGCAGCTGGCAAGTCGTCAGCGGTAACGGCGAGGGCAATACCGTGCAGTTCCAGGCCGACGGCCAAGTCACCGGTCTGCCCGGCGCTGATCGCTACGCGTTGTGCCTGGCGGGCGATTGCGCCTCGATGAGCGGCGGCAACGACAGCATCTGGCTGCAACAAGGTGGCCAAGGCAATAGCTGGATCTTTGCGCGCAAAGGCAAAACCCTGGAGATTTTCCAGAGCGTGAACACGGCATTGGCGGATGAAATGCCGTCGTACACCGCCGGCGATCGCAAGTGGTTGCTGGAGAAGCAGTAACCCGCAGTGGGAGCGAGCGAGCTCGCTCCCACTATCGTTTATCAGCTCCCCGCCAGCACCGCCGCATACCCCTCGCGATAAGTCGCGTATCCGGGCAGCCAGCCCAACGCCTTGGCCCGGGCGTTGCTGCAGCGCTTGCTGCCGGTTCGACGCACGGTGGCATCCTCGGCCCATTCGGTAACGCCCATGTATTCGCGCAGCCAGGCCACCACTTCGGCCAGCGGCGCCGGTGCATCGTCGACGCCGATGTAGCAATCGTCCAGCGCCTCGCCTTGGTGATCGGCCTTCAGCAGAAACGCCATCAACCCTGCCGCGTCATCGGCGTGAATCCGGTTGCCATATAACGGCGGTTCCACCGCCACGCGATAACCGCGACGCACTTGGGTCAGCAGCCATTCGCGGCCGGGGCCATAGATACCGGTCAGACGCACGCGCGTTGCCGGGATGCCGCTGTCGAGCGCCAACTGTTCGGCTTCCAGCATCAGCCGCCCAGAGTAACCACTGGCCTCGGTGGCGGAGGTTTCGTCGATCCACTCCCCTGCCTGCTGCCCATACACGCTGCTGCTGGACACGAACAGAATCCGCTTTGGCTGCTGGCCGTGTTGCTTCAACCAGCTCAGCACATGCTGCAACCCCTCGACATACGCCGCGCGGTAGCCGGCCTCATCGTGGTCGGTGGCGGCCGCGCTATACACCAGATAATCCAGCGTCGTCGCCGGCCAATCCGCAGGGCATTGTTCGTTGAACAAGTCGCCCGCGACCCCGATCACGCCCGCCGGCAGCCGTGAAACCGTGCGCCGCAGCCCAAACACCTGCCATTGCTCAGCCAGTAACTGCTCGGCCAGACGACTGCCGACATCGCCACAACCGGCGATCAATACAGAAGGCCCTGACATCTGAAAACTCCCATTAGCAACGGTTAAACCCCGCACGGCACAAGACAGGCGGCGGGCATGAGCGGAAAAAAAGTTACCTTATTACTTTTGTTAACAAGAATTACTTGCAATAATGCCCGCCACTTTTGTTCTCGGCCTACGAGGCCTTGAAGAACATTAACCTTATTTCCCCCTTCAGGTCCGGCCAGCATGACACGCAATCAAAAACCCGCTTCGCCAACCACCCGACCTCGCGCCTGGAGCGCGCTGGCCGTCATGCTGTTCAGCCTGCTGCTGACCCCGGCGGCCGCCATCGCTGACGCCCAGGCACCCGCTACACCGCCAGCGGCCGAACAGGCTGCACCGGCTACCGCGCCAGCTGCCACCCCGTTGGCAACCGATCCAGCCCCCGCCACCGGTAATGAAGCACCGGAAGTGCTCGAAGCCGACAACACGTTGGGCATGGCCCACGACCTGTCGCCGTGGGGCATGTACCAGAACGCCGACATCATCGTCAAAATCGTGATGATCGGCCTGGCCATCGCCTCAATCATCACCTGGACCATCTGGATCGCCAAGGGCTTCGAACTGATGGGCGCCAAGCGCCGTCTGCGCCAGGAAATCCTTGCCCTGAAAAAAGCCACCACCCTGACCGAAGCGAGCGCCTGCTCGACCAAGCCCGGTACCCTGGCCAATATTCTGGTGCACGACGCTCTCGAAGAAATGCGCTTGTCGGTCAACAGCCGTGAAAAAGAAGGCATCAAGGAGCGCGTCAGCTTCCGCCTCGAGCGCCTCGTTGCCGCCTGCGGTCGCAACATGAGCAGCGGCACCGGCGTGCTCGCAACCATCGGTTCCACCGCGCCCTTCGTCGGCCTGTTCGGCACCGTGTGGGGCATCATGAACAGCTTCATCGGCATTGCCAAAACCCAGACCACCAACCTCGCCGTCGTCGCGCCCGGCATCGCCGAAGCCCTGCTGGCCACGGCGCTTGGCCTGGTCGCGGCGATTCCTGCGGTGGTCATCTACAACGTCTTCGCCCGTTCCATCGCCGGCTACAAGGCGCAGGTCTCCGATGCTTCAGCAGAAGTCCTGCTGCTGGTCAGCCGCGATCTCGACCACCAACCGGTCGAGCGCAGTTCGCAACCGCACATGGTGAAAATGGGGTAATCGGCCATGGGCCTGCATTTGAAAGAAGGCGCAGACGACGATCTGGCCGAGAACCACGAAATCAACGTCACGCCGTTCATCGACGTCATGCTGGTGCTGCTGATCATCTTCATGGTCGCTGCACCGCTGGCCACCGTCGACATCAAGGTTGACCTGCCCGCGTCCACCGCCAAACCGGCACCGCGGCCAGAGAAGCCAGTGTTCCTCAGCGTCAAGGCTGACCAGCGCCTGTTCCTCGGGGAAGACGAAGTCAAAACCGAGGCCCTGGGCGCGACGCTCGATGCCAAGACTCAAGGCAAGAAAGACACGACGATCTTCTTCCAGGCCGACAAAGGCGTGGACTACGGCGACCTGATGGGCGTGATGGACGCTTTGCGCGCTGCCGGTTACCTGAAGGTTGGCCTGGTCGGACTCGAGACGGCAGCCAAGAAATGATCACGACGCGCCATAAGCTGACGCGTTACAGCGGTAGCCTGGCCGTGGTGCTAGGCGTTCACGCCCTGGCCATCGCGCTGGCGCTGAACTGGTCCGCCCGCCCACCCATCGAGCTGCCTCCCCAGGCCATGATGGTCGAGCTGGCGCCGATTCCAGCCCCACCACCGCCGGCACCGCCGAAAGTCGTCACGCCACCGCAGCCACCGGCTCCGGTCGAGGAACTGCCGCTGCCGAAACTGGCGGAAGCACCGAAGGCTGAGATTGCCGTGCCCAAGCCGGTCAAACCCAAGCCCAAGCCGCAGCCACCGAAGCCGGTCGAGAAGAAGCCCGATCCACCGAAGGAAAAACCTTCCGAGGAAAAACCGGCCGAAACTCAACCGACCCAGGCGCCGACAGAGAAATCCGCCCAGCCCGCACCCGGCCCTTCGCCGGCGCAGATGGCGGCCAAGGCCAGTTGGCAAGGCACGCTGCTCGCCCACTTGGCCAAGTACAAAAAGTACCCGGCCAGTGCTCAGGCGCGAGGCAAGGAAGGCTTGAACCGTCTGCGGTTCGTAGTTGATGCCGAAGGTAACGTGCTGTCGTTCGAACTCGTCGGACGCTCCGGCAACGCCGATCTGGACCGGGCCACCCTGGAAATGATCCGTCGCGCCCAGCCACTGCCCAAGCCACCGGCCGACATGCTGAACAACGGCTCGATCGAAATCGTCGCGCCATTTGTGTATTCGCTGGACCGCCGCCGCTGACGCAGAACCCTGTGGCGCGGGAGCTTGCTCTCACTCGACTGCGTCACACCCGGAAAGGCACCAAAAGGTGCCTTTTTGCGTATCCGGTAACGACGAACACGCATTGCCCGGTGTCGCTTCATACAATCGTTCTGATAACCTGCGTCTATCGATTACTGTTGGTCCGCCTGGCCCGCAACTTCATGGACGCTTGCTAATGACCCTCACAGAATTACGCTACATCGTTACCCTCGCCCAAGAGCAGCATTTCGGCCATGCGGCCGAGCGTTGCCACGTCAGTCAACCGACGCTTTCGGTGGGCGTGAAAAAGCTTGAAGACGAACTCGGTGTGCTGATTTTCGAGCGCAGCAAAAGTGCCGTGCGCCTGACTCCGGTCGGCGAAGGCATTGTGGCTCAGGCGCAGAAAGTCCTGGAGCAGGCGCAAGGCATCCGCGAACTGGCCCAGGCTGGCAAGAACCAACTGACCGCTCCGCTGAAAGTCGGCGCGATCTACACGGTTGGCCCTTATCTGTTCCCGCACCTGATTCCGCAACTGCACCGGGTCGCCCCGCAGATGCCGTTGTACATCGAAGAAAACTTCACCCACGTGCTGCGCGACAAACTGCGCAACGGCGAACTGGACGCGATCATCATCGCCCTGCCGTTCAATGAAGCCGACGTGCTGACCCTGCCGCTCTACGATGAGCCGTTCTACGTCCTGATGCCGGCCCAGCACCCGTGGACGCAAAGGGAATCGATCGACGCTGGCTTGCTCAACGACAAGAGCTTGCTGCTGCTCGGCGAAGGCCACTGCTTCCGCGACCAGGTGCTCGAAGCCTGCCCGACGCTGACCAAGGGCAACGACGGCGCCAAGCACACCACGGTGGAATCCAGTTCGCTGGAAACCATCCGCCACATGGTCGCCTCGGGGCTGGGCATTTCGATCCTGCCGCTGTCGGCAGTCGACAGCCATCACTACGCTCCCGGCGTGATTGCCGTGCGGCCACTGACGCCGCCGGTGCCGTTCCGTACCGTGGCCATCGCCTGGCGCGCCAGTTTCCCGCGGCCGAAAGCCATCGAGATCCTCGCCGACTCCATTCGCCTGTGCTCCGTGGCCAAGCCACCGGTGCCGGTGGTGGCCGGTTAATCCTCGGTCATGACAGAGCTGTCGCAGGTCTCGGTCACTGCGCTCAAGGGCGTCGGTGAAGCCATGGCCGAAAAATTGGCCAAGGTTGGCCTGGAAAACCTTCAGGACGTGCTGTTTCACCTGCCGCTGCGTTATCAGGACCGCACTCGTGTGGTGCCGATCGGCCATTTGCGCCCCGGCCAGGACGCCGTCATTGAAGGCACCGTCAGCGGCGCCGATGTGGTCATGGGCCGCCGCCGCAGCCTGGTCGTGCGCTTGCAGGACGGCACCGGCGGCTTAAGCCTGCGCTTCTACCATTTCAGCAACGCGCAGAAAGAAGGCCTCAAGCGCGGCACGCGGATTCGCTGTTACGGCGAAGCCCGGCCCGGCGCGTCAGGCCTGGAAATCTACCACCCGGAATACCGCGCCATCACCGGCGACGAGCCGCCGCCCGTGGACGAAACCCTGACCCCGGTCTACCCGCTGACCGAAGGCCTGACCCAACAGCGCTTGCGTCAACTGTGCATGCAGACATTGACCCTGCTGGGGCCCACCAGCCTGCCCGACTGGCTGCCGACCGAACTCGCCCGTGACTATCAACTGGCGCCGCTGGCCGATGCGATCCGCTATTTGCATCACCCGCCCGCCGACGCCGATGTCGACGAGTTGGCGCTCGGTCATCACTGGGCCCAGCATCGCCTGGCCTTCGAAGAACTGCTGACCCACCAGCTCTCGCAACAACGCCTGCGCGAAAGCATGCGTTCGTTGCGCGCCCCGGCGATGCCGAAGGCCAAGCAGCTGCCGGCCAAGTACCTGGCCAACCTCGGCTTCGCCCCGACTGGCGCCCAACAACGGGTTGGCAACGAAATCGCCTACGACCTCAGTCAGCACGAGCCGATGCTGCGGCTGATTCAGGGTGACGTCGGCGCCGGCAAAACCGTGGTCGCCGCCCTTGCCGCCCTGCAAGCGCTGGAGTCCGGTTATCAAGTGGCGCTGATGGCGCCCACCGAGATTCTCGCTGAACAGCACTTCATCACCTTCAAGCGCTGGCTCGAACCGCTGGGCATTGAAGTGGCGTGGCTGGCCGGCAAACTCAAAGGCAAGAACCGGGTGGCTGCGCTGGAGCAGATCGCCAGCGGCACGCCGATGGTGGTCGGCACCCATGCGCTGTTCCAGGACGAGGTGAAGTTCAAGAACCTGGCGCTGGTGATCATCGACGAGCAACACCGTTTCGGCGTGCAGCAACGGCTGGCGTTGCGCCAGAAAGGCGTCGGCGGGCGCATGTGTCCACATCAGTTGATCATGACCGCCACACCGATCCCACGAACCCTGGCGATGAGCGCTTACGCCGATCTCGATACCTCGATCCTCGATGAATTGCCCCCCGGCCGCACCCCGGTCAACACCGTGCTGGTGACCGATACCCGCCGCGTCGAAGTGATCGAGCGCGTACGCGGCGCCTGTGCCGAGGGCCGCCAGGCCTATTGGGTGTGCACGCTGATCGAAGAGTCGGAAGAGCTGACCTGCCAGGCCGCCGAAACCACTTTCGAAGACCTCACCGCCGCCCTCGGCGAGCTGAAGGTCGGGCTGATCCACGGGCGCATGAAGCCGGTCGAGAAAGCCGCAGTGATGGCCGAATTCAAGGCCGGCAATCTGCAGCTATTGGTCGCGACCACGGTGATCGAGGTCGGCGTCGACGTGCCCAACGCCAGCCTGATGATTATTGAAAACCCCGAACGCCTTGGCCTGGCACAACTGCACCAATTGCGCGGACGCGTCGGCCGAGGCAGCGCCGCCAGCCATTGCGTGCTGCTCTATCATCCGCCGCTGTCGCAGATCGGCCGCCAACGCCTGGGCATCATGCGCGAAACCAACGACGGTTTTGTCATCGCCGAGAAAGACCTGGAGCTGCGCGGCCCCGGCGAAATGCTCGGCACCCGCCAGACCGGTTTGCTGCAATTCAAGGTTGCGGACCTGATGCGCGACGCCGACTTGCTGCCCGCCGTGCGCGACGCCGCCCAAGCCCTGCTGGAGCGCTGGCCCGACCACGTCAGCCCGCTGCTCGATCGCTGGCTGCGCCATGGCCAGCAATACGGCCAAGTGTGAGCACCGTCGCAGTTTCTAGGCGATAGCGATTCGCAAGCTGGTTATACTCCTGCAATTGTTTCAAAAACGGATACAGGTCATGACAGAAGCTGCCCTCGCACCCGCCACCCCGCACGCTCCGTCTGTTATTCGGCTGATGCTCGGCAAACTCGGCATCAGCTACACGGAAGTCCTTGATCAACCGGGCCTGAGCGCCGAGCGCCGAGTCCAGGCCGTGCTGCTCGACGACGCGGTCGGGGCGTTGATGATCCTGTTTCCGCAGAGCCAGTTACTGGACCTCAACCGTCTCACCGAACTGACCGGCCGCCGCCTCACTGCGGTGCCAACCGATCGCCTCGAGAAGATGCTCGGCAAGCACAACCTCAGCCTGTTGCCCGGCCTGCCGGCCCTGGTCTCGGCGCCGTGCCTGTACGAAGAAAGCCTGCTGCGCGTGCCTTCGCTGCTGATCAATTGCGGCGAACCTGGATTGTTGCTGGAAGTCAGCAGTGACGATTTCAAAACCATGCTCACCAAGGCCAGCGCCGCCAATTTCGGTGAGGCCGTGAGCCGCATCCAGCCGAACCTCGACCGCCCGGACGACGACCGCAAGGAAATCACCCAGGCCGTCCAGGCGTTCACCGCGCGGCGTATCCAGCAACGTCTCGAATCCACAATTGAAATTCCACCGCTGGCCGAGACCGCGCAGAAAATCATCAAGCTGCGGGTCGACCCCAACGCCACCATCGACGACATTACTGGCGTGGTCGAAACCGACCCGGCATTGGCCGCACAAGTGGTGAGCTGGGCGGCGTCGCCGTACTACGCGTCGCCGGGCAAGATTCGTTCGGTGGAAGACGCGATCGTGCGGGTGCTGGGTTTTGATCTGGTGATCAACCTGGCGCTGGGCCTGGCCCTCGGCAAAACCCTGAGCCTGCCCAAGGACCATCCGCAACAGACCACGCCGTACTGGCAGCAGTCGATCTACACCGCTGCCGTCATCGAAGGCCTGACCCGCGCCATGCCCCGCGCCCAACGCCCGGAAGCCGGCCTGACCTACCTGGCCGGCCTGCTGCACAACTTCGGCTATTTACTATTGGCGCATGTGTTCCCGCCGCACTTCTCGTTGATCTGCCGTCATTTGGAGGTCAACCCGCACCTGTGCCACAGCTACGTCGAGCAACACCTGCTGGGCATCAGCCGCGAACAGATCGGCTCTTGGCTGATGCGTTTCTGGGACATGCCCGACGAACTGGCCACCGCCCTGCGCTTCCAGCACGACCCGCACTACGACGGCGCCTACGCCGAATATCCGAACTTGGTCTGTCTGGCCGTGCGCCTGCTGCGCGCTCGCGGCATCGGCTCAGGTCCCGACGAGGACATCCCCGATGCCCTGCTGGAACGCGTCGGTCTGACCCGCGACAAAGCCAACGACGTCGTCAGCAAAGTACTCGAAGCCGAAGTGCTGCTGCGCGAACTGGCTTCTCAGTTCAGCCAGGCCTGAGGCACCACTTCCACAGTCAATCGACTGTGGAAGCGAGCCTACTCGCGAAGAATCCAACCCGCACTTCCTGAAATACCACCCAACCCATGGCGAGGGGGCTTGCTCCCGCTGGGATGCGCAGCAGCCCCAAAACCAGCCACTCTACACGCCCCACTCAAGCCTTAGGCTTGGCCTTCCTCGGCTTCAAATACTTGGTCAACCCCTGGAACCAGATCACCAGCGCCGGGTTGCCCTTGATCTGAATAGACTTGTCCTGAATCCCCGTCATAAACGCCAACTGCTTGTTCTTGGCCTGCAGCGTCGCAAAGCCGTACGCTGCATCCTTGAACGCGATCGCAAACGCCGGCTCCGGGTAAGTCCCCGACTGACTGGTGATACGCTGATCCTTCACTCGAAAATGCCGCGCCACTCTCCCGTCCAGGGTCTGTAGCTGAAACACCAACTCCTTGTCACCCAACTGCTGCTGAAACGCGGGGTTGGTCCTACTGGCCTTGCCCATCAATAAACCCAGCATCCACAACAGAAAACGAAATTTCATGCGCATAGCCTCAATCGAAAATGAACGGCCGGGGCAGTTTAGCGAGTTGGCCCGATAACACCACCATTGCAACGCGTTACGGGAAGATGAAATGGTTTTCCTGCATGATGACTGCCAAGTCACGCTTTTCTGCCTGAGCGACGCCGCGCCAGGTAGCCGGAAATGTTCTTCAAGTAGCGGCGTCAGTCGTGAACTAGTTGGAGCCGAGATCCCGGATAGTCCTGCTCACCACCGCAAAATACTGCTTCACGGGTCGCTGGGCTCGATATGCCCGGTCTCGCACATTTGCGCACGGCTGCTACCCTCATCAACTTTAATGAATAGGCATCTGAAACTTCATTCTCGCCATACATTTGTCAGTAGCCTCGCCGTATAGAATTAACGTCATGGCGCAATTCTTTTCTGCGTAGTCCGACCATAAATGACCAAAGCTTACTTCACCACTTACATATTCGAACGCTTTGATGTAGTTCATGGCAGTGATCCTTTCATTGACAATTGACACTGCTTTATAAAATCCATCGTTTATCACACCCGTTCGTAGATAAACAAGTTCATTCAAACGGAAACTGGTAAATTGCTTCATGCACGAAAGACGTTCTATCGGCCCTTCCAGACCTGAATAATCATCACCAACACAGTATTCCTCTTTAAGTTTTATCCAGGCTCTTTGTGTTGCTAGCAAATTCGGCTTTAAAGACGAGTCTATATCCGCCGATAACGCTTTATATTGCTCATTAAGAATTTTGTCTATTCTCTCAAAAGAAATTTGAGAGCAGGATACAATATTTGGATTAGATAAATTTACAATATTACATTTAATGTCACCAAATGCGGGCGTTATTGAGAACGACAATACCGAGAAAAACGCTATTGATTTATAAACTATTTCCAACAACTGCATTTCAATGCCTCCTCAAAAAATACGGCCTCTTTTTCGCGTCTCAGAGCGACCCCGGCTGTCTGGGCATCATCTTCCCAAAGCCGTTTCATACTACGCAGCCGCGAAGGAATTAACTCTGGCTGGTCACCATCGAGATCTTCCTTTATCTGTTTCATCTCCAGACGGCGCAGAGCTGCAGCTGGAGTATTGCCACTTAAAGCGCTGCCTCTATTGACCACAAGGGAAAGTAGTACGCCTTGGCAATCAGGGTGCAAACCAATCGCTTTGGGATAAACGTTGACGACTTGCTGCGCGTACCTCTTCTTCATTATGACTGCAAGCTTCAAAGCGTTTTCTTTACTTATAGCTATTGAACTTACATTATGAAGAAAGTCTCTTGCATCCTGGCCTTTTCTCCCTAGGGCGCCTTTCAGCCTATCGATTTCATGCGCCGTATAAAGACCCGCCAGCTCTGCATCAACCCGCGCAGCCGTTTGCTGACCAAGATCATAGCCATACCCAATGGTCACACCACTATTATTGTCAGTTAACGCATAGGGATGCTCTCGATAGGACTCGATTTGAAGCAAAAATTCAAATAACTTTTTGGAGACAACGTATAACCCAACCGATGTCTCCATCGTATAAACTTCTGACTTGCACTTTTCTGGACACCCGGACAAAAAATTATTCAATAAACCCAGGGGATGAAGATGGTGAACAACTGCGCTACCGCTCATTCCGTGACGCCCCGACAGAGTATCCCACCAACTTAATCTATCAATTCTGGACTTTTCTTTAATCCATAATTCATGCGGACTAGAGTCGCTATGACCCATCAGCTCATCTAAACAATCCCATTTCTCATATCTGTACTGCCACTCGCTCTCGTACTGCGTAATCATTTGAGAGATGGGCTGGGAAAACCAAGGTTTCGCAAGTGCCTCCCTTATCTCTAAGATCGTGATTTTCTTGTCGTCATTTTTATCAAAAATGCGATACAAACTTTGCTTAACAGGGCCATTGTTGGTAATCCCGAGATTTGACAAATAAGCTGCCCGCTCTTCTTCATCAAGGCTGCCCTGCGCTTGAAGAAAGTCTGCCAAATGATCAACATTGGTCGCCGCTTCTTTAATAAACGTAAACCCTTCCCACTCAAAAGGTGAATGCCGTGACAACGCGATATCGGGCTCCGCGAACCAGCCACTGATCTCATTGCCCTCCGCGTCCCCGAGCAATCCATCCACACGCCACCAGAACGTGTAGGTAGTGCTGCCGCCCATGACCACGGGGACTTTGATTTTCTTCTCGGCGGGGAGCGCTTCAAGTGCAGCGACCGGGATCATAAAGTCATGGCCAACAGTCTTGTGCGCATCGGTCACTTTGGGCGGATTGGCCGCGTTCATGCCTTCGACATGGGTAATCAACAGGCTGTCTTTCGGAATCTTGACCAGCGTCTTTTCAGTGGCGGGCAGGTTCATGACTTGGGACTTGCTCTGCTGCGCAAAGGCCTCCACGTCCTCGCAACTGAATACTTCAAGGTGCAGCAAATTCCTGGGCGCAGGGTCGGAGTGGTTTTGATACTTGCCCACATGCCCGATCAAGCTTCCGGCCTTCAAGGGAAATGGCTGATTCAGGACATGAACAGCGTTTTTGGTCGCCGGCTCACTGATGGTTTTTAACGAACCTTCCCACACATAACCAAGAATCCCATCGGTTAGCGCCAGTGGCGGAACGGCATTGCCGCTGACGATTTCGAGCAGTTTCTGGTATTTACCGGGCGTTCCGTCATTGCCGATTTTCACTTGGGTGTCGATCGGCAAAATGGCTTTCACCGCACTGGTTTGGCTGGCAGCCGCGCGCACCTCCAGGCCCTTCTGCGGCGGGATCATTTCGTCTTTCGCGGCAGGTCCGATCACGTAACGGTTGGGCGTTGTGGTCGCTGTCATCTCCGCTTTGAACACCCAACCCGTTTCCGGCGCCAAGGTGGCCTGCGCAGGCGTAACGCTAACGACTTTGAGCCAGCCTCGGTCCGCTTCTCCCGTTTCAACGATCGTGCCGCGAGGTAATACGGTCAGGACAGTGCCATAACCTGGTTTGCCTTTCGGTGCCTGTCGCACCCTTAAACCCAAGACTCGAGCCTTAGCGGTTGCTTTGACCTGCCCGACACCACTGCTCCAGAATGCCGGTCGACCGAGGATGGGCGTCGCGCGGTAGGTGCTCCAGTCCAGCAGGTGCATATACAGACTAAAAATCGTCAGGCCAGGCGCGGGTTGGGCGCCGGGGTCAGCCGGGATTTCCAAACGGTGCTTAACCAACACAAACCCCGTCGAATACAGGGCACGCATCGAACCGAACTCAGACGTCGGATAGACCTCGTCAATCCGATAAGCCACGACCTCGCCGTCCGCGATGCACCTGACCTCCGTCGCGTCATTCACCAATCCGGTGTCTTCATCAAAGTGAACGCCGCCGTGCCAAAGTCCATTGGCGCCGAGCGGGTAGTAACCATCCCTGGCCTTGGCCAGTGCTCGATAAAACTGCTGCGGATCTGCCGTCTCGTCCGCCGCTGTTTTGAGCGGATACGACCATTTTTCGATCTTGCTGATTGTTTCTGTCATGACCCTAACCTGCTTCCATTCCTTGGTGGCTTGGTGGCCGTCTGTGTTGATTAACCGGAAAAGCTGAGCATCCGTTTCTGTTTGCGTTTGGGCTGCACCTCGGGCGCATTGATTAACGCCGCTTCCACTGATCTCCCTGCCTCATCCCTGCCCTCCACCCCGGGTAGCTGCGGCAACTTGATGGCAATCCCTGTGCCGTTCCCCGCCGAGCCACCTTCATTGATCTTCACCACCGGGCCCACCAGGGCGACGCCGTTGGCATCGAGTTTGATAAAGCTGCCGCCCGCCTTCACCGTGAGCTCCACTCCAGCCTCGATGACGATTTTGTCGCCAGCCTTGAGGTGGATTTCCTTGCCGGCGCTGGTGAGTTGCGCGGTGCCGAGTTTGATGTGCTGGGAACCGCCGACGGTCAAGTGGTCGTCGGCGCGAATTTCGGTTTTACGGTCGGCGGCGGTGGTGTGGTGTTCTTCGGCTTTGAGTTCGGTGTAAGTGTTGTTTTCGACGGTGTCGTGGCGCTGGTGGCCGACGCGGATGGTCTGGTCGTGCTCGATGTGCTCGTCCCAATCACGCTGGGCATGGACGAAGATGTGCTCGGCGCCTTTTTTGTCTTCGATGCGCAGTTCGTTGTAGCCACCGCCAGCCGGTGAGCTGAGGCTTTTGAACACGCTGCGGGTTTTGTTCGCCGGCAGCTTGTAGGGCACCTCGTTTTCTTTGTGGTACAGGCAACCGCTGACCAGCGGCTGGTCGGGATCGCCTTCGAGGAAGGTGACGAGCACTTCCGTGCCGACGCGGGGGATAGCGATGGCGCCAAAGCGATCGCCGGCCCAGGCATTGGAAACGCGCAGCCAACCGCTGGTTTTGTCGTCGGCCTGGCCTTCGCGGTCCCAATGGAATTGCACTTTCACGCGGCCGTATTGATCGCAGTGGATGTCTTCCCCATTGGGTCCAGTGACCACCGCAGTCTGGCTGCCGAGGACACGGGGTTTGCGGTGCTTGAGGGCCGGGCGGTAGAACACGTCCCACGGGATGGCGAAAAAGCGATTGCGGTAACCCTGGTGGAAGTCGTCTTTATGGTCGGTGATAGCGCTGGTGATCAACTCTTCCAGCACTTGCGGTTGTTTGCCCTCATGGAAAACCTCGGTAAGCAGCCACAGATCATTCCATTCCTGGCGCGGGTGCCTGGAGATTTCCAGGAAGTAGCCACTGACCAGGGTGGTCTGGTCGCCGAAACCTTCGGCCTGGCGGTAGTCGGCGCGGTGGCGCTCGAGGGCGCGTTGGCTGAGGAATTTGCCGCGCTCGCGGGTCAGAAAACGGCCGGGGTAGTCGTAGTCTTCAAGGTCTGGCTCGCTGCCCTCGCTGTCGAGTCGAAAACCCGCTTCCAGCTGCAGGCGCGGTTTTTCGAAGTCGTAGTCGCGACGGGTGGTACGACCGGTGCGGGTCTCCAGGCGTAACTCAAAGCTTTTGATCGCCGGTTCCTCAGCAACCATGCCGCTGCCCGGCACATAGGGGGTCGGCGGGTCGAGTTTGGGGAACACGGTCTGGTCGTCGCCGAACACCAGCGTATGACTGCTCTGGCTGTGTTCGAAGTGATAGTGAATCCCCTCCTCCTCACACAGACGCTGGACGAAATGCAGGTCGGTCTCGTCGTACTGCACGCAGTAGTCGCGCTCCGGGCATGGCACGCTGAGCTGGAAGCGATAGGCGTTGCCCTGGATGCCATGCTCTTCGAGTATCCGCGCGATGATCTGCGGCGCCGTCATCTGCTGATAGATGCGCTGGTTGCGGCGGTGATGCAGGTATTGCAACTGCGGCACCAGCGAGAGGGTGTAGCGGCTCAGGCGTGTGCCGGCATCACCTTGAGCGACGCAGTAAATCTGCCCGTGAATGCCAGAACCTGGCGAATCAAACGCGAGAAATGCCTGTTTGTGCAGCAGGGCTTCCAGGTCCAGGCCAGGATTTTCGCTGACCAGATCCAGGTCGAAGCGGTAAGTCCGGCTGATGCCCTCGGTGCCGGTAAACGCCAGCACTTGCAGGTCGCCTTCGAAGCCGTCGACAGACAGGCTGAAACGCGTTTCGTTAGAGGGGTTGAACATGTTTTGCTCCCTGTTCGAGTGTCATCCATTGCGCCGATGAGCCCGGCGTTGCAGCCATGACGACGTGCTACTCAAGACGTCATGCAATTGCAGCGCGCTGACCGTGCGCTGCGCCGGATCAAAGCTCAACGCCTTGCGTAGCACGGGCCAGCAACGCTTGGGCAAACGTCTGGGCGCGTGCAGTTCGCGCTCCAGTTGGCCGTCCCTGGCCTGGTTCGACGGCAAGCGGCGGAACGGCGGTTTGCCGCCCGCCAATTCATAAATCACGCACGCCACGCCGTAGACGTCTGCGCTGGCCGACAGCGGCGCGCCATCGTGCAATTCCGGCGCGGCGTAACCGGGCGTCCAGGCGTTGAAGCGCTCGCGGCTCAAACGTGGCAAACCCGACAACTCGCCCGCCTCGGCCTGGCCCAGACCGAAGTCGAACAGACGCACGCCTTGCTCGCAGAGCATCACGTTGCTCGGCTTGATGTCGCCATGCAGCACGCCACGCGCGTGGGCGTAAGCCAGAGCCTCAAGCAACGGCAGCGCGATGTCGCACTGTTCTTGCCACGGCAAGCCCAACGGACGCTCGCACAGGAGTTTGTCGAGGGTCAGCCCACGCATCAGCTCCATGGTGATAAATGCGCGCTGACATTGGGTGTCGACTTCAAAACTGTGCAAGCGCAGCACGTTGGCGTGGCGCAGATGCCGGGTCAGGGCGAACTCGCTGTAGAGCAAGGCGCTGGCGTCCGGCGATTCGGCGAACTCTTCGCTGAGGATTTTCACCGCGAGGTAAGGATCGGGATCGCCGAATTGCTCGTGCAGCAAGTCCCGCGCCCGGAACACCGCACCCATGCCGCCAGCACCGAGCAGGCGTTCGAGTCGGTAGCGACCGGCAAGCACTTGCGGCAACTCGCCAATGCTCGCGCGGGTGGCCGGCGCACCTGCCGGCATAACCGCCACCGGCGGTGCATGGGCGAAGGCGAAGCAGGTCAGGTCGGAGGGCGCTGCTTCGCACTCGATCAGATCATCATCCGGCGACAGGCTTGGGCTCATTGGCGGATCACCACGGCAGTCAGGTTGTCCTTTGCCTCGCCGCGCAATGCACTGTCGAACAGACGTCCCAGGGCAACATGCGGCGCTGCCAGGCTCAAGGCATCGCCCAAGGCGTTGCTACTCAGGCCTTGGTACAAGCCATCGCTGCACAGTAAAAACGCATCGTCGGGGTCGACCCGCAGTTCCAGCACGTCGAGAGTCAGCTGCTCAGTGGCGCCCACCGCGCGAGTCAAGGCGTGGGCGGCGGGATGTGCCTGGGCGTCGTCGAGGCTCATCTGTTGTTCATCGATCAATTGCTGCTGCAATGAATGGTCCCTGGACAGTTGATACAAACGCTGACCACGCCACAGGTAGCAACGGCTATCGCCGGCCCAGACGCACGCTGCACGGTCACCCTCCAGCAGCAGGGCCACCACGGTGCTGCCGATGACGTTATCCGAGCGTCCGGCGCTGACCGTCAACTCATGGCTCAAGCGGCGGTTGATCCAATGCAGACACCGACGCACCGCTTGCAGACGCTCGTTGAAATCGTCTTGGGGCGGTAGGTCCGCGAGGCTGGCGACGATCAACTGGCTGGCGATGTCGCCCCCCTGATGCCCGCCCATGCCATCAGCGACCGCCCATAAGCCCTGCCGTGGACAATCGAGAACAGCGTCTTCGTTGTGCGCCCGGACCTTGCCCGGGTGGGTTCGCGCCGCGCTGCGCCAAGCGTTACCCACTGGCATCAGAGCCGTACCGGCATACGGAAAGTTCGCAGCACGGCCATGTCGAACGGGTTCGGCGTGCGCTGACTGGTCAGCAGGTAATTGGCGCGCAGGCCACCGACATCGGCCTTGAGCACCATGACGTCGCGGCCATGGAGGTACTCGGTCTGCATCAGGTCGAACAGGCGGAACAGCGACCAGGGGCCGGTATTTTTCTCGATGCCGATGGGCCTCCCGACCATTTTTTCCATCACCAGGCTAGTGCGGCCGTCCTCGGCGTCGGTCGGCCATTTGAACGCCACCGGCATGATCGGGCCGTGACGGTATTCGAGGATTTTGTCGCCGAACTTGAACTCGGCGCGGCCGACCGTCGGATCGAGGGTGTACGGCTCAAGCTTGAACTGCACCTGCGGCTCGTCCGGGTTGGCAGAGAAAAAGCTCTGGCGGATCACCTGCGCGGCGGCCATCTGGTCGAAGTACAGCTTGGACATCGGCAGGCTGCGACCATCGACGCTGCGCAGGCGGTAGTTGCCGGGATCGCCGCTGACAAAGGGTCGCAGGTAGTGATCGAAGAACCGGTCGGCAATGCCCTGGGCCTTGAAGAACTCGCGGAAGTCGCTGATGGCCACGTCACTGGTGCTGCTGGCGCTGAACGGGTAACGCTTATTGATGGCCTTGCCATAAAAGCTGTATAGCTCGCTCTGATAACGCTGATTCAGGTACTGATACGCGTCGCTGAGCACCAGGCGCCAGGTGTCTTCGGCCAGCCCGCCGAACCACGCGCTGAGCGGCCGTGGCAACCGTCCCGAGACGTTGCGCAAGATGCTCAAGGCGTCGCGCTGGCCGCTCATGCGCAGCTTGGCCATTTCATACGCGGCTTGCTCGGGCGCACTCGCCCGGGCCAGGCTCGATAGCTGCATCTGCACCTCGTCGAGGGCCTGCAATGCCGGCATCAGGTCCGCGGCCGGACCGTTGTGGTCATCGAGCAAATGGTGCAAAGGTTCGAAGCGCCGTTGCAGGGATTTCTTCGCGGTATCCGGTAGCTGCGTGGCTAAGTTCGAGGCCATGTCCGAGGCTTTATCCGCCGCAGCGGCCGCCAGTTTGCCGAGCTTGCCGCCCTTCTCCGCGAGTTGGTCCGCAACCTTGAGCGCGCCATCGGCGCCATCGGCGCTGTCGGCAATCATCGGGAAGCGAGTGTTGTCACGCACCTGCACCAGCAACTGCACGATTGGCGAGTTGGCCGAGGTCAGACCGGCCAGCTGCTCGGCACCCTCGCCCGCGTCATTGATCGGCGGCAGCGCGACCTGCCCCACCGCCTCGCTCCAGAAATGGGCGTAGTCGTGGAAGTACAGTTGCTCCAGTTCGACCATCAGCCGCCGCAGGTCCATGCCGCTGATGCCGGCACCTTCACCCAGCACCCAGTTGTCGCGCAGGAGATGGGTAACCAGCGCTGAGCCCTGGACCGAAAAATACTGCTGATAACCCTGTTGGGTGTAGAAACCCGGGATTCGGTAATCGGTGCCGATAAGCAGTGCACCTTGCGGGCCGAGGTGCTGACCCAAACGGTATTCCGGCAAATCGCGAGCCTGCTCGCGCAGCATGCGATACACCACGTTGGCCAGGGATTCACTGCGCAACACTTGCCGCGCCTGGGCCACCAATTGCTCGTTCAGCGGATGGATAAATGGCTGTTGCAGCAAACGCTCAAGGTGCGTGTTCAAGCCGTTCTGTACGGCGGTGTTGCCGGCGTAGCGCACCGACCAGTCACGGGCGAGCCACTCTTTGAGCCAACGAGCATCGCGACGGTCCTGCATGTTCAGCATCAGGTACGCGCGCAGGCTGTTAAGCAGCCGCTCGCGATCATGCAGGTTGGCGCGGATCTGGCCTTCGAGCAAAGTCGCGACCCTGGGCAACAGTTGCGCTGCAAGCTCTTGCTCGTACGCCGCAGCGACCAGCGGATTGACAGCGCCACCTTGATACAACCCGGTCCGTTGGTAATACGCCAGGTCGGCGGTTTTCGCGAAGGTACGGGTCGCGGTGTAACGAGTATCGAGGACATGCAGCGCCGCCATCGAGTCGTCGCGAGCGCTGAGTACCGAGCGTTGCTCCTTCCAGGTCTGCGCCAGGTTGCGCAGGCTTTCAAGACGCTCGTAGTTGGCTGAGAAACCACTGGCCCACAGTACGCCGAACAGCGTGAGCGTCGCCAGAGCGCCGATATACAACGCACGCTGGCCCCAATGGATGCGGCTGCGCTCGCGTTTGTCCAACCCGGCCAGGTTGGCCTCGGGGAAAATCACCCGGCTGAGCACGTGGTGAATGAACCGCGAGCGGCCACTGCGTAAAGTTGGCAACACCCCGGCGTTCATGCCCAAGTTAGCGCCGATGCTGGCGGCGGTCTCGTCCATTTGTCCGGTGAGGTGCGGTGCGCTGGTCAGGTAGAAACCGCGTAATTGGCTGGCGCGCTGATAACGATTGCCGGTAAATGCCATGTCGACGAACAGGCACAAGCGCTCACCGATTTGCCCCAACTGATGCGGGAAGTCGAGGATGCGTCCCCGGCGCTGGGTATTGCGTTCCTGATGCATGCGCATGATCACTTGGCTGTTGAGACGCCGCAGCAGTTCTTCAAATTCGGCTCGCAGCACCGCGACATCGCTGCCGCTCTGCTCCTTGCGGAAACTGGTGCCCAGCACTTGATCGCTTTCTTCGCGGGTGAGTTGATCGAAGAATTCATCGAAGCCGAGCAACCGGTCGGCCTTGCTCAGGACCAGGTAGATCGGCACGTCGACATGCAGTGTTTGATGCACCTCTTGCAGACGCGCGCGCACCTGGCGGGCCAGGGTCTCGAGGTCTTTCTCGCTGCCGCCGAGCAGGGTCTCCACCGCAATGGTTACCAGCACGCCGTTCAACGGACGACTGCGCCGACGCTGGCGCAGCAGCGCGAGCAAGGTGCTCCAGGCACTGCCGTCGACCTCGACATCCGGCTGGGTCAGGTAGCGACCGGCCGTGTCGATCAGCACCCCGTGGTCGGCGAAATACCAGTCGCAGTGTCGGGTGCCGACGGTGTCACGGGTCAGCTTGCGTTCGATCTTGTTGATCGGGAATTCCAGCCCCGAGAAGTCCAGCAGGCTGGTCTTGCCGCTGGCTTGCGGGCCGATCAGCAAATACCACGGCAAGTCACTGCGCCAGCGCTCGCTGCGGCCGCGATACAGGCTCGAGGTCTGCAGGGTTTTCAGCGCATCCTTGAAACGCGCCTTCAACTCACGGCTCTCCTCTTCGATCAGCTCATCACGGCGAATGCGCTGCTGGCCGTCCTCGGTGGCCTCGACGGCTTTCTTGCGCACAGCGGCGCGCCAACTGACGAAGACCATGCTCAGGCCCCAGAGCAAAAACAACAGGCTGATGCTCAACAACCGCGCGGACGAGCCACCCCAGAACTTGTAATCGTTGACGGCCAGCAGCGGCCCGGCGAACCACACCAGCAGCGCCACGAACAACACCAGCAGCAAGGTCCAGACCCAGGTCTGGCGCAGCACGGCACCGGTTTTTTTGAAAAACTTTTTCATCACACGTCCCTGTTTACCGTGGCGACTGCGGCTGCACGGCCGCTGGACCAAGTTGCTGATAGGGTTGCAGCACGCTGTCGCGCTGCTCGCCCAACACCCAGGCAAAACCCGAATACATCACTACGAGGCAGACCAGGGTGAACAGCAGCACCATCCACGCTGGCACGACGCGCACCAGGCTGCGGCGCGGGTCGTTGAGGCCTTCCCAGTGCGGCGAGAACTCGCGAGGCACGTCGCCGCGTAATTGGCGAATTTGCCGGTACAACGCGTCGCGGATACCTTCGAGTTCGAGCATGCCGCGGGCCTGCACTCGATATTTGCCTTCGAAGCCGAGGGACAGGCACAGGTACATCAGCTCGAGCATCGGTAGGTGCTTGACCGGATTTTTCGACAAGCGATCGAGCAGCTGGAAAAACTTCTCGCCGCCGAAGGTTTCGTTGTGGAAGCTGCTGAGCAGACTCATCTGCGACCATTCGCTTTCGTTGCCCCACGGGGTGGTGACCACCGCCTCATCGACCACAGTGCACAACACGTAACGTGCGGCCATCACCTGGCTGCTTTCGACGCCGTTGTGCAATGCACGGACTTCGAACAGTTTCAGCGCCGTGCTCAGCCGTTCGTTGAGGGCATACAAATCCTCGCGATTGGCGCTGTGCTTGAGCCGCACCACCTGCGAGAGCAAGTCAGACGCGGCCGCCACCAGGGCGTTGAGGCCGATCGTGAAAGCCTCCGCCGGGCGTAGCCGCGCGGCGTAAATCATGCGTTCTTCGAGCTGCTCGAAACGCGGCGGCGCGGCGAAGTCGGTCAGTGGGCTCGACGCCGGGCCGTGGCCGTACCGGTCGAGCAGAACAGTTTTATCGTCCTGTGGATGTTGCATGTCCTTGATCATGTCCGTCAGTTCCTGATGGCCCAGAATTTCAGTTCAAGCTCGGCAAATTCGCCGGACACGTGGAACGCGAAACCGCCGGACCTCTCCAGATGCGCCAGGTCTTCGGAACTGAGTTCGAGGATGAAATAGGTTTTGTTGGAGTGGAACGCGATCTGCCGTGGCGCCACCGGCAAGGGTTTGACCTTGATGCCCGGCAAGTGCAGGTTGACCAGTTGGCGGATGCGCTCCACCGGGCCGACCTTAAGGTGCGCTGGCAAACGGTGGCGCAGTTCCTCGGCATCGCAGTTGGCACTGGCGGCCAGCACGAACGACGCCGAGCCCAGCAGTTTATGGTCGTGCAGCGGCGATACGATGATCCCGTACTGACGCGCTTGCAGGATCAGTTCGATGGCGTGCTGTTCGAGGACCATCGACAGTACTTGGCGGATCGCTTCCATCAACTTGCGGAAACTCGCGCCTTGGTCGCTATGCTGGTAACGGCTGTCGAGGCGCGGTCGCTTGTGCTCGCCGGAGAAGGTCGCCAGTTCGCCTAGCATGGTCAGCAGCGTGCGGTACAGCGCTTCCGGGTGAACCTGCTCCAGACCGAGGTAATGACGCAGCAGCAGTTCAGTGCGGTTGATCAGTTGCAGCATCATGAAGTCGCCGACTTCCGCGCCACCGACCTTGCCGTTGGAGCGAATCCGTTCGGCAATGGTGTCGCCCCGGTGACCGAGCATGCTGATGACTTCCTTCAGGCACGACAGCAGGTAGCTGGAGGAATGCGCTTGAATGAAGGTCGGCACGAAGTCAGGGTCTAGGCTGATCACCCCGTCCGGGGATGTGTCGAGCACTTCGCAGACCTTCAGTTTGACGTACGCCTGATCGCTCTGCTGTTCGCCGAGCAACAGGCGGAAGTCCGGGCGCGCGCAACTGACCGCGCTGCTGGAGTCGTCACCGGCATTGGAGTCAGTGACCTGCGCTTCGTACGCGGTGTAGCGCGCCAGCACATCGGACTGCTCCGAGCGGCGTGACTCGATGTGGTTGCCAGTCACCAGCGGCAGTGCCAGGTAGATCGGCATGTTGCCGGTGTTCGGCGGCACGTCCAGCGCCAGCGGCTCGGCACTGCCGGCCAATTCGAACAGGCTGCCGTCCGGCAAAATTCCCGCCGCTGTGCTGATCACCAGCTTGCCCATGTTGAGAAACTGCACATCGATGTCCAACGCGAGAAAACCCCAGGTGTAGCTACCCAGAATCTGCGTTCGGGTTTTCATCTGGTGATCGTAGTAACGATCGTTGTGCTGGAAGTGTTGCGGGCGCAGGAGCATGCCTTCCTGCCAAATGACTTTATGCGCATTCATGGTCAGTCATCCGCCTTGGCGAGCATGCCGTCGGCGTTGCGGATGCCGCTCTGGTCGAGGGTCAGCCTGGCATTAGTGATGTCTACCGGGGCCAATTGCACGGTGTAGCGCCACTGGCTTTCCGGCAGATCGCGATAGGCGGCGAGCACGCCGACGTAGCGGCTGCCCTTCTCGACGCTGAGCTTCAGATCGAGGGTGTCGCCGGGGCGCAACTCCAGCTCTTCGCTGGCCACCAGATCAGGCGTCAGGGATTGCTTGGCGTGCTCGTACAGGCTGAAGAAGTCGGCATTCTCGAACGCCACCGGGTGCTTGAGTTCCAGCAAGCGCACCACGATGGGCGACGGCCGGCCATTGAGGTCCGGATTCAATTGATCGCTGGCGGTCAAAGTCAGGTTGAGTTTGGTCACGGTCGAGTACGGTGACAGCGAAGAACAGCCGGCCATCAGCAGCAAGGCCAGCGCAGTCAGTGTGTGGAGTAACAGGGTCGAGCGGCGAGACATGCGTGTCATCCTTGAGCGTCGGTGTGCAGGGTGGAAATCAGGCGGATCTGTTCTTCGTAGGCTTGGGCGAAATCCCGCGCCAACAGCCGTTCGCACCAGTCATCGTCTTGGCGCAGGGCTTGGTGATAACGGCAGTAGGCGCGCCAGCGGCTGCCTGCGGTGGCCAGTAGCGGTTTGTGGTCGCGCTCGAAACGCAGGGTCAATTGCTGCGGCGAGAAGTGTTCCAGGGTACCGCGGACGGCGGCGCGGCTGGCGCTGAGCAGTGCCACCTGATGCGCTTGCAGATCGCGGAAGGCCCGGGAAACCGCGTGCTCCGCCGGCAACTGCCCGGGTTTGTTCGCGTGCAGCAAAATCCCCAGGGCTTCACCGGCATCGACGGCGAATTTCAGCGGATTGTTCTGGCTGCCCTGCACGATGGTTTGCCCCAGGCGCAGTTCGTTTTTCAGTTCGCTGCGGGTACGCAGGCTTTGTTGCAGGCCGCCGATGCTTTGCTTGAGCAGGCGCGCGGCGTTCAGCGCCAGGGTTTCTCGAGCATCGTGATCAAGGCCTGCGAGGTCCACGCCGAGGGCGGCGGCAAACTGATCCCAGAAGGTTTCGCTCTGCCGCTCCACGGTGCTGGCGGCCGGCGCACAGGGCGCTTCGACCGGCGCGGCAATCAGCTCAGGCACCCGCAGGCTTTCCATGTCGATGCGTGCGTAGTCGGCGCGCTGGCTGGCGTCTTCATGGGTAGTGCCAGGCGCGAGCAACTCGTCGACTTCCGAATACACGCGCTCTTGCTGTTCGAGGGCGTTCAGCGGATCGAGGTCGAGAAACGCGTCATCGGGGATGATGCTGCCCGCCGCCGCCGGACGGCCGGCCTCGCCTTCGAATATCGCCGGGTCACGCACCAGCCGCGCTCGAATCTCGAAATCACCCAGCAGGTAAACGCCGCCGTGCTCGATGCGCGTCGGTTCGCCCTTGCGCAGCCGCGCGCCGCTGCCACCGGTCTGTACGCCGTTGCTGCTGGTATCGGTCAGGTAAAAAACGTCGTCACGAAAACTGATCAGCGCATGGTGGTTGGACAAGTGACGCTTACGGTCTGGGATGATCCAATCGCAATCCTCGCCCCGACCAATCACCCCGCCGGCCTGTTTGAAGGTCTTCTGGCACAGCTCTGTGGGCACGAATTGCTGTGAGTTCAGCAGGTCGAAAACCAGTTCCATCGTGATGCTCCTTGCGGTCACTTGCCGCGATTGACCGCCTGCGGATCACCCAGTGGGCGATAGGTGTTGTCGTTGAATTTGTAGTTGCCGCTGCAACCGCCCAGGCCGCACAGGACGACGAGGGTCAGCAACACGGCGGGCCATTGACGAACAGGCATCAGAAGGTCTCCGTATATGAACAAATGGTGCTCTTGTGGCGAGGGAGCTTGCTCCCTCGCCACAAATGCTCGTGCCACAAAGGGCATGACTGCGCATCAAGCATCCAGATCACCGAGGTTGATGTTCAGCCGTCCGAGGCGGTACAGCAGGGTGCGGCGCGGCAGGCCGAGTTCGCGAGCAGCGAGGGTCTGGTTGCCACGGTTTTTGCGCAGGCATTTGAGCAGCAGATTGCGCTCGACCTGTTCAAGTTGCTTACGCAGGTCGAGGTTGTGTTCTTTCGGGTGCGCATCCAGACGCAGGGCGAAATGCTCAACCTGTAATTCGTCGCCGTCGCACAGCAGAATCGCCCGTTCAACCAGAGCCTTGAGTTCGCGCACATTGCCAGGGAAGGCGTAGCTGCACAGATGGTCCAGCGCGGCGTCGGACCACTGCACCGGGTCACGATTGAGGTAAGCGCAGGCCTTGTCAGCGAAATGCCGGGCCAGGTCGAGGATGTCGCCGTCACGCTGGCGCAGGGCCGGTAACTCGATCGGAAACTGCGCGAGCCGGTAATACAGGTCTTCGCGGAATTTGCCTTCGCTGACCAGCACTGATAAATCCCGGTGTGTCGCCGCAATGATCCGCACGTCGATCTTGTGCGTGTCGTTGCACCCCAGCGGTCGAATCTCCCCCTCCTGCAACACCCGCAGCAACTTGGCTTGCAGCGACAGCGGCATGTCGCCTATTTCATCCAGCAGCAATGTGCCGCCGTTAGCCGCATCGAACAGCCCGGCGCGATCGCGGTCGGCGCCGGTGAACGCGCCTTTGCGGTAGCCGAACAACTCGCTTTCCAGCAGGCTTTCGGGAAATGCTGCGCAGTTCTGCACGATGAACGCCTTGGAGCGACGCGGGCCGCACTCGTGGATCGCCCGCGCCACCACTTCCTTTCCGGTGCCGGTTTCGCCCCGCAGTAGCACGGTGTAGCCGCTGTGCAGCACTTTGCTGATCAGTAAATAGGTCTGGCGCATGGCCGCGCTTTTGCCGATCAAGCCGTAGCCGCTCGCATTCGGCACGCTGAGCGGTGCCACGGTGGTCACCTCGGTCGGCCGCCGCAGCCGTTGCAGCAATTGCAACTGGCCGAGGACGAAGGAACCTAGCTGGCCGAGGGATTCAGCGAAGCCGTGCAGGTCAACGCGCTGCCGGCTGGCGCACAGCAGCAAGCCTTCGACAGCCTTTTGCCGGTTGACCAGCGGCACGCAAAGCAACGATTGCCAGGGCGTGGCCAGGGTTGGCAGAAAGCTGGTCTCGTGCAGGCTGCCGCTAAGTTCAGCCAGGCACAGCACGCGGTTCTGGCACAGCGCGAACTGCAGCAACTGCTCGCCGTTGTAGTCCGCCGGCAAGCTCGTCGCCTCACGAGGTTGCAGGATGCCATTGAGGCATTCGGCGTTCATGCCCAGGCGCGTGTGCGTCGCGTCCAGCAGGTACAACTGGCTCAGCTCGCAGCCGCTGAGCGCCGCCACGCCGCGCACGAACTCACCCAGCAACGCCGCGCCGTCCGCCGCCCGTGATAACCCGGTGAATTGCCCCAGCAAGGCCTCGGCATACACCAGCGGTTGCGGCACCTGCGTCAACATAACACCCACCTCAGGCGAACTCGCAGATGACACTGGACTCAGCGTCGAGCGTCGCATGCACGCGCTTGAGCCTTTCACCACGGGCCATGGCGTCGAGCAGGCGATCAGCCACCAGCGGCAGCACGTGCAAGTCGAGCAAGTGGTCGATCAGCCGCGCGCCGCTATCGCTTTGAGTGCAACGCTCGGCGAAGTGATCGACCAGCGCCGGGCAGTAGCTGAAATCCAGTTCGCGGCGTTTGAGGCGTTCGCCCAGACGTGCGAGCTTGATTTCAATCAGCTCGCGCAGCACCGGGCCGCCCACCGGGTAATACGGCACCACCCGCATGCGCGCCAGCAGCGCCGGTTTGAAATGGTCGCTGAGCACCGGGCGCAGGGTTTCTTCCAGCACCTCGATGCCCGGCCGCTCGCCGTTTTCACAGAGGTGGCTAATGCAGTCGCTGCCCAGGTTCGAGGTCATCAGGATCAGCGTGTTGCGAAAGTCGATCTCGCGCCCTTCGCCGTCGTTGGCCATGCCTTTATCGAAGATTTGGTAGAACAGGTTGAGCACGTCGGGGTCGGCTTTTTCCACCTCATCGAGCAGCACCACCGAGTAGGGTTTCTGCCGCACCGCTTCGGTGAGCATGCCGCCCTCGCCGTAACCCACGTAGCCCGGCGGCGCGCCAATCAGGCGCGACACGCTGTGCTTCTCCTGGAATTCGGACATGTTGATGGTGGTGATGAAACGGTCGCCGCCGTAGAGCAAGTCCGCCAGCGCGGTTTCGGTCTTGCCGACGCCGCTAGGGCCCACCAGCAGGAACACACCCACCGGTGCATCGGGCCGATTGAGGCCGGCGGCGGTAGCGCGCATCGAACGGTCGAGGGCGTGAACCGCATGCTCTTGACCGCGAATTCGCGCCCGCAGGTCGGTGGCGAAACTGGCGACTTTGGCGTTGTGCTCACGGGCCAGTTGCGTCAACGGCACGCCGGTCCAGGCGCTGATCACTTCTGCCACCAGACGCGGGCACACTTCGAAACTCACCAAACGCTCGTTGACTTGGGCCTGGGTCAGTGCGCGGTGGGTTTCATTGAGCGCGGCTTCCAGCGCTTCGACGCTTTGCGTTTCGTCAGCAATGCCCGCCGCATCGCGAGCCGCCGCCAGTCGCTGGCGCAGTTCCAGCAAGCGTTCGGCCAAGGCCTTTTGCTCGGTCCAACGGGTTTCCAGCGAGGCACGTTCGTCTTCAGCGGCTTCGAGGCGATCTTCCAAGACTTGCAGCGCTTCGTGATCAATCGGCAAACCGGCGTCGGCATCGCGGCGCAAGGCCTGGCGTTGACGGCCGCCCTCGGCGAGTTCCCCGCGCAACAGCTCCAGGCTTTGCGGCGCGGCGGCGAGGCTGATGCGCACGCGAGCGCAGGCGGTGTCGAGCACGTCCACCGCTTTGTCTGGCAATTGTCGACCGGCGAGGTAGCGCGCCGACAGTTGCGCTGCCGCCACTACTGCATCGTCCCGCAGATAGATGCCGTGGCTCTTCTCGTAGACCTGGGCCAGACCGCGAAGGATGGTCACCGCTTCCTCGACGGTAGGCTCGTGCAATTGCACCGGTTGGAAACGCCGGGCCAGGGCCGGGTCTTTTTCGAAATATTTCTTGTACTCCGCCCAGGTCGTTGCGGCGATGGTGCGCAATTCGCCACGGGCCAGGGCCGGTTTCAGCAGGTTGGCCGCGTCCGAACCGCCGGCAGTGCCGCCGGCGCCGATCAACGTGTGCGCCTCGTCGATGAAGATGATGATCGACTTGGGCGAGGCTTTGACTTCGTCGATCACGCCCTTGAGCCGGCGTTCGAACTCGCCTTTGATACTGGCACCGGCCTGCAACAGGCCCATGTCTAGCGACAGCAGCTCGACACCTTGGAGCACCTGCGGCACTTCACCGGCGGCAATTCGCGAGGCCAGACCTTCGACGATGGCGGTTTTGCCGACGCCAGCTTCACCGACCACGATCGGGTTGTTTTTACGCCGACGAGCGAGGATGTCGATCATCTGGCGGATCGCGCCATCGCGGCACAGCACCGGGTCGAGTTTGCCGTCGCGGGCCTGCTGGGTGAGGTTGTGGGTGAAACGCCCAAGCAGCGATTCACCCTGGGCCAGCGGTTTGCCGCTGGCCGGTTGTTGCTGTTGTGAAAGCGCAAATTCCTTGAGTCGCTCGATGTTCAGCCTGGCCAGCAACGGCTGGTAACGGCTGCCGGCGTAGCGCAGCGGATTGCGCAGCAAGGCAAGGATCAGCGCCGCTGGCTCGACCTGGGTCTGACCCAGTTCGAGGTTGGCCACCAGCAGGGCATCTTGCAGCCATTGCACCAGTTCCGGGGCGAACACCGGGTTGCGCGAGGCATTGTGCTCGACCCGCGAATGCAACGCGGCACTCAGCTCGCCGGCATCAACCTCGGCGTCTTGCAGGGCGCGGGCGAGCAAGCCCTGCGGGCGCTCCAGCAAGCCGAGCAGCAAGTCTTCGACGAGGATTTTGCTGCCGCCACGGGCCACGCAGCGCTCGGCGGAACGCTCCAGATCGCGGCGAGTCTCGGCGTCCAGCGCCTGAATCAGTTGTTGCAGGTCTAGGTTAATCATGGCTCAGGTCCTTAATGAGTTTGCTGCCCAGGGTCACCACGCCGTCTGCATGCTCGCGGCCCAGCCAACTGGTCCATCCGAGGCGGCAGGCGTTCTGCTCACCGATGCGCAGTTCGCGGATTTCTTCCTGGCGCAGCACCAGGCGAATGTCGTAATCGAGCGGGTCGCGCAGGGTGAAGCGAACCAGTGCGCACAACGGCTGGTAACCGAACCCGATCGGCAGGAATTCGTGGAAACGCTGCCAGTCGAGCTGACGAATGTGGATGCGGAATTTGCCGCTGCGATCACGGACCTGCTCGCCCACCACCAGGTCTTCGCCAAGTCGGCTGTTGGTCTGGCCCAGACGATTGCGCTGCTCGTCGAGAATTTCGACGCGGCGCTCGATGCACTGCTCGATGTTCAACTCGGCGTGTTTGAAGTAGTAGCGCAGCACCGCTTCGATCAGCGCCGCCGAGTGCGCGCGCAGGCTGAGCAGACCGAGGTACGGCAGCAGGCGTTTCCAGTTCAGCTCCCTGGCCTTGCGAATGTCGCCGCCGCCGAGGCCGATCAAGGCGAATAACTGCGCCGAAAACGCATCCAGCGCACCGCTCTGGAAACTCGCGCGATAGCGGTACTTGCGCCAGATCGGCAGCATCAGCCGTTGCAGGCGATGGTGAAACAGGTCGAGGAAGTTGCGCGTCGGATTGCCGTCCTCGCTGTCGCCCAGGGCCTGCTCGCCGTAGAACGCCGGCAGCGGCGAGCCGGAGCCGACCAGGCTGATCAGGTTGAAACGCAGCCGCGCACGTAATTGCCCGTGCTCCTGGAAAAACTCCACGCGCTCGACGTCGCTGCCCGGGAACCCCAGGCTCGGGTTGGCCTGGAACTCCAATTGGTCGTACAGCTCGTCTTCGCTCAGATCCGGGTGCGCCTCGCGCAAGCGGTCTACCACCAGCAGCACGGCCTGGAACAGTGAGTATTCGCGGATGCCTCGGGCCAGCCTGCTTAAAGCAGGGGCTGCAGGCCCATACGGGGTGTCCATTGGTACACCTCTCCCTGTGTGCTTTTGACCCGCAGTTCGTGATACGAATTGAGGCTGGCGTAAAGCGCAAAAAACTCGTTGAGAACCGAAGCGAAAACGAACAGATCGCCCTCGCCGATATAGCCTTCGGGGTCGATGGTCAGCTCGGTTCGCAATCCGCGTACCGGCAGGCCTCTGTGCAGCCGGTCTACGTGCTGGTGCCTGATCGACTTGAGGCCGCCGAGCAGGCGTTTGCTGACTTTCTCCGCGTGCTGGTCGTAATAGCGCGGCAGGTCGTAGGTTTCGAGGATCACCTTGAGGGCGTTGACGTCGGCCAGCGACAGGTAGTTGAGCGACATGTTGCTGATCAGCTTCCACAAAAAGTCGCGGTTCAGCGGCGGCGCGAAACTGGAGGTGGCTGGGGTGATGTTGCGGAAGCTAAGGAATTCCGGGGTGTCGTCACACGCCTGGTTGATGTCACCGAGCTTGAGCTTGCGCGGCAGATTCTGGTTGGTGCACGTCAGCTCGGTCGACAGGGTTTCGTGGGCGTCGGGATGGCGGAGGCCGAAGCTCAGGTAGGTGTCGAGGCCATCGTGCAGCAAGGATGAACGCTGGCGGATGCTGTAATGCGGGCGGCTCTCGGGCACGTCGAAACTCGGGTCGTGCTCGAAGGATTCGAACGGCACGTAGGCCTGATAGCCGAGCCCGCCGGGCCTCCAGCCAGTAACGTTTTCCACGCAATACACGCCGCAATGCTGCAAGCCGTATTCCGCCGGCAACAGCAAGTATTCGTCCTGTTTACCGTCGACGCGAATCGGCAAGGCATCATGCTTGAACAGGTTGACGATGGGCGTGCAATACAGCTTCACGTTGTCCAGAGTCGGGCGCATACGCTGGATGCCGCTCTGGCGAATGTCGAAGCGCACTTCCAGGCCACGAATTAGCTTCAGGGTGTCCTCAGGCAAGGCCTTGAGCAGATCGAGTCCGTTGATATCGACGAAAAGGAATTTGTCCTGAAAGGCGAAATATTCCTGCAAAAAGCGATAGCCACGAAAGGTATTCAGCGGATACGGAATCAATGCTTCTTCTTCGGCAAAACCCACGGGTTGCACAGGATTGCCGGGGATTTTGAACGCCATCGGCAAACCGTTGGCACCGCTCACGGGTTTGTCGGTGCTGTCCAGCGGGATCAATTCGACGCCTTCGAGATGGCGCAGCAGGCTCAGGTAGAGCATCTGGCTGATGTAGCGTTCGCCGGCCAGGTGCAGACGCAAGTGGCTGAGGTTCAGCTCGCCGAGATGGCCGTCGGCGCTCATCTCCAGACGCAGGCTCAACAGAGATCCGCCACCCTTGACCGAATAATTCAGTGCGGCCAGCTGCAACGGCAGGACCTCGGTCGCGTAGCAGGTGCGGAAGCGGCACCGCACGTCATCGATCGGCTTGCTCTCCACCGGCGTATCGCGCTCCACTAACAGCGCCGGGCCGGACCGCTTCAACGGGTCGAACTGCAAAATGCTGAACGCCGGCAGCGGCCGCATGTAGTTGGGCCACAGCAACTGCATCAGCGAATGGCTGAGCTCCGGCAATTCGTCATCGAGCTTCTGCCGCAAGCGTCCGGTCAAAAACGCGAAGCCTTCCAGCAGGCGCTCCACGTCCGGATCCCGCCCGGCCTGGCCGAGGAACGGCGCCAATGCCGGGCTGCGCTCAGCGAAGCGGCGGCCTAACTGGCGAAGCGCGGTCAATTCGCTTTGGTAATAGTGGTTAAAGGACACGGGTTACCTTCCTGGCGTGTTCAAGCATGTCATTGCACTTTCCTTAGCTGACCGTCACGTGTCCGCCGCCATCCAGGCGCGCGGCGAAACTGACCTGGCGCTTGAAACCCTCAACTTCGAGCAAGCCTTCGATCTGGAAGGACAGGCGCAGTTGATCGTTGTCTCGCGGCAGGGGAATGACACGCACGTTGCTCAGGCGTGGCTCGTAGGCTTCGATGAAGCGCTCGATGGCCAGACGTGCCTGGCTCAGGGAGTCGTGCAGGCTCAGGCGCATGTCATTGAGATCGGGGAGCCCGTAGTCGGACAGTGTCTGCACGCTGCCCGCCCGGGTGCTGAGCATCTTCGCCAGATGGGCAGCCACTGACGCCATGGCCGACATCTCGCGGCTCCAGCCGACGCGCTTGTCGGCGTCGCCACCCAGGCGTTCGAAAAGGCTGCCGTATCCGGTCATGAGATGTGCTTACTCCTTGTCCAGTTTGCCAACCAGCGACAAGGTGAAATCGGCCCCCATGTACTTGAAGTGCGGACGCACGTTGAGGCTGACGCGGTACCAGCCCGGCTCGCCGTCAACGTCACTGACGACGATCTGCGCGGCACGCAGCGGACGCCGGCCACGGACTTCGGCGCTGGGGTTTTCCTGGTCGGCGACGTACTGGCGAATCCACTTGTTGAGTTCCAGTTCGAGATCGGTGCGTTCTTTCCACGAACCGAGCTGCTCGCGCTGCAGCACTTTCAGGTAATGCGCCAGACGGTTGACGATCATCATGTAAGGCAACTGGGTGCCGAGCTTGTAATTCAGCTCCGCGGTCTTGCCTTCAGCGCTGATTCCGAAGAACTTGGCCTTCTGCACCGAACTGGCAGAGAAGAATGCGGCGTTGTCGCTGCCTTTGCGCATGGTCAGGGAGATGAAACCTTCCTCGGCCAGTTCGTATTCGCGACGGTCGGACACCAACACTTCGGTCGGGATCTTGGTTTCGATTTCGCCCATGCTTTCGAAGTGATGCAACGGCAGGTCTTCCACCGCGCCACCGCTCTGCGGACCGATGATGTTCGGGCACCAGCGGAATTTGGCGAAGCTGTCGGTCAGCTTGCTGCCGAACGCGTAAGCGGTGTTGCCCCACAGGTAGTGCTCGTGGCTGTTGGCGACGGTTTCCTTGTAGACGAACGACTTGACTGGGTTTTCTTCCGGGTCGTAAGGGTTGCGCAACAGGAAACGCGGCACGGTCAGGCCGACATAGCGGGCATCTTCCGAATCACGGAAGCTCTGCCATTTGGCAAATTGCGGACCGTCGAAATGATCCTTCAGGTCCTTGAGGTCCGGCAGGCCGGTGAAGCTTTCCAAGCCAAAGAACTTTGGCCCGGCGGCGGCGATGAAAGGCGCGTGGGACATGCAGGCAACACTGGACACGTACTGCATCAGTTTCACGTCCGGCGAGCTGGGAGACATGAAGTAGTTGGCAATGATCGCGCCTACGGGCTCGCCACCGAATTGACCGTATTCAGCGGTGTAGATGTGCTTGTACAGGCCCGACTGCATCACTTCCGGCGAATCTTCGAAGTCGTCCAGCAAGTCATTCTTGGAGACGTTGAGGATTTCGATCTTGATGTTTTCGCGGAAGTTGGTCCGGTCGACCAGCAGTTGCAGGCCACGCCACGACGACTCCAGCGCCTGGAAATCCGGGTGGTGCAGGATCTCGTCCATCTGCCGGCTGAGCTTGGCATCGATCTCGGCGATCATCCGGTCGACCATGGCCTTCTTCACCGGCTCGCCGTGGTTTTGCGGCTTGAGCAATTCTTCGATGAACGCGGAAACGCCGCGCTTGGCGATGTCGTAGGCGTCGTCGTCGCGGGTCAGGCGAGTCTCGGCAATGATGCTATCGAGGATACTCAGTTCGCCGTTTTCGGCGACTTTTTGCTGTGCTGCGCTGGTGCTCATGTGTTGGCTTCCTTGGCTGGGGGACTCAGGCGTCAGGGCTGGCGTTCAGGCCCAGTTCACCCAGGACACGACCGCGGGATTGAACATCGGCAAGCACGCCTTCGATGGCTTTGCGGAACGCAGGCGCGTTGCCCAGCGGGCCTTTGAGGGCCACTAGCGCATCGCGCAGTTCCATTAGTTTCTTCAGCTCCGGCACTTGCTCGACCAGGCTGGCGGGGTTGAAGTCTTTCATCGAATTGACGCGCAACTGCACCGCCAACTCTTCGTTGTCGACGTCCTCCTGCAGACGATTCGGCACGCTCAGCGTCAGGTTCAACGCTTGCTTGGCCAGCACGTCATCGAAGGTCATCTTGTCGATACTGATCGGCTTGCGGTCTTCGACCTTGCGCTCGTCATTGCGCTGGGTGTAGTCACCGATCGCCAGCAACTTCAGCGGCAGTTCGATCTCCTGCTGGGCACCGCCAGTGGCGGGCTTGAAGGTGATGTTGATGCGTTCCTTGGGGGCTACCGAGCCTTCTTTGGCCATGGCGTTTCTCCTTGCGGTTGTGGCCCGGGGGCCTATTCGAGTACCACTTCAAGATCGAGGTGGCACAGCCTGCGATAAATCTGTTCTTTGCGTTCTCTGACAGCATGGTTCTGCGGCAGCAACTCGCAGCAGCTGTGCAGCAAATGCAGCACTTGCAGCGCAAGATCCGGCTCCCACGCGTGCAGGCCGGAGTCCTGTAAGGCCTGGTCGAGGGTGTCGAGTTGGGTCTTGGCCAGTTCGTATTTCCCGGCCGTGAAGCACAGCTGCGCGAGGGCGAACTGCCAGAAGAATCGCGCACGCCCCCCCTGGGCGGTGTCCAAGCCCTGCTTGAGGATCTGCACAGCAGCCTTGAGGCCGTCCTTGCGCAAAATTGGCATGACCTCTTCAAGAGCCAGTTCCCAGGCGGGCAGGCCGTCGAGCGCTTCAACCTTGCGCGGCGCGCTGGCGCTTTGCAGATGCGGCATGACGCTGGCGCTGATCCACGCGCGGGTGGCCGGGTCGGCGAACGGCACGCCATCGTGGTAACGCAATTCGATGATCCCGGGCAGCCGCTGAATCAGCAGCGCGAAGTGGATTTCCACCTCGCGCATGGCGAGTTCGGCGTTAAGGTGTTGCAGGCACTCCCAGACCCGCCGCTGGCCATCGAACCAGAACGGCGCCTTCGCCAGGCTCGCCTCCAGTTCCACCAGCAGGTCGGCGTATTTCCCTTGGTCAAAACTGTCCTGGTACGCCTTGAGCTTGTCGGCCGGCAGGCTGCGCAACGCGGTGATCTGCTCGGCGTTGCGCTCCGGCACGGCGTCTATCGGCAACCACAACAAGGTGCGGTTGAGGCGCAGCGCGCGCAGGTCAGTCGCATTCTGTTTGAGCCACCAGGCACACAATGGCCGCGCGCTGTCTTGCTGGGCACGCAATGCCTTGTGAGCTTCTTTTTCGTTATCGATTGGTGCGCCGGGGGTGAACAGTTGCGTGGCCGCTTGCTTGACTTGTGCCACCGCCGCACTCACCACGCCAGGCTCCGGCTGATGGTCGGCGGCACGTTGGACCAGACTGCGCAGACGCCGGCAGATCGGCAGCAACAACGGTGCGTCATCGCCCAAGTACCGGGTGCAGGCAGCGTCGAGGCCTTCAAGGTGTTCGACCAGGCGGCGGAACAGCGGCAATTGCTCCTTGATCGCGATGGTTTCGCTGAGCACTTGCTCCAGGCGCGGCACCAGCCAGCCGATGGCGGCGGCGCGGGTGCGAGGCTTGCTCGGGTGCAACGCGGCCCAGTGGTGTTCACACAAGTGGTGCAACAGGCCAACGCCGGCGAGCAGCCCCTGGAAAGACTCACGCTGATACAAAGCCCAGGCCAGCCAGGCACCGACGCGCAAATCCTTGGATTGGTTGCGCAACAGGTGCTCGCTGTCGTCACGGATCGTCAGCCAGTCGATCTGACCACTCGCATGCATGGATTGCGCCTTGCCCAGCTCGCTTTCCAGCGCCTCATATTCGCCCGAAAAACGCACGTCCTCGCCCGCAAAACTCTGTTCGGAAATAGGTGTTTTAGCGAGTTCAAGATAATGAGCGGATAGTTTGTTTGAGTAGGACATCCCTGGCCTTTATTTAACTTTTTCTGTCACGCACCCAGAAGCGCATAACCATGGAAAAGCATCGTGGAAAATACTCATCCATCGAATTCAGTGCGCTTAAAACGGGCGATCGCATTGGCGACGGAGGCCACTAGCAAACATTCGATGAAACAACGAGATGACTTTTCTTTAATATTTGTAGGATCTTTCCCTATATGCCAACCCGCAATTTGACGGACATGAAAATCGCGAAATCTCAGGCGCCTACCCCCCTAATAGCTGGAGTCCGAGCCCCTGACGAAACCTTTGCATACCCTTGGCCCGTTGACGTTTGGGATGTGGTGAAGCATGCCAACAATGTCAGCCGATAACTGTAGGAATAATCCGAAATACGGCAGGCATTAATTAACTGGAGCGCGGCGAGCGAGAAATAATAAAAAGTCTGCCAGTACTTTGATGGCAATTTATAACGGAGAGTTTGCACAGCAGGCGATCGTTATTACTGAGTCATTGAACGAAAAAAATGGGCACCCGACCAAATCGGTGTGCCCATTTTTCAATCCGCAACTCCCTGCACTTCAGGAAGTCGACCGCAATTACGGATTAACGCTGTCTTTCAAGGATTTGCCTGGCTTGAACGCGACGGTGTTGCTGGCCTTGATTTTCACAGGCTCACCGGTTTGCGGGTTTTTGCCGGTGCGGGCGCCGCGGTGGCGTTGCAGGAAGGTGCCAAAGCCGACCAGCGTGACGCTGTCCTTGCGGTGCAAGGCGCCGGTGATTTCTTCGAGAACGGCGTTGAGGACACGGTTGGCCTGCTCTTTGGTCAGGTCTGCTTTTTCAGCGATGGCGGCGGCGAGTTCTGGTTTACGCATTAGTGAAGCCCCTTTGACGGTTTTTTGTTGTTATGTCCGTGCTGTCCTTATCTGGACAGCGCCCAAAGCGCCGCAGGTGCTCTACTCTGCGGCAGACGGGAGTGAGGATGGCACGCGCTCAAGGGCGGCGCCAGTCTTCCCGCGATCTTTGTAGGGTCAAAAGCGGGGTGATTCCGACAGAACGTCCAGTATTTACGCCAGCAACGCCGGAAGTTGTTTGTTCAGCGCGAGTTTTTCCATGACCGCCGTGCCGGTGAGCGCATAACCCAGCAGGTTACCGTTGGCGTCGCGGCACAGGGCCTTGATGTCGGCGCCCTGCCCTTCGACGCTCCAGACGCCTTCAGTACCCCGTGGTGGTGGCGACACCACCAACGGGCAGACCGGAGTTTTCACGGTGACCGGCATCGGGCCATAGCTGACGGCCGTCGGGTTGCCGGCGAGGGTTTGCGCCAGCGCCCTCGCACAGGTCATCAGCGGCATCACGTACAGCAAATTCAACCCATCGACCTCGGCGCAGTCGCCCAGGGCGTAGATATTGACGTGGGAGGTTTTCAGGTGGCGGTCGACCATCACGCCGCGATTGACCTGCAGGCCGGCGGCGGCCGCAAGGTCGATGCGCGGGCGCAAACCGATGGCGGAGACCACTACGTCACACGCAATGACCTGGCCGTCGGACAAATGTGCCTCGAGGCCATCAGCCACGCGTTGCAAGCGCGTGAGCACCGGGCCGAGGTGGAAGCGTGCGCCGAGGCTTTCGAGGCCGGCCTGCACCGCAGCGGCGGCGGCCGGGTGCAATAACGTCGGCATCACTTGCTCGCACGGCGCGACCAATTGCACCTCGAAACCGCCGAGGCTCAGGTCATTGGCGAACTCGCAACCGATCAGGCCGACACCGAGCAGCAACACCCGACGTTTGCCCGCGGCCGCGAGGCGAAAGCGTGCGTAGTCTTCGAGGTCGTTGATCGGGAACACCAGCTCCGCCGCGTCACCCTTGATGGGCACGCGCACGGTTTCCGCGCCCCACGCCAGGATCAGGTCGCGATAGCTCACCGCTTCTTCGCCGATCCACAAACGCTTGTGGCCGGGGTCAATGCCGCTGATGCGGGTGTGGGTGCGGACTTCAGCCTTGAGTTGCTCGGCCATGGCGCCAGGCTCGGCCATGCTCAGGCCGTCGGCGTCTTTGTTTTTGCCGAACCCGGTGGACAGCATTGGCTTGGAGTAGGAGCGCCCGTCGTCAGCGGTGATCAGCAGCAGCGGTGTTTCGCTATCGAGTTTGCGAAACTCCCGGGCCAGGTTGTAACCCGCCAGGCCAGTGCCGACGATCACGACAGGTGCGTTCATGCCCTACTCCTTAAAAATGCCTTAGTTGATCTCGATCATTTCGAAATCCATTTTGCCCACGCCGCAGTCCGGGCACAGCCAGTCTTCGGGCACGTCTTCCCACTTGGTGCCCGGCGCAATGCCGTCATCCGGCCAGCCATCGGCTTCGTTGTAGATCAGGCCGCAGACAATACATTGCCACTTTTTCATTCCGGTACTTCCTCAAGAGTCAGGCTAAGGCTGGCGCGCCGGGTCGATGGGTGAAGCGCTGCCCGGCGGCTCAGGGCGTTTTGTACTGACCCCTCGCAGCAGATGCAAGCCTGTTCGGCGCGGCGGCAGGGTCGGGCGGCAAACTCCCCGGTCACCATGGTAAGCTCGCCGCCTCATTTGCTGCCAATACTGACTCACCGTGCCGCACTCTAATTCCCCGTTTTTTGCTCCCGCCTGGCTATCCCTCGGCCAACTGACGCCGACTCCCGATGCCCTGACGCTTGACTGGCTGTTCGACCAAGGCTCGCTGACCCGTCGCCTGACGCGCTTGTCGGAGGACGGCTTTAGCGTCACGCCGCTGTTCGAAGGCTGGCAGCCGTTGCGCGCCGATGAGTGCGCCGCGCTGGACCTGGCGCAAGGCAGCGAAGGCTGGGTGCGCGAGGTGTATTTGCGCGGCCACGGCGAGCCGTGGGTATTTGCCCGCAGCGTGGCCGCGCGCAGCGCCTTGCAGGGCGATGGCTTGCACATGGACGAATTGGGCAGCCGATCCCTGGGCGAGTTACTGTTTTGCGACCAGGCGTTTCAGCGCCGGGCGATCGAGGTTTGCCACTATCCACAAGACTGGCTGCCTAGCGAGGCGCGCGAGCCCGAGTTGTGGGGCCGCCGCTCGCGCTTCGACCGTGGCGCCCTAAGCGTACTGGTGGCGGAGATTTTCCTGCCGACGCTGTGGCGCGCCGCCCGCGCCCATCCGGAGACCTGCTGATGTACCAGAGCCTGCTCAAGTCCCTGAACCGCTTGAACCCGCGCGCTTGGGACTTCATTCAGTTGACGCGCATGGACAAGCCGATCGGCATTTACCTGCTGCTGTGGCCGACACTCTGGGCGTTGTGGATTGCCGGCAAAGGCTCGCCGTCGCTGGCCAATATCGTGATTTTCGTCCTCGGCGTGGTGCTGACCCGCGCCGGCGGTTGCGTGATCAACGATTGGGCCGATCGCAAGGTCGACGGCCACGTGAAGCGCACCGAACAACGGCCGTTGGTGAGTGGCAAGATCAGCTCCAAAGAGGCGCTGGTGTTCTTCGCGGTGCTGATGGGCGTGAGCTTTCTGCTGGTGCTGTGCACCAATGCCACGACTATCTGGCTGTCATTGGGTGGCCTGGCCCTGGCGTGCAGTTATCCATTCATGAAGCGCTACACCTATTACCCGCAAGTGGTGCTCGGCGCGGCGTTCTCGTGGGGCATGCCGATGGCCTTCACCGCCGAGACCGGTGAGCTGCCGGCCGCGGCGTGGTTGCTGTATATCGCCAATCTGCTGTGGACCGTGGGCTACGACACTTACTACGCGATGACCGACCGCGACGACGATTTGCGCATCGGGGTCAAATCCACGGCAATTCTATTTGGCGAAGCGGACCGGGTGATCATCCTGACCTTGCAATGCCTGGCGTTGGGTTGCCTGTTGCTGGCGGGTTCGCGGTTCGAGTTGGGCGGCTGGTTCCATCTCGGCCTGCTCGCGGCGGCGGGCTGTTTTGCCTGGGAGTTCTGGTACACCCGTGGCAAGGACCGCATGCGCTGCTTCAAGGCGTTTTTGCACAACCACTGGGCGGGGTTGGCGATTTTCGTGGGGATTGTGCTGGATTACGCTTTGCGTTGAACCCGGCCTGCGGCTTCAAGCGCGACAGGCCGGAGTGCGGTGTGGTTATTCCGGAATCACGTGCCAGACATCGCCCTTCTTATCACCGGTCTTGTCTCCAGCCGATTTATCGTTTTTGAACAGGTACACCGGCTTGCCGTTGTACGCCCATTGCTTGACGCCGTCGTCGCGAGTGACGATGGTCCAGTCGCCCTCAGCCTTGGCGCCGGCCTCGGCCTTCAGTGGCGGCCAGTTATCGGCACAGCCACCGTTACACATCGATTTGTCACCAGAGTCTTTATCGTAGGTGTACAGGGTCATTCCCTTGTGATCGACCAGAATGCCATCGTTGACCATCGCCGGTTCTGCGGCAAAAGCCATACCGGGTAAAGCCAGGGCAGCGGCCAACAAAAGGGCCTTAAAGGATTGCGTGTACTGAGTCATGGAAACCTTCTCGGGTGGTTGTCAGGATTCGGATTTAAAGCTTAGTCCAGCTTCTAGCCAACCGCCGCATCAGAAATACTGTCACACGACTGCAATAATTCCGTTATCTAATGCGGCGCAAGACAGTTAAATGACAAGAGGATTAAGGCATGGTTGGCAGGAGCATTCTGATCGTCGACGACGAAGCGCCCATTCGTGAAATGATCGCCGTTGCGTTGGAAATGGCCGGCTATGACTGCCTGGAGGCGGAGAACTCCCAGCAGGCCCACGCCATCATCGTCGACCGCAAGCCGGACCTGATCCTGCTCGACTGGATGCTGCCCGGCACTTCCGGCATCGAACTGGCCCGACGCCTCAAGCGTGATGAGCTGACCGGGGACATCCCGATCATCATGCTCACCGCCAAGGGCGAAGAGGACAACAAGATCCAGGGCCTGGAAGTGGGCGCTGACGATTACATCACCAAGCCGTTTTCCCCTCGCGAGCTGGTCGCGCGCCTCAAAGCCGTGCTGCGTCGCGCCGGCCCGACCGACGGCGAAGCGCCAATCGAGGTCGGCGGCCTGCTGCTGGACCCGATCAGCCACCGCGTGACCATCGACGGCAAACCGGCCGAGATGGGCCCGACCGAATATCGTCTGTTGCAGTTTTTCATGACCCACCAGGAACGCGCCTACACCCGCGGCCAGTTGCTTGATCAGGTGTGGGGTGGCAACGTGTATGTCGAGGAGCGCACGGTCGACGTGCACATCCGTCGCCTGCGCAAAGCCCTCGGTGATGCCTATGAAAGCCTGGTACAAACGGTGCGCGGCACCGGTTACCGGTTTTCCACCAAGGCCTGATCCAGCCCTTCACTGCCCGACAAGCCGACAAGGACGCGTGTTCAAGTGAACCAAAACTGGTATGGCCCCCTGATCCGTCACATGTTGTTGCTGGTGACAGGCTGCCTGGTGATCGGTCTGATTACCGGTTATTACGGTTGGAGCCTGGCGGCTGGCCTGGGCCTGTACCTGGCCTGGACCCTCAAGCAACTGCTGCGCTTGCACGAATGGCTGCGCCAGCACAAACCCGATGAAGCACCGCCCGATGGATATGGCCTGTGGGGCGAGGTGTTCGACAGCATCTATCACCTGCAGCGCCGCGACCAAAGAGTACGAGGGCGTCTGCAAGCGGTGATCGACCGGGTCCAAGAGTCCACTGCCGCGCTGAAAGACGCGGTGATCATGCTCGACAGCGATGGCAACCTGGAGTGGTGGAACCGCGCCGCTGAAACCCTGCTCGGCCTCAAGACCCCGCAAGACAGCGGCCAACCGGTGTCCAACCTGGTCCGCCACCCGCGCTTCAAGGAATACTTCGAGCAGGGCAATTACGCCGAACCGCTGGAAATCCCCTCGCCGACCAACGATCGCGTACGCATTCAGCTGTACATCACCCGCTACGGCAACAACGAACACTTGATGCTGGTGCGCGACGTCACCCGTATTCATCAACTTGAGCAAATGCGCAAAGACTTCATCGCCAACGTCTCTCATGAATTGCGCACGCCGTTGACGGTGATTTGCGGTTACCTGGAGACCTTGCTGGATAACGTCGAAGATGTGAACCCACGCTGGACTCGCGCGCTGGAGCAGATGCAGCAACAAGGCGGGCGCATGCAGACGCTGCTCAATGACCTGCTGTTGCTGGCGAAATTGGAAGCCACTGATTATCCATCTGACAATCAACCGGTCTCGATCGATAGCTTGCTGCAATCGATCAAGAGCGATGCGCAACAGCTATCCGGCCCACGCAATCAGCGCATCAGTCTGGAGGCGGACCCTAAAGTCATGCTCAAGGGCAGTGAAGCGGAATTGCGCAGCGCGTTCTCCAACTTGGTATTCAATGCGGTGAAATACACCCCGGCCGAAGGCAATATCCGCATTCGCTGGTGGGGCGATGATCAGGGTGCGCACCTGAGCGTGCAAGATTCCGGCATCGGCATCGACAGCAAACACTTGCCGCGCCTGACCGAGCGCTTCTACCGCGTCGACTCCAGCCGCAACTCCAACACCGGTGGCACCGGGCTGGGCCTGGCGATCGTCAAACATGTGCTGCTGCGCCATCGCGCGCGCATGGAAATCAGCAGCGTGCCCGGCCACGGCAGCACTTTCACTTGCCATTTCGCCCCGGCCCAGGTCAGCCAAATGCGCGTCGCCGACACCGCCGGCTGATACCGGCGAGCACGCACCACTAGGCAATCGCCCGGTCAGCCGCTACATTGGCTGACTTGTGCCTGCCTTTCAGGCACCCATTTCTTCATTTCGAATCACACGGAACCCGCAAAACTCCATCATGGACCCTTCCCCTGGCTTGACCCTCGCGACACTCTTCGCCGATTTCGGCATGATTCTTTTTGCACTGATCCTGGTTTTGCTCAACGGATTCTTCGTTGCGGCGGAATTTGCCATGGTCAAACTGCGCTCGACCCGGGTCGAAGCCATTGCCGAACAAAACGGCTGGCGCGGCCACATCCTGCGCACGGTGCACAGCCAGCTCGACGCTTATCTGTCCGCCTGCCAGCTGGGTATCACCCTCGCCTCGCTGGGCCTGGGCTGGGTCGGTGAGCCGGCGTTCGCGCACATCCTTGAGCCGCTGCTTGAAGCGCTCGGCGTGCAGTCGGCCGAAGTGATCAAGGGCGTGTCGTTCTTCGCGGCGTTCTTCGTGATTTCGTACCTGCACATTGTGGTCGGCGAGCTGGCCCCCAAGTCCTGGGCGATCCGCAAACCCGAGCTGCTGTCGCTGTGGACTGCCGTGCCGCTGTACCTGTTCTATTGGGCGATGTACCCGGCGATTTACCTGCTTAACGCCAGCGCCAACGCGATTCTGCGCATCGCCGGCCAGGGTGAGCCCGGCCCGCACCACGAACACCATTACAGCCGTGAAGAACTGAAACTGATCCTGCACTCCAGCCGTGGCCAGGACCCGAGCGATCAAGGCATGCGTGTGTTGGCCTCGGCCGTGGAAATGGGCGAGCTGGAAGTGGTCGACTGGGCCAACTCCCGGGAAGACCTGGTGACGCTGGAATTCAACGCGCCGCTGAAGGAGATCCTGGCGATGTTCCGTCGCCACAAGTTCAGCCGTTATCCGGTGTACGACAGCGAACGCCAGGAGTTCGTCGGCCTGTTGCACATCAAGGATCTGCTGCTGGAACTGGCAGCGCTGGACCACATTCCCGAGTCGTTCAACCTGGCCGAGCTGACCCGGCCGCTGGAGCGCATCTCCCGGCACATGCCGCTGTCGCAGTTGCTGGAGCAGTTCCGCAAGGGCGGCTCGCACTTCGCCGTCGTCGAAGAAGCCGATGGCAACATCATCGGATACCTGACCATGGAAGACGTGCTGGAAGTGCTGGTAGGCGATATCCAGGACGAACACCGCAAGGCCGAGCGCGGCATCCTGGCCTATCAGCCGGGCAAGTTGCTGGTACGCGGCGACACCCCGCTGTTCAAGGTCGAACGCCTGCTGGGTGTCGACCTCGACCACATCGAGGCGGAAACCCTCGCCGGGCTGATCTACGAAACCCTCAAGCGCGTGCCAGAAGAGGAAGAAGTGCTGGAAGTCGAGGGCCTGCGGATCATCATCAAGAAGATGAAAGGTCCGAAGATCATTCTGGCCAAGGTGTTGATGCTCGATTAACGACAATACCGGTGGTAATTGGGCTCTTGTGGTGGGCTGCTGTGGTGAGGGGGCTTGCCCCCGTTGGACGGCAACGCCGTCCCTCGCCCTGAATACACTAGGTCAGGATTTAGTGGACTGATGGATTTGGGGCCGCTTCGCAGCCCAACGGCGGCAAGCCCTCTCGCCACAAAAAAGCTTAGAGCCTGGAAGTGTCGCTCTGGATACCCATTGCGCTCACTGCTTGCCCAACGCAAAGTTGGGCAGCACGCCCATCGGTTGCACGAACTGATACGGAATCGACACCAGCCCCAACCCAGTATTGCGCTGCACCACGAAATGCAGGTGCGGCCCGCTGCTGTTGCCGGTATTGCCTGACAGCGCCAGCGGGCTGCCCACCGCCACCCGCTGGCCTTCCCGCACGCTCACCGAACCCTTTTGCAAATGCAGGTAAACGCCCATCGTGCCGTCGTCGTGCAGCACCCGCACGAAATTGCCGGACGGATCATTGCCGCGCCCGTTCTGTCCATTCTCGGTCTTGACCACCACCCCGCCCCGCGCCGCAATGATCGGTGTGCCCTCGGGCATGGCGATGTCCATGGCATAGCGGTTCTTCGGCCCGTAGTGGCTGTACTGGCCGTTCGCGCCCTGGCTGAGGCGGAACGGCCCGCCCCGCCACGGCAACGGATAGCGATAGCTCTGTGCGGCCTCTGCCGGGTCACCCAGTGAATATTCGAACTTCGGGGTGTACACCAACGGCTTGCCGCCTGTAATCGCCGTCAGCAGCGCCAGACGTGAGTTGCTGCGCGCTGGCAGCACCCGCCGGATCGGCTGCCCCGGCGCGCCCTTGACGTTGCTCAACCCGGCGAAGCTCAACTCCACCTCCACCGGCGCGTACAGGTCATTGCGCACGTACACCACGTCCAGGCCTTTCTGCTTCTTGATGTCGAGATACACCTGGCGCTCCAGATGCTCCTCCATCCGGTCACGGAAAACGAACACCTGCGCGCCCTTGCTCGGACGATCGCTGTACGACACCACGCCATCGGCATTGGTGGATTTGTAAATCGTCATGGCCACAGCCGTGGTGGAGGCCATGACAAGACCACAGAAAAACAGCAGGCGCGCGAGCATGGGCAAAATTCTGTCGAAAGAAGGCCTGGAAGCAGCCTAGCAGGTGAAAGAGACCTGGGTAGTCGGCAGATGTTTCAAATTGGTCTGGCCGCAAGATCGGCGGCGGGTCTGATAGACGTTTCGCGAACAGGCTCGCTCCCTACAAGGTTTCGGCTCGGTCACGCCGTCGTGCCGACACCCCTCAACCGGTGGGAGCGAGCCTGCTCGCGAAGGTTGCCCGAGGCAACGCAGCGCTTACGCGCCTGGAATGAAGTGTTTCTGTGCAGTACCACGGGCAATCAGGCGGGAGATGTAGTCGAGTTTCTGCGCGTCCTGGTCGACGAAGCGGAAGGTCAGTTGCAGCCAGTCACTGTCGGGCTTGGGCTCGTGGGCGACGACGGCGTGCAGGTAGCCATTGAGGCGAGCGACTTCGGCGTTTTCGCCTTGCTCCAGATCGAGCACGGCGCTGTCGAGGATCTGCGGCAGGTTGTCGGTGCGTTTGACCACCAGCAGCGCTTCCTTGAGGCTCAGGGCCTTGATGACGCAGAGCTGGTTGCCACTGGACAGACGCAATTGGCCCTGGCCGCGACCACCGCCACCGCTGCCGGCTGGCGCCGCAGGGGCCTTGACCGGCGGGCTGTTGAGCAAGCCTTTGGTCGGGGCGGCAGCGGCTGCGGGCGCAGTGCTCTGCAAGTAGGCGTTGGGCGCAGGGGCGCTGACCACTTCAGCCTTGCCGCCAGTGAGGGCGATCAGCGAGTCGTTGCCAAACGCGGTGTTCATTTTGGTCGGTGCGCTGTTCATCAAGGTGTCGAGTTTGCCGACCTTGTTCAGCGCCTGCTTGACCTTGGTCAGCAGTTGCTCGTTGGTGAACGGCTTGCTGACGTAGCCAGAGACGCCGGCCTGGATCGCCTGCACCACGTTCTCTTTATCGCCACGGCTGGTGACCATCACGAACGGCATGGTTTTCAGAGCGTCTTGCTGGCGGCACCAGGTCAGCAGTTCCAGGCCGGACATTTCCGGCATCTCCCAGTCGCAGAGCACCAGGTCGAACGCTTCCTTGGCCAGCATCGCCTGCGCCTTTTTGCCGTTGATGGCGTCTTCCGTGCGAATCCCCGGAAAGTAGTTGCGCAGGCATTTCTTCACCAGGTCACGAATGAATGCCGCATCGTCCACCACCAACACACTGATCTTGCTCATCCACCACCCCTCGAAAATACCCCGGCAAGCATACCGCCTTACTAATGGCACATTGCCAAAAACCTTCAGTCACGCCGGGACTTTTCGTTCGCGGGTGCTGCTTTTTAAAGTTGAACACCGCGCAAAAAAACGCCCGGCCAAAGGACCGGGCGTTTTTTCTCGGGCAATCTTACTTATCGTCAGCTTCGCCCGGAACATTAGCGCTTTCGCCGCTGGTGCCTTCAACTTCTTCTTTCATGCGTTTGAGGCCCAGGTGCCGCACGTCGGTGCCGCGTACCAGGTAGATCACCAGTTCGGAAATATTGCGCGCGTGGTCACCGATCCGCTCCAGCGAACGCAGCACCCAAATGATGCTCAACACCCGCGAGATCGAACGTGGGTCCTCCATCATGTAGGTCGCCAGCTCACGCAGCGCGGTCTTGTATTCGCGGTCGATGATCTTGTCGTACTGCGCCACCGACAACGCCAGGTCGGCGTCAAAACGGGCAAACGCGTCCAGCGCATCGCGGACCATGTTGCGCACTTGGTCGCCGATGTGGCGCACCTCGACGTAACCGCGCGGCGCCTCGCCTTCTTCACACAACTGGATGGCGCGACGGGCGATTTTGGTGGCTTCGTCGCCGATGCGCTCAAGGTCGATTACCGATTTGGAAATGCTGATGATCAAGCGCAAGTCGGACGCCGCTGGCTGACGACGGGCCAGGATGCGCAGGCACTCTTCATCGATGTTGCGTTCCATCTGGTTGATCTGGTCGTCGATCTCGCGCACTTGCTGGGCCAGGCCCGAGTCGGCCTCGATCAGCGCGGTCACCGCGTCGTTGACCTGCTTCTCCACCAGCCCACCCATCGCCAGGAGGTGGCTGCGCACTTCCTCAAGCTCGGCGTTGAACTGTGCAGAGATGTGGTGGGTAAGGCCTTCTTTACTAATCATGTTGGCGTCCTTGGAGCGTCCGGTAAGGTGCGGTGAACCGCAGCGTCAGTTCAGTCAGCAGCAATAGCTTCCTAGCCGTAGCGCCCGGTGATGTAGTCTTCGGTCTGCTTCTTCGCCGGATTGGTAAACAGCGTATCGGTGTCGCCGAATTCCACCAGTTTGCCCATGTACATGAACGCCGTGTAGTCGGAAACCCGCGCGGCCTGTTGCATGTTGTGGGTCACGATGACGATGGTGAACTTGGATTTCAGTTCGTAAATCAGCTCTTCGACTTTCAGTGTGGAGATTGGGTCGAGTGCCGAGCAAGGTTCGTCGAGCAGCAGGACTTCTGGCTCCACAGCGATGGTACGGGCGATCACCAGACGTTGCTGCTGGCCACCGGACAAGCCCAGTGCCGATTCATGCAAACGGTCCTTGACCTCGTCCCACAGCGCCGCGCCCTTCAACGCCCACTCAACGGCTTCGTCGAGAACGCGCTTTTTGTTGATGCCCTGGATGCGCAGGCCGTACACCACGTTTTCGTAGATGGTTTTCGGGAACGGGTTGGGCTTCTGGAACACCATGCCGACGCGACGACGCAGCTCGGCGACGTCCTCGCCTTTGCGGTAGATGTTGTTGCCGTACAGGTTGATCGCGCCTTCGACACGGCAGCCGTCAACCAGGTCGTTCATGCGGTTGAAGGTGCGCAACAGCGTGGACTTGCCGCAGCCGGACGGACCGATGAACGCGGTCACGCGCTGCTTTGGAATGTTCATGCTGACGTCGAACAGCGCTTGTTTGTCGCCGTAGAACAGGCTCAGGCCCGGCACTTCAATGGCCACGGTTTCCTGATCGAGGTTCAGGCTCTGCTTGTCGCGGCCCAAGGCGGACATGTTGATGCCGTGGGTAGGTGTTTCGTGCTGCATGGGAGGCTCCCTGTGCTAACAAATTCGGTTCTATGAACCACTGGCATGGCCAATGGCTTACTCAAAATCTGTGGCTGACGCCGATCCCTGTGGGAGCTGGCAAGCCAGCTCCCACAAGACTCTCCTTAGCTATCCAGCGCCTTGTACTTCTCGCGCAGATGGTTGCGGATGTACACCGCCGACAGGTTCAACGTCGCGATCACCAGCACCAGCAGCAGCGCCGTGGCGTACACCAGCGGTCGCGCGGCTTCGACGTTCGGGCTCTGGAAGCCGACGTCATAAATGTGGAAGCCCAGGTGCATGATCTTCTGGTCCAGGTGCAAGTACGGGTAGTTGCCGTCCAGCGGCAGCGACGGCGCCAGTTTGACCACACCCACCAACATCAGCGGCGCCACTTCACCGGCGGCGCGGGCCACGGCGAGGATCATGCCGGTCATCATCGCCGGGCTGGCCATCGGCAGCACGATCTTCCACAGCGTCTCTGCTTTGGTCGCGCCCAGTGCCAGCGAGCCTTCGCGCACGGTGCGGGGAATCCGCGCCAAGCCTTCTTCAGTGGCCACGATCACCACCGGCACCGCCAGCAGCGCCAGGGTCAGCGAGGCCCAGAGCAGGCCAGGCGTTCCGAAGGTCGGTGCCGGCAGTGCTTCGGGGAAGAACAGCCGATCCACCGAACCGCCCAGCACATACACAAAGAAGCCCAGGCCGAACACGCCGTACACGATCGCCGGAACGCCCGCGAGGTTGTTCACGGCGATGCGGATGATCCGGGTCAAGGCGTTCTGCTTGGCGTATTCACGCAGGTAGACCGCCGCCAGGACGCCGAACGGGGTAACGATCATCGCCATGATCAGCGTCATCATCACGGTGCCGAAAATGGCCGGGAAGATCCCGCCTTCGGTGTTCGCTTCACGGGGGTCGTCGCTGAGGAATTCCCAGACCTTGCTGAGGTAGAAACCAATCTTGGTGAAGGTGCCCATGGCGTTCGGCTGGAAGGCGTGTACCACCTTGCCGATGTCGATCACCACTTCTTTGCCGTTGGCATCGCGGGCGGTCAGGCTGTCGCGGTTGAACTGCGCGTGCAGGTCCGCCAGGCGCGCCTCGATATCCTTGTAGCGGGCGTTCAACTCGGCGCGCTCGGACTCCATGTCCGCTTGCGCGGCGGCGTCGAGCTTGCCGTCGAGTTCCAGTCTGCGGCTTTGCAGGCGGATGCGCTCAAGGCCGGAGTTGATCGCGCCGATGTCGACCTTCTCCAGGGTCTTGAGCTGCGCCGCGAGGCCGTTCACCCGATCGACCCGCGCCTGCAATTCCGGCCAGGCCGCTTCGCCCTCGGCGATCACCTTGCCGTCCTGCTTTACGTTGACCAGGTAGCCGTAGAAATTGCCCCACTCGCGACGTTCGATGGTCATCAGTTCACGGGGCGTAGTCTGGTTAGTCAGCCACTCGCCGACGATCCAGGTGAAGTCGTTGCCGTTCAAGTCGCGGTTGCCGACCTTGATCAGCTCGCGGGTCATGAATTCCGGGCCTTCGTCCGGCACCGGCAGGCCGGCGCTTTTCAGACGGGCACGGGGTACTTCTTCTTTCTGCACCACCTCGCCGATCACCAGGTGGTTGGCCTGGCCCGGTACGTCGTAGCTGGCGTGCACCAGGTCGGCCGGCCAGAAGTGGCCCAGACCGCGCACGGCAATCACCGCCAGCAGGCCAATGGTCATGATGACCGCGATGGACACCGCGCCACCGCTGATCCAGACGCCCGGGGCGCCGCTCTTGAACCATCCATTCAGGGAGTTCTGTTTCACAGACTTCTACCTTTCTTAAAGCGACGAGTATTTCTTGCGCAGACGCTGACGAATCAGCTCCGCGAGGGTGTTCATGACGAAGGTGAACAACAGCAGCACCAGCGCCGACAGGAACAGCACGCGGTAGTGGCTGCCACCGACTTCCGACTCGGGCATTTCCACCGCGACGTTGGCCGCCAGGGTGCGCAGGCCTTCGAACAGGTTCATCTCCATCACCGGGGTGTTGCCGGTGGCCATCAGCACGATCATGGTTTCCCCCACGGCACGGCCCATGCCGATCATCAGCGCCGAGAAAATCCCCGGGCTCGCGGTAAGGATCACCACGCGGGTCATGGTCTGCCACGGCGTGGCGCCCAGGGCCAACGAGCCCAGAGTCAGGCCGCGTGGCACGCTGAACACGGCGTCTTCGGCGATCGAGTAGATGTTCGGGATTACCGCGAAGCCCATGGCCAGGCCGACCACCAGCGCGTTGCGTTGGTCGTAGGTGATGCCCAGGTCGTGGGAGATCCACATGCGCATGTCGCCGCCGAAGAACCAGGTTTCCAGGTACGGGCTCATGTACAGCGAGAGCCAGCCGACGAACAGGATCACCGGAATCAGGATCGCGCTTTCCCAGCCGTCCGGCACTTTCAGGCGAATCGACTCAGGCAAGCGGCTGAAGGCGAAACCGGCGATCAGAATGCCGATCGGCAACAACATCAGCAGGCTGAAGATGCCCGGCAAATGCCCTTCGACATACGGCGCGAGGAACAGACCGGCGAAGAAACCGAGGATCACCGTCGGCATCGCTTCCATCAGTTCGATCACAGGCTTGACCTTGCGGCGCATGCCCGGAGCCATGAAGTACGCGGTGTAGATCGCGGCGGCAACGGCCAGCGGCGCCGCCAGCAACATGGCGTAGAAAGCGGCTTTCAAGGTACCGAAGGTCAGCGGCGAGAGGCTCAGCTTCGGTTCGAAGTCGGTGTTGGCGGCGGTCGATTGCCAGACGTATTTAGGCTCGTCGTAGTTCTCGTACCAGACTTTGCTCCACAAGGCACTCCACGAGACTTCCGGGTGCGGGTTATCCAGCAACAGCGGTTGGATCTTTCCATCGTGCTCAACGATCACCCGGTTGGCCCGCGGCGACAGGCCGAAAATGCCCTGGCCTTCGACCACTTGATCCACCAGCAAGGTACGGTGCGCGGTGCTGTGGAACACGCCGAGCTGACCGGCGCGGTCCAGGGCAAGGAAGCCTTTACGACGTTCTTCAGCGGTGATTTCCACGATCGGCGTCTTGCCCATCTGGAAGGTGCGAATCTGCTTCAGGCGTTGCTCGCCATCCGGGTCGCGGGCCATGAACCACTGCGCCAGGCCACCCTTCGAATCGCCGAGGATCAGCGAGATACCACCGACCAATTGCGTGGCGGCGGTGATTTCAGTGGTGCCGTCTTCGAGCAACTTGTAGCGCCCGTTCATGCTCTTGTCGCGCAGGCTGAACACATCGGCCTGGGCGCGCCCGTTGATCACGTACAGCCATTGCTGGCGCGGGTCGACGAAGATGTGTTTCACCGGCTCAGTCATCTGCGGCAGGTCGATGCGCTTCTGCTCGCTGGTGACTTCGCCGGTCATCATGTTTTCTTCGCTGGTCAGCGAGATCACATTCAGCTGCGAACCGGTGGAGCCCACCAGCATCAGCGTGGAGTCGGTGGCATTGAGGCTGACATGTTCCAGCGCACCGCCCGCTTCGTTCAGGGCAATCGGTGCTTCGCCGTACGGGTATTCAACGGCGGGCGAGATGGTTTTCTTGCCGTCCGGGTAGCTGACTTTATAGGTGTGACGGAACACCAGCGCCTGGCCATTGGACAGACCCACCGCAACCAGCGGATGGCCTGGCTGGTCTTCGGCGATCGAGGTGACCGTGGTACCGGCGGGGATCGGCAGGTCGACGCGGCGCAATTCGGCTCCGCTGTCGATGTTAAAGAACAGCGCCTGGCCCTTGTCGGAAACCCGCATGGCGACCTGGTTCTGTTCTTCCAGGGAAATCATCAGCGGCTTGCCGGCGTCCTGCATCCACGCCGGAGTGATCGCGTCTTCGCTGGTCAGGCTTGCGCCCTGGAACAACGGGGCGACGACATAGGCAAGAAAGAAGAAGATCAGGGTGATGGCGGCGAGCACGGCGAGGCCGCCAACAAGGACGTACCAACGGGTCAGGCGGTCTTTCAGCGCGCGGATTCGGCGCTTGCGTTGCAGCTCAGGCGTATTGAAATCAATGCGCTTGGGAGGAGAAGTCGTAGTCATGGGGGAATTGGCCAGATCATTCATGCGCACACCCTAGCGATCCTGTATGACAGAAAGATGACAGTGCAGTGACGCAACAAATCCGCCAACGGCGTGAACCGGCAGCGGATTGAAAATTAGTCGTGCGGGGCAAGCCCCACACGGGAATCCGGGGTCGCCCCCGGACTCAGGTCTTACTGCTTGGCGACCGAGCTGCCTTCTTGCAGACCCAGGTCAGCCAGTGCTTTTGCAGCAACCTTGGCTGGCAGCGGGATATAGCCGTCCTTCACTACAACTTCCTGGCCCTGTTTGGACAGCACCAGTTTCACGAACTCAGCCTCCAGCGGGGCCAGAGGCTTGTTCGGGGCTTTGTTGACGTAGACGTAGAGGAAACGCGACAGCGGGTATTTGCCGTTCAGGGCGTTTTCTTCGGTGTCTTCAATGAACTCAGTGCCGCCCTTCTTGGCCAGTGCCACGGTTTTCACGCTGGCGGTCTTGTAACCGATGCCCGAGTAACCGATGCCGTTCAGCGAGGAGCTGATCGACTGCACCACCGACGCCGAGCCCGGTTGCTCGTTGACGTTGGCTTTGTAGTCGCCTTTGCACAGGGCTTCTTCTTTAAAGTAGCCGTAGGTGCCGGATACCGAGTTACGACCAAACAGTTGCACTGGCTTGTTGGCCAGGTCACCGGTTACGCCCAGGTCACCCCAGGTTTTCACATCGGCTTTGGCGCCGCACAGACGGGTCGACGAGAACACGGCGTCGACTTGTTCCATGGTCAGGTGCTGAATCGGGTTGTCTTTGTGCACGAACACGGCCAGAGCATCCACGGCGACCGGGATAGCGGTTGGCTTGTAACCGTATTTCTGTTCGAAGGCCGCCAGTTCGGTGTCCTTCATCTTGCGGCTCATCGGGCCCAGGTTCGAGGTGCCTTCAGTCAGCGCCGGTGGCGCGGTGGCGGAGCCAGCGGCCTGAATCTGGATGTTGACGTTCGGGTATTCCTTTTTGTAGTTCTCGGCCCACAAGGTCATGAGGTTGGCCAGGGTATCGGAACCGACGCTGGACAAGTTGCCCGACACACCAGTGGTCTTGGTGTAGCTCGGGATAGCAGGGTCAACAGCGGCGAGCGCGTTGGCAGTCGCAACGCCAGCAGCGACAAAAGTCATAGCCGCCATCAAACGCTTCAGTTTCATGCCTTACTCCTAGCAGATAGGGTGTGTTAAGTCGGGGCCAAGTATCGGCAGGCCGTGTGAACACTCTATGGCTGAAATATGACAATTGGATGAAAGGCCATCATCCGCTTAGATGGCTGGCCTTTCGAGAGCGCAGGGGTAATCAAACTCACTGGGCACAGGAATCAGCGCCCCTGCCTCCAAAGCCACGCCCCGATCAGCATGCCCATGCCGCACAGTGCGGCGACGTAGTACGCCGGGCCCATCGGGCTTTCCTTGAGCAGCAGGCTGACGACCATCGGGGTCAGGCCGCCGAAGATCGCGTAGGCCATGTTGTAGGAGAACGACAGGCCGCTGAAACGCACCACCGGCGGGAAGGCTTTGACCATCACGTAGGGCACGGCGCCGATGCTGCCCACCAGCAAACCGGTTAGGCCGTACAGCGGGAAGAGCCAGTCCGGGTGTTCGGCAAGGCTGTGGTAGAAGGTCCAGGAACTGGCCAGCAGCGCGCCGCAACCGAACACGAACACCCGGCCCGCGCCGAAGCGGTCGGCCAGGACGCCGGAGATCACGCAACCGATACTCAGGAACACGATGGCCACGCTGTTGGATTGCAGCGCGGTGGTTGGCGAGAAGTGGTAAACGGTCTGCAACACGGTCGGGGTCATGAGGATCAGCACCACGATCCCGGCGGATAGCAACCAGGTCAGCAGCATCGACAGCACGATCGCGCCACGGTGGTCGCGCAGTACCGCGCGCAACGGCACTTCTTCAGCCAGGGCCTTGCGCAGTTGCAGCTCGGCGAATACCGGGGTTTCGTGCAGCAAGCGCCGCAGGTAGACCGAGAACAACCCGAACACGCCGCCCAGCAGGAACGGAATCCGCCAAGCGTAATCGGCCACTTCCACAGGCGTATAAATGCTGTTGATAGCCGTGGCCACCAAAGAGCCCAGCAGGATGCCGGCAGTAAGGCCGCTGGTCAGGGTGCCGCAGGCGTAGCCGATGTGCCGCGCCGGTACGTGTTCTGCGACGAACACCCAGGCACCTGGCACTTCACCGCCAATCGCCGCGCCCTGGATCACACGCATCAGCAGCAACAGGATCGGCGCCCACAGGCCGATCTGCTCGTACGTCGGCAACAGACCCATGATCAGGGTCGGCACGGCCATCATAAAGATGCTGAGGGTGAACATTTTCTTGCGGCCCAGCAGGTCGCCGAAGTGCGCCATGACAATGCCGCCCAGCGGCCGTGCCAAGTAACCGGCGGCGAAGATGCCAAACGTTTGCATCAAGCGCAGCCATTCCGGCATGTCGGCGGGGAAAAACAGCTTCCCCACGACCGTGGCGAAGAACACGAAAATGATGAAATCGTAAAACTCCAGCGCCCCGCCCAAGGCGGACAGCGACAGGGTTTTGTAGTCGTTGCGGGTCAGCGGGCGCGAGGTAGGCGCACTGCTTGCGGGCACGGAGGACATGGCAAGGCTTCTCTTATTGTCAGATCGACGGGCGCTTGACCCTGGCAAGCGCCAGCGTCGGTCGGGCACGATAGCAAATCGCCCGGAAAAGCACACACCGCGCCCGTCGATTTTGCCGACCAGTCGCTATCGACCGCGCTTCCACAAGTACGCCCCGACCAGCATGCCGACCACACACACCAGCGCGACGTAATACGCCGGGCCCATCGGGCTCTCCTTCAGGAGCAGCGACACAAACACCGGGCTCAGGCCGCCGAGCACGGCGTAGGCCAGGTTGTAGGAGAACGACAATCCGCTGAAACGCACCGGTGCCGGGAAGGCCTTGACCATCACGAATGGCGCCGCGCCCACCGTACCCACAAACAGCCCGGTCAGGGCGTACAACGGGAACAGCCATTCGGGATGACTGGCCAGGCTGGTGTAGAGCGTCCAGCACGACAGCATCATGCCCGCGCAGCCGAACACCAGCACGCGACCGGCGCCGATGCGATCACACAACAGGCCGGAGGTCACCACACCCAGGCTCATCACGACAATTGCCAGGCTGTTGGCCTGCAACGCGACCTTGGGCGCGAAGTGGTAAACCCCCTGCAGCAGGGCCGGGGTCATCAGGATCACCACCACGACCCCGGCCGACAGCAACCAGGTCAGCAGCATCGACAGCACGATGCCTTCGCGATGATCACGCAACACCGAACGCAGCGGCACTTCCTTGGCCAGCGCCTTGCGTTGCTGCAGCTGGGCGAATACCGGCGTCTCATGCAACCAGCGCCGCAGGTACACCGACAGCAGGCCAAACACACCGCCGAGCAGGAACGGGATGCGCCAGGCGTAATCAGCCACTTGCTCCGGGGTGTACAGACCGTTGATGGCAGTGGCGATCAACGAACCGAGCAAAATCCCCAGGTTCAGCCCTACGGTCAGCACGCCCACCGCATAACCGATGCGTTTGGTCGGCACATGCTCGGCGACGAACACCCAGGAGCCCGGCACTTCACCGCCAATGGCCGCGCCCTGGATCATCCGCATCAGCAGCAACAGCAGCGGCGCCCATAGGCCGATCTGCGCGTAGGTCGGCAGCAAGCCGATCGCCAGCGTCGGCACTGCCATCAGGAAAATGCTCAGGGTGAACATTTTTTTGCGGCCCAACAGATCGCCGAAGTGCGCCATCACGATCCCGCCCAACGGCCGGATCAGGTAACCGGCGGCGAAGATGCCGAAGGTCTGGATCAGGCGCATCCATTCGGGCATGTCCGGCGGGAAAAACAGCTTGCCCACCACCGCCGCGAAAAACACGAAGATGATGAAATCGTAAAATTCCAGCGCGCTGCCGAGGGCGGCCAGCGACAGGGTTTTGTAGTCGTTGCGAGTCAGTGGACGGGCCGGTGTGGCAGTGCTTGCAGGCACAGAGGACATGAAAGGGCTTCTCTTGAGGGGCACTTGAAAATGACGGTACTGACCCGGTTAACACTTCAAACGGCGGATTATTCCCACACGGCACAGATTCAACGCCATTAGTTCAACGGCGACTGAATAGTTTCCGCTGAAAACCTCGTTACAGCGCCGATTGCAGTCGAAATGAGAACCTGATGGTCGTCTCGGAGTCTACCGACCGATATACTCGCTGCCCTGCAACATTTGTAAAGGGTTGCTGTGCGAAAACGCCGCTGGACGCCGGGCAAGGTAATTGCTTAAGAAGGTGATGGCTTGAACAGCCGGTTTCGCAGAGTTTCCCTTTAGGCGCCTCAAGAAAAACGTGACGAACGTGATAGGTTCGGGGCTGAATCGTTTTTCATGGAGACGGCTATCCACCTGAAAGACAACGAAGAGTCACGGGTCAGAGGCACCCCCGGCATGATAGAGCTCGAACAAGAAGATCCAATCCCGCAAGGCGATCTGGCCTTGCAAATCACCGCGCTACCCCGCGAAACCAACGGCTTCGGCGATATTTTCGGCGGCTGGCTGGTGGCGCAGATGGATTTGGCCGGCACCGCGATGGCCAGCAAAGTCGCGGGCGGCCGCGTGGCCACCGTCGCCATTGATCGCATGGCGTTCCTGGTGCCGGTGGCCGTGGGCGCGCAATTGTCCTTTTATACGCAAGCGCTGGAAATCGGCCGTAGCTCGATCCAGATGATGGTCGAAGTGTGGAGCGACGACCCATTGTCGAGCGAATGGCGCAAAGTCACTGAAGCTGTGTTCGTGTTTGTGGCCATCGACGGCAGTGGCCGCACCCGATCGGTGCCGTCGCGGGCGCGTTAAACCCGACGGCCGATTGATGGTCCATAGCAGTCATTGTTCCTGAACGAGATCCGCCGCATGCCTACGCCCAATGTTGAAGCCGTGAAACTGGATGACCTGAACTGCTGGCGCATTCGCCACGGTCAGGCTGAATTGCTGGTGGCCCAGCAAGGCGCACACATCCTCAGTTATCAACTGGCCGGGCAGCCGCCGCTGATCTGGCTCAATGACGAAGCCGTGTTTGAGACCGGCAAAAGCATCCGTGCCGGCGTGCCGGTGTGCTGGCCGTGGTTTGGCAACTTCGCGCGCAACCCGCAGAGTGTGCAAGCGATGCGCGTCAGCAACGAACCGGCGCCGGCCCACGGTCTGGTCCGGGCGCTGGATTGGGAGCTGGGTGGCATCGAAGCCGAGGGGGACAGCCTGAAGGTCGAATTCCTCCTGCCCTACCCCGACGGCGGTTTGCCGGGCTGGCCGCACAAGGTCGACCTGAAACTGACGATTCGCCTCAATGCCCAATTGCACATCAGCCTCAGCAGCCACAACGTCGGCGATGAAGAGGTTACCCTCAGCCAGGCACTGCACAGCTATTTCGCAGTCAGCGACGTTCGCAACGTCAGCGTTGAAGGGGTCGATGGCCTGAGCTACATCGACACCGCCGACGACTGGAAGACCGTCACGCAGACCGGCGATTTGCGCTTCACCGGCGAGACCGACCGCATCTACCTCAATGCACCGGCCCAACTGAGCATCGTCGACCCGGACTGGCAACGCCGCATCGTGTTGACCAGCACGGGCTCGCGCAGCGCCGTGATCTGGAACCCCTGGATCGACCGCGCCGCCGCCTTCACCGACATGGCAGATGACGGCTGGCAACGCATGTTGTGCATCGAGACGGCAAACGTGATGGACGATGTGGTGGTGCTGAAACCGGGGGCCAGCCACACGCTGAGTGTCAGTATCGGCAGCACGCCGCTCTAACCGACACCGGAAATCATTGTGGGAGCGAGCCTGCTCGCTCCCGCATCTGCGCCACTACAGATCCGACTCCTTCACCACCCGCACCTTCGCCGCCTCCAGCGCATAGGCCGCATCGGCCAGGTCGTTGCTGACCTTTTCCACTTTCAGCGTGCCGGTCACCCATAACGGCGTGTAGATATCGTCCAGCTTCAGGCCTTTTGGATAACGCACCAGCACCAGTTGATTGGGCGGCGGTGGCGGTACGTGGATGCAGGCCCCCGGATACGGCACCAGGAAGAACAATGTACTGCGGCCCTTGGCATCGGTTTCCAGCGGCACCGGGTAACCGCCGATGCGGATGTGCTTGTCGTTCATCGCCGGCACGGTTTTGGTCGAATACATTACCGCGGGCAAGCCCTTGCTCTGTTTCATGCCACCTTTTTCGGTAAAGGTGCCACTGGCTTCGGGCGAGTTGTGATCAATGTCGGGCATGGCTTCGAGGGCTTTCTGGTCCGACTTGGGCATCAGTTCCAGCCAGTCGGTTTCCGGCAGTTCACCGGCATGGGCCAAACCACTGCCCAGTAAAACAAGAGTCAACAGAAGACGGCGCATGAAGGGGCTCGGCTAAGAAAGGGACGGTGCAACGCCGAGCATTCTAGCCCTCCGCGCGCGCGAGGCGCAGAGGGCTTTGTCGCGTGAATCAGTTCTTTTTGATCAGGCCGTACAGCACCAGCAACACCACCGCGCCGACCAGCGCGCCGAGGAAGCCTGCACCTTCGCCCGCCTGGTAAATACCCAGGGCCTGGCCGCCGTAAGTGGCCGCCAGCGAACCGCCGATACCGAGCAGGATGGTCATGATCCAGCCCATGCTGTCATCGCCCGGTTTCAGGAAGCGTGCCAGCAGGCCGACGATCAAGCCGATAAAGATGGTTCCGATAATTCCCATGGCATTTCCCTCTGATTGATAGCGTTAAGCGAAGCCTAGTCAGACTTTGGCATCCTGCCATCAGAGAACGGTGGTCCCTGAAGGTTCCACCGCTGCCACATGAAGTTACTCGGCGATCAGTGCTTCGACCTTGATTATCTGCTGCTCAAGGGTGGCCATGTCGGCGCAACGCAGGTTGGCGTGACCGACCTTGCGGCCAGCCTTGAACGCCTTGCCGTAGTGATGCAAATGGCAATCGGCGATGGCCAGTACTTTGTCGCTGTCCGGCACGCTGCCGATGAAGTTAATCATCGCGCTCTCGCCCACTTTTGCGGTGGAGCCCAGCGGCAAACCGGCGACTGCGCGCAGGTGGTTTTCAAACTGGCTGCACTCGGCGCCTTCGGTGGTCCAGTGCCCGGAGTTGTGCACGCGCGGGGCGATCTCGTTGGCCTTGAGGCCACCGTCGACTTCGAAGAACTCGAACGCCATCACACCGACGTAATCCAGCTGCTTGAGCACGCGGCTCGAATAATCTTCGGCCAGGATTTGCAGCGGATGATCGGTGCTGGCCACGGACAGCTTGAGGATGCCACTGTCATGAGTGTTGTGCACCAGCGGGTAGAAGCGGGTTTCGCCATCGCGGGCGCGCACGGCAATCAGCGAGACTTCACCGGTGAACGGCACGAAGCCCTCCAGCAGGCAGGCGACGCTGCCCAGTTCAGCGAAGGTGCCGACCACGTCTTCGGGTTTACGCAGCACTTTCTGGCCCTTGCCGTCGTAACCCAGGGTGCGGGTTTTCAGCACCGCCGGCAGGCCGATCGAGGCCACGGCGGCGTCCAGGTCGGCTTGCGACTGGATATCGGCGAAGGCCGGAGTCGGAATGCCCAGGTCTTTGAACATGCTCTTTTCGAACCAGCGGTCGCGGGCGATGCGCAGGGCGTCGGCGCCCGGGTACACCGGCACGAATTGCGAAAGGAAGGCCACGGTTTCCGCCGGCACACTTTCGAACTCGAAGGTCACCAGGTCCACTTCATCGGCCAGTTGGCGCAAGTGAGCCTGGTCGCCGTAATCGGCCCGCAGGTGTTCGCCCAAAGCGGCCGCGCAAGCGTCCGGCGCCGGGTCGAGAAAAGCGAAGTTCATGCCCAGCGGAGTACCCGCCAGCGCCAACATGCGGCCCAACTGGCCGCCACCGATTACACCGATTTTCATCGTCAACAACCTCAGGCGATGCGTGGGTCTGGATTGTCCAGCACGCTGTCTGTCTGCTCAGCACGGAAGGTTTTCAGCACCGCGTGGAACTGCGGGTGCTTGGCGCCGAGGATACTCGCCGACAGCAGCGCGGCGTTGATCGCGCCGGCCTTGCCGATGGCCAGGGTCGCCACCGGAATACCGGCGGGCATTTGCACGATCGACAGCAGCGAATCGACGCCCGACAGCATCGACGACTGCACCGGTACACCCAGCACCGGCAGGTGGGTCTTGGCCGCACACATGCCTGGCAAATGCGCCGCGCCGCCGGCACCGGCGATGATCACCTCGATGCCACGGGCCTCGGCCTCTTCGGCGTACTGGAACAGCAGGTCCGGGGTGCGGTGGGCAGAGACCACTTTCACCTCGTAAGGGATGCCGAGCTTTTCCAGCATATCGGCGGTGTGGCTAAGGGTGGACCAATCGGACTTGGAGCCCATGATCACGCCAACCAGTGCGCTCATCGTCGTGCCTCTTCTCTCTGGGCGCCCGGGGGCGCATCAAAAAACAACAAGCCACGCAAATGCGTGGCTTGTTGTACAAATTATGGCCAGTCAAGCCGGCCGAAGGCCGCGCAGTATACCTCAATGAAGCCTATAAACAGCCCCCCGTGCGACCATCTGTCTTATGGCGCAACGCGGCGGTTTTATTGACCTTGAGGTCAGCGCGCAAACACCCCGACCCTTGTGAGAAACCCTTGTGGGAGCGAGCCTGCTCGCGAAAGCGGTCTGGCATTCAAAATCAGCATTGGCAGGCCCGGCCCCTTCGCGAGCAGGCTCGCTCCCACCGAATTTCTCCTCAGTTTTGCGCGCCTTGCGCCGCCCCACCTTCGAGCTTGCGCCACAACAACCGCACATTGGCCTTGCGCACCAGCGCGCAGCGATACAGTCGAATTTCCAGCGGCACGTGCCATTGTGGGCCGCCGCACACCACCAGTTCACCGCGCGCCAGTTCGGCGCGCACGCTCAACTGAGGGACCCAGGCGATGCCCAGGCCTTCCAGGGCCATGCTTTTCAGGCTGTCGGCCATGGCAGTCTCGTAGACCGTGGTGAAGCGCAGTGCGCGCTGGCGCAGCAAGCCGTTCACCGAACGCCCGAGGAATGCCCCGGCGCTGTAGGCCAGCAGCGGCACACTCGCCTCGCCTTCCAGATCGAACAGCGGTTGGCCGTCCGGGCCGGCGGTGCACACCGGCAGCATTTCGGTGTGGCCCAGGTGCAGCGAGGGGAAAATCTCCGGGTCCATTTGCATCGCCGAGTCCGGGTCATAGAACGCCAGCATCAAATCGCAGCCGCCTTCACGCAACGCATGCACGGCGTCGCCGACGTTGGTCGCCACCAGGCGCGTGGCGATGTTCAGCCCTTCGTTGCGCAGCTGCGCGATCCAGCGCGGAAAGAAGCCCAGCGCCAGCGAGTGCGCGGCCGCCACTTGCATGACCTCGCCCTGCCCGCCTTCCAGATGATGCAAATGGCGCAGCACCTCGCCCAGTTGCTCGACCACGGTGCGCGCGGTCACCAGAAACAACTGCCCCGCTGCCGTCAATTCCACCGGCGTGCGCGAGCGATTGACCAAGGTCAGGCCCAGCGCCGCTTCAAGGCTGCGAATCCGCCGACTGAATGCCGGCTGCGTCACGAAGCGTCGCTCCGCCGCTTGCGAGAAGCTGCGGGTGGCGGCCAGGGCACTGAAGTCCTCAAGCCATTTACTTTCCAGATTCATCCCGTCCTCCCGGACCACGCACCAAAACAGGTCGCACGTTTGTCATCTTATCGACGTCACATCGACATTATGCCGAATATGCATAGCCTAGCGCTTAACAGCATTGGCTCCAAATTCTCCAGAAGCCTAGCATTTGCAGTGTTCCGGCACCGACCGGGTTCCTATCGAGATGATTTCTATCATGTCCTCCGCTGCATCATTCCGCACAGAAAAAGACCTGCTTGGCGTACTCGACGTCCCTGCTCAAGCGTATTACGGCATCCAGACCCTGCGAGCGGTGACGAACTTCCGTCTCTCCGGCGTTCCGATCTCGCATTACCCGAAACTGGTGGTCGGTCTGGCAATGGTCAAACAGGCCGCCGCTGACGCCAACCGCGAGCTGGGTCACCTGAGTGATGCCAAGCACGCCGCTATCAGTGAGGCCTGTGCCCGCCTGATCCGCGGTGATTTCCACGAAGAGTTCGTGGTGGACATGATTCAGGGCGGCGCTGGCACTTCAACCAATATGAATGCCAACGAAGTCATCGCCAACATCGCGCTGGAGGCCATGGGTCACCAGAAAGGCGAATACCAATACCTGCACCCGAACAATGACGTGAACATGGCGCAGTCGACCAACGACGCCTACCCGACCGCGATCCGCCTGGGTCTGCTGCTGGGTCACGATGCGCTGCTGGCCAGCCTCGACAGCCTGATCCAGGCGTTCGCCGCCAAAGGTGAAGAATTCAGCCACGTGCTGAAAATGGGCCGCACCCAACTGCAGGATGCCGTGCCAATGACCCTCGGCCAGGAATTCCGCGCCTTCGCCACCACGCTCGGCGAAGACCTCGCGCGCCTGAAAACCCTGGCGCCGGAGCTGCTGACCGAAGTGAACCTGGGCGGCACCGCGATCGGTACCGGCATCAACGCCGACCCGCGCTATCAAGCGCTGGCGGTAGAGCGCTTGGCGCTGATCAGCGGCCAACCGCTGGTGCCAGCCGCCGACTTGATCGAAGCCACTTCCGACATGGGCGCGTTCGTGCTGTTCTCCGGCATGCTCAAGCGCACCGCGGTCAAGCTGTCGAAGATCTGCAACGACTTGCGGCTGCTGTCCAGCGGCCCACGCACCGGCATCAACGAAATCAACCTGCCGGCGCGCCAGCCGGGCAGTTCGATCATGCCGGGCAAGGTCAACCCGGTGATTCCGGAAGCGGTCAACCAAGTGGCGTTCCAGATCATCGGCAACGACCTGGCCCTGACCATCGCGGCCGAAGGCGGGCAACTGCAACTGAACGTGATGGAGCCGTTGATCGCCTTCAAGATCTTCGACTCGATCCGCCTGTTGCAACGCGCCATGGACATGCTGCGCGAGCACTGCATCGTCGGCATCACCGCCAACGAAGAACGCTGCCGTGAACTGGTCGAGCACTCGATCGGCCTGGTCACCGCGCTGAACCCGTACATCGGCTACGAAAACGCCACCCGCATCGCCCGCGTCGCCCTTGAAAGCGGCCGCGGCGTGCTGGAGCTGGTGCGCGAAGAAGGCTTGCTCGACGACGCCATGCTCGCCGACATCCTGCGCCCGGAAAACATGATCGCTCCGCGTCTGGTCCCGCTCAAAGCCTGACCGCACGCTGTTTGTAACACCGCTCACCAGGTCGAGGGACTAGACACCTCTCACCTTTTGAGGGCTTGGGGTTCACGCCTCAGGCCCTTTTTTTTGCCCGTTTGCCCTATGTCAGCCCCGTAGGCCCGCTCCCGCGGAAAAGCGGTTCACTGATTCGGTTAAAGTACGCACAGCCCTTGTTCTGCGGAGAAGCACCATGAATGCCACAACCTACCCCACCGCCCAGCACGTCATGGTGCTTTACACCGGCGGCACCATCGGCATGCAGGCCAGCGCCAATGGCCTGGCCCCGGCCTCGGGTTTCGAAGCGCGGATGCGCGACTACCTGCACAGCCAACCGCAACTGGTAATTCCGCAATGGCGCTTTCGCGAGATGAGTCCACTGATCGACAGCGCCAACATGAGCCCGACCTACTGGCAACAACTGCGCGAAGCGGTGGTCGATGCCGTCGATGTCCAAGGCTGCGACAGCGTTCTGATCCTGCACGGCACTGACACCCTGGCCTACAGCGCGGCGGCCATGAGCTTCCAACTGCTCGGCCTGCACGCACGGGTGTGCTTCACCGGCTCGATGTTGCCGGCCGGCGTCACTGACAGCGATGCCTGGGAAAACCTCAGCGGCGCCCTGGTCGCCCTCGGCCAAGGCCTGGCACCGGGTGTGCATTTGTACTTCCACGGTGAGCTGCTCGACCCGACCCGTTGCGCCAAGGTCCGCAGTTTCGGCCGGCATCCCTTCAAGCGGCTTGAACGCCAGGGTGGCGGCGTGAAAGCGGCTTCTCTGCCGGAAGCACTGACCTACAGCCAGCCCAGGCAACTGGCGAACGTCGCGGTATTGCCGCTGTTTCCCGGCATCGGTGCCGAGGTGCTCAATGGCCTGCTCGGCAGCGGCATTCAGGGCCTGGTGCTGGAATGCTACGGCAGCGGCACCGGCCCCAGCGACAACCCGGCGTTTCTCGCGGCGCTTGGGCAGGCGCGGGACAACGGCGTCGTTGTGGTTGCCGTGACGCAATGCCATGAGGGCGGCGTTGAACTGGATGTGTACGAGGCCGGTAGCCGCTTGCGCGGGGTGGGCGTGTTGTCCGGCGGCGGCATGACCCGCGAAGCGGCGTTCGGCAAATTGCATGCGCTGTTGGGTGCTGAGCTGAGTGGGGCTGAAGTGCGGCGTTTGGTTGAACTCGATCTCTGCGGTGAATTGATTTGAGTACTCGAAAGTGTCAGCTGGCAGACCTACTTACGTTTTAACGTAAGAAGGTCTGCACCACCGCCTTAGTCAATCGTCACGTCAAATTTGCCCCAAAACAATTTGGTCGTGTTTTGCGGCCTGGTATTTCCGACGTCCTCCAACACCCCTTGAAATCTCTTTTTTTGTTCATCCCAAGTAATAGTCATCCAACCTTGGTTTGGCCGCCATTCTTCAGTGGCGCTTTGGTACAGGAAATACGGCGACTCAGTGGAAAACTCCAATTTTTGAGGGCGCGTTGACGTTGGCTTCCCGACCGTTATGGCAATAAAGCGGTTTGTCGGACCTCCGTCACCTTCAAATAATGCGAATTCCACATTCAGTCGGCCCTGCCGATCTTCAGCCAGTCTCACATCATAACGAGAAGTATCTCCTTGCGACTCATAACGTACATCCAGATGCCCAGTCCCAGATCGCTTATAACTCTTTGACTTTTCTTCCGAGACTCTTTCTTCATATGACTTGCTCATGACAAACTCCTTGTATTCGCGCGCAGGCGCTTAGAACAGCGTGCAGGATTGAAAAACTTACACCTTGTCATCGCTCGGCTTATTACAGCGCAGCGATAATTGAAAGTTAGTACCCGGCCAGACACTAGTCAAACAATAAACTCGCCAACTTCAATGCTATTTGACAATTCGACCAGCGGTTATATTTGCTTAGGAAACCTGTAACTTCTTACAGTGTACAAACTCGAATATTTTAATTAATTTGGCTAGGCGAGAGCTCACAATAATGATTGGACAATATTTATCTCACTTGCTGACCGATAAACCACCGGCATAAAACTTGCTCTTATTTCTCCAGGCCCACACGTGGATTCATCCCATGCTCCACTCCCACCTCACCACCCTCAACGCCGTTTCTCTGGTGCTCAGCACTTTCAAGGCCGAAGGCTTGTCGAGTGAGGCGTTGTTGGCCGGCAGTGGTATCAGTGCGGCGGATTTGAGTCGGGCGGATACGCGCATCACCACCGATCAGGAGATGCGGGTGTGCGCCAATGCGGTGGCGCTCAAGCGCGATATCGGTCTGGAACTGGGCCGGCGCATGCACGTATCGGCTTACGGCATGCTCGGTTATGCGCTGCTCACCAGTGCCACCTTCGGTGACGCCTTGCGCCTGGCGCTGCGCTATCCCGCGCTTTTGGGAACACTCTATGAGCTGAGCCTGCAGGACGATGGCCAGCGTATCTGGTTAAGTGCCAGCGACTACCGGGAAAATCCGGCGTTGGCGGTGTTCAACGCCGAGTTTTGCCTGGTGTCGCTGAAGGTCATTTGCGAAGACTTATTAGGGCACGCCTTGCCGTTGCTCGGCGCGCGGTTCGAACACCTCGCGCCGGATTACGACGCGACCTACGCCGAGCACTTCAAGTGCCCGCTGAATTTCGGCGCCGGCGACAATGCGTTCGCCTTCGACCGCCGCTGGCTCGAGCAACCCTTGCCGCTGGCCGACGTGATCACCCACCAGGCCATGGCCGAACGCTGTCGCAAGCAAAACACCGAGTTCACTGGCCGCCAAGCCTGGTTGGGACGCATCCGCCAGTTGCTCAAAGCGCAGTTGAATGCCGCACCGGGGCTGGACGGTCTGGCCGAGCAGATGAATTGCTCGACACGCACCCTGCGCCGGCACCTCAAAGACCTGGGGTGCAGCTATCAGGAATTGCTCGACGAACTGCGCTTCGATCAGGCCAAGCAGATGCTTTGCGAAGAACAATTGCCGATCTACCGCATCGCCGAAGCCTTGGGTTTCAGCGAGACCGCTAGCTTCCGCCATGCCTTTGTGCGCTGGAGCGGCGTGGCGCCGAGCCAGTTCCGGCCTTGATCAAGCAAGTTCCAGCCCTGACCTGTGGAGAGGGCGCTTGCTCCCTCGCCACACAAGCGCTTGTGCGCCATTAAGGGGCGAATTTCGGTCAGAGGTTTTGGCCATATCGATCCCCTTTTGGCCTTTCCTGCCGTTCTCTGAACGCGCCCGTGCCGCAAGACTGTGATCACCGACCCAGCCTGCGGAGAACAACAAAATGCTGACGATCTACTCGGACGATCATCACCTGCACCACGGCCGCTGCGAATTGATGGACGGGCAACTGATGCCCTGCTTTGAAATGCCGTCCCGCGCCGACCATGTGCTGCAACGGGTGCGTGACCGTGACCTCGGGCCGGTCGAGGCGCCGAAGGATTTCGGCCTGGAGCCGATCGCCCGCGTTCACGACCGCGACTACCTCGACTTCTTCAAAGGCGCCTGGGCGCGCTGGACCGAATTCAATACCGACGGCGACTTGCTGCCCTACACCTGGCCGGCCCGCACCCTGCGCCGGGTCAAACCCACCAGCCTGCACGGCCAACTCGGTTATTACAGTTTCGACGGCGGCGCGCCGATCACCGCCGGCACCTGGCAAGCGGCCTACAGCGCGGCGCAAGTGGCGCTCACTGCTCAAGCGGCGGTCCAGGCCGGCGCCCGCAGCGCATTCGCCCTGTGCCGACCACCCGGCCACCACGCCGCCAGCGACTTGATGGGCGGCTATTGCTACCTCAACAACGCCGCGATTGCCGCCCAGGCCTTTCTCGATCAGGGCCACAAGAAAGTCGCGATCCTCGACGTCGACTACCACCATGGCAATGGCACGCAGTCGATTTTCTACGAACGCAGCGACGTGCTGTTCACCTCGATCCATGGCCATCCGGAAGCCGAGTTTCCGTTCTTCCTCGGTTACGCCGATGAACTGGGCGAAGGCGCCGGCGAAGGTTTCAACTTCAACTACCCTTTGCCAGCCGGCTCGGCGTGGGGCACCTGGAGCGCGGCGCTGGAACAGGCCTGCAAAGATATCGACGCATACGGTGCCGACATCGTCGTCGTGTCCTTGGGCGTCGACACTTTCAAGGACGACCCCATCTCCCAGTTCAAGCTCGACAGCCCGGATTATCTGGCCATGGGCGCACGCATCGCCGCCCTCGGCGCACCGACGCTGTTCGTGATGGAAGGCGGTTACGCGGTAGAGGAAATCGGCATCAATGCCGTCAACGTTCTCGAAGGTTTTGAAAACGCCCACTGAGGAATCGCCACAATGAACAGACTCACGCGTTTTATTGCGCCCGCGCTGTGCGCCACGGTGCTTAGCGGCGGCGCCCATGCCGAAGAACGAACGTTGCGCGTTTATAACTGGTTCGACTACATCACCCCCAAGGCGCTGGATGACTTCAAGGCGCAGAACACCCAGACCAAACTGGTCTACGACATCTTCGACACGAACGAAGCGCTGGAGGCCAAGCTGCTGACCGGTAACTCCGGCTATGACGTGGTGGTGCCGTCCAACGTGTTCCTCGCCAAGCAGATCGAAGCCGGCGTGTTCCAGCCGCTGGACCGCAGCAAACTGCCGAACTGGAACCACCTCGACCCCAAGCTTATGAAGCTGATCGAGGCCAACGACCCCGGCAACAAATTCGCCGTGCCCTACATGTACGGCACCATCCTGATCGGCTTCAACCCGGACAAAATCAAGGCGGCATTGGGCGACAAGGCACCGGTGGACAGTTGGGACCTGATCTTTAAGGAAGAGAACATCAGCAAGCTCAAGCAGTGCGGCGTGGCGCTGCTCGACTCACCGTCGGAGATCCTGCCGCTGGCCCTGCAGCACTTGGGCCTGGACCCCAACAGCAAGAAGCCGGCGGACTACGAAAAGGCTGAAGCGCTGCTGATGAAAATCCGCCCGTATGTGACGTATTTCCACTCGTCCAAGTACATGGCCGACATCGCCAATGGCGACATCTGCGTCGCGGTCGGTTATTCCGGCAGCTTCTCCCAGGCTGCCAACCGCGCCAAGGAAGCCAAGAACGGCGTAGTGGTCGACATGCGCCTGCCGAAAGAAGGCGCGCCGATCTGGTTCGACATGCTCGCAATTCCGAAGGGCGCGAAGAACCCGCAAGACGCCTACACCTTCATCAACTACTTGCTGCAACCGCAAGTGATTGCGCCGGTCAGCGATTTCGTCGGCTACCCGAACCCGAATAAGGACGCCACCGACATGGTCGACCCGGCGATCCGCAACAACCCCAACCTGTACCCGACCGAAGCGGCCATGACGACGCTCTACACCTTGCAACCGCTGCCTCGTGATGCCGAACGGGCGCGCACCCGGGTCTGGAACAAGATCAAGTCCGGGACCTGATGCAAACGCCTCGGCTAACAGACCCGCCTCGCGCGGGTCTTTTTTTACTGCCCGTCAAACGCTCCAGGCTTTACGCAAGCGCGCCAGCGCCGAGGCGATCTCGGCTTCAGGCACGGCGGCGAAACCCAAGACCAACCCGGCGCGCTGGTCGACCGGCAGGGTGGAATCGGGCAGCCAATAACTGCTCAACGGGTTGATCTCCACACCCACCGATTCGGCCTTCGCCACCAGTTGTTGTTCGCGCGCCAGGCTATCGACCGCGACCGTCAGGTGCAAACCAGCGGCCACGCTGGGCAGGCTGCCGACACCCGGAATCTGCGCAGGCCAACCGGCCAGCAGCGCGTTACGCCGGCTCAGCGCGGCGCGGCGCATGCGGCGGATGTGCCGCTGGAAATGCCCGGCGGCCATGAATTCGGCCATCACCGCTTGGGTGCTGACTTCGGAGTGCCGCACATCCACCGCGCGGCGCCGGGCGAACGCCTGGGCCAAACCCGGTGGCAGCACCAGATAGCCCAGACGCAATGCCGGGAACGCGACCTTGCCGAACGTGCCGACGTACAACACGCGGCCCTGACGATCGAGCGCGGCCAAGGGCGCCAGCGGTGCGCCGCTGTAGCGGTACTCGCCGTCGTAGTCATCTTCGACAATCCAGCCTTGGGTGCGCTCGGCCCAGGCCAGCAACTCCAGGCGCCGCGCCAGACTCATGATCACGCCGGTGGGGTATTGATGCGACGGCGTGACGTAGGCCAAGCGGCAATCGTTCAGTTGCGCCAGTTGCGCACAGTCGATGCCCTCGCTATCCACCGCCACGCCGTGCAAGCGGCCACCGGCCACCGCGAAGGCATGGCCCGCGGCGCGGTAGCCAGGGTTTTCCACAGCCACCCCGTCGCCGGGCTCCACAAGCAACTGTGCACAAAGGCTAATCGCCTGCTGTGCGCCACTGGTGATCACAATTTGTTCAGCCGTGCACTGCATGCCCCGCGAACTGCGCAAGTACGCGGCGATCAAGCCACGCAATCGCTCATCGCCCTCCGGCGCGCCGTAGCACAGTTGCTGTAAACCCGGTTTGCGCCAGAAAGCCGCATTCAGCTTGGCCCAGACGTCGAACGGGAACAGGTCGAACGCCGGCACGCCCACGCGAAAAGCCCTCGGCGGCCCACTCGGAGGACGCGGTAATTGATGCCGTTCGATGCGATCGAATGGCTCATTGTGGATAACTTGACTGGACAAATGACCAGGTATTTCCAGCGATTTTGTGGATAACCCTGTGGGTAAGCCTGTTGAAAACCCTGTGGATAGTTTGGTGGATAATTTTTTGACGGCGTCCGTGGTTTTCGGCAATTGGGCGACGTAAGTACCGTCACCGACCCGTCCTTCGATAAAGCCTTCGGCGTACAACTGGTCGTAGGCACGCACCACGCTGTTGCGGGAAATCGCCAGCGCTGCCGCCAAGTCGCGACTGGCCGGCAAGCGGGTGCCACTGGCGAGTCGGCCGTCCAGCACTCGCAAGCGCAAGGCCTGGTACAGCTGACGACTCAAGCCCTGACGGCGATCCAGCTCGATCCCGGCAGGGTTGAACGACACGGACAAGGGCTCGCTCATGGCAATGGACCCATAAAATTGGCTAATAGTGGCTCTTACAACAGACCAATAGCCTGCCTACGATGGAGACATTCGCCAAGGACAAATTTCATGTACACGCCCAGCGCATTCGCCCTCGATGACTTGTCTTCACTGCAGCGACAGATGCTCGACACTCGCCTGGCCATCGTCGTGACCCACGGCGAACAAGGCTTGCAGGCGAGCCATTTGCCGCTGCTGCTCAACCCCGAAGAAGGGGCGCAGGGCACGCTGTATGGGCATTTCGCCCGGGCTAACCCGCAGTGGCGCGACCTTGAGGCCGGCGCGCCAGTGATGGTGATTTTTGCCGGTGACGAGGCCTACATCAGCCCGTCGTTTTACCCGAGCAAAGCCGAACACGGCAAAGCGGTGCCCACCTGGAACTACTTGGCGGTGCACGCCTACGGCCGCGCCGAGGTGTTCAACGATGCCGAGCGTTTGCATCGGCTGGTCAGCGACCTCACCGACCGGCATGAAGGGCGTCGCGCTGAGCCGTGGAAAGTCACGGATGCGCCCACCGATTACATCGACAGCATGCTGCGCGCCATCGTCGGCTTCGCCTTGCCGATCGAACGCCTCGAGGGCAAACGCAAACTCGGGCAAAACCGCAGCGCCGCCGACTTCGCCGGAATTCGCGCAGGGCTCGGCGCCAGCAGCGACCCGCGCGATCAGGCCCTCGCCCATCTAATGCCCAAGGAAAAACCATGAGCTCGTTCGACGTCCGTCCCGTCACCGCCGATGATCACGCCGCCTGGCTGCCGCTGTGGCAGGCCTACTTGCGCTTCTACAACACCGAGTTGTCGGATGCTGTCAGCCAGAGCACCTGGCAACGTTTGCTCGACCCGGCCGAACCGACCCACGCCGCCCTCGCCTGGAGCGACGGCAACGCGGTGGGCATGGTGCATTTCATCTACCATCGTTCGAACTGGAGCATCGAAAACGCCTGTTACCTGCAAGACCTGCTGGTAGTGCCTGAAACTCGCGGCACCGGTGCCGGGCGGCAGTTGATCGAGTACGTTTACCGCACCGCCAAGGCCGATGGCTGCTGCAAGGTCCACTGGTTGACTCACGAAACCAATGCCACCGCGATCCAGCTCTACGAGCGCATTGCCGAACGCCCCGGTTTCATCCAATTTCGCAAAGCCATTTAGGCCCTCAGGAGTACAGCATGTCGACCTCACTCGCCGACTGGAAAGGCGCCCCGGCGCCGTCCACGCAACTGATCGAAGGGCGCTTCATTCGCCTGGAAAAACTAGATCCGGCGCGCCACGCCGATCAGCTGTGGCAAGCCCTTGAAGGCCCCGGCGCCGACCCGAAACTCTGGGACTATTTGCCTTACGGCCCCTTCCCCGAGCGCGCCGCTTTCGACGCCTGGCTGCAGGGCCACGCGGCGAGCAGCGACCCGTATTTCTTCAGCGTCATCGACCGCGCCACGGGTCAGGTGCAAGGCATCCTCAGCCTGATGTCGATCGTCCCGGCCCAGGGCCGCATCGAAATCGGCCACGTCACCTTCGGCGCGCCGATGCAACGCTCACCGAAAAGCACCGAGGCCGTTTACCTGCTGGCCAAGGAAAGTTTCGAGTTGGGTTATCGGCGTCTGGAGTGGAAATGCAACAACGGCAACGCCCGCTCGAAATACGCCGCCGAGCGTTTGGGCTTCAGCTTCGAGGGCGTGTTCCGCCAGCACATGGTGGTCAAGGGGCAGAACCGCGACACGGCGTGGTACTCGATCATCGACTCGGAATGGCCGGCGATTGGCGCGGGTTTCGAGCATTGGTTGAGCGAGGAGAACCAGGCGAATGGCGGGCAAGTGAAAAGCTTGGCTGAATGCCGCGATTGATCGTGCTGCCGCCATCCTCATCCCAAACGGCCGAAACACCGCGTTCAGCGACTTCAATGTTTGGTTGCCTTCCCCATGCTCGATATGCACCAGCGTGCGCACCGAAATTTTGCACATCTTCGCGAATCGCGCCTGGTGCAGGCCGGTGACTTCGACTCGTAGGCGGCGTACGGCACCGTCAAGACCCAGACTTCCGTCGGCGATTCCCTGCTGAATGCTCTCAATAAGTCGAGCTCGAGCATCAATACTCAGCGTCATTTCAACTCCTTAATCGCTAGCCGTTTACCCGCGGCCTCAACTTCACCTCAAGACGCCAGAGCGGAATCTGCAATTTAGTGCAGATACGAACGGCAATTTCCTTCGCAACCTGCAATTAATTGCAGTTACCGCTGAAAATCGAGTTCCCTATCTGCAATTAAATGCAGTTCGAAAAGCCGCCGCTTTATCATCATTCTGTAAAAACCCTCCGCTATACAGGACGCCCCGCTTATAACAAAAGGCTGTCCGCTCATGCTGTTCTCGCCCCAGCGTTTGTCGTTGTCCATCGCCCTGTTGATCAGCACTGGCGCCCTCGCCGCGCCGTACCAGGCCATCGTGATCGACACGGCCACCACCGCCGCGCAAGTCATGGGCGGGGCCGATACGTTGACGGTGACGGCGCCGGGGAGTATCACCAACGCTGGCAAGGCGGTGAGTTTGAAGGACAGCACCAGCGGGGCCGGGGTGGTTATCGATAACGCCGGGAAGATCATTTCCACCGGTGGCCGGGCGATCGACAGCAGTGGCGACCTGACCCAGGCGCGCAACTACAGCATCTATAACCGCAGCGGCGGGCAGATTCTGGGCTTCAACGACGCGCTGCGCATCGACAGCAACTTTGTCAGCGGCAGCCTGTTGATCGACAACAGCGGCATCATCCGCTCCACCACCGGCCAGGGCCTGGACCTCGACGCCTTGCGCAGCAACGGCGTGAAGACCACCATCATCAACCGCGCGGGCGGGTTGATTCGCGGCGACGCCAGCGACGGCATGAAGACCGGCGCCAACGCCACCATCACCAACTACGGCGAAATTTCCACCGGCGATTCGCGCATCGCCGACGACAAGTTCGACGGCATCGATATCGACTCGGCGACCGGCGTCACGGTGGTCAACTACGGAACCATTTCCGGCGGTCGTCACGGCATCACCACCGACCTCGGCGCCACGCTCACTAACTTTGGTCAGATTACCGGGCGCAACGGCTCGGGCTTCGGCTCCGACGGTAACGGCACTGTGATCAACCACGGCGTCATCACCGGCGCGTACTCGGGCTTGCAGCCCAATGGCGACGGCGATGGTGTCGACATCGATTTGATCGGCCATATCGAAAACTACGGCACTATCCAGGGCATCGGCGCCGGTGGCGTGGACAAGAACGGTTTTGCCAACGGCAGTGAAGGCATCGCGCTGGGCGGCGGCTCCATATACAACGGCAAGGATGCGCTGATCAGCGGCGCCACCAGCGCTATCCTGGTGGACGACGGCAGTGGCGGTGCCGGGGTCGCGGCCACCGCTCTGGAAAACTTCGGCACCATCCAGGGCCTGAGCGGCTTTGGCGTGAAGTTCGTCGGTGAGTTCGACGACAACGTGGTCAACGGCGGCTTGATCAGCGGCAGCAATGGCTTGGCGCTCGACCTCGGCGCGGGCAACGACAGCCTGACCCTGCGCAACGGCAGTCGGTTTAACGGCGTGGTCGATGGCGGCAGCGGTTACGACCGTGTGCTGATGGACGACGCAGCGGGCGGCAGCTTCGGCGCCAGTCGCCATTTCGAATGGCTGGAGGTCAAGCAAGGTGCCTGGACCTTGACCGGCAGCGGCGACTTCAGCGATGGCGGCGCGGTGCGCAATGGCGCGACGCTGATCAACCAGGGCGGGATTGCCGGCGACCTCACGGTCGACAGCGGCGGTGTGTATGCCGGCGGTGGTTCGGTGGGCAGCCTGACGGTCAACGGCACCTTGCGCACCCACACCGGGTTGGGCACGGCAACGGTGACGCGTGATTTGACCCTCGGTCGCGGTGCGACCCTGGCCTATGGCGTCAACGCCGACGGCAGCAGCGCACCGGTCAAGGTCGGCGGCACGGCCAACCTCAATGGCGCGACCCTGGCGGTTAACCCGGCCAGCGGCACCTACCCGTGGCAGAGCCATTACACCGTGCTGCAGGCTGGCCACATCAACGGCACCTTCGGCCAGGTCACCAGCGACTACGCCTTTATCACCCCGACCCTGGATTACAGCGCCACCCAAGTCGACCTGACTTACACCCGCAATGACGTGGCGTTCAACGACTTCGCGGTCACCGCCAATGGCAGCAGCGCCGCCCGCAGCCTGGCCTCGCTGGGCCAGAGCAATGCGCTGTACAACGCGCTGCTTAACACCACCAACGCCACGGCGGGCGCCGCCATCGAACAACTTTCCGGTAGCAGCAACGCCAACCTGACCAGCGCGACCCTCGGCGCCAGCAGTCAGGTCGGTGGCAGCATGCTCAGTGCCATGCAGCAAATGGGCGGTGGCGCAGGCTTTATGGTCGGCCTGGAGCAACGGGACACCCCTGTGCTCGCGGCCACCGGCGTACCGGCCGAAGCGCGCAACCTGAACGACCCGAACGCCCAGGGCCGCCTGTGGCTGCAAGGCATTGGCGGCTACGGCAAGCTCGACGGCGAACACGGCAGCAGTGGCCTGGAACAACGCACTAAGGGCAGCGTGCTCGGTGCCGATTGGGCCCTCGATCCGCAATGGCGAGTCGGCGTGCTGGGCGGTTATTCCCGAACCGACCTCGACGCCACCGGCGTCGACGGCAATGTCGAAAGCTGGCACGCCGGGGTCTACGCTTTGCGTCAAAGCGGCGCTCTCGCCCTGCGACTCGGCGCGGCCTACAGCGGCCACCAGGGCGAGAGCAAACGCACAGTGGCCTTCAACGGCTTCAACGACCGCCCCAAAGGCGATTACGACGCCGACAGCCAACAAGCCTTCGCCGAACTTGGCTACGCGATGGGCAGCGGCCGCCTCAGCGCCGAGCCCTTCGCCAACCTCGGTTACCAGCGCTACCACCGTGACAGCTACAACGAAAAAGGCGGGGCCGCCGCGCTGCAAGTCGACGGCCAAACCCAGGACAACTTCAGCACCACCTTCGGCCTGCGCCTGGCCCACCTCAGCACCCTCGACAACGGCATGAGCCTGACCCCACGCCTGAGCGCTGGCTGGAAACATACGTATGGCGACGTCAGCACTTCGACTCAACAGGCGTTCCTCGGTGGCGGTACGGCGTTCAGCGTCGAAGGCAGTTCACTGGATCGCGACAGTCTGGTGCTGGAAGCGGGTCTCAATCTGGGCATCTCCGCGCGGCATAACCTGGGCCTTGGCTACAGCGGTGAATTGGGCAGCAACAGCCGCAATCACGGGTTGATAGGACAATGGCAGATGAACTTCTGACGGTAAATTCAGAGTCTTCCGTGAAAGCTGTAAGGTAATTCTCCGCAGATTGCAGGCTCGCTAGCGACGAACCTGCAAGGCTGTCTTTTTTCCGCAGAGGAAAATCCGATTGCCCGCAGGATCGCCAGAAATGCCCGGCATCCAGCGCCCTGCCCACGCTTTTAGAGTTTTGGCTTTCTGATCAAGAGGCCGGACTCGATGCCCGCTCAACATAAATACCTTCCCCATCACCTGGCGCTGACTATTGCGCTGGCGCTGGGGTGTGCAGAGTTTTCATTGGCGCAACAACTGTCGCCCGAGGCTGCCTCGGCGGTTGTGGATTCGCCGGTGGCGATGGCGCCCGAGGCTGATCCGTTGGCCAGGCTGGAGACCGTCATGGCCACTTCCACCAATCGCACCGTGGTTGATGCGCTTACACCCAATAACCGCGAGGGCGCATTCAGATTGGGCCGAGGCAATGATGTGTTGGTGGTCGTGAACGGCGGAAGATTCGAAGGCCGTATTGCGGGTGGTGCAGGCACAGACATCATCCAACTGGACGCCCCTGATGGCGGCGATCTGCCAGAGACACTCAACGTCGAAGGGCTTTACGTTAAACAAGGAACGTGGACGTCAACCGGCAAAGGTGATTTTGAGATCGGAGCCCGAGTTTTTGGTGAAAGTACATTGATCAACAACGGAGAAATACGAGGGCATGTCCAAGTTGATCCGTCCGCCACCCTTGGCGGCACCGGAACCGTTGGCAGCCTGCACGTAGAGGGTTATTTGATTGCCGACAAACTCAGGGGCGCTCCTCATGTCAGCGGTGATATGACCCTGACAAACAGCGCGCAAGTGAGGTATGGCATCACCGCCGATGGATCGAGTGAAACCATTAAAGTTGACGGCACGGCTCACCTCAACAAGGCCACACTGAGTGTCGTTGCCGCACCGCCAGATTATGAACAAAGCCATCACATTGTCCTCGAGGCAGGCAAACTCGAAGGCGAGTTTGGTCCCGTCGTTAGCAACCTCGCGTACATGACACCTGTCGTCACCTATGACGCCACCAAAGCGATGCTTTCCTACACTCGAAACGAAGTGCCCGTTGCCAGCGTCGCCACCAGCGAAAACGCCCGGCGCATCGCCGACAGCCTGGAGCCCGCCAAGCCCGGCGCGGTCTCACAGGCGTCCAGCAGCGCAGCGGTCAGCGCTTTGCTGCGCTCGACCAAACAGGGCGCGCAACTTGCCCTCGAACAACTCGCCGCCGGCAGCAACGCCAACCTGGCCAAGACCACGCTCAGCGCGGCCGGCCCGGTCAGTGACAGCCTGCTCGCGGCCATGCGCCAACTGGACAGCGCCGCGCAAAGTGGCTCGCGCCATGGTCCCAGGATCGCGGCGGGTGGCGGCGAGCAGAGCCGAGTGTGGCTTCAGGCACTCGGCCACGGCGGCAAATTGGACAGGGATTTCGACACCTTGCACCACAGCACCCAAGGCTTGGTGCTGGGCGCCGATTGGCGACTGGACGAGGAATGGCGCCTGGGCTTGATCGGCGGTAAATCCCAGACCCGCATGGACGCCAAGCAGCTCGATGGCGACCTCGACAGCTGGCATGTAGGCGCTTATGCGTTGCGCCAGAACGGCCCGATGTCCCTGCGTCTCGGCGCGACCTACAGCAGCCACGACGGCAGCAGCAAACGCACTATCGCCTTCAATGGTTTCCGCGACAGCCCCAAGGGCCGTTATGACGCCAGCACCCAACAAGCCTTCGCTGAAGTGGGTTACAACCTCGGCCGCGCCAACCACACCATCGAACCCTTCGCCAGCCTCGGCTACCAACGCTATCAACGGGACGGCTTCACTGAAAAAGGTGGCGCCGCCGCACTGAAGGTGTACGAGCAGGCGCAGAGCAACCTCAACAGCACCTTCGGTTTACGCCTGGCGCAAGTGAACACCCTGGATAACGGCATGCGCCTGACTCCCCGACTCAGCGCCGGCTGGAAGCACACCTACGGCAAGCTCGACAGCGTCACCCGGCAGAAACTGGTCGCCGGCGGCAGGGCTTACGACCTGGATGGCGCGCTGCTGGATCGCAACAGCCTCAAACTCGACGCGGGGCTCGACCTGGGCGTGTCGAAGGACCATACGCTGGGCGTCGGCCTCACCGGCGAGCTCGGCACCGATAGCCGCAACCACGGCTTAATGGGGCAATGGCGGATGGTGTTTTAACAGCGCACTGATTGATGTGGGAGCGAGCCTGCTCGTGAAGAGGCCGCCCCAACATCGATGCGCGCCGGAGTCACGCTTTCGCGAGCAGGCTCGCTCCCACAGGGTTGTAGGATTGGCCATAAACGTCAGGCAAAAAAAGGGGAGCACATGCTCCCCCGAGGTTTAAAGCGTTGGACCGAGGCGGATGATTCAGCCTTCGATTTCGATCAGGATTTCGCCCGGGTTAACGCGGTCGCCCTTGGCCACATGGATCGCCGTGACCTTACCGCCAATGGCGGCCTGGACTTCGGTTTCCATCTTCATCGCTTCGGTGATCAGCACAGCCTGGCCTGCCTTGACGTCGTCCCCCTCCTTGACCAGCACATCGACGATGTTGCCCGGCATGGTGGTGCTGACATGGCCCGGGGCCGTGGCTTGTTTGCGCTTGCTGCTGCCGCCGCTGACGAATTCGTTGAGTGGTTCGAACACCACTTCTTCCGGCATACCGTCGATGGAGAGGTAGAAGTGACGCTTGCCTTCGGCCTTGACGCCGACACCCGTGATGTCGACGCGGTAGGTTTCGCCGTGGACGTCGATGACGAACTCGGTCGGTACACCTTCGCCCTTGGCGGAGGCGACGCCACCGGCTTCAGGAATCGGCAGCAGTACTTCCGGCGTCAGCGTCCCGGCCTCGCGCTCTTCGAGGAACTTACGGCCGATGTCCGGGAACATGGCGTAGGTCAGCACGTCTTCTTCGGACTTGGCCAACGCACCGATTTCGCCGCGCAGTTTGGTCATTTCCGGCTTGAGCAGGTCGGCCGGACGAACATCGATTACGTCTTCGCTGCCAATCGCCTGCCGGCGCAGTTTCTCGTTCACCGTGCCCGGCGCTTTGCCGTAGCCGCCCTGCAGGTACAGCTTCACTTCGTTGGTGATGGTTTTGTAGCGCTCACCGGCCAGTACGTTGAAAAACGCCTGGGTGCCGACGATTTGCGAGGTCGGGGTCACCAGCGGCGGAAAGCCGAGGTCTTCACGAACCCGCGGGATTTCCGCCAGCACTTCGCCCATGCGGTTCAGCGCGCCCTGCTCTTTCAACTGGTTGGCCAGGTTGGAAATCATTCCGCCCGGCACTTGGTTGACTTGCACACGGGTGTCGACGGCGGTGAATTCGCTCTCGAACTGGTGGTACTTCTTGCGCACAGCGTAGAAGTACAAGCCGATTTCCTGCAGCAGTTCCAGGTCCAGACCGGTGTCGAACTCGCTGCCTTTGAGCGCAGCGACCATCGACTCGGTGCCCGGGTGGCTGGTGCCCCAGGCGAAGCTGGAAATAGCGGTGTCGATATGATCGGCGCCGTTCTCGACCGCCTTGAGCTGGCACATCGCGGCCAGGCCGGCGGTGTCGTGGGAGTGGATGAAGACGGGCAGCGATTGCTCGGCTTTCAACGCTTTGACCAGCTCGCCAGTGGCGTAGGGGGTCAGCAGGCCGGCCATGTCCTTGATCGCGACGGAGTCGCAACCCATGGCTTCCATTTGCTTGGCTTGCGCGACGAATGCCTTGATGGTGTGCACTGGGCTGGTGGTGTAGGCGATGGTGCCCTGAGCGTGTTTACCGGCGGCCTTCACCGCTTCGATGGCTACGCGCAGGTTACGCACGTCGTTCATGGCATCGAAGATACGGAAGACGTCGATGCCGTTGACTGCGGCTTTGGCGACGAAGGCTTTGACCACGTCGTCGCTGTAGTGGCGGTAGCCCAGCAGGTTTTGGCCGCGCAGGAGCATTTGCAGACGCGTGTTAGGCAGCGCGGCGCGCAGTTGGCGCAGGCGCTCCCACGGATCTTCTTTCAGGAAGCGCACGCAGGCGTCGAAGGTCGCGCCGCCCCAGCATTCCAGCGACCAGTAGCCGACTTTGTCGAGCTTGTCGCAGATCGGCAGCATGTCTTCGGTACGCATGCGCGTGGCGAGCAGCGATTGGTGGGCGTCGCGCAGGATGGTGTCGGTAACGTGAATTTTCTTAGTCATTGGAAGTGTTCCTCACAGGCCTGCGTGGGCGGCGATGGCGGCGGCGATGGCCAGGGCCAGCTCTTCGGGTTTGCGCTTGATCGAGTAGTTAGTCAGTTCAGGGTGGCTTTCAACGAAGCTGGTGTTGAACTGGCCGCTACGGAATTCCGGGTTACGCAAGATTTCCTGGTAGTACGCGGCGGTGGTCTTGACCCCTTGCAGACGCATGTCGTCGAGGGCGCGCAAGCCACGGTCCATCGCTTCTTCCCAGGTCAACGCCCAGACCACCAGTTTCAGGCACATGGAGTCGTAGAACGGCGGGATGGTGTAGCCGGTGTAGATCGCTGTGTCGGTGCGCACGCCGGGACCGCCGGGCGCGTAGTAACGGGTGATCTTGCCGAAACTGGGCAGGAAGTTGTTTTTCGGGTCTTCGGCGTTGATCCGGAACTGCAGGGCGAAACCCCGGTGCTGAATGTCTTCTTGCTTGACCGACAGCGGCAAGCCGGAAGCGATGCGGATCTGTTCACGAACGATGTCGATCCCGGTGATTTCTTCGGTGATGGTGTGTTCCACCTGCACCCGGGTGTTCATCTCCATGAAGTACACCTCGCCCTCGGCGAGCAGGAACTCCACGGTGCCGGCGTTCTCGTAGCCCACGGCTTTGGCCGCACGCACCGACAGGTCGCCGATGTAGGCGCGTTGTTCCGGGGTCAGTTGCGGGCTCGGGGCAATTTCGATGAGCTTCTGGTTGCGGCGCTGGATCGAGCAATCACGCTCGAACAGGTGCACCACGTTGCCGAAGCTGTCACCGAGGATCTGCGCCTCGATATGTTTGGGATTGACGATGCATTTTTCCAGAAACACTTCCGCCGAACCGAAGGCCTTGGTGGCTTCGGAAATGACGCGGGGGAAGGCTTGTTCGAGCTCTTCGCGGCTGTCGCAGCGACGGATACCGCGGCCACCACCACCCGAGGTGGCCTTGAGCATCACCGGGTAACCGATGCGATCACCTTCAACCAAGGCTTCGGTGATATCAGCGACGTTGCCCTCGGTGCCAGGAGTGACCGGCACGCCGGCCTTGATCATGCTGCGACGGGCTTCAGTCTTGTCGCCCATGCGGCGAATCACTTCCGCCGATGGACCGATGAATTTGATGCCGCGCTCGGCGCAAATGTCGGCCAACTCGGCGTTTTCCGAGAGAAATCCGTAGCCCGGATGCAGGGCATCACAACCCGTCTCCACCGCCAGGTTCACCAGTTTGCGCGCATTCAAGTAGCCCGCCAGTGGCTCGGCGCCAATGCTGTGGGCTTCGTCCGCGCGTTTCACATGCAGCGCATGACGGTCGGCATCGGAATAGATCGCCACCGAGCGGATGCCCATTTCGGCACAGGCCCGCACGATGCGGACGGCAATCTCACCACGGTTGGCGATCAGGATCTTTGTTATCACTTGGAGGTTCCCTTGAGCCGGTGGCACCACGACCTGCTAGACCAGGTCGACGCATGACCAAATGTTTCAATATGGTCGCGCCACCACACTAGTCCTAGGGAGGGATTAACAAAAATGATTAATTATTGGGTCGTGCATAAATAAAGACTTATAGTTGGACGATCTGTCCAGCTAGGAGCGACCAATATATGCGTAAGTCATTGATGCGTATGACTTTGCGTCAATTGCAGATCTTCAATGAGGTGTGCGACTTACGCTCTTACAGCCGTGCTGCCGACGAAATGTCGCTGACGCAACCGGCGGTGAGCCTGCAAATTCGTCAACTCGAGGAGCTGATTGGCCAGCCCTTGTTCGATTATGTCGGCAAAAAACTCTACATGACCGAAGCCGCCGAAGCCTTGCAACGTGCCAGCCGGGACATCTTCGGACGTCTGGAAAACCTCGATATGCAGCTCTCGGACATGCAGGGTTCACTGCAAGGCCAGCTCAAACTCGCGGTGGAATCCAGCGCCAAATACTTTGTGCCGCATCTGTTCGCCGCGTTCAAGCGCCAGCATCCGGAAGTAAACCTGCACCTGACCGTGGTCAACCGTGGACAAGTGATCCGGCGCCTGTCGGATAACCGCGATGACTTGGTGATCATGTCGATGGTGCCGCAGGACATGGGCCTGGAGTTTCTGCCGTTTCTCAACAACCCGATCGTTGCCGTGGCGCCGCCGGATCATCCGCTTTCGCACATGGGCCCGTTGCGCCTGCAGGATCTCGAGCCCTATACCTTGCTGGTGCGCGAACCCGGCTCGGGCACTCGACTGGCGTGTGAAGAGTATTTCAAAGAGAAGCGCGTGCACTTCACCCAGACCGCCGAAGTGGCCTCGGCCGAGGCGCAACGCGAATGCGTGCTGGCAGGGCTGGGCGTGGCCTTGTTGACGCGCCACGCCCTGAACCTGGAGCTGGCGACCGGCGCGCTGGTGGAACTGCCGGTCGAAGAGTTGCCGCTGTATCGCAGTTGGTGCCTGGTGCAGGCCAAGGCGAAACGCCTGTCACCGGTGGCTCACGCGTTCCTTGCGTTTATCCGCAGCGAGCGCGTGCAGATCAGTGGCCTGGTTGAGCGTTTCGACGGGAAGCTGCCGACTCTGCCTGCCAGTAGTTGAGGTCGCTCATGTCAGGAAAGTCGCCGATTTCAGCGAGCAGTGCGCGTTTCTCGCAGCGATCTTCGATCGCGCGGCGGAACTCCATGCGGCGCTGGTCTTCTTGCTGACGACGGGTTTTGGCGGCGCTGTTGCGTTCTTCGTAGGGCTGAGCCATTTCGAGTCTCCCAAGGCGAGTACGGGAGTTTCACGATAGGCGTGGAGCATGACGGTTTGGCGGCGCAGGGGTTACAGGCTGATGAAAGTTGCAGCCGTGGCGCTCCCCTGTGGCGAGGGAGCTTGCTCCCGCTGGGTCGCGGAGCGGCCCCAAAACCTGCATCGGAGGTTTTATCGGTTTATTTCGCTGTTGGGGGGATGTAGTCCTGCGGCCTCCAGCGGGAGCAGGCTCCCTCGCCACAAAAAGCCAAAACCAGGCTCAATCGTCGAGGGCTTTTACCGATTTGGGGGACAGGCGCAAGCTGCGCAGGCTGCGTTTAACGCTCTTGAGGTGGTTCACCAAGCTCGGGCCGCGCGCCATGGCGACGCCCATGGCCAGCACGTCGATCACCACCAGGTGGGCGATGCGTGAGGTCAGCGGCGTGTAGATTTCAGTGTCTTCATGCACATCGATGGCCAGGTTGACGGTCGACAGCTCGGCCAGCGGCGTCTGGCTCGGGCACAAGGTGATGAGCGAGGCGCCGCTTTCACGCACCAGGTTGGCAGTGATCAGCAGGTCCTTGGAACGGCCGGATTGAGAAATGCAGATCGCCACGTCGGTTGGCTTCAGCGTCACCGCCGACATCGCCTGCATATGCGGATCGGAATAGGCCGCCGCCGTCAGCAACAAGCGGAAGAACTTGTGCTGGGCATCCGCTGCTACCGCGCCCGAGGCGCCAAACCCGTAGAACTCCACGCGCTGGGCCTGGGACATCAGGGTGACCGCCCGTTGCAACTCCAGCGGATCGAGTTTCTCGCGAACCTCCATCAACGTGTGCAGGGTGGTGTCGAAGATCTTCAGGCTGTAGTCGGCGACGGAATCGTCTTCATGAATGGCGAACTGGCCAAAGCTCGCGCCGGCCGCCAGGCTTTGTGCCAATTTGAGTTTCAGGTCCTGGAACCCGGAGCAACCGATCGCCCGGCAAAAGCGCACGATCGTCGGCTCGCTGATGCCCACGCTGTGAGCCAGATCAGCCATGGAGCTGTGCATCACGGCCGCAGGGTCAAGCAGCACATGGTCGGCGACCTTGAGCTCCGACTTGCGTAACAGATGACGGGACTGGGCAATGTGTTGCAACAGATTCAAGGGGCTGGACTCTTGTTATGGGGCAGACATGTAGTGGACAGACGCCGGGGATGTAGCAATCTTGTAGTTATACTACATGAATTGCCTTTTTGCCCGTCCAAAGCGTAACAACATGCCCCGCATTCAGGCGGGTCCGCCTCATGTAGCCCCGAACTCCGCGCGCAGCAACGCCGCCAGGCCATCGGCCTCCATCGGGCGGCTGATCAAATAGCCCTGCACTTCATCGCAGCGCTCGGCCTTCAGAAATTCCAGCTGCTCCTGAAACTCCACGCCTTCGGCCACCACTTTGAGCGACAGGCCGTGAGCCATGGCGATGATCGCGCGGGTAATCGCCGCGTCCACCGTGCCCTGCCCCAACCCGCGGATAAACGCCTGGTCTATCTTCACGTAGTCCACCGGAATGCGCTTTAGGTAACTCAACGACGAGTACCCCGTGCCGAAGTCATCGATCGCCAGTTTCACCCCCAGATCGCGCAACTGCTGGAAGGTCGCGATGATGTGCTCGACGCTGTCGAGCAACTGGCTTTCAGTCAATTCAAGCTCGAGGTAGTGCGGCGCCAGGCCGGTTTCCTCCAGCACTTGCCGCACCAGGCTGACCAGTTTGCCCTGGCGCAACTGATGCACCGACAGATTCACCGACACACGAATCGGCTCTAGACCCTGACGCTGCCATTCACAGGCTTGCCAGCAGGCCTGCCGCAGCACGAACTCGCCAATCGGCCCGATCAGCCCGGTCTCTTCCGCCAGGCCGATAAAGTCGGCGGGCGGGATCCGGCCCATGGTCGGATGATCCCAGCGCACCAAGGCTTCAGCCGCGTTCAGCTTGCCGGTTTCCAGGCACCGTTTCGGCTGGTAGAAGACCTTCAACTGGCGCTCTTCGATGGCCTTGCGCAGTTGGTTTTCCAGCTGCAGGCGCTCCAGGGTGCTGGCTTGCAGGCTCTCGGTGTAGAACTGGAAATTGTCGCCGCCCAGATGCTTGGCGTGCTGCATGGCCATGTTCGACTGGCTGACCAGCGCGGAAATTTCCCGGGCGTTATCGGGCAGCATGCTGATGCCCATCGAGGCACTGACCACCAGTTCATGCCCTTCCACGGTCAGCGGCAAGCGCAGTTTGCTCGACAGTCGCGTGGCCACCCGCGCCAGGCTCGACAAGTTGCCGTAGGTATCGAACAGCACCGCGAATTCATCGCCGGACAGCCGCGCGATGGTGTCGGCCTCCGGCAACGCGTTGATTAACCGACGCGCCATTTTTTGCAGCAGCAGATCGGCGATTTCGTGGCCGAGGCTGTCGTTGAGCAATTTGAAACGGTCGAGGTTGATGTGCAGCAACGCCAGGCTGCGCCCGCCCTGGCGCACGCGCTGATGGGCTTCACGCAGGCGCTCGCGGAACAGCGAGCGGTTGGCGAGGCCAGTCAGTTCATCGTAATGGGTGAGGTAGCGCATGCGCTCTTCGGATTCGCGCCGCGCCGACAGATCGGCGAAAAAACCGACGATATGGCTGACATGCCCGCGACTGTCGCGTACCGCGTTGAGGTGCAGCCATTGCGGGTACAGCTCGCCGTTCTTGCGGGTTTCCACCAACTCGCCCTGCCAACTGCCGTGCTGCGCCAGCGCCTGGCGGATGCTGCTGTAGTGGCGCCGGGCATCGCGACTGCACGGCAACTCCACCACGTTGCGGCCCAGCATGTCATCGATGTGATAGCCGGTGAGCCGGCTGAATGCCTGGTTGATCGCGATGAGTTCGTAGTCGGGATTGAAGATCACGATGCCTTCGCTGGCCGCCTCGAACACCGTTGCCGCCAATTGCCGCTGCGCTTCCAGGCCCTTGCTGGCGCTGATATCGCGCCGGGTGCCGAGCATGCGCAGCACTCGGCCATTGGCCGCCCGCTCTACTACCCGGCCGCGGTCTTCGATCCACACCCAATGCCCGTCGCCGTGGCGCACGCGGTATTCGATCTGGTAATCCTCGGTGCGACCCTTGAGGTGCTCCACCAGCGCGCGCTTGAGCGACGGCACATCCTGGGGATGCAGGCGCGGCTTGAGGTGGCTGAGCATGGCGGTGACGTACTCCGGCTCCAGGCCAAACAGCTCTTTAACCTGCGTGTGATGCACTTCATCGGTTTGCAGGTTCCAGTCCCATAAGCCCAGCTCGCTGGCCTTCAACGCCAGGGCCAGACGCGCTTCGCTTTTGCTCAAGGCCTGGTTGGCCACATCCAGTTCCAGGCTGCGTTGGGCAACGCGGCTTTCCAGCCCGACCTGGGCTTCGCGCAACTCGTCTTCAGCATGCCGACGCTGTTCGACTTCCCGCGCCAGTTCCTGATTGAGTTGATCGCTGCGGCTTTGTGCCTGCTGCAAATGCTCGATCAACGCCTGGTTCTGGAAGCGTCGCAGCAGGCCGCGCTGGATCAACCGATTGACCTGCCAGGCCACCACACTGAGCGATCCCAAGAGAATCAGCCCGAGCCAGCCCCACCCCTGCGCTTGCGGGTCGCCGCCCCAAAACAGATAGAGGATCGCCGGCAGCAGGCAGGGCAAGGTGAAGGAGAGATAGGCCGGCAGGCTGACGGCGTAAGCGACGCTGGCCGACAGGGCCGCCGCGCCGATCAGGCCGAACACCCAGGCTTGTTGCTGGAAACTGTCGGCGGGCACCAGGGCAATGCCGGCGCCGGCGAGGGTCAGGCCAGTCAGGGCCGAGCCCAGGAGAAACATGCGTTGCCAGATCGGTTGCGCCTGGCGGCTGGGGATCGCCGAGTCGAACGCCGCCACTTGAATGACCCGCAGCGCCACCAGCGACAGCAGCCAGATCAGCCAGACACTCACCAGGAAATAACGCTGTGGGCTCCAAAGCAAACCGGCGCAGACCAGACCGTTGATCAACATGAACAGCGTCGGCAGCAGCGAGCCTTGATACAGCAGGCGTGTGCGCTCGACCGCCATTTCCATGGCGTACTGCTTGCGGATAACCCGTGGCTCCACGGAGGGGCCCGACGGATCGGTGCTGAGGGTCATAGGCAATTTCTTGTTCTTATAATGATGAGCATGAGCCCGAAACGTCGACCGAGCATACACAAGCCAACGGGCGGACCAAACTGCTGCCGGTCATTAAAACGGCGGAAATGGCCATCACCGGCCACTGGCCAAATGCTGGCGAGCGAGCCCCGGCAATGGCTGCAGCCAATGACTGACCGGTCGTCCTCGGCGCTTCTTTCATCGGCTAAAACGCCGTGGGGTTTGCCCGGTGTGACGCGTCCCCCTAGAATGCCCCGATGCGCGATGACCTCTCCCTTCTGCTGAACTCCCTCAACGATGCCCAACGCCAGGCCGTAGCTGCCTCCGTGGGTCGTCAGTTGGTCCTGGCCGGTGCTGGCTCCGGCAAAACCCGAGTGCTGGTGCACCGTATCGCCTGGTTGATCCAGGTCGAGAACGCCTCGCCCCACTCCATCCTGTCGGTGACCTTCACCAACAAGGCTGCGGCCGAGATGCGCCATCGCATCGAGCAGTTGATGGGGATCAACCCGGCCGGCATGTGGGTCGGCACCTTCCACGGCCTGGCGCACCGCTTGTTGCGGGCGCATTGGCAGGAAGCCGGGCTGAGCCAGACCTTCCAGATTCTCGACAGCGACGACCAGCAACGCCTGGTCAAACGGGTAATCCGTGAACTGGGGCTGGATGAGCAGCGCTGGCCGGCGCGTCAGGCGCAGTGGTTTATCAATGGCCAAAAGGATGAAGGCCTGCGTCCGCAGCACATCCAGGCCAGCGGCGATCTGTTCCTGGCGACCATGCGCAGCATCTACGAGGCTTACGAGGCCGCGTGCCTGCGCGCTGGCGTTATCGACTTCTCCGAACTACTGCTGCGCGCCCTCGATCTGTGGCGCGACCATCCGGGCCTGTTGGCGCACTACCAGAAACGCTTCCGCCATGTGCTGGTGGACGAGTTCCAGGACACCAACGCCGTGCAGTACGCCTGGTTGCGCCTGCTGGCCAAGGGCGGCGAGAGCTTGATGGTGGTGGGCGACGACGATCAGTCGATCTATGGCTGGCGTGGGGCGAAGATCGAAAACATCCACCAGTATTCCGCCGACTTCCCGGACACCGAAACCATTCGCCTGGAGCAGAACTACCGCTCCACTGCGGGCATTCTCAAGGCCGCCAACGCCTTGATCGCCAACAACACGGGTAGGCTCGGCAAAGAGCTGTGGACCGATGGCGGCGATGGTGAAGCAATCAATCTGTACGCCGCGTTCAACGAACACGACGAAGCACGCTACGTGGTGGAAACCATCGAAAGCGCGCTGAAAACCGGCCTCGCCCGCAGCGATATCGCGATTCTGTACCGCTCCAACGCCCAATCCCGCGTGCTGGAAGAAGCCTTGCTGCGCGAGCGCATTCCGTATCGCATCTATGGCGGACAGCGCTTCTTCGAGCGGGCGGAAATCAAAAACGCCATGGCTTACCTGCGCTTGCTGGAAGGTCGAGGTAACGATGCAGCGCTGGAGCGAGTGATCAATGTGCCCGCCCGTGGCATTGGCGAGAAAACTGTCGAGGCGATCCGCGATCACGCGCGCCACAGCGATGTGTCGATGTGGGAAGCCATGCGCCAATTGGTCGCCAATAAAGGCCTGACCGGACGTGCGGCCGGCGCACTGGGCGCGTTTATCGAGCTGATTGAGAACCTCGCCGCCAAATGCTTGGAAATGCCATTGCACTTGATGACCCAGACCGTCATTGAGCAGTCGGGGCTGATCGCCTACCACGAAGCGGAAAAAGGCGAAAAGGGCCAGGCCCGGGTAGAAAACCTTGAGGAATTGGTCAGCGCCGCGCGCAACTTCGAAAACAGCGAAGAAGACGAAGACCTGACGCCACTCGCGGCATTCCTCGGTCATGCCTCGCTGGAGGCCGGCGACACCCAGGCCGACGAGCATGAAGACAGCATTCAACTGATGACCCTGCACAGCGCCAAAGGCCTGGAATTCCCTTACGTGTTCCTGGTGGGCATGGAAGAAGGCCTGTTCCCTCACAAGATGAGCCTGGAAGAACCCGGTCGACTCGAGGAAGAACGGCGTCTGGCCTACGTGGGCATTACCCGGGCAATGCAGAACCTGGTGATGACCTACGCCGAAACCCGACGCTTGTATGGCAGCGAAACCTACAACAAGGTCTCGCGTTTCGTACGCGAAGTGCCGAAAGGGCTGATCCAGGAAGTGCGTCTGTCCAACAGCGTCAGCCGCCCGTTCGGCGGTGGCCAGCAGCAGAGTTCCAGCAGCCTGTTCGGCGGCAGCGAGATTCCGGACACCGGTTTCAATCTGGGCCAGGCAGTACGCCATTCGGTGTTCGGCGACGGCGTGATCCTTAACTTCGAGGGCGCCGGTGCGCAGGCGCGGGTGCAGGTGAACTTCAGCGAAGGCAGCAAGTGGCTGATGCTGGGCTATGCGAAGCTGGAAGCGATCTGAGTCGATTGCTTCCGACCTGTGGGAGCGAGCCTGCTCGCGAATGCGTACATCGCGGTACGTTTGGATGACCACGTTATCGTTCTTCGCGAGCAGGCTCGCTCCCACTGGGGTCGTATGTGGCGCCTGCCATCCCCATTTCCTACAGAACCAATTACCTCTTCCTACAGACCAAAGTAGACAGGTCCTCTTGCGCCGACAGAGCTGAACATGAGCTGTCAGGCAAAAGCCCGAAACACTCTGCCGCTAGCCAGTGACTCTGCACCTGTGCAACATGGCGCGCGTGCCATCCACAAATGGGAATTCCCTTTATGAAACGTTTTCTTAGCATCGCCATGGCGTTGTGCATCGGCCTGACGATGAGCCTCGACGCCAACGCCAAGCGCTTTGGTGGCGGCAAGAGCTCCGGCGCCGCGCCGACTCACCAGACCAGCCAAATGGCTCCTTCTTCTGCCGCAGGTGGCGCTGCAGCCACTGCGGCCGGTGCCGCTGGCGCCGCGGCCAAGGCCGGCGGTGCTTCGCGCTGGCTCGGCCCTCTGGCCGGTATCGCCGCCGGTGGCCTGCTGGCCTCCATGTTCATGGGCGGCGGCTTCGAAGGTATGCAGATCTTCGACATCCTGATCATGGCGGTCATCGCCTTCCTGGTCTTCCGTTTCATCGCCGCTCGTCGCCGCAAGCAGCAGGAGCACCTGGCCCCGGCCGGCGCGCCAATGCAGCGTGAAGTCTTCGAGCAGAAGCCAGCCATGGGTTCGATCTTCGGTGGTTCGGCCGCGCCTGCTGCCGTCCGTCCGGTGATCAACGCGCCGGCCTGGTTCAACGAAGAGCGTTTCATTGAGGCGGCTCGCAATCACTTCCAGTCCCTGCAGCAACACTGGGACGCTAATGAAATGGACAAGATCGCCGAGTTCGTGACCCCGCAACTGCTTGAGTTCCTCAAGCGTGAGCGTGCGGAACTGGGCGAAGGCTTCCAGTCCACCTACATCGACAACCTCGCCGTGCAACTGGACGGCGTGGACGATCGTGCGGACAAGACCATCGCCACCCTGACCTTCAGCGGCGTGTCGAAGACCTCGCGTTTCGACCAGGGCGAAGTGTTCAGCGAAAGCTGGAACATGGAACGTCCACAAGGCGAGAACCAGCCTTGGCTGGTGGCCGGTATCCGCCAGAACGGCTGAACCGAACCGCGTTAGGAAAGCTCCTACAAAAACCCCGGACTTGTCCGGGGTTTTCTATTTCGCAGTTGCATCTATAGCGAGCTACTGTATAAACCGCCCCATATAAACCGCGCCATCGAGCAAGAGGATCCCGGCCGTGGAAGAAATCATCGAACAACTGCGTGAAGCCAACGAACCGGTACCGGTGCCCTTGGAGCTGCCTGACGAAGATCTGCTGGTGGAAATCGAGGAACAACTGTTCATCGACATCCCGTTTGTCTTCAGGGAATTTCTGCTGACCGTCAGCGATGTCGTCTACGGCAGCCTGGAACCGGTGACCGTCACCGATCCGCAATCCCATACCTACCTGCCGGATGTGGCGGCCAACGCCTGGGACGCCGGGGTCGATCGCAGCCTGATCCCGATCTGCCAGGATGGCGACGATTACTACTGCGTCGAAGAAGACGGCACCGTAGTGCTGTGGCAAGCCGAAGAAGAGCTGGTGGCCGAGGAAACCTGGGAATCGGTCTGGCACTGGGCGCGGGACGTCTGGCTGGAAAGCTGATTCAGCCAACGCCCTGCCCGGCTCAGTGGCCGGCGGAGTCCTTGTGATTGTCCAGGGTCTCCAGCAAGGCCACCTGCATGCGCGTATGCACGCGAATGAACCAGCGCCACAGCAGCGCCGCCACAGCGGCCGCCACGACGGCGATCAGCACCAGCAACTTGTTGGTCGGCAGAATACTGGCTGACAAGGCTGCCAATAGCAGGAAAATCACCAGCAGCGAGAGGATCGGGATGACTTCCGAGATCACTCTGCGCACCCGCTGCGTGTGGCGCCCGGCCATTTCCGGCTTGACGCCCATCTCCGCCAGCAGCATCGACAAGGCTTTGAGCTTGCGATAGGCGGCGATCAGGAACGGCAGCGACACCAGCAGCGCTCCGCCCCAGATCAACGCCTTCTGCCAGCTTGGGTCGCTGACCCAGCCTTGCAGGTGGGCCGAGATGCGTTCGGCAAAATACGCCCCGGAAAAGAAAATCGCGATCACCAGCGCGAGGTTGACTCCGACCTGCAACAGAATCCGCCGGATCATCGACGCCAGTAGCGCACCCTCGCCTTGCGGCTGAATGCTGCGTAACCACTCGCCATACATGCCCAATACACGGCCCAGGCGTTGCGGCATGGCCGAGGACAACTTGATCGACAGCGGATCAGCAGCGCGGATCAGGTACGGCGTCATCAACGTGGTCAGCACCGATACCGCCACGGCGACCGGGTACAGAAAGTTACTGGTGACCTGCAGGGTCATGCCCAGCGAGGCGATGATGAAGGAAAATTCGCCAATCTGTGAAAGCCCCATCCCTACGCGCAGTGAGGTGCGTCCGTCATTGCCCGCGATAAACGCACCGAGGCCGCAGGACAACATCTTGCCCAGCACCACGGCGACGGTGATCACGGCGATCGGCCAGGCGTATTGCAGGAGGATTTGCGGGTCGAGCATCAAACCGATGGCAACGAAGAAAATTGCGCTGAACAGGTCGCGAACCGGTTCGATCAGCCGCTCAATTTTCAGCAGCTGCCGCGATTCGGCCATGATCGCGCCGATCAGAAACGCGCCGAGCACCATGCTGTATTCGAGTTTGACCACCAGCAGGCAGAAGCCGAAACACAGGCCAAGCACGGTGATCAGGAGCATTTCGTTACTTTCGAATTTCGCCACGTAAGCCAGCAAACGCGGGACCAGCAGGATGCCGATGACCAGCGCGACGATCATGAACAAAGACAATTTGCCGACCGTGGAAAACACTTCGCCGGAACTGACCGTGCCGCTGACCGCGATGCTCGACAGCAAGGCGATGATGCCGATGCCGAGGATGTCCTCGACGATCAACACGCCGAAAATCAGTTGGGCAAAACGCTCGTTCTTCATCTTCAGGTCGTTGAGGGCCTTGACGATGATGGTGGTGGACGAGATGGCCAGGATCGCCCCGAGAAACAGCGAGTCCATGGTGCTCCAATCGAACCAGCGACCGATTTCGTAGCCGATCCAGATCATCAGCACGATTTCCAGGAACGCCGCAATAAACGCCGTGGCCCCCACCTGGAACAGCTTGCGCAGGCTGAACTCCAGGCCCAGGCAGAACATCAGGAAAATTACCCCCAGCTCGGCCAGGGTCTTGATGGTTTCTTCGTCGTGGATCAAGCCAAACGGCGGCGTGTGCGGGCCAATGATGAAACCCGCGACGATGTAGCCCAGTACCACCGGTTGCTTGAAACGGTGAAAGAGCACGGTCACCACACCTGCGACCAGCATGATCACTGCCAAATCCTGAATGAAACTGATGGCATGCATGGTGTGGGCTCCTTGGGTGAGAAAGCTCGGTTTTCAGGCAAAGAAAACGCCCGGTCGAGCTGAGTAAAAATCCGCGTTTTGTGTAGGAAATGCCCTGAGGGAGGGCTTTTGAAGGGTAACACCGCGACTTGCGGCAGAAAGGCGGTGCAATATATGGAAACAGATCGATTGGAGCGTGACGGCAGCCGCTCGCCTGGCGTCCCGATAACTGTTGGTTTGAAAAACCGGCCAGGCACTCGCAGAGGTGCCTTCCCCTGAAACCTGCCTTGAACCGTGAGTACGTTATGGAACCCGGAAACGCCCAGCTGTCGATGACGGTACTGATGACCCCTGACATGGCCAACTTCTCAGGCAATGTCCACGGCGGCACCTTGCTCAAATACCTCGACGAAGTCGCCTATGCCTGCGCCAGCCGCTATGCTGGACGCTACGTGGTGACACTGTCGGTAGACCAGGTGATTTTCCGCGAGCCGATTCATGTTGGCGAACTGGTGACTTTCCTGGCTTCGGTCAACTACACCGGCAACACCTCGATGGAGGTCGGCATCAAAGTGGTGACCGAGAATATCCGCGAGCGCTCGGTGCGCCACACCAATAGCTGCTTTTTCACCATGGTGGCTGTGGACGACCAGCGCAAACCGGCTCCGGTCCCGCCATTGCAGCCGCAGAACAGCGAAGACAAGCGGCGCTTCGTGCAGGCTCAGCAGCGCCGGCAGATTCGCCAGGAACTGGAAAAGCGCTATCAGGAGATCAAGGGCGACGTTTGAGTCAGCCTGGCTGTCAGAGAATGTTCTTTAGACTGTCTCCGCGAGCAGGTTCGCTCCCACGGATCTTCAGCGGTCCGGCGCAAGCGAGCCTGTACGCGATTCAGAGACTGATCGGCAGCGCTTCGAACCGCACTCGCGGATGGGCGATCCGGTCTTGAGCACGGACCAGTTGCAGCTCGTAACTGGCGCAGGCCTGGGTTTCCAGCAGTACTTCATGCACCGCCGCCGCCGTGAACTCGAACGCCGCGACCAGGCTGTCGCCGAGCAGCACCCGCGCCAGGAACAGCCCCGACGTCAGGTCGCCCACGCCCACTGGTTGACGGGGAAACGCCAGCAATGGTCGGCGCAAATGCCAGCTACCCTCGGCGGTGACCAGCAGCATCTCGAAACTCTCTGTCGGCTTGCCGGGATAATCCAGATGCTTGACCAGCACCGCCTTCGGCCCACGGGCCAACAAAGCGCGGGCCATGGCCAGGCAGTCGAACAGCGATTGCGGCTTGCGCCGGGAGAAGCTGTCCAGTTCCAACTGGTTCGGGCACATGAAATCCGCCACGGCTGCTGCTTCCTCCAGCAAGAACTCACTGACCTCCGGCGGCACGATGCAGCCCTTTTCCGGATGGCCCATTACCGGGTCGCACAGGTACAGCGCCTTCGGATTGCTCGCCTTGATCCGCGCCACGCCCGTGAGGATTGCCCGGCCCTGTGCGGCGCTGCCCAGATAACCCGACAACACCGCGTCGCAGTTGCCCAATTCGCCTATGGCGGCGATGCCGTTGATCAGCGCCGGGATCTGCTCGGGCGCGAGCACTTCTCCTGCCCACTGCCCGTATTGGGTGTGGTTGGAGAACTGAACGGTGTTCAGCGGCCAGACATTGACCCCGACCCGCTGCATCGGAAAAACCGCGGCGCTGTTGCCGGCGTGACCGAACACCACGTGGGACTGGATGGCGAGCAAATGCGGTGTACGTTTCATGCGCTGAGTTCCGTAAAACGAGTGAAATCCAAGCCGCGCAGTATGCGACTAAACGCAGCCTGTACGACAGACCGACGACGCAGTTAAGCTGACGCTAATTTGTTGGAGCGCGTGTGAATGCTGACCCTGGGAAATATCTTCGTGCTGATGCTGTTGGCCACTGGCGCCGCGTGGTTGTGGCACAACCACGGCTTGCGTGAGCGCGCCCTGGAGCGAGTCAAACAGCATTGCGCGAAGATGGAAATCGAACTGCTGGACGGCAATGTCGCGCTGAAGAAAATCGCTTTCATTAAAGATGCGAACGGACGTCGGCGCTTGGCGCGGGTGTACAACTTCGAATTCACCGTCACCGGTGAAACCCGGCACAACGGCACTATCACCCAGTTCGGCGCGCACAGTGCGCAGATTGAACTGGCGCCCTACCCGATGCCGTTCGACGACACGCCGCCAGTGGTCGAGGTCGAAAAGCCACGGGGCCAGGTGATCGAATTGAGCCAATGGCGCCAGGAACACACCAAGTGGCGGCCGTGAGCTGACTGGCTGACGCCGAAAATCCCGTGGGAGCGAGCCTGCTCGCGAAAGCGCTGGCACCGTCGACGATGATGTTGGCTGTGACGGCCTCTTCGCGAGCAGGCTCGCTCCCACAGGGTTTTGTGTTCGACGAAACTATGGCTGACGCACCTCCAGCCAATGTGGGAGCGGGCTTGCTCGCGAAAAGGCCCTTAGCCTTTCGTTGAAACTCGGCACTGAGCCAAACACTTCTGCAGCAACTCGACTTCCTGCACCTCATCAAAAATCAGCTCGATCCGCGAATCCTGCCGCCATTCGCTCGGTTTCCACGCCAACGCGGCGTTATCCAGCGCATTGGCCGAGACCCAACCGTCGGCGCTGCTGCGGATCACCATTTTCGCCCGTCGCCAATCCAGAGCCCCCAACCATTGCGCGATCAGGGCTGTGTCGAACACCTGACTCGGGTGCCAGCGCCAACCGATACTCCACCCGCCCTCCTGCGCCTGACTCAGGCAAATCGGCGAGGCGGGATCGGTCCAGATCGCTGGCAACTGCGCCAATGCCTTGGGCGCCACCCAGTTATCCACACCTTCGGCCGCGTGCGACGTGATGCCCGGCAACTCACCCAAGGGCAACTCGGCCTGCTGCGTCCAACACAGCGGCTGCGGGGGCAGCTGCGCGGCAATGCTGCGGCGCTGTGTTTCATCCAGACCTTCAGCCTTGTTGATCACCAATAACCCCGCGTGGGGCAAGGCGTGTTGCTGCGCCTCGGGCAGTGCCTTGCCGGCCAGCAACACCTGAGCGTCCAGCACCAGCACACAGGGCTGGAGCGACAGCACGCCGATCCAAGGCGCCTCGCTCAGTTGCTTGAGTAACTGCACCGGATGTCCTAGCCCCGAGGGCTCGATAAACAACCGGTCCGGCCGCGCCTTGCGCAGTAAACGCCCGAGGCCGATCTGGAATGGCGCACCATTGACGCAACACAAACAGCCGCCGGCCACTTCGCCCAGTGCGATACCATCGGCGTCCTGGGTCAGCAACGCGGCGTCGAGGCCGATCTGGCCGAACTCGTTGATCAATACTGCCCAGTGTTCGTGGGCCGGGCGCTGGCTCATCAGGTGTTTGATCAGGCTGGTCTTGCCGGCCCCTAAAGGCCCGGCGATGACGTGAGTCGGGATGTTCTGCAACATGATTGACGATTTCTAAGGAGGAAAAGGATGCGAGCGATGGGCTTGTCGCTGCTCTTGCTGCTGGCTTCAGGCGACGCGCTGGCTCAGGCCTGCGTGGTCCACAGCCAAGCGGAGCGGCTGGATGTGAAGGTCTGCCAGCAGAACCGCAACATTCCGCAAAAACTCTTCAGCGAGGGTTTCTGCCAACCCAACCTGCCGGGGCAAAAGGTCGACGTGCAGTATGTCGACCAGTGCCCGAAGGGCTCATTCGGCGTGTGCAGCAACGCTCAAGTCGCCAATATGCCCTACCGCCAGGATATTCACTATTACGGCGTGGCCAGCGATGCGGCGTATTTGAAGCCGTTTTGCGAAAGCCAGAGCCAGGGCAACTGGCTGGCGCCTTGAATTAACCGGGCGCCGTCGTCAGCGGGCGCGCGGTTTTTTATGAAATCACGATGCGCCTCACGCCGCCTCGTGCCAAGGACCAAACGGGTCGGGCAGCAGGTGCCAGGCCTCATTGCCTTGGGCCATCTCGTCATCACTCAATAAGCAGGCATCGAGCTCAGCGTGGAGCTGTTCGAAGTCGATGTTCTGGCCGATAAACACCAGTTCCTGCCGGCAATCACCGCTGGACGGCGACCAGTGGCGCATGATCGCCGCGGTGCTTTCGGGGTCTTGCGGCCACTGGTCTTTCGGCACGAACCGCCACCAGCGCCCGGCAAACCCATAACGCATCATCCCGCCCGCCTGCGACCAACTGCCGGCCTCCTGGTGCTTGCTCGCCAGCCAGAAAAACCCCTTGGAGCGCAACAGCTTACCGTTGCCCCAGGGCCCGTCGATGAAATCAAAGAAACGCTGTGGATGAAACGGTCGGCGCGCCCGATAGGCCGTCGACGCTATGCCGTATTCCTCGGTTTCCGCCACGTGCTCACCGCGCATTTCCTGCAGCCAGCCGGGCGCTTGCGCGGCTTTTTCGAAGTCGAAGCGTCCTGTGTTAAGGATCTTGTCCAGCGGCACTTGGCCCATGACCATCGGGATGATCTGCGCCTGGGCATTTAGCCGTTCGAGAATGGCTATCAGCTCTTCGCGATCGCGGGTGCTGATCAAGTCGATCTTGCTGATGAGGATGACGTCGGCGAATTCGATTTGCTCGACCAGCAGGTCGGTGATCGAGCGTTCGTCCTCCTCGCCCAGGGTTTCACCACGGGATGCCAGGCTTTCGGCGGCCTGGTAATCGAGCAGGAAATTCATACCATCGACCACCGTCACCAAGGTGTCGAGCCGCGCGATATCCGCCAGGCTTTGGCCTTGCTCGTCTCGGAAGGTGAAGGTTTCGGCGATCGGCAGCGGCTCGGAGATGCCCGTGGATTCGATCAGCAAATAATCGAACCGCCCTTCTCGCGCCAGTGCGCTGACTTCTTGCAACAGGTCTTCGCGCAGGGTGCAGCAAATGCAGCCGTTGCTCATTTCCACGAGCTTTTCTTCGGCGCGATTCAGGGTGACATCGCGCTGGACCTCGCTGCCATCAATGTTGATTTCGCTCATATCGTTGACGATCACGGCGACTCGCAAATTGTCGCGGTTGCGCAAGATATGGTTCAACAAAGTGCTCTTTCCGGCACCGAGAAAGCCGGACAGTACGGTCACGGGGAGACGATCAAGCATCGGGTGTTCCTCACAGGTGAATCAGCACGTTGGAAAAAGGTTGCGTGAATATTAGTGTTATAAGATAACATCACGCAACTCTCTTAGCCTGGATCCCTTCATGAACGCGCTGACTCTGCCCGATATCGCCGTGCAGTCTTCTCATCAATCCATCTCGCTGGATTGGGTTGGCATGTGCGGCATCGTCTTGCCGATTTTGCTTGAAGGTCAACGAGTCAATGCTCGCGTCGATGCGGGCGTGAGTCTCGATGACTGCGAGGCGCGCGGTATTCATATGTCGCGGTTGTACTTGGCGTTGGAGATGCTTGAGCAGGAAGGTCTTTCCCCGGCACTGATGAGGCGCGTTTTAGATAATTTTCTCGCCAGCCACGGCGGTTTAGCCAATAGCGCATTTCTCAAGATTCACAGCAATCTGCTGATTAAACGTCCGGCACTTGTCAGTCAGTTGGCCGGATGGAAAGGCTATCCCGTGAGCATCGAAGCGCAGGTGACTAACGATGTGTTCCACGTGGAACTGAAAATAGAGGTGCTGTATTCATCGACGTGCCCCTGCTCCGCAGCATTGGCCCGGCAACTGATCCAGCAACAATTTATCGGGGACTTTGCCGATCAACCGCTGCAACACGCTGATCTATTGACGTGGCTGGGTTCAACCAAAGGGATTGTCGCAACGCCGCATAGTCAACGCAGTACGGCGCAACTGCAGCTTCGTCTGCATGACTATGTCGATAACCTGCCGCTGATCGCCATTATCAATGACACGGAAGCCGCCCTGGGTACTGCCGTGCAAACCGCTGTCAAGCGTGCGGATGAACAAGCCTTTGCACTGGCTAATGGACAAAACCTGATGTTCTGCGAAGACGCCGCACGGCGCATGAATAGCGCGCTGAAACGCAGCCCTGAGATCCAGGCATTTCACGTGCGCATGGTCCACGCAGAGAGTCTGCACGCCCATGATGCAGTCGCAGAAACCAGCCATCGGTGGAGCCGACCATGATCGGCGCAGAAGGCTTGCGCTGGGGCGCGCCGGGTCAACCACTGACACCCGCCGTCGATTTCCAGCTGGCGGCTGGCAGCCTCACCGCCGTGATTGGGGCAAACGGTTCGGGGAAAAGCAGCCTGCTGAAAGTCATTGCCGGCCTGCAAAAGCCGCTGGCGGGAAAGGTGACGCTGGGGGTGCCGCGGCGTGGTGGCCTGTCATTCGTGCCACAACAGCAGTACCTCGACCGGCAGTTCCCGATCAGCCTGCAGGAACTAGTCGCCGCTGGTTTATGGGGCAACAAACAAAACGCTCAGGTCCGAAAACAACGGATGAAACTAGCCCTCGAAGATTGGTGCTTGAGTGGTCTGCAACAACGCCCACTGATGGCGTTGTCGGGCGGGGAATTGCAAAGGGCCCTGCTCGCGCGGCTAAGTCTGGCCGACTCCCCCGTGTTGCTACTGGATGAACCCCATGCCGCACTCGACGAAGAAGGCCAGGCCATGCTGTGGAGACACATCCACGCCTGGCATGCCGAGGGTCGCACGCTACTGGTGGTGTGCCACGATCTTGGTGCCGTTTGCGAACACATCGGGGATGTACTACTGATCAAGCACGTCGGCTGCCAACTCGGCCTCAGCCGCGACTTGATTGTGCAACCACCACGCACACAGGTGGCGTAATGCTCGCCGCCGCTCACCTCTGGCAACCTTTCCACGACTTCATCTTTATGCGCCGAGCCTTGATCGGTGGTCTGGTGCTCGCCTGTAGCACAGCGCCACTGGGGGTATTTCTGATTCTTCGGCGCATGAGCTTGATCGGTGACGCCGTGGCACACGGCATTCTGCCCGGCGCCGCGCTCGGCTTCTGGTTTGCTGGGCTGAGCCTGCCCGCACTGACCTTCGGCGGCCTCGGGGCGGGCCTGAGCATGGCCGGTCTCGCGGCGTGGATCACTCGCCGCACGGGCCTGCGTGAAGACGCCAGCCTCGCGGCGATCTACCCCATCTCACTGGCCAGCGGCGTGCTGATTCTGGGTGTCGCCGGCAAACGCCTGGACTTACTGCACTTGCTGCTCGGTTCAGCACTCGCGGTGGATGGCCCGACGTTGAACGGCATGCTCTGGGTCTCGGGTTTCAGCCTGCTGACGATGGCGCTGATCTACCGCCCCCTACTGCTGGACACCCTTGATCCTCTGTTCTTGCAAACCGTCAGCCGCCTCGGCGCGCTGGCACATGGCGCATTCCTGACCTTGGTGGTGCTGAACCTGGTGATCGGTTTCCAGGCCATCGGCGCGCTAATGGTGGTCGGCCTAATGATGTTGCCGGCCGCCGCGTCTCGATTCTGGAGTCGAAAACTGCCGGTGCTGATCGCCATCGCCGCGCTGCTCGGCTGTTTGTCGGTGTGGTTGGGTTTGCTGTTGTCGTTCGATTATTCGCTGCCCAGCGGTCCGGCGATCGTCCTGGTCGCTGGGGGTTTGTATCTGCTGTCCGTGGTGTTCGGGCCGGTGCACGGTTTGCTGCGCCGCCCGCCTTTGCTCACATCTCAATGAGGTAATACCCAATGCGCGCTTTACTCGTGCTGTTCAGCTTGCTGCTGTCGATGTCGCTGTCAGCGGCAGAAAAGCTGCAAGTCGTCACCAGTTTCAGCATCCTCGCCGATATGACCCGGCAAGTGGGTGGCGAGCATATCCAGATCACCAGCATGGTCGGCCCCGACGCAGATGCCCACACCTACGAGCCCACACCGGAGGACGCCCAAGCATTGCTCAAGGCCAGCGTGATTGTGAAAAACGGATTGGGTTTTGAGCCCTGGCTTGATCGCTTGGTGACCAGCACCGAGACCAAGGCCACGGTGATCAGTGCCAGTCGCGGGGTGATTCCGCGCTCACTCGATGAGGACGGGGAAACCGTGCCCGACCCACATGCGTGGCACAACTTGGCGAACGCCGAGCTGTACATCAACAACATCACCAAAGCCTTGGTCGCGGCAGATCCCGCCAACCAGGCGGATTATCAACTCAACGCTCAGCGATATTTGCAACGGATCTACCGTTTGCTGACAGACGCCAAAGCCAAACTCGGCGCATTGCCGCCGGGCAATCGCAAGATCGTCACCTCGCATGACGCCTTTGGTTACTTGGGCCAAGCCTACGGCATCGACTTCATGGCGCCGCAGGGTTTGTCCACCGAGCGCGAACCTTCTGCCACTGAAGTCGCCGCATTGATTACGCAGATTCGCCAGGCTCATGTTAAAGCAGTGTTCATGGAGAACATCAAGGATTCACGGCTGCTCAAGCAAATTGCCGATGAAAGCGGTGCGAAGATCGGCGGCACGCTGTACTCCGATGCCCTGGCGGCAGAGGGACCGGCTAGCACCTTCATCGGTTTGTTCGAGCACAACCTCAACACCCTGTACGACGCGCTGAGGAAACCCTGATTAAACAGTTCGCTCAGTAAGCTCGAGGCTTGACCGACCCGCACTCCTGACCCAGCCACACCGCGCGGGTGTCGAGGCTGCCCTTCTGCTGGATGCCGGTGGCGTTGAACGTGCCGTTGACCTTGGTAGTGAACTCTCGATCACTGAGGAAGGTGGCAACGCCAGCGCCCTGAGCCTTGGGGCAAGCGAAGGTGAATTTCCACTGGTTACCGGTGCGCTCGGTGATCTTCTGCGTGCAGCCCGATTTCGGATCCGTCAGCGGGATGTTGTCGCTTTGCACCTGCTCTTTGGTGAGGCACGCACGAATGCCCTTGCCTCCCATGCTGATGCCCTGCTTCTCCAACTCCGCGCGCTGCGCGGGAGTCATTTGCGCTTGGGCCATCTGAATCAATGCTTCAAGCTGCGGCATGTTCTGGTCATCGACCTTCATATTACTGGTGGTCAATTCCCACAAGCCGGGCTGCAGCATCTGCGCCTGAGCAACCACGGGCAACGACACACCAGCCAGCATTGCCCAACCCAGCAGACGAACATTCATGATGAAACTCCTGATCGATAGTGGCCGTTAGACGTCAGCCTTATGCTTCGGTTCATGGACCAATTAATTAGCGACATTCTGCACGGAACATGGTCTGTTAAGCATCGACTCTTCAGGAGCAAGGCTGCCCGCATGGATTACTTCGGCCCGCATGTTTTCGGCTACCTCATCGCCCTACTGCACACCCTCGGTTTGATCGCAGCCATCCATGCTGTGTTAACCGTGCGCACCGCGCAAGGCTCGATCGCCTGGGCACTGTCATTGCTATTCATGCCCTATCTCACGCTGATTCCGTATCTGGTGTTCGGCCGCAGTACTTTCGATGGCTACATCAAGGCCCGCCGCCAGGCCAACGATCAGATGCGCAAAGCGGTCTCTGAATTGAACTGGCGACCGTGGGTGGAAGAGGCCCTGACCGCGCGCGCGTCCAACGCCTACGCGTCGCTACGAGCCATGCCGAAACTGGGGCGCATGCCGTGCCTGGCGAACAACGATGTGAAATTGCTGATCAACGGCCACGCCACCTTCGAAGCGATCTTCGCGGCAATTGCCCAAGCCCGGGAAGCGGTGCTGATCCAGTTCTTCATCATTCACGACGACCGGCTCGGCCAGCGCCTGCACCAGCTGCTATTGCAGAAGGCCGAGGAAGGCGTGGCTGTTTATCTGCTGTACGACCGCATTGGCAGCCATGCGCTGCCCCACAGTTACGTGCAACCACTGCGCGAGGCCGGCGTGCAGGTCAAAGCGTTCGCCACCCGCAGTGGCTGGCTTAACCGTTTTCAGGTCAACTTCCGTAACCATCGCAAAATTGTCGTGGTGGATGGCGTGCAAGGTTTCGTCGGGGGGCACAACGTCGGCGACGAATACATGGGCGAGAAACCGCCGCTGGCGCCATGGCGCGACACCCATGTCCAAGTTCGCGGACCGGTAGTGGCTTGCATGCAAGAGTCGTTCGCCGAGGACTGGTTCTGGGCTGCGCGCTCGCTACCGCCGTTGATCCTGCCAGACGTTTACCCGGACGACGGCGTGCTCTGCCAATTGCTGGCCAGCGGCCCGGCAGATTCCTACGAAACCTGTTCGCTATTCTTTGTCGAAGCTATCCACGCGGCGACCGAACGCGTGTGGATCACCAGCCCCTATTTCATACCTGATGAAGCGGTGTTTGCAGCGATGCGCCTGGCCGTTTTGCGCGGTGTTGATGTCCGGCTGTTAATACCGTCGCGGCCGGATCACCGGATCGTCTATGCCGCCTCGAGCTTATACGCCTTCGAAGCGGTCCGCGCCGGGGTGCGGGTGTTCCGTTATGGACCCGGGTTCCTGCATCAGAAGGTGGTGTTGATCGACAGTGAAATCAGCGCGATCGGCAGCGCCAATCTGGACAACCGATCGTTCAGGCTCAACTTCGAAGTCATGCTGTTAACCGTCGACAGCGTGTTTGCCGCCGACGTGGAACAGATGCTCAACGCTGACTTTGCCTTGGCCAAGGAAATCGCTAAGGAAGAACGCCGGGAGACCCACCGCCTGCAACAGGTCGGCATGCGGATCGCCCGGCTTATTTCACCGATTCTCTAACCTTGATCGAGCTTCAAGGGATGTAGATATCGTCGCGAGTCCAAGGCAATTCATGGCTGCCATCGGCGTGGGCCTTGACCGCAAGAATCTGGTGCAGATTGATCCAGCCCTTGGCGAAGGCATAGGCGCAACCCGCCAAGTACAGCCGCCAGATGCGCAGTGCCTGCTCCGGCACCATTTTTGACGCCGCGTCGAGGTTGTCCTCCAGACGCTCGCTCCAATGGTCGAGAGTCCGCGCGTAATGCAGGCGCAGGCTCTCTACATCCACCACCTCCAGCCCGGCCTCGCTGATCTCCGCGGAGATCATCGACAGGTGGGGCAACTCGCCATTGGGAAATACGTATTTTTCGATGAAGTCGCCCGCCCCCCGCCCCACCGGCCGACCGTCTGTGTGTTTGGCGGTAATGCCATGGTTCATCACCAGACCACCTTCGCGCACCGCACCAAACAACGTTTGGCAGTACTCGGCGAGGTTAGCGTGGCCGACGTGTTCGAACATGCCGACGCTGACGACTTTGTCGAAGCGCCCGTCCTGCGGCAAATCGCGGTAGTCGAGCAGTTGCAGCTCGATCTGATCGTCCAGGCCTTCGGCAGTGACTCGCTCGCGCGCCAGGGCCAATTGCTCTTTGCTCAGGGTAATACCGAACACCTTGACCCCAAACTCCCTCGCGGCATAACGCGCCAGACCGCCCCAACCGCATCCGACATCCAGCAGATAATCACCGGGCTGCAAACGCAACTTGCGGCACAGGTGACGGAATTTGGCTTGTTGAGCTTGTTCGAGGGATTCGCTGCCGGTCTCGAAATATGCGCAGGAATACGCCATGTCGCTGTCGAGCCACAGCTGATAGAAGTCGTTGGACAAGTCGTAGTGATACGAGATCGCCGCCGCGTCGGTGGCTTTGTCGTGTAGATGGCGAGCCGGTTGCGGGCCATCCTCTTCTTCGATCAGTGCTTGGCTCAGTTCATCGCAGACTCGGATCACTTCGCTGATCGATCCCTCCAGCTCAAGCTTGCCTTCGACGAAGGCAGCACCCAGCGTGTCGAGCGTGGGGTGCGTAAACTGCGACACCATGGTTGGGTCCTTGACCACAATGGTGACGCTGGGCGCGGGCCCGAGGTTGAATTCGTGGCCGTCCCAGAGCCGCAGACGAAGCGGTAATTGCAGATTCTGTAAGGCCGGTGGAAGTTGCGCGAGCATGGAGGATCCCCCTTGTTTCAGACGTCTGGATTGAGGTTAGACCATCCTAGGAAATTAGCCGGCTATCGATCTAATAGCCCTTTTCTATGATTAATCGCGCCAACACCTATGACTGCTCGCGAGCCCTCTAAACACAGGAAGTGTGCTTCGAATAACAGTTCATGAAAGTTTTGTCACTTGTAAAACAGCCGCTCATAGCCGCTCTAGACCGGGACTTTCAGCTTGAGTAACGGCTCAGGGAAACGCAGCATGGCCGGCATTGTCGAGCACAGGCAATGAAAGCGGCAAAAAAGCCAAGCAGCCCCCTGAATGGCTGCTTAACTCCTTTGTTCCACGTGGAACTCCTAATACGCGAAACGGCGCGACACCAGTGCGCAGGAGGCGATGTTTTCCCGCTCGGCGCGCATGCAGTCGCCGTGGCCTTGAGTTTCACCGACAGCAAAGTCAGCTGTTCGATACGTGCCAAATCAACAGCGGCGCGCACAGCTCGACGAACGCCTTGACCAAAAACCCGAGCCAGGTACATATTACGACCATCATTTTTAGCAACACCTACGGTCAACCATCCCCCGAGTATTAGCGGAGCAACGCATGAGCACCTACGACGTCGTAATCCTGGGCGGTGGCCCGGGTGGCTATAACGCCGCCATTCGCGCTGGCCAACTGGGCTTGAAAGCCGCCTGCGTGGAAGGCCGCGCAACCCTCGGCGGCACCTGCCTGAACGTGGGCTGCATGCCATCCAAAGCCTTGTTGCACGCCTCCGAACTGTACGACGCGGCCATGGGCGCGGAATTCGCCAACCTCGGCATCGAGGTCAAGCCCAGCCTCAACCTCGCGCAAATGATGAAACAGAAAGACGAAAGCGTGACTGCCCTGACCAAAGGCATCGAGTTTCTGTTTCGCAAAAACAAAGTCGACTGGATCAAGGGCTGGGGCCACATCGACGGGCCGGGCAAAGTCACGGTGACCGACAGCGAGGGCGGCAAGTCCGAACTGAGCGCCAAGGACATCATCATCGCCACGGGTTCCGAGCCGACGCCGTTGCCCGGCGTCGACATCGACAACCAGCGCATTCTCGACTCCACTGGCGCGCTGTCCCTCAGCGAAGTACCCAAGCACTTGGTGGTAATCGGAGCCGGCGTCATCGGCCTGGAACTCGGCTCGGTGTGGCGCCGGCTCGGTGCGCAGGTCACCGTGGTGGAATACCTCGACCGCATCTGCCCCGGTGTCGACGGCGAAGCGGGCAAAACCCTGCAACGTTCACTGAGCAAGCAAGGCATCACGTTCAAGCTCAGCTCGAAAGTCACCAGCGCCACGACCTCGGCCAACGGCGTGCAATTAAGCGTCGAACCGGCGGCCGGCGGCAGCGCCGAACTGCTGGAAGCCGATTATGTGTTGGTGGCCATCGGGCGCCGGCCGTACACCCAAGGTTTGGGCCTGGAGAACGTTGGCCTGAGCACCGACAAACGCGGCATGCTCGCCAACAAGGGCCATCGCACCGAAGCCGCGGGCGTCTGGGTGATTGGTGACGTGACCTCCGGGCCGATGCTTGCGCACAAGGCCGAGGACGAGGCGATGGCCTGCGTCGAGCAGATCGTCGGCAAGGCCGGGGAAGTCAATTACGAGCTGATCCCGAACGTGATTTACACCCGTCCGGAACTGGCCAGTGTCGGCAAGACCGAGGAGCAACTCAAGGCAGAAGGCCGGGCGTTCAAAGTCGGCAAATTCCCCTTCACCGCCAACAGCCGGGCCAAGATTAACCACGAGACCGAAGGCTTCGCCAAGGTCTTGGCTGACGAGCGCACCGACGAAATCCTCGGCGTGCACCTGGTGGGCCCAAGCGTCAGTGAAATGATCGGCGAGTATTGCGTGGCCATGGAGTTCTCGGCCTCCGCCGAAGACATCGCCCTCACTTGCCACCCACACCCGACCCGTTCCGAGGCCTTGCGCCAGGCGGCGATGAACGTGGAGGGCATGGCGACGCAGATGTAAAAGGCTAGCGCCAGGGTTTATGCCGGCAAATGCCCCAGCGGCAACGGCCCTGGCGTCTTCACCGTGTTAATCGCGAAGTTGCTGCGGATATCGCTGATCCCCGGCAACTTCAACAAGCTCGCGGTGACGAAGCGGTCGTAGGCTCGCAGGTCCGGCACCACCACTTGCAACAGAAAATCCGATTCCCCGGACACCAGGAACGCTGAGATCACTTCCGGCAACGCGGTGACTGCCGCGCGGAAGGCATCCGCACATTCCTCGTTGTGCCGGTCCACTTTGACCCCCACGAACACCGTCAGCCCCAAACCGACTTCATCGCGGTCCAGATTCGCCTGGTAACCGCGGATCACTCCGGCCTCCTCCAGCATGCGCACCCGGCGCAGGCAGGGTGACGGCGACAAGCCGATTTCCTCGGCCAATTGCACATTGCTCAGGCGCCCGTCCCGTTGCAGAGCGGCGAGGATTTTGCGGTCGTAGGCATTGAGCTTCATGGATTGGCATATTCCGCGGGTTAATGGCGAGATAACCAGCAGGTTATGCCAATTAATCATCCTAGAGAAGCCAATTACGCAAGCACCTGCCCTGCCCTTGCGCCGTACCATTTGCCCACGCATTCGCTAACGAGGTGAGCAGCATGGCGCAGTTATGGCTGTACGTTTTGGCATTGGCGGTGGCGTTTCTGTTACCCGGACCGGACATGATCCTGCTCTTACAAACCGGCGCTCGCCAAGGCCGCGGCGCAGCGTTGGCCACGGTGCTGGGCCTGGCCGTGGCGCGTGGCTGTCATGTGGCGTTGGCGGCATTGGGACTGGCGGCGCTGTTCAAAGCGGCGCCGTGGACGTTTGAAGTGGTGCGCCTGGCGGGCGCGGCATATCTGCTGTGGATCGGCATCCAGTGCCTGCGTTCCAGCCTGGTGCCGAACCTGGACGGTGAATCGGGCATCCCACGCCGGACAGCCTGGCGCGCGGCAATCCAGCGCGGCTTGTTGACCAACCTGCTCAATCCCAAGGCCTTGTTGTTTTGCTCGGTGCTGCTGCCGCAATTCATTGATCCGCTGCGTGGCGCAGTGCTGACGCAGTTCGCCTGGCTCGGGGTGATGCTGGTGCTGATCGGCGCGCTGTTCGACATTCTCTATGCGCTGATCGGCGCCAGCCTCGGCCGCTGGCTGGCCCGCAGCCCTTCGGCACAGCGGGTCCAGCAGTGGTTGTTCGGAGGCGTGCTGATCGGTTTTGCCTTGCGTCTGGCAGTGCTTCAGCAAACCTGAGGCTTCAACGAACCGTTTTGCGCCGCCGATTGATCAACAGCAACCCGGTCGCCGTCACCAGCAGCACGCCGGCAATCTGCAGCGCTAATTTGAACGGACGCAAGGTTGTGCGCATCGCGTCGATGATCTGCGTGACGTAGCGCTTGTCGGGGTTGCGGAAGTCCGGCTCCTGGCATTGATGACCAAAATCGCCGGCCCACACCACGTAAGGCCCTTGTTCGACATAGCGTTGGTAGAACGCACTCTGCTCTTGCAGGCTGGTGCCCCAACTCGACGCCTTGCACAACACCGCGGCAAACGCCTGGCTGCTGTGGGGCAGCAAATCGGCCGCTTTGCTGGCCAGGGCAGTGGCGACGTAACGATAGTGGAAACGCTGGTCCGGTTGGGCCAAGGTCGCCTGCTGACGCTGGATCTCCGCGTCGGCCAGCCACGGGCCGGCCTTCAATTCCACGGGGTCGAGGCTGAAGTTGCCGCCGAACGTGGCGTAATCCGGTGACAGTTCGTAGCCGAGCAATGCCATGCCGTCGTAACGCGCTGATGCCGCTGCTTGATAGTAGGCAAACGCGCGATTGGTCGGCCACCAGTTGGATTCGGCGTCCTGACGCATCTGCCCGTACCAGCGGGCCTTGTTCTGCAAGTCGGGATTGTCGAAATATGTGGGCGCCTCGTCGTAGCGGCCCTCACGCAGCAGACGCCGACCCAGCAAGTCACGCAGGCTCGCGGCCACCGGTAACGGCACATAATTGTCGCGATCCTGCTGGCTCAGCGGCGGCGGCGCCGGCACTTGGCTGTCGACGTATTGCTTGAGCTCATCGACGCTCAGCACCCGTTCAGCCACGCTCGCGGCGTCGAGCCAATACACGCCGTTGCTGCGATACAACTGATCAAACGCTTGCAGATAGTCGCCGCGCTGCAACGCGAGGATCGCGCTTTCACCGTCGACCCGGCATTTGGGCTGCAGCGACTCGACGCTCCAGTCCGGCGTGCGCCGTTCGCCCCAGGATTCATCCTTGGGAAACGCCTGCGCGGCTTTCGCGTAGGCCGCCGTAGCCGCCGCGGTGTCACCGTCACGCACCGCCAGTTTGGCCCGCAGCCACCACGCCAGACCGCCGTCGCCGGCATGTTCGAGGAAGGCCCTGGCGCTGGCGTAATCGCCCTGTTGATAATTCATCGCCGCCAACCGATCGGCATTCTGCAAGCTGCCGGCGGTACTGCGTTGCAGCAGTGCGATCAGTTTCTTTTCGTTCGGCGGCTGTTCATCGAACGACCAGCCGATGCGGCTGATCAGCGAAGCGGTGACCAGTTGCTGCACCGCCGGGCCCTTCAGCAACGTAGCAATGTGCGCTGACGGCAACGCCGCGAGGTCGTTCATCAGCAGCTTCAGGGAGCTGTAGCCGATGGGTGAGCCATGCAAGTTTTGCGCGGCATACAACTCGATGGCGCGGTTCCAGTCACCGGCCGTGCGTGCCACCCGCGCCTGTTCGCCGAGGCTGGCGACACCCAGCTCCAGCGGGTCGCTGAAGCCGTCGATGCTTAACTGGCGAGCCTGTTCAAAGGCCTGCTGTGCTTGCGCGAGCGCCGGCTCAACCTCACCGGCCTCGCTGCTGAGGGCGAACAAGCTGCGACCCAGCGAGTACGCGGCCCAGGTACTGCGCAACGGTCGCTGTTCGGCGGGCAACGCCAGGACCTGCTGGAAATACTCCGCGGCCGTTCGGTACTCGCCGGCGGTAAACGCCACGGCACCGGCCAGGTAATCACGGATCTCCGCCGGTAAGTCCACGCCCAGGCGAGCCACTTCATGGGGGTCGGTCAATTCACGTAACTGGGTGACGCGCGTTTGCTGCGCTGGGCTCAAGCCGATGAGTTCGGCCGTGGCCCGCTGCTCTACGTAATTCGGTGGTTCGCCATAACCGACATCCGGGCTGTTGGTGGCTGCCGTTACGTTGTTCAGGCCAACGACGGCGTGCCCGATACGCGAGACTTCAAACCTGAAGTTACCTTCCGGCAATTGCGCCAGCGACTGCGCGCGATTCTCCAGCAACCGCAGGGGGAAGTCCGGCCCGCAGGCAAGCGCCGAGCCCATGGGCACGGCGGCACCCAGGCTCAGGCAGAGCAGATCGCGCCGCCAGTTACGGGTCAACATTCGAAGCTCCTTGGTCAATAAACGCACAGCGTGCCCAACCGATGGCGCGCTGGCCGCCGGCCGTTATACGCCCGTCGTGCACGCGGGTGAAGATCAGCCGATCGGCGCTCTGTTGCAACACATAACCGGCCAGCGCATCCGCACCTTGGCACTGCCGGGCGACCAAGGACACGCGTTGCGGCCAGGGCTGATCGAGGTTGCCCTGATTACGCACGCTGACGTCATAGAGGCGGTCGTGCGCGGTGAGTTCCACGGTCAAGCGACTGCTCAAGGCATCGCCTCGGGCCACGGCTTTGAGCGTGGTCAAGCTCCAGGCCCGGCGATCCCCGACCAGCGGCAGGCGGAACCAGATCAACCCCGCCAGGTGCGACGGTCGCTCATCGCGCAGTTGCGTCGCCAGCGCTGCCAATTGCAACGGGTCGGCCAGCATCTCCTGACGCGAGCCGGCGATCGCCAACGGCACCTCGCTCTCGATCAGCGGCGCGCCCTCGTCAGCGGCCAGCAACGCCACGCCGTAAGCCGGCAAGGCCAGGTAGAAGGGTTTATCGCTGGCCCGGCTCCAGTCTTTGGCCCAGCGCAACGTTTGCGTCGGATCGAACAAGCCGTTTTGAGGACGACTGACCGCGTGCACTTGCAACACACTGCTGTCGACCGTCGCCAGCAACTTCGGCAGTTCCGGGCTGCTGAGCCAGGCTGGCAACGCCGTAATGCTCAGCGGTAATCCGGCGGGCAGGGCCGGGCGCAGTTGCTGGAGAAACGCTCGATAGGCCGCCAGCCGCGCATTACCGGCATCGTGATCGATTTCCACGCCGGCCAGAGTCAGGCCCTGCCCCTGCCAATCCGCGAGCAATTGCTGGACTTGGGTGATGATCTGCGGCGGCGCCAATGCCGCGAGCTGGCCGTCGAGGCGAATCACCGCGATCAGCGGCCGGCCATCCTGTTTAAGCAAGGCCGGATCGACCCGCGTCCGGCGCCAACCCTCCTGCGGGAACGCCTGCAACGCCAGCACCCGCAGGGTCGAGAAATCCGCGCGGCTACCTTGCAGTGCCGCCTCATGGGCCGGCGTCCATTGCCGTTGCCAGACATAGACTTGTTGGTCGAGCGGCGAGCGGGGTGACTGCTCGCACGCACTGAGCCACAGTGCCGCACCGAATATCGCCACCCAGCGAATCAAAGACCCCATACCGCTCCCTGCTTTGAGCCCACAAAAAAGGGGCCGATCAAGGCCCCTGGTTGCACTGTCACCTACCCTACTCAGCCAACGGCTTGCGGGCAATGATCACCTGACTTTTGGCGACCACGGCGTCCAGCGCCTGTTTGATTTGCGCGCCGCGCGGGGACGACAGCACGGCTTGCCACGTGTTGGCCCAATGGTTGAGCATCGGATGGTCAGGCTGGCTCAAGTCGACCTTGGCGTCCCAGAACAGCAGCATCCACATCGACCAATAGAACCCGTATTGGCTGTGGCTCAGCACTTCAAGGCCTGCGCCACTGACCATTGCTTTGAACTCATCTTCGCTGATCACGCGGATGTGGTTGGGTTTCTCATAATACGCCGGCGCCGCAATGCCTTTTTGCAAGTCTTCGGAGCTGGGGTGCGGCACGCTAAGCAGGTACAACGCGCCTGGTTGGCCAACTCGCACCAGCTCACTGAGGAACTGCGCCGGGTCGTCGACGTGCTCGATGACTTCAGTGGACACCACACGGCTGGCGGTGCCGTCGGCAATCGGCAACGGGTTGCCATCAGTGACGTGGCATTCGACGTCCCGCGCTGGCGTGTCGACCAGGCGCTGCCGCGTCGCCTCGACTTTGGCCGCGTCGATGTCAGCAATGATGATCTTCGCCCCACGCATGCCGCAAAATCTTACGTTGCCACCGTCGCCGCAGCCGACGTCGAGCAAGGTGTCCTCCGCTGACACCGCAAACCCGGTGTACAACTCGCCGCTGGCGTGATTGAACCAGCCGCTGAGCATCGCATCGTGCAGGCCTAGTTCGAACGAGTCGACCTGCCCGGCAGGCGCTGCCACTGTGGGTACGGCAGCGGGCGCACCCGCCATGAGATTCTTCAAACGATTCAGCATGAGGTGGCTCCAGAAGGGACAGCGGTTCGCGACACCCCCATGCGCTGCACCAGGCGCGAGCCACGGTTGCGCAGGGGCATTTCGACCAGGCGGTAATTGAGTTCGCTGAGGACGACGATCAGGCCGCCGGCCACCAGCAGGGTAAGTATCGGGTGCCCCGCCGGGCTCGGCAGGCCGGCGGTTTGCAAGCGGAAGATCAACTCGCGCACCAGGCAATACGCTGGGATGTGGATCAAGTAAATCCCGTAGGAACGACTGCCGACCCAGGTCATCAGGTTTTTCAGCAGACCACGGGGCATCAGGTAATCGCGGTTATAGGAACCCAGCCATACCAAAACCGCGCACAGCACCGCGATCAGGCCGATGCGGTAACTGGTGAAGGTAAAGCGATCGGTGGCGATGAAGCTCAACACCGCGCTCAACATGATCAGCACCGTCAACCCGAGCCCGGGCCGGCGCAACCAGGTCGGCTCCCAGCGCGCATAGCTCGGTTGCGCCGACCACATCGCCAACAGCACGCCGAGAGCCAGCGCATCAGTGCGGACCACCATCAACAGCGGCGTGCGCCAGGTGAACAGTTGCACCGCCACCAGCGCCAGCAACGCCCACACCAGATACTTGCGGCACAGCACGATCAGCAACGGGAACAACAGGTAAAACTGCTCTTCCAGGGACAGGCTCCAGTACACAAAACTGCTGCCGTACTCGTAATGAAAGAAGCTGTCGGCAAAGCGGAAGTTGGCGTATTGCAGAACCCCGGCGAGGGTCGCCTGGATATTGGCCTGCACGTTGCCATACGCACCCGAGCGATTCAGAAACACACACGCCAGCAGCATCAGCGCCAGCCACAGCCAGGCCGACGGCAACAAACGAAAAGCGCGACGCAGCCAGAAATTGCGCGTCTGTTCCCAGGTTTGGCGCGGTGTACTGCACCCGCGCAGCGCCGGAATCAAACTGCGCGCAATGACGAATCCGGAGATGGCAAAAAACAGGTCCACGCCCCACCACGGCTGCGCATACAGGTGGATCGCCTCCAACAGCGGTACAGGGACAGCAAACAGGCTGTCTTGCAGATGATGGAACAGCACACCGAGTACCGCGATGCCGCGCAGCAATTCGATGTCCATGATCCGCTGGCTGCTCACGAAGTCCCCCTGGACGAGCTTTCGCCTGCCAGCGGTTTGCGCGCGATGATCACCTGGCTCTTGGGCATCAACGCATCGAGCAGGCCCTTGATCGCCAGGCCATCGGGTTGTGTGAGCAAGTCCTGCCAGGTGCGCGCCCAACTCTCCATCAGTGGCGCAAATGGCGCCTGAATCCGGTCCCGCACCGCGCCGCCCAGGTCACGCCCGGCCGCCCGCTCGCTAGCCCAGAAGAAAATCATCCCCATCACCCAGAAGAATCCACTGGCCTGGCGGTGTTCGATCACCAGGCCGGCGTCCTCGACCAACGCCGCGAAGCGTTCGGCGCTGAAGATCTGTACATGGTTCGGTGACTGGTAATAACCCACGGGAGCGATGCCTTTTTGCAGCTCTTCGCCCAACGCCGCCGGCACGCTGAGCAGGTACTGCGCGCCCGGTCGTCCCATGCGCACCAGTTCGGCCATGAAGGCTTCGGGCTGATCGACGTGCTCGAGCACCTCCATGCACACCACTTTGCTCGCGCAGCCCTCAGCCAGTGGCAGTGGCAGGCTGTTGCTGACCAGGCCAAGGGACGGTTGCCGGGTCTGCGCTTCGACCTGCCGAGCCAGGTCGCGCACCTTGTCGTGCTCGCTGTCGGTGAAAATGACCGAAGCGCCCTGCCGCACCGCGAACAGCGTCGCCACGCCTTCGCCGCAACCAACGTCCAGCACGGTGTCGCCGGCGCCAATCGCGAAGCCCTTGAGCAACTCGCCGCTGTCACCGAGGAACCAGCCGTCGTGAATCGCGTCGTGCAGGCCGACATCCGCAGGCGAGACGCTGACCGGCGCACCATCTTGCGTCACCGGTGGCGCTGGCGGTCCCGGAAACAGCCGCTTCAGCCAGGCGCGGATCATGCCGGTGGTGCCTCGGCGACGGCGGCAGCGCGCGCGGCGGCCAATTGCGTGAAAAAGCCCCGCAAACGCTGTTCGGCCATGGCTTGGCTGCAGAACGTTTGCAGGCTTGCCACCGCGTGTTCGGACATCTGCCGGTAACGCACGGCATCGTTTTTCGCCACCGCGTAGCTGGCGCGATAGGCTCGGCACAGCGAGGCCCAATCGGTGATGTAGCGCAACGTGCGAAAAGCTTTGCGTGGGTCGTGGGGCCAAGCGGTGAGTTCGTCGGTGGAGTCGATCAGGAAGGCGTTGTCGGCATCCAGATAATCGATCATCGCCGTGGTTCGTGGCGCTACCGCCGGTTTACCGCAGGACATGAATTCCATCAGCGGCAGGCACTGGCCTTCGCCGTAGGAGGTGTTGACCACGTAGCGCGTCGCTTGCACCAGTTGCTCGTAATCGGCGTCCGCGAGGTAACCGTGGATCAGCACGATGCGGCAGCGATACGGTTGATTTTTGTACAGGTGATGCAGAAGGTCGGTCAGCGCTTCTTCGGCGTCGAAGTGGGTCAGCTTGAGCACCAGCGTCGCGTCCTCCACCTCGCGGAAGCTCACGCAAAAGGCACTGAGCATGTCTTCCCAGTTCTTGCGCCCGTCGCAAGGATTGAACACCGAGCTGTACACGACACCGTCGAGCAGCAACTCGCGCTCCTGCACGGGTGCGGCAAAATCGATACCTTTGCCCCTGCGCAAGTGCGCCGGGCCGAATGCCCGCAGATCCAGCTGTCGACTGTCCACCAGCAAGCCCTTGAGCCTGAGACGGAACTGCTTCGGTGGCACTTCGGTTTTCAACGCTGAGCCCCGGGCGGCAAACCGATCCCAGACCGGCGCGGGCACGGCAACAATCGGGTACTCGGCGCCCATGGCTGCGTGCACGGCATCGACGGTGTAGCTGGAATGGGTGATCGCCGCGCCGCAGGCCTTGAGCACCGTGCGCCAGTCATTACGCGGTTCGCCGTCGAACGGCTCGTTGGGGATGGTGCTGAACTCCCAGGCAAACACCGGCAGCGTCGGGCACGCCAGGTGCACCGGCGTGCGATGCGGCGGCGAGAACGACAGGAACACGCAGTCTTCGCCACGGGCCTGGGCGTCGAGGTAAAGGGCATCGACCTCGGTGTCAGGGTCACTGACTTCCACCACCCGCCCCAGGCGTTCCAGCACCGGGCGGTATTCCTTGAGCACGAAGTAGTAGCTGTATTCCGAGCGCCCGAGGTTCTGGGCGATGGTGCGCTGGTTGGTTTCCGAATGAATGAGGATCAGCATCAGGCGTTGTCCTTCTCAGCCAACGGCGCAGAAGCCTGCGGCGCCAGACCGAAAAAATCCGCCAGGCGCTGTTGCACAGGGGCGAAGGAGCAGTAACCGCGCATCCGCTCGATGGCGGCCTCGGACATGCGCCGGTAGGCATCAGGGTCGGTTTTGGCCATGCGGTAGCTGTCTTCGTAAGCGCGTTTGAGCGAACCCCAGTCCGGACGATGACGCAGGGTGCGATAGATGATCCGCGTGTCTTGGGGCCAAACAGTCAGTTCTTCGCTCGAGGCCACGACAAACGCCACCTGGTCATCGATGTAATCTTCCATCGCCGTGTGGTCCGGCGCGATCACCGGGGTGCCGCTGGACATGAATTCCATCAGCGGCAGGCACAGGCCTTCGCAGCGCGAGGCGTTGACGTAGAAACTCGCCGCCCCGTAGAGCCGGGCGTATTGCGCGTCGTCGAGGTAGCCGTGCATCACCAGCACGCGGCAGGCGAAGGGCGAAAGCTGCGCGAGCAAGGTCATGAGTTCGCGGTAATAGGCGCCGAGGTCGCTCTGGGTGATTTTCAGCACCAGGGTCGCGTCTTCGGTGTCGCGCAATGCCCAGCAGAACGCGGTGATCAACTGATGCCAGTTCTTGCGGCCATCCTTAGGGTTGAAGACCGTGACATACACCACGCCTTCAACCTCGGTGTGCACGTGCAGCGAGGTGTCCGGGAAATCCTCCGGCAACGGTTCAGGTTCGGCTACGGTCTGCGGGCCGGCGATGCTCGGCAGGTGACGGGCAATGGTGGCGTGGGCCGTGTCGGAAAACAGATCACGCCAGCCTTCCCAATACCAGCGGCTGAGGAAGTGCGTGCGCGGCAGCGGCTCCGGCAGCGAGCGTCCGAGGTCCAGCGCCCACAGTCGCAGGAAGTGCCGGGCGATCACCAAGCGTCGCTTGAGGGTCAGCGGCGGCGGGCGCGAGGCTTCGATTTCGGCCAGTTGCTCGGCGCTCAGGGGTGCCGGAATCAAAGCGTCAGCGCTCAGGCCCAGGGTGCGGCTGTCGAGCAGGCAGCCTTTTATCTCCAGCCGCGCGCCGGGGTTGACCGGCTCGCTGTGACGGTGCTCGCGAATCCCGGCGTAGTGCTCCCAGATCGGCGTCGGCAGCACCAGCACCGGGAAGTCCTCACCCATGGCCCGGCGGATCGCCCGCGCGGTGTGGCTCGACAGCGTGATGACCCGGCCCTGGCCCGCCAGCATGTGGGTCCAGTTCTGACGCGGGTCGTTGTCCCACGCTTCATCGGGGATCGAGTCGAACTCCCAGGCCACCACGCACACCGTTGGGCAGGCCAGTTCGGTCGGGGTTTTCTGCGGTGGGGTGAACGACAGGAACACACAGTCTTCGCCCTCGGCCAACAAGCGCCGATACAACGGATCGACCTCGGCCACTGTTGCCACGACATGCACCCGACCGAGGCTTTCCAGCACCGGGCGATAGGCCTTGAGCACGAAGTAGTAACTGTATTCGGGCCGGCCGAGGCTCTGGCTGATAGAGCTGTCGTTGACGTCCGAGTAAAGAATGAAATTCATCGCATTCCACGGTGAAACCGCCGTCCCGGCAGCCCCACGCAATGACGGTCGAGCAACGGAAAAAGTCTGGAATTGCCAGCGCTCTTCCTTCGTCTGCAGGCCCGCCTACGTTCTTGTTTTAGTGGTCAGGTTCGCCCGGCCCTGAACTCAGTTCATAGAACCCTGACAAAACGTGACGAGGGGCATTCTAAACACATCCGCTGGGGATTCGGGAACCGCCCGCCGCGATTAATCACGAGAACTGGCCGGTCACGGTTTGCCCTGTTGAATTTGCCGCGCAATTGGCACAGATTGGTCACCAAACAACTACAACAAAGACTTTGCCCACAACTTTCTGATCTTTAGTCCTACAGAAATGCCAGAACGCTCCTGCCAAGGCAGGTGTATAGGGTCGGAGTCATTCGCTTAAAGGGGTCGCTGTTTGAACAAGCGTCTGTTCGTCACGGGTCTGAACGGATTCGTAGGACGTCACCTGCAATCCCGCCTCAAGGCTGGCGCCGCGGGGTGGCACTTGCTGCCCGCCTCTTCGCCTTATGATCTGTGCCAGCCCGACACCCTCGAAGGCCTGTGGCCCGAACTGCCCGACGCGGTCATCCACCTCGCCGGCCAAACTTTCGTCCCCGAAGCTTTTCGCGACCCAGCCCGGACTTTCCAAGTCAATCTGCTGGGCACCCTGAACCTGCTGCAAGCGCTCAAGAACCGAGGTTTCAGCGGCACCTTCCTGTACGTAAGCTCAGGCGACGTCTATGGTCAGGTGAGTGAAAGTCAATTGCCGATCACCGAACTGCAGCCACCCGCGCCGCGCAATCCGTACGCGGTAAGCAAAGTCGCCGCCGAACTGCTGAGCCTGCAGTGGGGCATGAGCGAAGGCTGGCCGATAATGGTCGCCCGCCCCTTCAACCACATCGGCAGCGGGCAGAAGGACAGCTTCGTGATCGCCAGCGCCGCGCGGCAGATCAGCCGCATACAGCGCGGCCTGCAAGCGCCGCAACTGGAAGTCGGCGACATCGACGTGACCCGTGACTTCCTCGATGTCGGCGATGTGGTTTGCGCCTACCTGGCGCTGCTGGACAAGGGTCAGCCAGGCCAGATCTACAACATTTGCTCGGGCACCGAGCACAGCATTCGCAGCCTGATCGAACAATTGGGCGACATCGCCCAGGTCGAGCTGCAACTGGTTCAAGACCCTGCGCGCTTGCGTCGCGCAGAACAGCGTCGAGTCTGTGGCAGCGCTGCCAAGCTGCACCAGGCCACTGGCTGGACGCCGGCAATCACAACACAACAATCCTTGCGGGCGATCCTGTCCGACTGGGAGTCACGGGTAGAACAAGAATGACAAAAAGTGCATTGATCACAGGGATCACCGGCCAGGACGGCGCTTACCTGGCCAAACTGTTGCTCGACAAAGGCTACAAGGTCCACGGCCTGGTGGCGCGGCGCAGCAGCGACTCACGCTGGCGCCTGCGCGAGATGGGCGTCGAGGCGGACATCGTCTACCTCGACGGCGACATGGCCGACGGCAGCTCGGTGCAGCGCGCAGTGATCAAGTCGGCGCCGGACGAGGTGTACAACCTCGCCGCGCAAAGCTTCGTCGCCGCCTCCTGGGATCAACCGATCATCACCGGCGTCGTCGACGGCCTCGGCGTCACGCACCTGCTCGAAGCGATCCGCCAGTTCAGCCCGGACACCCGTTTTTACCAGGCCTCCACCAGCGAAATGTTCGGCTTGATCCAGGCCGAGCAGCAGGACGAAAACACTCCGTTCTACCCGCGCAGCCCGTACGGCGTGGCCAAACTGTACGGCCACTGGATCACCGTCAACTACCGCGAGAGCTTTAACCTGCACGCCAGCAGCGGCATTCTGTTCAACCACGAATCGCCACTGCGTGGCATCGAGTTCGTCACCCGCAAAGTTACCGACGCCGCCGCGCGCATCAAGCAAGGCAAACAGTCGGAGCTGCGCCTGGGCAACATCGACGCCAAGCGCGATTGGGGTTTTGCCGGGGATTACGTCGAAGCCATGTGGCTGATGTTGCAACAGGACAAACCCGACGACTTCGTGGTCGCCACCGGCGTCACCACCACGGTACGCGAGATGTGCCAGATCGCCTTCGAGCACGTTGGCCTGGATTACCGCGACTTCGTCAAAGTCGACCCGGCGTTCTTCCGCCCGGCTGAAGTCGATGTGTTACTCGGCAACCCGGCCAAAGCCCAACGGGTGCTGGGCTGGAAACCCAAGACCGACCTGGACACCCTGATCCGCATGATGATGGATGCGGACATGAAACGCGTCGCCAAGGAGTAGGCCATGCTCATTCCAGTGATTTTGTCCGGTGGTGCCGGCACCCGCCTGTGGCCGGTGTCCCGCGAAGGCCAGCCCAAGCCGTTCATGGTCCTGCCAGACGGCCAGACCTTGCTCGGCAAGACCTACCGCCGCGCCGCCGGGCTGATCGACGGCCGTGGCGATATCGTCACCGTGACCAACCGCGACTACTACTTCCAAAGCAAGGATCATTACCAGGGTGCGGGCCTGGAACGGCATCGCGGGCACTTCCTGCTGGAGCCCACCGGCCGCAACACTGCCCCGGCGCTGGCCGCCGCGGCCCTGGCGATTGAAGCTGAACATGGCGACGCCGCGATCATGGTGGTGATGCCGGCCGATCATTTGATTCTCGATGAAGCCGCGTTACAGGCCTCGGTCGAACACGCCGTGCGCCTGGCCAAGGCTGGTTATCTGGTGACCTTCGGCGTGGTGCCGACCGCTCCCGAAACCGGGTTCGGCTACATCGAAGCCGGCGCGCCGCTGGACGACCAGGGCGCCGCCAAGGTGCAGCGCTTCGTCGAAAAACCTGACGTGGAAACCGCCACCCATTACGTCGAGAGCGGGCAGTTCCTGTGGAACTCCGGGATGTTCTGTTTCTCGGTAGCAACCCTGCTGGCCGAGTTGCACACCCACGCCCCGCAGTTGCTGGAACAGGCCCGCGCCTGTGTGCTGGAAAGCAACGCCGTGGACGCTGGCGGTTGCTTGCAACAGGAACTGAACGCCGCGCTGTTCGCCGAGCTGCAAGACATTTCCATCGACTACGCGGTGATGGAGCATTCGGACAAAGTTGCCGTGGTGCCCGCCGCGTTCGACTGGAGCGATATCGGCTCATGGAACGCCGTGGCGGCGCTGGTCCCGGCCGATGCCCACGACAACCGCGCCAGCGGTGATGCGGTGTTCATCGACAGCCGCAGCAACTTTGTGCAAACCGACCGACTGGTGGCCACCGTCGGTGTCGACCACCTGATCATCGTCGACACCGCCGACGCGGTGCTGGTAGCCCACGCCGACCGCGCCCAGGATGTACGACGCGTCGCCAAGCAACTCAAGGACAAGCAACACGAAGCATATCGACTGCACCGCACGGTCAGCCGACCGTGGGGCACCTACACCGTGCTTGAGGAAGGTCCGCGCTTCAAGATCAAACGCATCGTAGTCAAGCCTGGCGCCAAGCTGTCGTTGCAAATGCACCATCACCGCAATGAACACTGGGTGGTCGTCGAAGGCATGGCCAAGGTCACCAACAACGGCACCGGCACCCACTTGGTGGCCAAGAACGAATCGACCTTTATCGCCGCCGGCCACAAGCATCGCCTGGAAAACCCCGGGGTCATCGACCTGGTGATCATCGAAGTGCAGAGCGGCGAATACCTCGGGGAGGACGATATCGTTCGCTTCGAAGACCAGTACGGCAGGACGGATTGAATGCTGCTCTCCCTTTACCGCTCGCTGCGCGACTACCGGGGGTTCATCCTCGGTAGCGTCAAGCGAGAGTTCCAGTCGCGTTATCGCAACTCGCTGTTCGGCGCCCTGTGGACCGTGCTCAACCCGCTGTCGATGATCGTCGTGTATACCGTGATTTTTTCCCACATCATGCGCGCGCGCCTGCCGGGGGTGGACGATGGCATGGCCTACAGCATCTACCTGTGCGCCGGCCTGCTGACCTGGGGGCTGTTCGCCGAAATCACCCTGCGCAGCCAGAACATGTTTCTGGACAACGCCAACCTGCTGAAGAAAATCAGCTTTCCGCGCATTTGCCTGCCGGTGATCGTGCTGCTCAATGCCGGGATCAACTTCGCGATCATCATCGGCCTGTTCCTCGGTTTCCTGCTGATCACCGGGCGGTTGCCGGGGCCGGCACTGCTGGCGCTGATCCCGTTGCTGGCATTACAAGTGATCTTCTGCGCCGGGCTGGGGATGATCCTCGGCGTGCTCAATGTGTTCTTTCGCGACATTGGCCAGTTCTACGCAATTTGCCTGCAGTTCTGGTTCTGGCTGACGCCGATCGTTTACCCGATCAGCATCCTGCCCGAGTGGGTGCAGCGTCTGTTGCAACTCAATCCGCTGACCAACCTGATCGGTGCCTACCAGAATGTGCTGCTGTACGGCCAATGGCCGGTGTGGAGTTCGCTGCTGCCGACCCTGGTGATCGGCGTGCTGTTCTGCCTGATCGGCCTGCGGCTGTTTCGCCAGCGGGTTGGCGAAATGGTGGATGAACTCTGATGGGGCATATTCGCGTCACGGGCCTGGGCAAGGCCTACAAGCAATACCCCACGCGCTGGAGTCGCCTGGCGGAATGGCTGATCCCGTTTTCGCCGCCGCGCCATCGCCAGCATTGGGTGCTGCAAGACGTCGCGTTCGAGATCGCTCCCGGTGAAGCGGTAGGCATTGTCGGGGTCAATGGCGCCGGCAAAAGCACCTTGCTGAAGATGATCACCGGCACCACCCAACCGACCTGCGGCCACATCGAACTGCAAGGCAAGGTCGCTGCCCTGCTGGAACTGGGCATGGGTTTTCATCCGGACTTTACCGGTCGGCAAAACGCGGTGATGGCCGGGCAGTTGCTGGGCTTGCACCTCGAAGAAATCGACGCGCTGATGCCCGAGATCGAACGCTTCGCGGAAATCGGCGAGGCCATTGACCACCCCGTGCGCACCTATTCCAGCGGTATGCAAATGCGCCTGGCGTTCAGCGTCGCCACGGCGCGCCGCCCGGACATCCTGATCGTCGACGAAGCGCTATCGGTGGGCGATGCCTACTTCCAGCACAAAAGCTTCGACCGCATCCGCAGCTTCCGCAAGGCCGGCACTACCCTGCTGATCGTCTCCCACGACCGCTCGGCAATTCAGTCGATTTGCGACTCGGCGATCCTCCTGGAAAACGGACGCATGGCCCTGCATGGCAAACCGGAAGAAGTGATGGATTACTACAACGCCTTGCTGGCTGAACGCGAAGGCCAGACGGTACGCCGGGAAATGCTCGACGGTGGGCAGGTGCAAACCGTATCCGGCACCGGTGAAGCGGCCATCCTCAGCGTACGGCTGCTCGATGAGCGTGAACGTTCGATCGAGGCCGCCGAAGTCAGTCAAGCCGTGGTGCTGGAGGTGCAGATTGAAGTGCGGCAAGCCGTCGAGCGGCTGGTGCTGGGTTTCATGATCAAGGATCGCCTCGGCCAGGCCATGTACGGGATCAACACCCATCGCCAGGACAAGGCCCTCACCGACCTGCAAGCCGGCGAGCGAGTGACCTACCGCTTTGCCTTCGTCATGGGCCTGGGCAAGGGCAACTATTCCGTGGCCCTGAGCCTGTCGCGTCTGGACTCACACCTCGATCGCAATTACGAATGGCGCGACTACGGCCTGGTGTTCCACGTGATCAACAACCGTCAGGAAGATTTCGTCGGCAGTGCCTGGCTCGACGCAAAAACCAGCATTACCCGCAGCACCGAACCCATGGTTGCGGAGCGCCAGCCATGACTCGTCTCCTGGTGGAATGCACTTACGTGTTCCAGCACCCCAAGGTCAATTCAGGGATCCAGCGGGTGGTGCGCAATGTCATCAAACAGTTGCCGGCCGCCGTCGATGGCGTGGAGTGCCTTCCGGTGGTGATGCTCAAGGGCAAGCTCTACCGCGTCTTGCAACTGGCGCCGACGGGCCTCCGGTTGTTCGATGCTTTGATGACCTTCGGCGAGCGCCTGTCGCGCCTGGCCCATCGTTACTGGCAATGGCACCGCGACCTTGATCAGCGCTGCACCTCTCGTTTCACCCGACGCGCGCTGCACGTAGCCTATCGGCTCAGCGCCCTGGCCATGTTCAGCGTACCGTTGCGGCTGATCGAAGCGGTTAACCAGTATCAGTTGCCCAAGCGTTGCGCGCCGTTGCAGCACCAGCCAGGAGATCAATTGGTGTTGTTGGATTCATCCTGGCACGCGGATTTCCTCCCATTTGTGGAACAACTCAAACGTGACGGCGTGGGCATCGTATCGGTGGTCTATGACCTGATCCCGCTGACCCATCCGCAGTTCTACGATACGCGGCTGGTGCAGATGTTCAGTCAGTGGTTCGACTGGATCACCCGCACCGCCGACGGCTACGTGGCGATTTCCGCCACGGTGCGCGACCAGGTGCGCGAGGAACTGACCTTGCGCATCGGCGCGGAGGCGGCCGGGCAGCGCTGGTTCGACTATTTTCATCTGGGCTCGGAGCTGGACCTGCAGCACGCCGACGCGGTGATCGAGCCTCGCTTGCAGCGGTTGTTCGAGACACCGCAACCGGTGTTCCTGATGGTCAGTACCATCGAGCCCCGCAAGAACCACGACTATTTGCTCGACGCCTTTGAGCGCGCCTGGGCTGCAGGCTCCGAGGCGCGGCTGTGCATCGCCGGGCGGATCGGCTGGAAGTGCGACGCCCTGCTGGAACGAGTGCGCAAGCATCCACAGTTGAACCAGCGCTTGTTCATGTTCAACGACCTCAGCGACACCAGCCTCGAACACGCTTACTCCCACGCTCGGGCGCTTGTATTCCCGTCCTTCGTCGAGGGCTTCGGTCTGCCGCTGGTGGAGGCCATGCAGCGCGGCTTGCCGGCGATGGGCAGCGACATCGCGATCTTCCGCGAAATCGGTGGCGAGTTCATGGCGTACTTCAACCTGGAGCAACCGCAAACCCTGGCCGATCTGGTGCTCGATTTTGAACGCAGCGGCCAGTTCCCGGCGGCCCGTGATGTGGCGCAGTGGCAGTGGATCGGTTGGCAGCAAGCCAGTGCGCAATTGGTCGAGCGCACCTTGCGCAACGTGCTGGCGGTGTCGCCCACAGAAGCGAGGCCACATGCGCATTGCCCTTAACGCACGGATTCTGCAGGCGCCGCGCACCGGCATTGGCCAGTATGTTGCCGAGTTGGCCTGCGCCCTCAGCCGTGAGCCGGACATCGAGCTGTCGCTGTTCCACGGTTGGGGCTGGAGCGAGGCCTTGCCGCCGGCGGCGATGCCGGGTTATTCGCGACTCAGCCCGCTGCTGCGGCAGATCCCTGGCGCTTATCAGGCGCGACGCTGGATTGAACAAAAGCGCTTCGACCAACGGGGCGCGCGGTCTGTCGACCTGTATCACGAACCGAGTCTGTGGCCCCTGGCGTTCGACGGCCCGACGGTGATCACCCTGCACGACCTGACCCACTTGCACTACCCCGAGACCCAGCCCCCGGCGCGCCTGCGGGAAATCGAGCGGCGCGTGGCCCACGGCGTGGAGCAGGCACAGCTGATCCTTACCGATTCGCAGTTCATCGCCAACGAAGCACGAGTCTATTTCGGCCTGCCCGCCGAGCGTTTCGTGGTCGCACCACTGGGGGTCGCGGCGCGTTTTCATCCGCGCTCCGCGCAAGACATCGATGGGGTGCTCAAGGCTCATGCGGTCGAGGCCGGCGAATACTTTCTGTGTGTCGGCACCCTCGAACCGCGCAAGAACCTGAGCCTGGCCCTGCAGGCCCACGCACAGTTACCGGAAAGCCTGCGCCAGCGCTATCCGCTGCTGATCGTCGGCATGGCCGGTTGGCAGCGCGAGCAGTTGAGTGATGAGCTGAGCATTGCCCTGGCCAGCGGTCACGTGTGCCTGCTCGGCTACCTGCCGGACGAACAACTGGCGCAACTGCTGTCGGGCGCCCGGGCGCTGATTTTCCCCTCGTTGTATGAAGGCTTCGGTCTGCCGGTACTGGAAGCCATGGCCAGCGGCGTGCCGGTGATCACCAGCCGACGTTCGGCAATGCCGGAGGTGGCCGGCGAAGCGGGCAACTATATTGAACCGTGGGACGTCGACGGACTGCGCGAGGCCATGCTGCGTTTGATCGACGACTCACGGCATTGGCAGGCATGCCGAGAAGCCGGGTTGCTACAGGCCGGGATGTTTTCCTGGGAACGCTGCGCACGGGAAACTGCCAGCGCTTATCGCAAGGTTGTGGGAGGTTGAATGCAGATTCTTCATTTTTATAAAACTTACCTGCCTGACTCCATGGGTGGCGTGGAGCAAGTCATTTTTCAACTCTGCGAGAGCGGTGCCCCTTATGACATCGACAACCGTGTATTAAGCCTCAGCACTGACCCCAGTCCCGAAGTGATGCACATGGGCACGCACCAGATACACCGGGCCAAGCTGGATATTCAAATCGCTTCCACAGGGTTTTCCGTGAGTGTGTTCAAAAAGTTTCGCGAAATGGCTGCCGAAGCAGATGTGATCAACTATCACTTTCCCTGGCCATTCATGGATGTCGTGCACTTTCTCAGTGGGATCGTTAAACCGAGCGTGGTGACTTACCACTCGGACATCATCCGCCAGAAAAACCTGCTGAAGCTCTATCGCCCGTTGATGACACGCTTTCTCGCGAGTGCCGATCGCATCGTCGCCGCCTCGCCGAACTACCTGCATACAAGCGATGTGCTGCAAAAATTTCAGGATAAAACCCGGGTGATTACGTACGGCTTGAACAAGGCCGGTTATCCACAGCCCGACGCCGAGCGCATGAACCGGTGGCGCCAGCGAGTCGGCGACAAGTTCTTCCTGTTTGTCGGGGTGATGCGTTACTACAAAGGCTTGCACATCCTGCTCGACGCCCTGCAAAACCTCGATTATCCGGTGGTGATCGTCGGGGCCGGGCCGCTGGAAAATGAGCTGCACGCCCAGGCCGCGGCATTGGGCCTGCGCAATGTGCATTTCCTTGGGCGTCTGGGCGATGAGGACAAGGTCGCACTGCTGCAACTGAGCTACGCGATCGTGTTCCCGTCGCACCTGCGCTCCGAAGCCTTCGGCATTTCCCTGCTGGAAGGCGCGATGTACGGCAAGCCGATGATCTCCAGCGAAATCGGCACCGGCACCAGTTACATCAATATTCACAACGAAACCGGGCTGGTGGTGCCACCGAGCAACCCGCACGCCTTCCGCGAGGCCATGCGCACCTTGTGGGATAACCCCGTGCTGGCCGCCGAGATGGGCCGCAAGGCCGAGGCGCGTTACCGGCAGTTGTTCACCGCCGAGGAAATGGGCCGCAAGTGGAATGAGCTGTATCAGGAATTGCTCGAAGAGAAGTCGCTGTCCTATGCCTGAGGATGGTCAGGCATAGGCAGCGATCAGTTCAACGCCGGCTTACACATCCAACACCAAGGTCGGTGACCCTGCGGCCGGTATCGCGCAGCAAATCAATACCATGCCCTCCTCCGGAGTTTCCGCCGGTGGCAGTGGATAGTGCACCTGGCCGCTGATCAGTCGCGTGGCGCAAGTGCCGCAGGAACCGCCGCGGCAGCTGAATTCCGGTTGCAAGCCGCGGCTTTCCGCCAGTTCCAGCAGACTGCCGCCGTCCGGCTTCCAGCGCGCTTCCTTGGCCGAGCGTTCGAACATCACCGGCACCGATGTGGTAGCGGCGGGCGGTTGCTCGAACGCCACGGCATCAGGGTCCGGCACCCGGCGCAGGGTCGACGGGCCGAAGGTTTCGGCGTGGATCCGCGCGTCGCGGATGTCCATCGCGCGCAACTGGTCGTACAGCCCTTGGGTGAAGCTGCCAGGGCCGCAGAGCACGAAGTCCACTTCGTCGTAGTCATCGACTTCGGTCAGCGCCCTGAGCATCTCGCCGTCGATCCGCCCGACCTGATCGAAATCCTCGCCTTCGATGGCCTCCGGCTCTGGTTGGCTTAACAGCCGCGTCACCCGCACCGCGTCACCGGCGCCTTCAAGCAACTGATCCAGCTCGGCGCGGAACGGCTGATCGGCCAGAGTCCGCGAACTCTGCAAAAACCAGGTCGGGCGGATGTGCCGGGTGCGCAGGCCCTGGTAGACCACTTCGCGCAGCATCGACAGCAACGGTGTTACGCCAACCCCGGCGGCCAGTAACACCAGTGGCCGGCCCTCTTCCGCCGCGACGGTGAAATGCCCTTGCGGCGCCCGCGCCTCAATCACGTCGCCGACGTTGATCCGCTCGTGCACATGCCCCGACACCCGCCCGTCACGCTTGACGCTGATACGCAGGAAGGTGTCCGACGGCGCACTCGACACGCTGTAGGTGCGGATGTGCGTCTCGCCGTCGAGGTTGAAACGCAGCGGCAGATGCTGGCCGGCCTTGAATACCGGCAGGCCGGCGTCGTCCGCCGGCTCCAGGTACACCGAACGAATGTTCTGGCTCTCGCGCTCAATCCGCGCCACCCGCATCGGCCGCCAGGCATTGCCCAGGGCCTCGGCCTGCAAACGCGCAGCGACCTGTTCCCAATTGCCGGTCATCAGACTGTTGGGCGACATACCGTCGAAGCGCCAACGCAGCGACAACGCCGCCGGCCGCCGCACCACCTGCTCGACGTGAAACTTCCACAGCCGCTCGGCGCCTTGAAAAGCAGGGATCTGCGGACTGTCGAGAATGACCTCAGTGCGGCCGCTGAGTTGCAGCACATCGCCGCTGTAGAAATCGATAAACAGTAAACCGGCCCGCGGATTGAGCAGCAGGTTGCCCAGGGTGTTGAAGTGCAGGTTGCCGGCAAAATCCGGGATAGTCAGGCTTTCGCCATCGATGTGGACGAAACCCGGAAGGCCACCACGGTGCGACACGTCCACCGAGCGTTTGCCATCGACGTCCGCGTAGCTGGCGACGAAAAAAGTGTCGGCCTCCGCAATCATCGTGCGCGCGGCGTCATCCAGGCCTTCGAGAAACTGCGGCGGTCGCGTCAGCGGATCGCTGAGCGGCACGGTTTGGAATTGCCGCAGCTGGATGTATTGCGGGCAATTGCCGAATGCTTGCTCGACCGTCACGCTAAAACCATCGGCCGACAGTGAGGTCACCCGGCCATTGAGCCGATTGCGTCGACGGGTGTGCAGCTCAATGCCTAACAGGCCAATCGCCGCGCCGGGTTGCAGTTGCGCAGGGTCATCCGCCGCTGGCAGCCGGTCGAATTGCAGCAGACTCGGGTCTGGCGAATGGGCGAAACCCACCGGGCCATCAAGCAGGCTCGCCCAGGGATTGCCTTGGGCATCCACCGCGCCCAACAGCATGAACGGCAACTGCTGATAAAACTGCCGGTGCTGGTCGGGCATCAGGCTGCGGATCACCCGCTGGCCGAACGCTTCCATCCGCTCCGCGACACCCACGTGTTCCTGCAACTGCTTTTCGCCAGCGTGCCACGGTGATTGGTCCATTGCAGTTCTCCCTGCTTCGGCGCAGTGAAAAAATGGCCCGATGAACTCGGGCCGTGAAGGTCAGGCGGTCAGTTGCAGGCCAGCGACGGTGCGAGGCATGCCGACGAAACCAGGCAAGGCTTCGATGCGGGCCAACCAGGCGCGAACATTCGCGTAGTCGTCCAGCGACACGTTGCCTTCCGGCGCGTGGGCGATGTAACTGTAGCCGGCAACGTCGGCAATGGTCGGCTCGTTGCCCACCAGGTAGTCGGACTTGGCCAATTCCTGATCGATGATTTTCAACAGGGCGTGGGACTGGGCGATGGTTTCTTCGGCGTTGTACTGCGCACCGAACACCGTGATCAGCCGTGCACGGGCCGGGCCGGCAGCAATTGCGCCGGACGCTACCGACAACCAGCGCTGGACCTTGGCCGCACCGACCGGGTCGGTTGGCAGCCAGCGACCGTTGCCGTATTTCTGCGCCAGGTACACCAGGATGGCTGTGGAGTCGGCCAGTACCACGCCGTCGTCTTCGATCGCCGGCACTTGGCCAAACGCGTTGATGGCCAGGTATTCAGGCTGCTTGTGCGCGCCTTTGGCCAGGTCGACGAAGATGTTTTCAGTCGGCAGTTGCAGCAAGGAAAGCATCAGCTCGACGCGGTGAGCGTGGCCGGAACGGGGGAAATCGTAAAATTTGATGGCGCGCATGGTCGTCTCCGTTGGTGATGGCGACGCTCAGGTAGGTGGCGCCGATGGAGCTATCTTCCCCCGAGGACGGAATGAGGAGAATCACCACCATGCGCAAACCATTATTTCACTCTGTGCAATAACCCTTACTGGGTAAGGGTCGGGTCTTCGCGCAATGCCTTCACCACAAAATCGACAAAGCTGCGCACCCGCACCGGTGCCTTGCGTCCGCCCTGATACATCACGTGGATCGGCAAGGGCGGCATTTCGAACTCGGCCAGGACAATCTCCAGTTCACCCGCCGCTACCCGGCTCGCCACCTGGTAGGACAATACTCGGGTAAAGCCTAGTCCGAGGCTAGCGGCGTTGATGGCGGCCTGATTAGCGGTTACCACCAGGCGGGGTTCGGGCCGCACGCTCAAGGGTTCGCCATGGTCCTGAAAGGCCCAGGTGCGAAGCTGGCCGATGGAGGACGGCGCCACCACCGAACCATGCGTCAGGTCTTCCGGCCGTTGCGGCCGACCGTGACGGTTCAAGTAAGTCGGCGACGCGCAAATCACCCGCCGCACTTCCCCGACCCGCACGGCGTGCTGGTTGCTGTCGGGCAGCTCGCCGATGCGGATCGCCACGTCAACGCCCTCCTCGATCATGCTCACCGTGCGATCAAGCAACAGCGCGTTGATGCTCACTTCGGGATAGTGCTCCAGGTAACTGACCACCGCCGGGACCACAAACAACTCGCCAAACAGCACCGGCGCGGTGATGGTCAATTGCCCACGGGGCTGGGCGTGGCTGCCGGCGGCAGAATCCTCGGCTTCCTGGACCTCGGCGAGAATCCGCCGACAGTCTTCCATGTAGCGCTGGCCAGCCTCGCTGAGATTGACGGTGCGAGTGGTGCGGATCAGCAGCAAGGTGCCGATGCGTTGCTCCAGCGCCGCCACCGCCCGGGTGACGCTGGCCGCAGACATACCCAAACGCCGCGCCGCCGCTGAGAAACCCTGTTCCTGGGCAACGGCAACGAAGACCTGCATTTCCTGAAACCTGTCCATCGAGCGCACCTTGATCACGAGCTGTGGTGCAGAAGGTATGGCCCCGTGAGGCCGTCGGCAAGCGTTGATCTTCGCCGGCGGCTCGAACATCATCGCGCACCTGCCAGGCACCTCGCGGCCAGCCGCTGATTGCCTGGGACCACGCAAGGGTTTCATTGGCTCAAATCGCTCGGGCGCCCACAAGGCTTGCCTCGATATCCTGGAGTTCCGCATGTCCGCCAATCAGCCATCCGCTGGATTGACACGGCGCCTGTTGCTGACCGGCGCGTCACCTCATAGCCCTGCGCGAACCCGGCTGTTCCTGGTCAGCGCGACGCTCGCTGGCCTGGCGATCTTTGTGGTCGACTGCTTCACCTCACTGGACATCGCCATCGCCACGCTGCATGTGCTAGTGATCCTGATCTTCGCCAACATCCTGTCCACCCAAGGCGTGTTGTTGGTCACGGCGGTGTGCTCCGCCATGACAGTGCTGGCCTGGCTCATTGGCCACGGCGATGACTGGGCCTTGTCGGCCGCGCTGCGCTGCCTGATCAGCGTCTGTGTGATCTGCACGGCGTGCCTGCTGACACTGATGAACAAGCGCCAGCGCCGCCGCGTCGAGGAACGACTGCTGCGCCGCGAAGCGCAATTGGTGCATGCCACGCGCTTGAACACCCTGGGTGAACTGGCGGCGTCGATTGCCCATGAGATCAGCCAGCCATTGGCGGCCGTCGGCTTCAATGGCGAGGCTGGGCTGCGCTGGCTCGACCGGCCAAACCCCGACCTGGGCAAGGTACGTTACGCACTCGAGCAATTGATGGAGGGCAATCGCCGCGCCAGTGAGGTGGTCGAGCATATCCGCGCGATGTCCCGCGACAGCCGCACCGAACCGCAGTGGGTCGACCTCGGTGAACTGGCGGCGCAGTCGCTGCAGATGCTTGAACAGGAAGCACGTTGCCGACGCGTCAGCGTGACTACCGATGTGCCGGCCTGTTTGCCGCCGCTGCTGGGCGATCGCATCCAGCTTCAGCAACTGTTCATCAACTTGCTGATGAATGCGCTGCAAGCCATGACCCATGACGACATCCACGATCGTCGATTGCATGTCCGGTTGTCCCATGCTGATGACCAGCAGCTCAACGTGAGCGTCGAGGACAGCGGCCCGGGCATCCGCGAACAGCATCTGCCACGGCTGTTCGACGGCTTTTTCACCACCCGCGCCGATGGCCTCGGTCTGGGGTTGTCGATTTGCCGGACCATCGTCGACAGCCATGGCGGCAGGATCTGGGCCGGCAACCGCCCGCAAGGCGGTGCCGCGCTGAGTTTCTCTCTGCCCGTGACCAAGGACGTGGGCCGATGACCCGTGCAGCCTTGCCCGACGCCCCGTCGGCAGCAATGATCTACATCGTCGACGACGATGCGCACCTGCGCGCGTCGCTGGTCAACCTGCTGGAATCCAGCGGCCATGAAGCGGTGATCAGCTTCGACAGTGCCGAGGCCTTCCTGCGGTTCGAGCGGCCGGACGTCAACAGTTGTCTGATTCTCGACTTGATGCTCGGCGAGGGCAGCGGCCTGCACCTGCAAGCGCAGTTGCAGCAGGACGCCCCGCCTCTGCCGATTATTTTCATGAGCGGTGTGGGCTCCATCGCCGTCAGCGTCCAGGCAATGAAAGCCGGCGCCGAGACCTTCCTGACCAAACCCTTGCGCCAGAACGAACTGCTCGACGCCGTGGAAACTGCTCTGGCCAAAGACCGCCAGCGCCGCGCGTCGTGCAGTACCCTCAAGCAACTGCGCGCTCGCCACCAGACCCTGACACCCCGCGAGCGGCAGACCATGGCCTTGGCCATCACCGGGCTGTTGAACAAGCAAATCGCCGACCGCATGGGCATCAGCAACATCACGGTGAAGATCCATCGCGGCCACGCGATGAAAAAAATGGGCGCGCGCACCTTCGCTGACCTGGTGCGCATGGGCGAAGCACTGGGCATCGGGCCGGCACCGTTCTGAGCTTACCTATACCTCGGTATTATTTTTGATTGGCTGTCGGCGCGCTAATGTCACGTCGCCATCACCGAGGTAAGACCCTCGGCTCACAGCCAGTTACCTTCGATACGTCGCGCCCTGGCTCTCACATACATAGGGGTCATGCGCATGTTGTTACGAAAAATCAGTATCGGAAAACGAGCCGCAGGCGGCTTTGCCGCGATCACCTTGACGCTGCTGTTGATCGGCGTGCTGTGCCTGATGCAAATGGCCGCGCTGAATAATGCCAGCCATCAGATCAACGAATTCTGGCTGTCCGGCATCACCACTCTGCAAAAGCTCAACGGCGGGATCTCCACTGTGCGCCTGGAAAGCCTGCGGGTGCGCACCACCGATGACGCCGCCGCGCGGCGCCACAGCGAGCGCCTGATCACCGACGCCCGCCAGAGCATCGACAGCGTGCTGGCCAGCTACGCCCGACGCGACAACACCCCTGAAGAACGTGCGCTGACCGACGCCCTGAAAAAAAGCCTGGGCGGTTATTTCCAAGCGCTCGACCAAGTGCTGGCGCAAATGAACGCGGCTGAGGCAGATGCTGCGTTGATTCATCGAATGAGCGCGGTGATGGTGCAGCTCGGGGCCGAGACCAACCAATCGATGCAAGCGCTGATCAGCCTCAATGAAAGCGGCGCCGACCAAGCCGCACGTCGCAGTGAAGCGGATTATCTGGCGATGCAGCGGCTGGTGGCGATCCTGTTACTGGTCGCGGTGCTGGCCACGGTAGCGCTGGCCTGGGCCCTGACGCGCAGCATCGTTGCGCCGATCCGTCAGGCCTTGGCGGCGGCACAGACGATCGCCGACGGCGACCTGAGCCAGCCGATTCACATTGAGGGGCAGGACGAGCCCGCGAAATTGCTGGAGGCCATGCGCCTGATGCAGGACAACCTGCGCGGCACCATCCGCCATATCAGCGACTCGGCCCAGCAACTGGCGACCGCCACCGAAGAAATGAGCACGGTGATGCAACACAGCACCCGCGACCTGCAAAAGCAGAACGAGGAAATCGACCAGGCCGCCACCGCCGTCACCGAAATGAGCAGCGCGGTCGATGAAGTGGCGAACAACGCCACCTCAACCTCGGAGCTGTCGCGCGAGTCCGACCTGCAAACCCAGGAGGGCCACCAGCAGGTGTCGCAGACGATCGAGCTGGTGCAGAACCTCGCGCGGGAAGTGGTGGCAGCGTCGCAGCAGGCGCAAAGCCTGTCGGTGCAGGCGCGGGACATCAGCGGCGTGCTCGACGTGATTCGCAACATCGCCGACCAGACCAACCTGCTGGCGCTCAATGCCGCCATCGAAGCGGCCCGGGCCGGGGAGAACGGTCGCGGGTTTGCCGTAGTGGCGGATGAAGTGCGTTCGCTGGCGTTGCGCACCGCCGCGTCGACCATGGAAATCGAAAGCATGATCCAGTCGATCCAGAACGGCACCCAGGCCACCGTCACGGCCTTGTCCAGCAGCGCCGACCATGCCGGCCAGACCCTGGAGCGCGCCCATGCCGCTGGCGAAGCGCTGGCGCAAATCACCTTGGGCATTTCGCAGATAAACGAACGCAACCTGGTCATCGCCAGCGCCGCCGAGCAACAGGCGCAAGTGGCCCGGGAAGTCGACCGCAACCTCACCAGCATCCGCGAGCTGTCGCTGCAATCGGCCACCGGCGCGACCCAGACGCAAGTCGCCAGCCATGAATTGTCACGGTTGGCGGTGCAGCTCAATCAAACCGTGGTGCGTTTCGCGCTTTAAGCTGGCGTATTTGTGGCGAGGGAGCTTGCTCCCGCTGGGGCGCGTAGCGGCCCTGAATCCTGTACACGCGGTGTTCCTGACACACCGGGCTAAATGGTTTTGGGCCTGCTGCGCAGTCCAGCGGGAGCAAGCTCCCTCGCCACAGGGGATCACCCTGAACTCGACTACTGGAAAATCGAAGACATGAAAAAAGCCCCTGGGATCAGGGGCTTTTTGTTTTAGCGACACAGCTGTGGATAACTCACTCCACCGTCACAGACTTCGCCAGGTTACGCGGCTGGTCGACGTCGGTGCCTTTGAGGACGGCGACGTAGTACGACAGCAGTTGCAGCGGGATGGTGTAGAGGATCGGCGAGAGGATGTCGTGGATGTGCGGCATCTGCACGACGTGGGTGCCTTCGCCGTTGCTCATGCCGGCCTTCTCGTCCGCGAAGACGATCAATTCGCCGCCGCGGGCGCGGACTTCCTGCAGGTTGGATTTGAGTTTCTCCAGCAGCTCGTTGTTCGGCGCCACGGTGACCACCGGCATGTCGTTATCCACAAGCGCCAGCGGGCCGTGCTTGAGTTCGCCAGCCGGGTAGGCTTCGGCGTGAATGTAGGAGATTTCCTTGAGCTTGAGCGCTCCTTCCATCGCCACCGGGAATTGTGCGCCGCGGCCAAGGAACAGGGTGTGGTGCTTCTCGGCGAACAGCTCGGCGATTTTCTCCACGGTGCTGTCCATGGCCAGGGCTTCACCCAGGCGAGTTGGCAAGCGACGCAGTTCTTCCACCAGTTCGGCTTCGACGCCTGCGGCCAGCGAGCCACGGACCTGGCCCAGAGACAGGGTCAGCAGCAACAGTCCCACCAGTTGCGTGGTGAACGCTTTGGTCGATGCCACGCCGATTTCGCGGCCGGCCTGGGTCAGCAGGGTCAGGTCGGATTCACGCACCAGCGAGCTGATGCCGACGTTGCAGATCGCCAGGCTGGCGAGGAAGCCCAGTTCCTTGGCATTGCGCAGGGCCGCCAGGGTGTCGGCGGTTTCACCGGACTGGGAAATGGTCACGAACAACGTGTCGGGCTGCACCACCACTTTGCGGTAGCGGAACTCGCTGGCCACTTCGACCTGGCACGGGATGCCAGCCAGTTCTTCGAGCCAGTAACGGGCAACCATGCCGGCGTGATAACTGGTGCCACAGGCAACGATTTGCACGTTACGCACTTTGGCGAACAGCTCGGCCGCTTGTGGGCCGAACGCCTGGACCAGCACTTGATTCTGGCTCAGGCGACCTTCAAGGGTGCGCTGGACCACGGCCGGCTGCTCGTGAATTTCCTTGAGCATGAAGTGGCGGAACTCACCCTTCTCGGCGGCTTCTGCCCCGTCACGGTACTGCACCGTCTCGCGCTCGACGGCGCGGCCGTTGACGTCCCAGATTTGCACGCTTTCACGCTGGATTTCGGCGATATCACCTTCTTCCAGGTACATGAAACGGTCAGTCACCTGGCGCAGGGCCAGTTGATCGGACGCCAGGAAGTTTTCCCCCAAGCCCAGCCCAATCACCAGCGGGCTGCCGCTGCGGGCCGCAACCAGCCGATCCGGTTGGCGCGCACTGATCACCGCCAGGCCATAGGCGCCGTGCAGTTGCTTGACGGTCGCCTTAAGGGCGTCGGCCAAGTCAGGAATGTCTTTGAGGGTGTGGTGCAGCAGGTGCGCGATGACTTCCGTGTCGGTGTCGGAGGTGAACACGTAGCCGAGGGCTTTAAGTTGCTCGCGCAGCGCTTCATGGTTCTCGATGATGCCGTTGTGCACCACGGCCAGGTCGCCGGAGAAGTGCGGGTGCGCATTGCGCTCGCAGGGTGCGCCGTGGGTGGCCCACCGGGTGTGAGCGATGCCGAGGCGACCGATCAGCGGCTCCAGGGCCAGGGCTTGTTCCAGCTCGCTGACCTTGCCCGGACGGCGCATGCGCTCGAGTTTCTCGTCCTGGGTGTAGACCGCCACACCGGCACTGTCGTAGCCGCGGTATTCAAGGCGCTTGAGTCCTTCGAGCAAAATCGCAGTGATATTCCGTTCAGCTACTGCGCCGACAATTCCACACATGCTATTTCTCCTGGCTGACAGCCGCGCAGATCAAAGTGATGCCGCGGGCCTGAATCTGATCGCGGGCCTCAATGCCCAGGCGATCATCGGTAATAAGGGTATGGACGCTGCCCCATGGCAGTTCCAGATTGGGGATCTTGCGGCCGATCTTGTCGGATTCGACCATCACTACGACTTCGCGTGCCACTTCGGCCATCACTCGGCTCAGGCCCAGCAATTCGTTGAAGGTGGTGGTGCCGCGGACCAGATCGATGCCATCGGCGCCGATAAACAACTGGTCGAAGTCGTAAGAGCGTAGTACCTGCTCGGCGACCTGCCCCTGGAAAGACTCGGAATGGGGGTCCCAGGTGCCGCCGGTCATCAACAGCACCGGCTCGTGTTCAAGTTCGCTGAGGGCGTTGGCGACGTGCAGGGAATTGGTCATCACCACCAAACCTGGTTGCAGGCCGAGTTGCGGAATCATCGCCGCCGTGGTGCTGCCGCTGTCGATGATGATCCGCGCGTGTTCGCGGATGGTTTTCACCGCAGCACGGGCAATGGCTTGCTTGTACTGGGAAACGGGCTGGCCGGGGTCGGCCACCAATTCCTGCGGCATGGTGATCGCTCCGCCGTATCGGCGCAGCAACAGGCCGTGGCTTTCGAGCGCGGCGAGATCTTTGCGAATGGTGACTTCCGAGGTTTCAAAACGCTTGGCCAATTCGTCCACGCTCACTTCGCCCTGCTCGTTGAGCAACGCAAGAATGTTGTGACGACGTTGAGGGGTATTGCGCTTAGACATGATCGCTTAAGTTTCGATTCGAAAGATAACGGAAGCAATCAAAACCTATTGGCGAAACTTCGTCAACCCGGCAGCGGAAAAATAAGCAGGAGGCCATTCGCAAACAGGCTCGCTGCCACTGGATGTTGCCACCGTGTGGGAGCGAGCCTGCTCGCGAGTGCAGCGGGTCAGCCTGTGAATAACTCAAGCCGGATGACGCTTGTGGATAACTTACTTTTTAACTTTCTCCGGCCGTTTCCAGCCATCGATATTCTTCTGGCGCGCACGCCCGACCGCCAATTGCGCTGCATCGACATTCGAGGTAATGGTCGAACCCGCCGCCGTGGTTGCCCCATCCAAGATATCCACAGGTGCCACCAGGGAGTTGTTGGAGCCGATAAACACATCCGCGCCCATCACGGTTTTCCACTTGTTCACGCCGTCATAGTTGCAAGTGATGGTGCCGGCGCCAATGTTGGTGCGGGCGCCAACCTCGGCGTCGCCCAAGTAGGTCAAGTGACCGGCCTTGGCGCCTTCACCCAGGTGAGCATTCTTCAGTTCGACGAAGTTACCCACATGGGCCCGGGCGTCGAGCACGGTGCCCGGACGCAATCGCGCGAACGGGCCGGCATCGCTGCCCTCACCCAGCACTGCGCCGTCAATGTGACTATTGGCCTTGATCACCACGCCTTTGTGCAGGGTGCTGTCCTTGATCAAGCAATTCGGGCCGATCACCACGTCGTCCTCAATCACCACGCGACCTTCGAGGATGACGTTGATGTCGATCAGCACGTCGCGGCCTACGGTGACTTCACCGCGAACGTCGAAGCGCGACGGGTCACGCAGGGTGACGCCCTGGGCCATCAAACGGCGGCCGGCACGTAATTGATAATGGCGCTCCAACTCGGCCAGTTGCTTGCGGTCGTTGGCGCCCTGCACTTCCATGGCGTCCACCGGTTGCTCAGTGGCAACCACCAGGCCATCGCCGACGGCCATCGCGATGACGTCGGTCAGGTAGTACTCGCCCTGGGCGTTGTTGTTCGACAGGCGGCTCATCCAATCACCCAGGCGCGCGGAAGGCACGGCGAGGATGCCCGTGTTGCCTTCGGTGATTGCGCGTTGCGCCTCGTTGGCGTCTTTCTGCTCGACAATCGCGGTCACCTTGCCGGCCGAGTCACGGACAATGCGGCCGTAACCGGTCGGGTCCGCCAGCTCGACGGTCAACAGCCCCAGTTGCTCGGGGCCGGCCTGCTTGAGCAGACGTTGCAGGGTTTCAACTTCAATCAGCGGCACATCGCCGTAAAGGATCAGCACGGTGTCAGCGCTGATGAACGGCACAGCCTGGGCTACAGCGTGCCCGGTGCCCAGCTGCTTGTCTTGCAGCACAAAATTCAGATCGTCAGCCGCCAAGCGCTCACGAACCGCCTCGGCACCGTGGCCGATCACCACATGAATGCGCTGTGGATCGAGCTGCCGAGCGCTGTGGATAACATGCCCCAACATCGAATTGCCGGCGACCGGATGAAGAACCTTTGGCAACGCCGAGCGCATGCGGGTGCCTTGACCGGCGGCGAGGATAACGATTTCTAGTGACATGACTGGCTTCCAATCCTGGGTGGTCAGCAACTGCGACCGGGGTTTGAATTCGGAAAAGAAAAAAGGGTAGCCGAGGCTACCCTTTTTAATCAATCACACAACAAGTGACGGCTTAACCGCCAAACTTCTTGCGGATCTGCTGGACGGTGCGCAGCTGAGCTGCAGCCTCGGCCAGGCGTGCGGCCGCAGAGCCGTAATCGAAGTCTGCGCCTTTTTCATTCAACGCCTTCTCGGCAGCCTTAACGGCTTCCTGAGCAGACGCTTCGTCCAGATCGGCAGCACGTTGCACGGTATCGGCAAGTACTTCGACCTTGTTCGGCTGAACCTCGAGGAAACCGCCGGAGATGTAGAACACCTCGCTTTCCCCGCCCTGCTTGATCAGGCGAATTGGACCTGGTTTCAGATTAGTGAGCAGCGGCGCGTGACCCATGGCGATACCAAGATCACCCAGTTCACCGTGCGCAATCACCATCTCGACCAGACCGGAGAATATTTCCCCTTCCGCGCTGACGATATCGCAATGGACTGTCATAGCCATCTGATTGCCTCAACCTAATGAGCGCCCGTTGCCGGGCGCCAGGATTACAGTTTCTTGGCTTTCTCGATCGCTTCTTCGATGCCGCCGACCATGTAGAACGCTTGTTCTGGCAGGTGGTCGTAGTCACCGTTGAGGATGCCTTTGAAGCCAGCAATGGTGTCTTTCAGGGAAACGTATTTACCCGAGGCACCGGTGAAGACTTCAGCCACGAAGAACGGTTGCGACAAGAAACGCTGGATCTTACGAGCGCGGGATACCAACTGCTTGTCGGTTTCCGACAGTTCGTCCATACCCAGGATCGCAATGATGTCCTTCAGTTCTTTGTAACGCTGCAGAACATACTGTACGCCGCGAGCGGTGTCGTAGTGGTCCTGACCGATCACGTTCGGGTCCAACTGACGGGAGGTCGAGTCCAGTGGGTCAACCGCTGGGTAGATACCCAGGGAAGCGATGTCACGGGACAGAACGACGGTGGCGTCCAAGTGGGCGAAAGTGGTCGCTGGCGACGGGTCGGTCAAGTCATCCGCCGGTACGTATACCGCCTGGATCGAGGTGATCGAACCGTTCTTGGTCGAAGTGATACGCTCTTGCAGAGTACCCATCTCTTCGGCCAGGGTCGGCTGGTAACCTACTGCGGAAGGCATACGGCCCAGCAGTGCGGATACTTCAGTACCGGCCAGGGTGTAACGATAGATGTTGTCGACGAACAGCAGAACGTCGTTACCTTCGTCACGGAACTTCTCGGCCATGGTCAGGCCAGTCAATGCCACGCGCAGACGGTTACCCGGCGGCTCGTTCATCTGACCGTAAACCAGTGCCACTTTGTCCAGAACGTTGGAATCCTTCATCTCGTGGTAGAAGTCGTTACCCTCACGAGTACGCTCACCCACACCGGCGAACACGGAATAACCGCTGTGCTCGATGGCGATGTTACGGATCAGTTCCATCATGTTTACGGTTTTGCCTACACCGGCACCACCGAACAGACCGACTTTACCGCCCTTGGCGAACGGGCAAACCAGGTCGATAACCTTGATGCCGGTTTCCAGCAGGTCGTTGCCGCCCGCTTGTTCAGCGAAGGATGGCGCAGGACGGTGAATGCCCCAGCGCTCTTCGGTGTCGATTGGACCGGCTTCGTCGATCGGGTTGCCGAGGACGTCCATGATCCGGCCCAGGGTCGCTTTACCGACCGGTACCGAGATGGCTGCGCCGGAGTCAGTGACTTCCAGACCGCGCTTCAAGCCCTCGGTGGAACCCATTGCAATGGTACGAACCACGCCGTCGCCCAGCTGCTGCTGAACTTCGAGAGTGGTGCCGGCATCGCTTTTTACACTCAAAGCGTTGTAGATGCTCGGTACGCTGTCGCGTGGGAATTCCACGTCGATAACGGCGCCGATGATTTGAACGATACGTCCGCTACTCATAGCTGGATCCTCTGAATATTTGAACCGTTAAACCGCGGCAGCGCCGCCGACGATTTCCGAGATCTCTTGGGTGATCGCAGCCTGACGCGCCTTGTTGTAGATCAGCTGCAAATCGCTGATCAAATCACCGGCGTTGTCGGTAGCGTTCTTCATCGCGATCATCCGCGCCGCTTGTTCAGCAGCGTTGTTCTCGACCACCGCCTGGTAGACCTGCGACTCCACGTAACGGACCATCAAGCCGTCGAGCAGCTCCTTGGCATCCGGTTCGTAGAGATAGTCCCAGTGGTGCTTGAGTTGCTGATCCGGGGTCGCCACCAGTGGAATCAATTGCTCCACGGTAGGCTGCTGCGTCATGGTGTTGATGAACTTGTTGGACACCACGGACAGGCGATCAATACGGCCTTCCAGGTAAGCATCCAGCATCACCTTGACGCTGCCGATCAAGTCATTGATCGACGGTTCTTCACCCAGGTGGCTGATAGCTGCGACGACGTTACCGCCGAAGTTGCGGAAGAAAGCCGCACCCTTGCTACCCACGACACACAGATCGATCTCGACGCCGTTTTCGCGGTTTACCGCCATGTCCTTGACCAGGGCCTTGAACAGGTTGGTGTTCAAGCCACCGCACAAACCACGGTCACTGCTCACCACAACGTAACCAACGCGCTTGATGGCGCGGTCGATCATGAATGGGTGGCGATATTCCGGGTTGGCGTTGGCCAGATGACCAATAACCTGGCGGATGCGCTCCGCGTAAGGACGGCTAGCAGCCATGCGCATTTGTGCCTTGCGCATTTTGCTGACCGCCACTTTTTCCATGGCGCTGGTAATCTTTTGCGTGCTTTTGATGCTCGCAATCTTACTGCGAATCTCTTTTGCGCCTGCCATGTAACACCTATCAGGTTAGCAAGCGGGAGCCTTGCGGCTCCCGCTGCGGCTTACCAGGTTTGGGTGGCCTTGAACTTCTCGATACCGGCTTTCATGCCAGCGTCGATTTCGTCATTGAAGTCACCCTTCACGTTGATCTTCGCCATCAAATCGGCGTGATCGCGGTTGAAGAAAGCAATCAGCGCTTGTTCGAAGCTGCCGATCTTGGCGATTTCAACGTCAGTCAGGAACCCACGCTCAGCGGCATACAGCGACAGCGCCATGTCAGCGATCGACATCGGTGCGTATTGCTTCTGCTTCATCAGCTCGGTAACGCGCTGACCATGCTCAAGTTGCTTACGGGTCGCTTCGTCCAGGTCAGAAGCGAACTGGGCGAATGCCGCCAGTTCACGGTACTGAGCCAGAGCGGTACGGATACCACCGGAGAGCTTCTTGATGATCTTGGTCTGAGCGGCACCACCCACACGGGATACCGAAACACCGGCGTTCACAGCAGGACGGATCCCGGAGTTGAACATGGCCGATTCCAGGAAGATCTGACCGTCGGTGATGGAAATCACGTTGGTCGGAACGAACGCGGAAACGTCGCCAGCCTGGGTTTCGATGATCGGCAGTGCGGTCAGGGAACCGGTTTTGCCGGTCACTGCGCCGTTGGTGAACTTCTCTACGTATTCTTCCGAAACGCGGGATGCGCGCTCCAGCAGACGGGAGTGGAGATAGAACACGTCGCCTGGGTAGGCTTCACGGCCTGGTGGACGGCGCAGCAGCAGGGAAATCTGGCGGTAAGCCACTGCTTGCTTGGACAGATCGTCATAAACGATCAGTGCGTCTTCACCGCGGTCGCGGAAGTATTCACCCATGGTGCAACCGGAGTACGGAGCCAGGAACTGCAGTGCTGCAGATTCCGAGGCGCTCGCGGCCACGACGATGGTGTTAGCCAGCGCGCCGTTTTCTTCCAGCTTGCGAACCACGTTGGCGATGGTCGATTGCTTCTGACCGATCGCGACGTAGACGCAGAAAATGCCGCTGTCTTTCTGGTTGATGATCGCGTCGATCGCCAGAGCGGTTTTACCGATCTGACGGTCACCGATGATCAGCTCACGCTGGCCACGGCCGACAGGGATCATGGCATCGACTGCCTTGTAGCCAGTCTGTACAGGCTGGTCTACCGACTTACGCCAGATCACGCCTGGAGCAACTTTCTCGACCGCATCGGTCTCGGTGTTGTTCAGCGGACCTTTGCCGTCAACTGGGTTACCCAGTGCATCGACTACGCGACCCAGCAGTTCCTTACCAACCGGAACCTCCAGGATGCGGCCAGTGCACTTGGCGCTCATGCCTTCAGCCAGAGACTGGTAGGAACCGAGTACAACGGCACCTACGGAGTCTTGCTCCAGGTTGAGAGCCATACCGTAGACGCCGCCCGGAAACTCGATCATCTCGCCGTACATTACGTCGGCCAGACCGTGAATCCGCACGATGCCGTCAGATACGCTGACGACAGTGCCTTCGTTACGGGCTTGGGAGGTCACATCGAGCTTGTCGATGCGGCCCTTGATAATTTCACTTATTTCGGAAGGATTGAGTTGCTGCATTGCTCTGCTGCCCCTTCAAACTCAAGATTTCAATGCTTCGGCAAGGTTCGCGAGTTTGCCGCGAATCGAGCCATCGATTACCAGGTCGCCGGCGCGGATTACGACACCACCGATTAAGGCGGCATCCTCCGACGCGTGCAGGCGCACTTCCCGGCCGAGCCGTGCACTGAGAACCTTGGCGAGTTTGTCTTGCTGTTCTTTGTCCAATGCGAAAGCACTGATGACGTCCACGTCTACCGACTTCTCTTGTTCAGCCTTGTACAGGTCAAACAGAGCGGCGATCTCCGGCAGAAGCGGGAGACGGTCGTTTTCGGCAACGACATGAATGAAATTCTGTGCCTTGGCATCGAACTTGTCGCCACACACGTCAATAAACGTGGTGGCCTTATCTGCGCTCGTCAGACGCGGGGCCTTGAGCACGCGCTGCATGGTGTCGTCTTGCGACACTGCTGCAGCCAGGCCGAGCATGGCTGACCAAGAGGCCAGTTGCTGGTGGGCCTGGGCGTGCTCGAAGGCTGCCTTAGCGTAAGGTCGGGCCAACGTGGTCAGTTCTGCCATGATCGCCCTCGCTTAAATTTCAGCAGCCAGTTTGTTAACCAGCTCCGCGTGCGCGTTTTGATCGATTGTGGCACCCAGGATCTTCTCGGCGCCGCCGACGGCCAGTGCACCCAGTTGGGCACGCAGCGCATCTTTGACACTGTTCAGTTCCTGCTCGATCTCGGCTTGAGCCTGAACCTTCACACGGTCAGCGTCGATACGGGCCTTTTCAACGGCCTCTTCGACGATCTGGTTACCGCGTTTCTTGGCTTGCTCAATGATCTCGGCTGCCTGAGCTTTAGCTTCGCGCAGTTGTTGACCCGCTTTATCTTGGGCCAATTCCAGGTCGCGAGCTGCTCGGGCGGCAGCGTCCAGTCCATCCGCGATCTTCTTCTGACGTTCGTGCAAAGCCGCGATGACCGGAGGCCACACGAACTTCATGCAAAACAGTACAAAAATGAAGAACGCAACGGACTGGCCAATCAGGGTTGCATTAATGTTCACGCCAACACCTCGCTCGTTCGTTGCACATCACACCAATCACTCGAAGGTTCGAGTGATTAGCCAGCGAGTTGACCAACGAATGGGTTCGCGAAGGTGAAGAACAGAGCGATACCAACACCGATCATGGTTACGGCGTCGAGCAGACCGGCAACGATGAACATTTTGACTTGCAGCATTGGAACCATTTCTGGCTGACGCGCTGCGCCTTCCAGGAACTTGCCGCCCAACAGGCCGAAACCAATTGCGGTACCCAGTGCGCCCAGGCCGATCAACAGTGCAACAGCGATAGCGGTTAGACCAACTACAGTTTCCATCTTTCCTCCCGACTTTTACGTCGTATGGTTTAGGTTTTTTAGATTTTAAAGCGGTAAAACAAATCGTTTCATAGCCCTCAACGGGCCCCCTCTCGTTTGACCGAGAGGGACATCAGACTAGTCGAGACTGGCCTTAATGGTTCTCTTCGTGCGCCATCGACAGATAAACGATAGTCAGCATCATGAAGATAAACGCCTGCAGGGTAATGATCAGGATGTGGAACACAGCCCACGCCCACTGCAGTACTACGCCCAGGCCGCTAAGCCAGAGCAGACCGCTGCCGAACATCACAGCGATCAGAATGAACACCAGCTCGCCAGCGTACATGTTGCCGAACAGACGCAGTGCCAGCGAAATTGGCTTGGCGACCAGCGTCACGAACTCCAGCAGGAAGTTCACCGGGATCAGCAGGGCTTGAACGAAGATGTTCTTGCTGCCGAACGGGTGCAGGGTCAGTTCGCCGATGAAGCCGCCGATGCCCTTGACCTTGATGCTGTAGAAAATGATCAACGCGAACACCGACAGGGCCATGCCCAGGGTCGCGTTCGGGTCAGTGGTCGATACGGCACGGAATGGAATGTGCGCATCGCCAGAGATCAGGATGGCGAGCTGAGGAATCCAGTCGACCGGGATCAGGTCGACGGCGTTCATCAGGAACACCCAGACGAAGATGGTCAGCGCCAGCGGTGCGATCACCGGGCTACGGCCATGGAAGCTGTCTTTCACGCTGCCATCGACGAATTCGACCAATACTTCAACGAAGTTCTGCAAAGCACCAGGCTGACCGGAAGTCGCCTTCTTCGCCGCCATGCGGAAAAGAAGAACGAAGATCAGACCCAACGCGACCGACCAGCCGAGGGTATCGACGTGGAAAGCCCAGAAGCCCATTTCCTTGGCTTCTGCTGCGGTGTGGGCAAAACCCCACCCGCCAGTTGGGTGCTGACCGAAGGTCAGGTTCTGCAAGTGGTGCTGGATATAGCCCGAAGCGGTTGTTTCTGCCATGGTTGCCTCAAACGCCCTAAGGTCTCGAAAGTCTTGTTCTCATCAGCAGGGGAGCGAACCAGCTGACCAGTTGGGTCAGCACGAAGACGCCGAATACAGCCAGCGGCGCCAATGGCTTCACACCTGCGAACGTCAATGCAAAGAGCACTGCCGTCAAAATCAGTTTGCCCGCCTCGCCGGCATAAAAAGACCGGACGATGGCTTGAGCTGCTCGGGCGCCGGAAAACCGAAAGGCCCTGTGAGCGAAATACATATTGGGCAGCAAGGCTATCAGGCCTCCGCAAAGTCCCGAGTATCCGGCAACGACTCCATGCCATTGCCAGAGCGCCAACGCGGCAATCAGCAAAATGACAAATTGAGCCATTAACACCGGAAAAACTGCCAGGCGATGGAACGGCAAGCGGTTTGGCGTGCGTGTTTCCATCACTTTTGCTCTCCAATGGTCGGCTGCCAGAATTCAGTAACTTGGCATAATTTGTGCCGACAAAATGCGCGCAGAGTATAGGGGCGGTTCAGCCCCTATTCAACTGTCAGGTAGTGATTTCCGACTGCGCGCTACATGAGGAAATGTTTCAGCGAATGTGTGCGAGCACACCTTGTAGCTCATCAAGCGAGTTGTAGCCAATCACCAACTGGCCTTTACCCTTCTTGCCGTGCCGAATCTGCACCGCAGAGCCTAGGCGCTCGGCCAAACGCTGTTCGAGCCGAGCGATGTCCGGATCTGGCTTGGCGGCTTCCACAGGCTCCGGTTTGCCACTCAGCCACTGGCGAACCAGTGCCTCAGTTTGGCGCACGGTGAGGCCTCGTGCGACAACATGTCGCGCCCCTTCAACCTGTTGATTTTCTGGCAATCCGAGCAAAGCACGGGCATGACCCATTTCCAGGTCACCGTGGGACAGCATGGTTTTGATGACTTCCGGCAGCGCGATCAGCCGCAGCAAGTTAGCCACGGTCACGCGTGACTTGCCCACCGCTTCAGCAACTTGTTGCTGGGTCAGCTGGAATTCCTGCTGCAAGCGCTGCAGGGCTACCGCCTCCTCAATCGGATTGAGGTCTTCGCGCTGGATGTTCTCGATCAGCGCCATGGCGATCGCGGTTTCATCCGGCACATCACGGACCATCGCTGGAATGGTTTCCTGGCCAGCCTGCTGGCTGGCGCGCCAGCGGCGCTCACCGGCGATGATTTCGAAACGACCGTTGCCCAGCGGACGCACCACAATCGGCTGCATCACGCCTTGGGCCTTGATCGAGTTCGCCAGTTCTTCCAGCGCTTGCGGGTCCATGTCCCGGCGCGGCTGGTATTTACCGCGCTGGATCAGGTCCAGCGGCAAGTGCTGCAGTTCCCGTTGATCGGCCTGGACCGCTTGTTCTTCCAGGGAGCTGACAGTCGGACCACTCAGCAGTGCATCCAGTCCACGTCCGAGACCTCGTTTCTTGACGGCCATGGGGATTCCTTAAGTTGGCTGAGCGGCGGCAGTGCGGGGATTGCGACGTTGACGGCGAACCATCTCGCCCGCCAGTGCCAAGTAGGCCAGCGCACCACGGGATTGTTTGTCGTAGGCCAGCGCCGGCATGCCGTAGCTCGGGGCTTCTGCCAGACGGATGTTGCGTGGAATGACGGTGTCGTACAGCTGCTCGCCGAAGTGTTCCTTGAGCTGCGCCGAGACATCGTTCATCAGGCTCAGCCGCGGGTCATACATGGTCCGCAGCAAGCCTTCGACCTTGAGATCCGGATTGAGCAATTCGGCGATCCGCTTGATGTTATCCACAAGGTCGCTCAAGCCTTCGAGGGCGAAGTACTCGCACTGCATGGGGATAATCACCCCGTCGGCCGCGACCAGCGCATTGAGCGTCAGCATCGACAGCGACGGCGGGCAGTCGATCAAAATGTAATCGTAGTTTTCACGGATCGGCGCCAGCGCGCTGCGCAGACGACTTTCCTTCATCTGCATTTCCAGCAGCACCACTTCAGCAGCGGTGAGGTCACGGTTGGCCGGCAGCAATTGATAACCGCCGTGCTCTGAGTAATGCATGGCCTGACCCAGATCGCATTCACCGATCAACAGGTCGTAGACCGAGTTTTCCAAGCCGTGTTTATCCACACCGCTACCCATGGTGGCGTTGCCCTGTGGATCGAGATCGATCAACAACACCCGGCGCTTGGTCGCGACCAGGGATGCTGCGAGGTTGATGCAGGTGGTGGTCTTGCCCACACCACCTTTCTGGTTCGCTATCGCGAATACCTTAGCCATTCTTGCTTGTGTTCCCAATCATGCCGTGCGGCGCAGTATCAGCAGATGGCGTTGGCCTTGGCAACCGGGTACGGCCAAGGCGTGTTCGCTATCGAGGTGGAAGTCCGCCGGCAATGCTACCAGTTCATCGGCCGGATGGACGCCCTTCATTGCCAGCCAACGCGTGTCACGGTCGCCGAGGTGGCGGGTCCAGTTGCTGAAATTTTCCATGCTGCTGAACGCCCGGGAAATGATCCCGTTAAACGGCTGTGCAGGCTGGAACGCTTCAACGCGACTGTGGATAACCTGCAGATTGTCGAGTTTCAGTTCGAGTTTGACCTGGGTCAGGAACCGGGTTTTCTTGCCGTTACTGTCCAGGCAGGTGACCTGGGACTCAGGAAACAGGATCGCCAGGGGAATGCCGGGCATTCCGCCGCCGCTGCCGACATCCAGCCAGCGGCCGTTTTCCACAAATGACATCACGCTCAAGCTGTCGAGCAAGTGACGTGACACCATTTCGTCCGGGTCGCGCACAGCGGTCAGGTTGTAAGCCTTGTTCCATTTGATCAACAAGGCCAGGTAACCCAGCAATTGCGCATGCTGGGCTTCGGTCAAGTCGACGCCGAGCTGGCGTGCACCTGTGGATAACTCTTCTGCATGCTGCAAGGTGACCAACGAACTCAAGCGCTTTGCTCCAACTGACGGCCCGCGCCGCGTTTTTTCAAATGGATCATCAACAGCGAAATGGCCGCCGGCGTGACGCCGGGAATCCGCGAGGCCTGGCCGAGCGTCTCAGGGCGGGTCGCACCGAGCTTGCTCTGGATCTCCTTGGAGAGCCCGGAGATGTTGGTGTAGTCGATATCCACAGGCAATCTGGTGTCCTCGCTGGCTCGCAGGCGGGCGATTTCGTCCTGCTGGCGATCGATATAACCGGCGTATTTGGTCTTGATCTCGACCTGCTCGGCGACCTGTGGATCATCGGCGCCCTGCCCGGTGACTTCGACCAGACCTGCGTAGTCGATTTCCGGCCGGCTCAAGAGGTTGAGCAAGTTGTATTCATGCGTCAGCGGCGTGCCGAATTTCTCGGCAATCGCATCGCCCTGCTCGGTACCCGGGCGAACCCAAGTGCTTTTCAGACGTTGCTCTTCCAGCTCGATGCTTTCGCGTTTTTTGCAGAACGCCGACCAACGGACGTCGTCAACCAGACCCAATTCGCGACCTTTCTCGGTCAGGCGCAGGTCGGCGTTGTCTTCGCGCAGGATCAGGCGGTATTCGGCGCGGGAGGTGAACATCCGATACGGCTCCTGGGTACCCAGGGTGATCAGGTCGTCAACCAACACGCCGATGTACGCCTCGTCACGACGCGGGCACCAGGCTTCTTTGCCCTTGGCGCGCAGTGCTGCGTTGGCCCCGGCCAACAAACCTTGGGCACCGGCCTCTTCATAGCCCGTGGTGCCGTTGATTTGTCCGGCGAAAAACAGACCGCCGATTACCTTGGTTTCCAGGCTGTATTTCAAGTCGCGCGGGTCGAAGTAGTCGTATTCGATGGCGTAACCGGGACGCACGATGTGTGCGTTTTCCATGCCGCGAATCGATTGCACGATCTGCAACTGCACGTCGAAGGGCAACGAGGTCGAGATGCCGTTCGGATACAGCTCATGGGTGGTCAGGCCTTCCGGCTCGATGAACACCTGGTGGCTTTCCTTGTCGGCAAAGCGGTGAATTTTGTCTTCGATCGACGGGCAGTAGCGCGGACCGATGCCTTCGATCAGCCCGGAATCGGAATACATCGGCGAACGATCGAGGTTCGCGGCAATGATTTCGTGGGTACGCGCGTTGGTGTGCGTGATCCAGCAACTGACTTGCTTCGGATGCTGCTCCTTCGACCCCATGAACGACATCACCGGGATCGGCGTGTCGCCCGGTTGCTCGGCCATCACCGAGAAATCCACCGAACGACCGTCGATGCGCGGCGGTGTCCCGGTTTTCAGGCGACCGACGCGCAGCGGCAGTTCACGCAGGCGATGGGCCAGGGCAATCGACGGAGGATCGCCAGCACGGCCGCCGGAATAATTCTGCAAACCAATGTGGATAAGTCCACCGAGAAAGGTGCCGGTGGTCAGAACTACGGAATCGGCGAAGAAGCGCAGACCCATTTGAGTGACAACACCGCGCACTTGCTCCTGCTCAACGATCAAATCGTCAGCGGGTTGCTGAAATATCCACAGGTTGGGCTGGTTTTCGAGGATTTCGCGGACAGCGGCCTTGTACAACACCCGGTCAGCCTGGGCGCGAGTGGCGCGCACGGCGGGGCCTTTGCGGCTGTTCAACACGCGAAACTGAATACCACCCTTGTCGGTGGCGATGGCCATCGCGCCGCCGAGGGCGTCGATTTCCTTGACCAGGTGGCTTTTGCCGATCCCGCCAATGGCCGGGTTGCAGCTCATGGCGCCGAGGGTTTCCACGTTGTGCGTCAGCAACAGGGTCTTTGCCCCCATGCGTGCTGATGCAAGTGCTGCCTCGGTACCGGCATGACCGCCGCCGATGACGATCACTTCAAAACGGGAAGGGAAATCCACCACGCACCTCGTGCCTGCTTCAGTTAGGTAATAGGAATATAGGTTGCTGAGCCCTGGTTTTTCGACCAGGTCGGCAAGTATAGGGACTTCGCCCTTCCTAAAGAACCCTTTGCACAAAATTTAACCAGCTGTGGAGAACTATCGGGTAATAGAAATTAAAAGAGAGAAATTTATTAAATCTTTGTTTTTATGTTTATTTCTACTGAGCAGCCTTTCTGTGGATAGATTCATGCAGGCCTTTATTATCAATGTGTACAGCGATTCAAAACCCTGTGCCCATGTGGTCAAGAGCCCCTTGGATAACCGGTGTAAGCCTGTGGATTAAAGCAGTGGTTATCCACAGAGGCGGTTACCTTCAGTTTTCAAGGGGGTTTATCAACTGCCCTTAGAGGCACTTACACACAGGGCTTATTCGATAGTTGTGGGCAAATATCAGTGAGCAAAAGGCCAAATGCAGGACGCTATTGTGAGAAGACGTAACAAAAGCTAATAATAGCCATTATCATCCACTCACCCTTTATGCCTATGTCCTTGCCTGCGCACACTGCTGCCGTTCAGCGAATCTATGAGCAACACCATTCCTGGTTACATGGATGGCTCAGGGGCAAATTGCATGACGCCTGCGATGCGGCGGATGTAGCCCATGACACCTTTGTGCGCATCCTCAGTGCGCGTAATGCGCTGCAGATCCTGGAACCTCGCGACTACCTGGCCACCGTTGCGCGGGGACTGGTGATTGATCGGTATAGACGGCGCGCCATTGAGTCGGCGTATCTGGAAACCCTGGCAACACGCCCGCAAGCCACGGAAATCAGCGAAGAGGACAAGGCAGTCATCATTGAAACCTTGATGGCTGTGGACAAAGCGTTGACGGGATTGGGCACCAGAGCCCAGCAGATATTCATGTTGTCGCAGGTCGATGGCCTGACTTATCAACAGATCGCCGATCGGTTGCAGGTGTCACTGACTACTGTGAAGAAACACATGATCCGTGCGCTGACAGAATGCTCGTTGATCATGGCGAGTCTGTGATGGCTATCACCCCTGATCGCAAAGTCTTCGAAGCGGCGGCCAGTTGGTACGTGCAGTTTCAGGCGGATCCGCCGAGTCCGGCCGAGCGCCAGGCTTGGGAACGCTGGCTGAACAGTGATCCGGCACATCAATCGGCCTGGAACCACGTCGAACAATTGCAGCGCAACCTCGGCACATTGCCTCAGGATCTGACGCGACGTGCCTTGTCGGCCACCCAACAACGCCGCCATGTGCTCAAGTTGCTGCTGATCCTGGCGGGCACCGGATACGCTGGCTGGACACTTAAGGAACACACCGCGGTCGGCGACTTTTGGGCCGACTACCGTACCCAGGTTGGCCAGCGGCGCACGGTCGAACTCGCCGACGGCAGCCAAATTCACCTGAATACCGATACCGCCATCGACGTGCTGTTCAATGATCAGCAGCGGTTGATCCGGTTGCGCAGTGGCGAACTGCTTATCCGCACCGGCAAGCGCGGCGATCCACGGCCGTTCTTTGTCGAGACTCACCAGGGCCGCATCCAGGCGCTGGGCACGCGTTTTTCGGTGCGGCAGTTGTCCGGCATGACGCGGGTCGGTGTGCTTGAGGATCGGGTCACGGTGCTGCCCAGTGAACAGTCCGGCAGTGGTCAGTTGTTGAAGGCGGGTGAAGGCGTCGATTTCGACACTCAACGACTGGGTGCCATTCATGGCTACCGAGCTTCCGACGTGGCGTGGGTCGATGGCCAGTTGATCGTGCTCGACGCCCGCCTCGGTACGGTCATCGAAGAGCTGGGCCGTTATCGCGCCGGTGTTCTGCTGTGTGATGAGGCGGCGGCGCGGCTGCGGGTATCCGGAACCTTCCGCCTCGATTCTACGGAAGCAGTACTGGCCAACCTGCAAGCGGCGCTGCCGATCAGCGTGCGCTATTTCACCCGCTACTGGGTGTCGATCACGCCGACAGCCTGATCGAAATGCACCGTAGGAAAAATAGTTGCGCAGGGGGTTATCTTTTTCAAACCTGACGCGGCCCTACAGGTAATCGCGATCTACGCGGCTTTCGCCACCTTCAGGGCTTATCCACTCATGCGCTTTCCTACGATCCCGTTGCCAGCACGTCAGCGTCTTTCCTACCACTGCATTGCCTACGGCTTACTCATGACCGGCACGGCCAGCGCCTGTCTGGTATCGGTCAATGCCATGGCCGCAACCGCCGTACAACGTTACGCCATCGCCGCCGGCCCGCTGGACAATGCCCTGAGCCAATTCGCTGCGGCCGCCAATGTGATCCTTTCGTTCTCCCCCCAACAAACCGCCCATTTACGCAGTGCGGGGTTGAGCGGCAACTTCTCGGTCGAGCAGGGTTTCGCCACCTTGCTTCAGGGCTCGGGTTTGCAAGCCGTGCTTCAAGCACCTGGCAGCTACATTCTGCAGCCAGTGCCAGCGTCTGACTCGGTGGTGCTTGCACCCACTAACATCAGCGCGCAGCAAACCAATGCGATGAACCTCGATTACAGCGCGGACGTTGGTTACAAAGCGCAAAACAGCCGCATCGGTACGAAAACCAGTACGCCGCTTTCGGAAACCCCGCGCTCGGTGTCGGTGGTGACCGGTCAGCGCATCAAGGATCAGAAATCCCAGACCCTGACCGATGTGCTGGGCTACGTCCCCGGCATTTTCGCGCCACCCTTTGCCGCCGGTGATGGCCTGGCCGGGGATCTGTTCTTTATTCGCGGCTTCAACGCGACGGATTATGGCTACGGCCTGTTGCGCGATGGACTACGGGTGCAAGGCAACCGGTATGACACCAGCACCGAACCCTACGGCCTGGAACGGGTTGAGGTATTCCGTGGGCCGTCGTCCCTGCTGTACGGCGAAAACGCTCCCGGCGGCCTGGTCAACTTGGTGAGCAAACGCCCGACCGCCGCGCCTCAGGGCGAGGTGCAGCTCAGTTACGGTTCCAATAATCGTCGGCAATTGGGCGTCGACGTCTCTGGCCCGTTGAACGACAGCGGCGATATCCTTGGCCGGGTGGTCGTGCTTGGTCGCAACGCCGACACGCAAACCGACCATGTGCCGGACGACCGTATTTACGTGGCGCCGTCGCTGACCCTGAATTTCGACGACTTCAACACGCTGACGTTGCTGGCCAACTACCAGAAAGACCACACCAATCTGGAACTCGGCCTACCCGCCGCAGGTACTTTACTGAAGAACCCCAACGGTAAACTGTCCAAGCATACGATGCTCGGCAACCCGGACTGGAACACTTTCGAGCGGGAAACCTGGAGCGCCGGCTACGAATACAGCCACAGCTTCAATGACGATTGGCAGTTCCGCCAGAACTCGCGGTACATGCAGTCGCGCATCAACCGCCATGAAACCTGGCCCGGCAACTTGAACAACGCCGGTTTCGGCACCAACGTGAACATGACCGCCTACGACCGCTACAACAAATCGATGGTCTACTCGCTGGATAACCAACTGGAAGGAAAATTCGAAGTCGGTGGCCTGGAAAACACCGTGCTGTTTGGCGGCAGCTTCGACCGCACGTCCTACAACCAGGACTGGAATGCCGGCATCGTCGGCCCGATTAACGTGTTCAACCCGGTGTATCTGCGCGATCCGCTGACACCCATCGCTGTGCAAAACACTTTGCTCGAGCAGGAGATGAAAGGCGTTTACGCGCAAATCCAGAGCAAGTACGACCATTGGCTGTTCTTGCTCGGTGGCCGTCAGGATTGGGTCGACAGTGATTTTCGCGACAAGGTGGCCAGGGGCAGCAATATTAGCTCTGAGGACAAGAAGTTCACCTACCAGGGCGGCGTGATGTACCAGTTCGACAACGGCCTCACGCCGTATGTCAGCTACTCCACCGCGTTCGTGCCGGTGCAGCAGATCTCCAATGCCGGCGCGCCGTTGGACCCGATCACCAGCAGCCAGTATGAAGTGGGCCTCAAATACGAACCAATCGGCTGGGACACCGCGTTCACCGCCTCGGTGTACGACTTGCGAAAGAAAGACGACACCTATTTCGATGGCACCACCAACAGCTATCGCCAAGTGGGCGAAAGCCGCGCCAAAGGGGTTGAGCTGGAGGTCAACAGCAACCTGACGCCTAACCTCAACGTCACGGCGGCGTACACCTACACCGACGCGCGAATCACCGAAGATTCCGCCACCTCGTTGGTGAAAGATCACCAAATGACCGGTGTGCCGCGCAATCAGGCGTCGGTGTGGGGCAAATACAGCTTCCTCGAAGGCAGCCTCAAAGGCCTACGGATCGGTGGCGGAGTTCGCTACTTCGACAGCACGTTCTCCTACACTGCGCCGCCCCTCTATGGGAAGCTCGACGCAGGCGACGTGACCTTGGTAGATGCGGCGATCGGCTATCAGATCGATCGCAACTGGTCGGTCGACCTTAACGCGAAAAACCTCTTCGACAAGGAATATGTGTCGGGCTGTAACGACGCCGGCCGTTGCTATTGGGGCGACAGTCGCACGCTGCTGGGCTCTGTTTCCTACAACTGGTAAATCGAAAGAGAAAGAAGGGCGGTGGATAACTTATCCACCAACCTTTTATTTGCCGATACAGAAGCTGGAGAAGATCCGCCCTAACAAGTCATCCGAGCTGAAGGCGCCGGTGATTTCGCCAAGCGCATGCTGTGCCTGGCGCAGGTCTTCGGCCAGCAACTCGCCGGCACCCGCCAAGGTCAGCTGTGCACGACCGTGTTCCAACGCGGTGCTGGCGTGGCGCAAGGCTTCCAAATGCCGTCGGCGCGCGCTGAAGCTGCTCTCCGACGTCTGCTCATAGCCCATGCAGGCCTTGAGATGATCGCGCAGAAGATCCAGTCCGCCATTGGTTGATTTGGCGCTCAGGCTGATAGTCACGTGGCCATCGTCGCTCACGTCCAGCGCAATGGCTTCGCCCGTCAGGTCGGCTTTGTTACGAATCAGCGTGACCTTCGCCGGATCCGGTCGGGTTTCGAGGAACTCCGGCCACAGGGCGAAGGGGTCCAACGCCTCAGGCGCGGTGCTGTCCACCACCAACAACACGCGATCCGCCTCGCCGATCGCTTTCAACGCGCGTTCAACGCCGATTTTTTCCACCTGATCGTCGGTATCCCGCAGGCCGGCGGTGTCGACAACGTGCAGTGGCATGCCATCAATGTGGATATGTTCGCGAAGAATGTCCCGGGTGGTGCCGGCAATTTCAGTCACGATCGCTGCTTCGCGTCCCGCCAGCGCATTGAGCAGGCTCGACTTGCCGGCGTTAGGCCGGCCGGCGATCACCACCGTCATGCCGTCGCGCAACAACGCGCCCTGCCCGGCTTCGCGGAGCACTGTGGATAACTCGTCACGCACCTTATCCAGCATCGAAAGCACATGGCCGTCGGCGAGGAAATCGATTTCCTCCTCTGGGAAGTCGATCGCCGCTTCAACATAAATACGCAGTGCGATCAGTTGTTCAGTCAGTTGATGCACACGCTGGGAGAATGCGCCTTGCAGCGAGCGCAACGCATTTCTTGCAGCTTGCGCGGAGCTGGCTTCGATCAAATCGGCAATGGCCTCAGCCTGGGCGAGGTCGAGTTTATCGTTGAGGAAGGCCCGTTCGCTGAACTCCCCCGGCCGTGCGAGCCGGCAGCCCAGTTCGAGGCAGCGCTTAAGGAGCATGTCCAGGACAACAGGGCCACCATGACCTTGCAGTTCCAGTACATCTTCGCCGGTAAAGGAGTTTGGCCCGGGGAAATACAAGGCGATGCCTTCATCCAGCACTAATTCATCGGAGCCGAGAAAAGGACCGTAATGGGCAAAACGCGGCTTGAGTTCGCGGCCAACGATGGCTTCGGCCGCCGCATTGGCCAGCGGCCCGGAGATCCGGACGATGCCGACACCGCCGCGGCCCTGTGCGGTAGCGACAGCGGCGATGGTTTCACGGGGAGCACTCATAACCGGGTTCCAGACAAAAATGGCAGGTAGCAAAACGCCCCACTAGGGGGCGTCTTGAGTGGTTATCCACAGAGTAAGTTACGCCGCGGCTTTTTTGGTAGCCGCTTCGATCTTACGAGTGATGTACCACTGTTGAGTGATGGACAGGACGTTGTTGACGACCCAGTACAGCACCAGACCCGCCGGGAACCACAGGAAGAAGAAGGTGAAGATGATCGGCATCATCTTCATCACCTTGGCCTGCATCGGATCCGGAGGCGTTGGGTTCAACTGCTGCTGGATGAACATGGTGGCGCCCATGATGATCGGCAGAATGAAGAACGGGTCTTTGATCGACAGGTCCGTGATCCACAGCATGAACGGTGCCTGACGCATTTCCACGCTTTCCAGCAACACCCAGTACAGCGAAAGGAAAACCGGCATCTGCACCAGGATCGGCAAGCAGCCACCCAGTGGATTGATCTTCTCTTTCTTGTACAGCTCCATCATCGCCTGCGACATTTTCTGCCGGTCGTCGCCGTGCTGTTCTTTCAAGGCCGCCAGTTTCGGGGCCACGGCGCGCATGCGAGCCATGGATTTGTAACTGGCCGCTGACAGCGGAAAGAACAGGCCTTTGATCAGCATGGTCAGGAAGATGATCGACCAGCCCCAGTTACCGACAATGGCGTGGATGTGTTGCAGCAGCCAGAAGATTGGCTGGGCAATGAACCACAGAATGCCGTAGTCAACGGTCAGTTCCAGGCCTGGGGACAACTCTTTCAATACCGCCTGACTTTTCGGACCGGCGTACAGGATGGCGCTGGTCTCGGCCTTGGCACCCGGAGCGGCAGTGAATGCCGGGCCGGTATAGCCAATGATGTAGTTGCCTTTGCTGTCTTTACGGGTCTGGACGACGTTGTTTTCGCCCTTCGCCGGAATCCATGCGGTCACGAAGTAGTGCTGCAACCAGGCAACCCAGCCGCCGGTCACGGTTTCTTTCAACTGAGCCTTGTCCATGTCCTTCATGGACACTTTTTTGTACGGCTCGCCACTTGTCCACAGGGCAGCGCCCAGGTAAGTCGCGGTGCCAGTGGCCGTGCTGGAAGAAGGATCGGAACTGTCGTCACGCTTGAGCTGGGCAAACATCGCGCCGGACCAAGGTTGTGCGCTCTGGTTATCCACCAGGTAGGTCACCGTAACGTCATACAAGCCACGTTTTACCGTGAAACGCTTGATGTAATTGACGCCGTCCTTGCTGAGCTTCAAGTCAACGACCAATTGGTCCTGACCGTCAGCCAGTTGATAAGTCTTCTTCTCCGAGGAGTAGACCGGACGGCCGGCAGGACTGGCGTCCGGGCCGTTGGTGCCGATCAGGCCGCTCTGGGCCAGGTAAGTCCGCTCGCCACCGTTATCGAACAGCTGGAATGGGATTTCCGGGTGGTCCTGGCGACGTGGATAACGCGGCAACTTCAGCTGGGCAACATCACCACCCTGAGGGTCGATCGCCAGTTCGAGCACATCCGTCTTGATCTGGATGAGGTCTTTGCTTGCAGCCACCGGCGCTTCGACTGGCGCACTGGTGTCGCTTGCGGCGCGTGGAATGTCGTCACTGACAGCAGCGTTATTGCCAGTCGCCGTGTCCGGCAGGCCCGGTGCGGTCGTACTGGAAGCAACATTCTGAGTCGGCAGGGCAGCCTGGCCATAGTCCTGGTTCCATTTAAGAACCATAACGTAGGACACGATTGCCAGGGCGACGATCAGGATCGTGCGTTTGATATCCATGATTACTCGGCCATCGAAGAAGAACGGGAGGTAGGGATAGGTGGAACCGGGTCATAACCACCGGGATTCCACGGATGACAGCGACCTAAACGACGAAAGGTCAGCCAGCCACCGCGTAGAAGGCCATGGTTTTCAATGGCTTCATACGCGTAGCAGGAACAACTGGGGTAGAAACGACAGTGACTGGCCATCAAGGGACTAATGGCATAGCGATAAAACTGGATCGGAACGAGTGCCAGTTTACGCATCAGTGCTGTCTACCCCTACAGTTTCGGTTTTGACTGCTGGGACCGGCTTGCTACGTGCCAGACGCTTCCAGAGTTTGCCGAAATGCTGAATCAATTCGGGGCTTTCTACATCACCCAAACCTTTGCGCGCGACGATAACGATGTCCCAGCCGACCAGAGCTTCCTGGTTCAGACGGAACGATTCGCGCATCAGACGTTTGAGGCGATTTCGCTCAACGGAGAGTTTCACACTCTTTTTCCCGATTACCAGCCCGAGTCGGGGGTGATCAAGATCGTTGGTGCGTGCAAGGAGCAGGAGGTTTTTCCCCGGAACCTTGCCGGTAGGGGAGTCAAAGACTGCCTTGAAATGCCGGGGAGTAAGCAGACGCTTTTCCCGACTGAAGTCCTGACTCACCTCCAGTGCCGGATTATCAAACTGCCAGACGCGCACGACCTTTGGCGCGACGACGCGACAGGACGGCACGACCGTTCTTGGTAGCCATGCGAGCACGGAAACCGTGGGTACGAGCGCGTTTGATAGTGCTTGGTTGGAAAGTACGTTTCATGTCGTGTTACCTGGTTCGTCCACAACGGGCCGGAATGGCCCCCGTTTTAAGAGACCGGGGATTCTAGAGAAAGCAAGCCTCTAGGTCAATTTCCAACCAGCGTTTCCTGTAAATAGATCTCAAGGCCTTCAAACGCTTTTGGCTGTGCAACCCAAATATAAAATTAAAGAAGGGAATTATTTAAAGCTTTTCTGTAAAGCTTATAAAGGCTAGGGAGAAGTTCTTCTGTGGATAAGTGCCTTGAGGTCAGTCAAATCAGGCTGTACAGAGAATGACAACTAGGCGGGAAAGCGGTGGCAAATCTGTGCTGCGCTGTCGGATAAGCTGTGTGTGGAACAGGCAGTTATCCACAGGGCGGTTATCCACCGACTTTCGCCCCCACTTGTCCAGTGCCCTTAGAGGCGGTTATCCACAGAGCTTATTCACAGACCGTCGGTCGTGTTTTTTCCGTATAAATCAGTGATTCAGCGATACCCCACAGCAACCTTCGTGTGGATAAGTCCGCGTCTGGCCGCTACAATGGCCGCTTGTTTTTGCCTCACCGGCTTTCAACTTAGGGGATATCCGTGTCAGTGGAACTTTGGCAGCAGTGCGTGGAGCTCTTGCGCGATGAGCTGCCTGCCCAACAATTCAACACTTGGATCCGTCCACTACAGGTCGAAGCCGAAGGCGACGAATTGCGTGTCTATGCGCCAAACCGTTTCGTTCTCGACTGGGTCAATGAAAAGTACCTGGGGCGGGTGCTCGAACTGCTGGAAGAGCACGGCAACGGTTCGACGCCAGCGTTGGCCTTATTAATAGGCAGCAAGCGCAGTTCTGCCCCGCGTGCGGCGCCGAATGCGCCATTGGCCGCCGCCGCTTCGCAGGCTCAAGCCTCGCCGGCCCCGGTCAGTGCGCCGGCTCCCGCGCCAGCACCGACCAAACGGGCTACACAGAAAGTTGCCGAGGTCAGCGAAGAACCGTCCCGCGACAGTTTTGACCCTATGGCGGGCGCCAGCTCGCAACAGGCCCCGGTACGATCAGAACAACGTACCGTGCAGGTTGAAGGCGCGCTCAAGCACACCAGCTACCTGAACCGCACTTTCACATTCGAGAATTTCGTCGAAGGTAAGTCCAACCAGTTAGCCCGCGCGGCTGCCTGGCAGGTGGCGGATAACCCCAAGCACGGATACAACCCGCTCTTCCTTTATGGCGGCGTCGGTTTGGGTAAAACCCACTTGATGCACGCGGTGGGTAACCATCTTTTAAAGAAGAACCCGAATGCCAAGGTCGTGTACTTGCATTCCGAGCGCTTCGTGGCCGACATGGTCAAGGCGCTGCAACTCAATGCCATCAACGAATTCAAGCGCTTCTACCGGTCGGTGGACGCGTTGCTGATCGATGACATTCAGTTCTTTGCCCGCAAGGAACGGTCGCAGGAAGAGTTCTTCCACACCTTCAACGCCCTGCTTGAAGGTGGCCAGCAGGTCATTCTCACCAGTGACCGCTACCCGAAAGAAATCGAAGGGCTCGAAGAGCGCCTTAAATCCCGCTTTGGTTGGGGTCTGACCGTCGCCGTCGAGCCGCCAGAGCTGGAAACCCGTGTGGCGATCCTGATGAAAAAGGCAGACCAAGCCAAAGTCGATCTGCCCCACGACGCTGCGTTCTTCATCGCTCAGCGCATTCGTTCCAACGTCCGCGAGCTGGAAGGCGCGCTCAAACGCGTGATCGCACACTCGCACTTCATGGGCCGCGACATCACCATCGAGTTGATTCGTGAATCCTTGAAAGACTTGTTGGCGCTGCAAGACAAACTGGTGTCTGTGGATAACATTCAGCGTACTGTCGCTGAGTACTACAAGATCAAGATATCCGATTTGCTGTCCAAGCGTCGTTCGCGCTCGGTGGCACGTCCGCGTCAGGTCGCCATGGCCTTGTCCAAGGAGCTGACCAACCACAGCCTGCCGGAAATCGGTGATGTGTTTGGCGGCCGCGACCATACGACTGTTTTGCACGCCTGCCGCAAGATCAACGAACTTAAGGAATCCGACGCGGACATCCGCGAGGACTACAAGAACCTGCTGCGAACACTGACCACTTGATGAACTCCAGCGCAGCTTATTAAGGCAAGGGACTAGACCATGCATTTCACCATTCAACGCGAAGCCCTGTTGAAACCCCTGCAACTGGTCGCCGGCGTCGTCGAACGCCGCCAGACCTTGCCGGTACTTTCCAACGTGCTGCTGGTTGTCGAAGGCCAGCAACTGTCGCTGACCGGTACCGACCTGGAAGTCGAACTGGTCGGTCGTGTGCAACTTGAAGAGCCGGCCGATCCGGGCTCCATCACCGTGCCGGCGCGCAAGCTGATGGACATCTGCAAGAGCCTGCCGAACGACGCGCTGATCGACATCAAGGTTGACGAGCAGAAGCTGGTGGTCAAGGCAGGTCGCAGCCGTTTCACCCTGTCGACCCTGCCGGCGAACGATTTCCCGACCGTTGAAGAAGGCCCGGGTTCGCTGACTTGCAGCCTCGAGCAGAGCAAGCTCCGTCGCTTGATCGAGCGCACCAGTTTCGCCATGGCCCAGCAGGACGTTCGCTATTACCTCAACGGTATGCTGCTGGAAGTGTCCGCCGGTGTGATCCGTGCCGTGGCTACCGACGGCCACCGTCTGGCTATGTGCTCGATGCAGGCCGACATCGGTCAGCCTGATCGTCACCAAGTGATTGTGCCGCGCAAAGGCATCCTGGAACTGGCGCGTCTGCTGACCGAGCCGGACGGCATCGTCAGCATCGTGCTGGGCCAACACCACATCCGCGCCACCACCGGCGAGTTCACGTTCACTTCAAAATTGGTCGACGGCAAATTCCCTGACTATGAGCGTGTACTGCCAAAAGGCGGCGACAAGTTGGTATTGGGCGATCGCCAGGCACTGCGCGAAGCGTTCAGCCGCACCGCGATTCTGTCCAACGAGAAGTACCGTGGAATCCGTCTGCAATTGGCCAATGGTCAGCTGAAGATCCAGGCGAACAACCCGGAGCAGGAAGAAGCGGAAGAAGAAGTGGGCGTCGAGTACTCCGGTGGCTCGCTGGAAATCGGGTTCAACGTCAGTTACTTGCTCGATGTACTGGGCGTGATGACCACCGAACAAGTGCGCCTGATCCTGTCCGACTCCAACAGCAGCGCGTTGGTACAAGAGTCCGACAACGACGACTCGGCTTACGTTGTCATGCCGATGCGTCTGTAATCATGTTCAGCAGAAGCTAGATGTCCCTCAGTCGCGTCTCGGTCACCGCGGTGCGCAATTTGCACCCGGTGACCTTCTCCCCCTCTCCCCGCATCAACATCCTGTACGGCGCCAACGGCAGCGGCAAAACCAGTGTCCTGGAAGCCATTCACCTGCTGGGGCTTGCCCGTTCGTTTCGCAGCACCCGCCTGTTGCCGGTCATTCAGTACGAACAACTGGCCTGCACGGTGTTCGGTCAGGTGGAACTGGCCGAGGGTGGGCACAGCGCGTTGGGCATCTCTCGTGATCGTCAGGGCGAGTTTCAGATCCGCATCGACGGTCAGAATGCGCGCAGCGCCGCGCAACTGGCGGAGATTCTGCCACTGCAGTTGATCAACCCTGACAGCTTCCGACTGCTGGAGGGCGCGCCGAAGATTCGCCGACAGTTTCTCGATTGGGGCGTGTTCCATGTCGAGCCGCGATTCATGTCCACCTGGCAGCGCTTGCAGAAGGCCCTGCGCCAGAGAAACTCTTGGCTTCGGCATGGTACACTTGACGCCGTTTCGCAAGCGGTTTGGGACAGGGAACTGTGCCAGGCCAGCGCTGAAATTGATGAATACCGCCGTGCTTATATCAAAGCCTTGAAACCAGTCTTTGAACAAACCTTGAGCGAACTGGTAGAGCTCGAGGGTTTGACGCTCAGCTATTACCGCGGTTGGGACAAAGAACGCGAACTCAGTGCTGTACTCGCGTCGTCTCTTCAGCGGGACCAGCAAATCGGGCATACCCAGGCCGGACCACAACGCGCTGACTTGCGTCTTCGATTGGGCGCACACAATGCCGCGGACATTCTGTCCCGGGGTCAGCAGAAGTTGGTGGTCTGTGCTTTGCGCATCGCTCAAGGGCATTTGGTGAGCCAGGCCCGGCGCGGCCAGTGTATTTATCTGGTGGATGACTTGCCGTCCGAGTTGGACGAGCAACACCGCCGCGCGCTGTGCCGTTTGCTGGAAGACTTACGCTGCCAGGTGTTCATCACCTGTGTAGACCACGAATTATTGAGGGAAGGCTGGCAGACGGAAACGCCAGTCGCTCTGTTCCACGTGGAACAGGGCCGTATCACCCAGACCCACGACCATCGGGAGTGAAGGCATTGAGCGAAGAAAATACGAATACGTACGACTCAACCAGCATCAAAGTGCTGAAAGGCCTGGATGCCGTACGCAAACGTCCCGGTATGTACATTGGCGACACCGATGATGGCAGCGGTCTGCACCACATGGTGTTCGAGGTGGTCGACAACTCGATCGACGAAGCGCTCGCTGGCCATTGCGACGACATCAGCATCATCATTCACCCGGATGAATCCATCACCGTGCGCGACAACGGTCGTGGCATTCCGGTAGACGTGCACAAAGAAGAAGGCGTGTCCGCGGCCGAGGTCATCATGACCGTGCTGCACGCCGGCGGTAAATTCGACGACAACTCCTATAAAGTCTCCGGCGGCCTGCACGGTGTGGGCGTTTCGGTGGTGAACGCATTGTCGGAAGAGTTGATCCTGACCGTGCGCCGCAGTGGCAAGATCTGGGAGCAGACCTACGTCCACGGTGTCCCACAGGAGCCAATGAAGATCGTTGGCGACAGCGAAACAACCGGCACCCAGATTCACTTCAAGCCTTCGGCTGACACCTTCAAGAACATCCATTTCAGCTGGGACATCCTGGCCAAGCGGATTCGTGAACTGTCGTTCCTCAACTCCGGTGTCGGCATCGTCCTCAAGGACGAGCGCAGCGGTAAAGAGGAACTGTTCAAGTACGAAGGTGGCTTGCGTGCGTTCGTTGAATACCTGAACACCAACAAGACGGCGGTCAATCAGGTGTTCCACTTCAACATCCAGCGCGAAGATGGCATCGGCGTGGAGATCGCCCTGCAGTGGAACGACAGCTTCAACGAGAACCTGTTGTGCTTCACCAACAACATTCCACAGCGCGATGGCGGTACTCACTTGGTGGGCTTCCGTTCCGCACTGACGCGTAACCTCAACACCTACATCGAAGCCGAAGGCTTGGCGAAGAAGCACAAAGTCGCCACCACCGGTGACGATGCCCGCGAAGGCCTGACTGCGATCATTTCGGTCAAGGTGCCGGATCCGAAGTTCAGCTCGCAGACCAAAGACAAGCTGGTGTCTTCCGAAGTGAAGACCGCGGTCGAACAGGAAATGGGCAAGTACTTCTCCGACTTCCTGCTGGAAAATCCGAACGAAGCCAAGCTGGTCGTCGGCAAGATGATCGACGCCGCCCGTGCCCGTGAAGCCGCGCGCAAGGCCCGGGAGATGACCCGCCGCAAAGGCGCGCTGGACATCGCCGGCCTGCCGGGCAAACTGGCGGACTGCCAGGAAAAAGACCCGGCGCTGTCCGAACTGTACCTGGTGGAAGGTGACTCTGCTGGCGGCTCCGCCAAGCAGGGACGCAACCGCAAGACCCAGGCCATCCTGCCGCTCAAGGGCAAGATCCTGAACGTCGAAAAGGCGCGTTTCGACAAGATGATCTCTTCTCAGGAAGTGGGCACCTTGATCACCGCGCTGGGCTGCGGCATTGGCCGAGACGAGTACAACATCGACAAGCTGCGTTACCACAACATCATCATCATGACCGATGCTGACGTCGACGGTTCGCACATCCGTACCCTGCTGCTGACCTTCTTCTTCCGTCAGTTGCCGGAGCTGATCGAGCGCGGCTACATCTACATCGCCCAGCCGCCGCTGTACAAGGTCAAGAAAGGCAAGCAAGAGCAATACATCAAAGACGACGACGCCATGGAAGAGTACATGACGCAGTCGGCCCTGGAAGACGCGAGCCTGCACCTCAACGAAGAAGCCCCTGGCATTTCTGGCGAAGCCCTCGAGCGCCTGGTGAACGACTTCCGTCTGGTGATGAAGACGCTCAAGCGTCTGTCGCGCCTGTACCCGCAGGAGCTGACCGAGCACTTCATCTATCTGCCGGCCGTGAGCATGGAGCAACTCTCCGACCACGCAGCGATGCAGGATTGGCTGGCGCAGTACGAAGTCCGCCTGCGCACCGTCGAGAAATCGGGCCTGGTCTACAAGGCCAGCCTGCGCGAAGACCGTGAACGTAACGTCTGGTTGCCCGAAGTCGAACTGATCTCCCACGGCCTGTCGAACTACGTCACCTTCAACCGCGACTTCTTCGGCAGCAACGATTACAAAACCGTTGTTTCCCTGGGCGCGCAGCTAAGCACCCTGCTCGACGATGGCGCGTACATCCAGCGTGGCGAACGCAAGAAAGCCGTGACCGAGTTCAAGGAAGCCCTTGAATGGCTGATGGCCGAAAGCACCAAGCGCCACACCATCCAGCGCTATAAAGGGCTGGGTGAGATGAACCCGGATCAGTTGTGGGAAACCACCATGGACCCGGGTTCGCGCCGGATGCTCAAAGTCACCATCGAAGACGCCATTGGCGCCGACCAGATTTTCAACACCCTGATGGGTGACGCGGTCGAGCCACGTCGTGACTTCATTGAAAGCAATGCCCTGGCGGTGTCTAACCTGGATTTCTGATCCGGTTTGATCATCTGCCATAAAAAACCCCGACCTTCGAGTCGGGGTTTTTTATGGCTGCTCTTCAGTCACTCGAGAACGTCGGCAAGCCCTCCTCTTTCGGCTGGAAGGAACCGTAGCCGCTGACGTAAACGCGGCCGTGCTCGGGAATAACCACCATGCCGTTGTCGGCCATGCTCTTGGCTTCAAGCGCGCGCAGGAATTTGGACCGGATATCGTCGGCACCGATGCTGCCATTCTCGACGCCGGCGCGGTACTCCTTGACCAGGTGTTGCAGGGGCCACAAGAATTCGCAGTGTGTTCTGTGATGCGCAGGTCGCACAGTTCCAACTGTACGAAGGCCATTTTTAACTGTTTATTGAGGGCGTAAAAAAACCGGCTCACAAAGGCCGGTTTTTTATGCCAGGGAAAACTTATGCACGCTTTTCGAATTTTTATGTGTTTATGAAATATGTAGAAAAATCATGAAGTTATGACACAAAAATGACAGTTTTTCGGAAAACGGTACACAGGTTATCCACAGATCATCCAACGGCAACTGTATCGGTCGCTGCGGGTGTTTCAGGCAGTGATCCCATCTCCCGCTGACGCTGTTCATTCCAAGCCTGTACCCGGTCATTCAGCTCGGCGATGGCTCGGGGCCCCGAGCCGATCGCGTACATCGGTTCACCGATGATCACCGTGATGACACCTGAAGTTTTCGCCCAACCGGTCTTCGGCCAGAACTTGCCAGCGTTGTGCGCAATCGGTAGTACCGGCAGTTCGGCGTTCACCGCCAGCGCGGTACCGCCACGGGAAAACTTGCCCACGGTGCCGAATGGGACACGCGTGCCTTCCGGGAAAATCAGCACCCAGACGTTGTCTTTCAGCAGTTCATCGCCCTTCTTCGCCACATGCTTGAGCGCGGCTTTCGGGTTATCACGATCGATCGCGATTGGCCGCAACATGGCCATCGCCCAGCCGAAAAACGGCACGTACAACAGTTCGCGCTTGAGCACCTGGCTCAAGGGCTGGAAATAGGCCGAAAGAAAAAACGTCTCCCAGGTGCTCTGGTGGTTCGACTGAATCACGCATGGGCGCTCGGGTACATTCTCGGCGCCTTTGACTTCATAGCGAATGCCAAGGAATACCTTGCTCAGCCACAGCGCGCAGCGGCACCAGTACACATTGATAAAACGGTAACGCGCCTTGAATGGCAGAAACGGCGCGATGAAAAAGCTCAGGCTGCACCAGAGCAGAGAGCTGGTGCCCAGCAGCAGGTAAAAGAGCAAGGTTCTGATTGCCTGCAGTATCGACATAGCGGCATTTACCATTCGCGGGGATTGCCCGCCTGTTAAAAGCACACTCCCGGACAGTCCTTGTCAGGATGTCAGTAGCGCTTTAGTGGTGGATAAGTTCTGCGGCAACCGCCGCCAGATCGTCAAAAATCAAAGTGCCTACCGGTAGGGTCTTGCCCAAAGTCTTGTCGCCTTTTCCGGTCTTTACCAACACAGGCTGAGAATCGACGGCCTTGGCCGCCTCCAGGTCACCAAGGCTGTCGCCGACGAACCATAAATCCGTCAGCGAGACACCATAGTGCCCGGCGATGGTCTTCAACATCCCCGGTTTTGGCTTGCGGCAATCACAGCCTTCGTCCGGACCGTGCGGGCAATAGACGATCAGCCCGACTTCACCGCCCTGCTCCGCCACCAGTTCGCGCAGGCGCGCGTGCATGGCGTCGAGGGTGGCGAGGTCGTAGTAACCGCGAGCGATGCCTGACTGGTTGGTGGCAATCGCCACCGTCCAGCCAGCCTGGCTCAACTGCGCAATCGCTGCGATCGAACCGGGCAATGGAATCCATTCCTCCACCGATTTGATGTACGCATCGGAGTCGTAATTGATCACACCATCCCGATCGAGAATCAGCAGTTTCACAACAGCCCCTCAACCCAGCAGCGAAATATCGGCAACGCCCAGGAACAAGCCCCGCAGACGCGCCAGCAACGCATAGCGGTTGGCACGCACGTTGGCATCCTCGGCATTGACCATCACCGCTTCGAAGAACGCATCCACCGGTTCGCGCAGTGCCGCCAGGCGCGCCAGGGATTCGCTGTACTGCCGCGCTGCCGCCATCGGTTGCACCGCTTGATCCGCTTGCTGGATCGCCGAATACAGCGAGAACTCGTTGGCGTTGTCGAAGTATTTGGCTTCCACCACCGCTGGGATCGAACCTTCAGCCTTGCTCAGCAGGTTCGACACGCGCTTGTTCACCGCCGCCAGCGCTGCCGCTTCCGGCAGTTTGCGGAAGGCTTCCACCGCTTGCACACGCTGATCGAAGTCCAGCGCCGAGCCTGGCTTCAGTGCCCGCACCGACAGATAAGTACCAACGTCGACGCCTTCGTCTTCGTAACGTGCACGCAGGCGATCGAAGATGAACTCCAGCACCGCCTCGTTCAGGCCGGCAGCCTTGACCTTGCCACCGAAGGCATTGACGGCAAACGCCACCGCGTCGTTGAGGTCGAGGTCCAATTGTTTGTCGATCAGGATGCGCAGCACGCCGAGGGCGGCGCGACGCAGGGCGTACGGGTCCTTGCTGCCGGTGGGCAACATGCCAATGCCGAAGATCCCCACCAGGGTGTCCAGCTTGTCGGCAATCGCCACGGCCGCGCCGGTGACGGTGGACGGCAGTTCAGCGCCGGCACCGCGGGGCATGTACTGTTCGTTCAGCGCCAATGCGACGTCTTCGGGCTCACCGTCGTTGAGGGCGTAGTAGTAACCGGCCACGCCTTGCATCTCAGGGAACTCGCCGACCATCTCGGTCGCCAGGTCGCACTTCGACAGCAGGCCGGCACGGGCCGCGCGCTGGGCATCGCCGCCGATGCGCGTGGCAATGTAGGCCGCCAGTTTGGAAACGCGCTCGGCCTTGTCGTAGACGCTGCCGAGTTTTTCCTGGAACACCACGTTTTGCAGGCGCTGGTTGAAGCTTTCCAACGACTGCTTCTTGTCTTGCTTAAAGAAGAACTCGGCGTCGGTCAGGCGCGGGCGGACGACTTTCTCGTTACCGGCGACGATCTGCTGCGGGTCCTTGCTCTCAATGTTGGCCACAGTGATGAAGCGCGGCAGCAACTTGCCGTCGACATCCAGCAGGCAGAAGTATTTCTGGTTGTCCTGCATGGTGGTGATCAAGGCTTCTTGCGGCACGTCGAGGAAGCGTTCCTCGAACGAGCACACCAGCGGCACCGGCCATTCCACCAGCGCGGTCACTTCATCGAGCAGGCCTGGCGGCACGATGGCGGTGCCTTCCTGCAGGGTGGCCAGCTCTTCAGTGCGCTTGCTGATCAGCGCGCGACGCTCGTTGGCGTCGGCCAGCACATAAGCGGCCCGCAGGTCGTTCAGGTAGTTGGCCGGCGAGCTGATGCGCACGCTCTGCGGGTGATGGAAGCGGTGACCACGGGAATCGCGGCCGGCCCTTTGCGCAAGGATCGTGCAATCGATGACCTGGTCACCGAGCAGCATCACCAGCCATTGGGTTGGACGCACGAATTCTTCTTTGCGCGCACCCCAGCGCATGCGCTTGGGGATCGGCAGGTCGTTCAACGAGTCTTCAACGATGGTTGGCAGCAGGCTGGCAGTCGGCTTGCCGGCGATGCTTTGGCTGTAACGCAGCTTCGGCCCGCTCTGGTCGATTTCGCTCAGCTCGACGCCGCACTTCTTGGCAAAGCCCAGCGCCGCCTGGGTCGGGTTGCCATCGGCATCGAACGCGGCCTGGCGTGGCGGGCCGTCGAGGTTGATGCTGCGATCCGGTTGCTGGGTGGCCAGTGCGGTAATCAGCACGGCCAAGCGCCGCGGTGCGGCGTACACGGTTTTCGCTTCGTAGCTCAGGCCAGCGGCTTGCAGGCCTTTGTCGATCCCGGCAAGGAAGGCCTCGGCCAGGGTGTTCAGGGCTTTGGGTGGCAGTTCTTCGGTGCCCAGTTCAACCAGAAAATCTTGAGCACTCATTGTGCAGCCTCCAGCTTGGCCAGTACTTCGTCACGCAGGTCCGGGGTCGCCATCGGGAAGCCCAGCTTGGCGCGCGCCAGCAGATAGGCTTGCGCTACGGAACGCGCCAGGGTGCGCACACGCAGGATGTATTGCTGACGCGCGGTGACCGAGATCGCCCGGCGCGCATCCAGCAGGTTGAAGGTATGGGAAGCCTTCAACACCATTTCATAGCTCGGCAACGGCAGCGGCTGGTCGAGCTCGATCAGGCGCTTGGCTTCGCTTTCATAGAAGTCGAACAGCTCGAACAGCTTTTCGACGTTGGCGTGTTCGAAGTTGTAGGTCGACTGCTCCACTTCGTTCTGGTGGAACACATCGCCGTAGGTGACTTTGCCGAATGGGCCGTCAGCCCAGACCAGGTCGTACACCGAGTCCACGCCTTGCAGGTACATCGCCAGGCGCTCGAGGCCGTAGGTGATTTCGCCGGTCACCGGGTAGCACTCAATGCCGCCCGCTTGCTGGAAGTAGGTGAACTGCGTCACTTCCATGCCGTTGAGCCAGACTTCCCAACCCAGGCCCCAGGCGCCCAGGGTCGGCGATTCCCAGTTGTCTTCGACGAAACGGATGTCGTGGACCAGCGGGTCCAGACCGACGTGCTTGAGCGAGCCCAGGTACAGTTCCTGGAAGTTGTCCGGGTTCGGCTTCAGTACCACCTGGAACTGGTAGTAGTGCTGCAGACGATTCGGGTTTTCGCCGTAGCGGCCGTCAGTCGGTCGACGACTGGGCTGCACATAAGCGGCGTTCCAGGTTTCCGGGCCAATGGCGCGCAGGAAGGTAGCGGTGTGGAAAGTGCCGGCGCCTACTTCCATATCGTAGGGCTGAAGTACCACACAACCTTGCTCGGCCCAGTATTGCTGGAGGGCGAGGATCAAGTCTTGGAAGGTACGCACGGCTGGCGTAGGCTGGCTCACGAATTCACCTGTTTCTTGGGCTGCGATTTAAAGAGCGGGAGTATACCCGATTCGGTCGCGCCTCCACCCCCTGGAGCCTTATGCCACGCTGCTTTTGGTGCACTGAAGATCCGTTGTACATGGCTTATCACGATCGGGAGTGGGGAACGCCGCTGCGCGATGCGCAGGGTTTGTTCGAGTTGCTTTTGCTCGAAGGGTTCCAGGCCGGGCTGTCATGGATCACTGTCCTGCGCAAACGCGAGCACTACCGGCAGGTGCTGTTCGGCTTCGATGTCCAGCGCGTGGCGCAGATGAGCGACGCCGAAATCGAAGCACTGATGCTCGACCCCGGCATCATCCGCAACCGCCTCAAGCTCAACGCCGCGCGGCGCAATGCCCAGGCCTGGCTGGCGCTGGAAGACCCGGTGCGGTTTCTCTGGTCGTTTGTGGGCGGCACGCCGGTGATCAACCATTTCAAGGATCGCAGCGAAGTGCCGGCCATTACGCCGATCGCGGTGCAGATGAGCAAAGGCCTGAAGAAGGCTGGGTTTACCTTCGTCGGTCCGACCATTTGCTACGCGTTCATGCAGGCCTCGGGCATGGTCATGGACCACACCCGCGACTGTGACCGCTACGCGACCTTGGCCAACGGCGGTTAGAATGGCCGCCTCGCGCACAGCACAAGATCAGGAGTGACCTGTGGATAAGTTTAAAGGCGCCTTGCTGGTAGGCGCTCTGCGGCTGTTTGCCTTGCTTCCGTGGCGCGCCGTACAAGCGGTGGGTTCGGCAATTGGCTGGCTGATGTGGAAAACCCCCAACCGTTCCCGCGACGTGGTGCGTATCAACCTGGCTAAATGCTTTCCCGACATGGACCCCGCCGCGCGCGAACGTCTGGTCGGCCAGAGCCTGGGCGACATCGGCAAATCCTTGACCGAAAGCGCCTGCGCCTGGATCTGGCCGGCCCAGCGCTCGATCGATCTGGTGCGCGAAGTCGAAGGCCTCGACGTGTTGACGGAGGCACTGGCGTCCGGCAAAGGCGTGGTGGGCATCACCAGCCACCTGGGCAACTGGGAAGTGCTCAACCATTTCTATTGCAGCCAGTGCAAACCGATCATTTTCTACCGCCCACCGAAGTTGAAAGCGGTGGACGATTTGCTGCGCAAACAACGGGTGCAATTGGGCAACCGCGTGGCGGCATCGACCAAGGAAGGCATCCTCAGCGTCATCAAGGAAGTGCGCAAAGGTGGTGCAGTAGGCATTCCGGCTGACCCGGAACCGGCCGAATCCGCCGGGATCTTCGTGCCATTCTTCGCCACCCAGGCACTGACCAGCAAATTCGTACCGAACATGCTCGCGGGCGGTAAAGCGGTTGGCGTGTTCCTGCATGCGCTGCGCCTGCCCGATGGCTCGGGCTACAAAGTGATCCTCGAAGCCGCGCCGGACGCCATGTACAGCACCGACACTGAAACTTCGTGCGCGGCCATGAGCCAAGTGGTCGAGCGCTACGTGCGGGCTTACCCGAGCCAGTACATGTGGAGCATGAAGCGTTTCAAGAAGCGGCCACCGGGCGAAGCGCGTTGGTATTGAGGCCATTGGCATGATCCGTGGATAACCCGGCCAGGGGCGTTATCCACAACCGTTCATTAAAGGGCGCAGCAGATGTCCGAACACCGAAAGTCATTGCGCATCAAGATTTGTCACGAAAGCTTCGGCGAATGCCTGGGCCATACCCGCAACCTCTCAGCCACCGGGGTCTACGTCAGCCATCCGCGCTTATCGGCGCTGCCCAGGGGCGCGGTGGTCTATGGTCAAGTTCAGGACTTGCCCAGCGGCGCGCCACGGGTGCGTATGGAAGTGGTGCAGGTGGATGCCGACGGCATTGGTTTGCGCTACCTCTGAATCACGGCGCTTGGCGGTCGAGCTTCTTCAGGAACACCGTCATTTCTTTCTCCGCCTGTTTATCGCCGTGGGCGCGGGCCGCTTCCAGGCCCTGCTCCCAGGCCAGACGCGCAGCAGCGTGATCGGCCAGGGCCAGATGGGCCTTGCCCAACAACTTCCACGCCGCCGAGTATTTCGGATCGAACGCCACGCAATGCCGGAGATGTTCAGCGGCTTTGGCGTTGTCGCCGGCATCGAGATAACCCTTGCCCAGGCCGAAGCGTAGCAATGAGTTATCCACACCCTTGGCGAGCATTTTTTCCAGAGATTCGAGCATGTTGGTTTCCTCGCAGAGGCGTGTCAGGAACATTCAATGCGTCTCTGAAACCGCCATCGCTGGCAAGCCAGCTCCCACAGTGTTCCGGTTGTTCACAAGAGACATGTACATCAGAGAACCCTGTGGGGTCTGGCAACCAGCACTAACAGTGTTCCGGTTGTTCACAAGCGGCATGTACACCAAAGAACCCTGTGGGAGCTGGCTTGCCAGCGATGAGTCCAGTGTGAACACAGAAAAATCCGGATCAGAAGAAGCTCAACCCCACATGAAACAGCTTCTCCACATCGCGAATATGCTTTTTATCCACAAGGAACAGGATCACATGGTCGCCAGCGGCGATCACCGTGTCGTCGTGGGCGATGATCACTTGCTCGTCGCGGATGATCGCGCCGATGGTGGTGCCCGGCGGCAGGCCGATGTGTTCGATGGCCTTGCCAATCACCTTGCTCGACTTCGCATCGCCATGGGCGATCGCTTCGATGGCTTCCGCCGCGCCCCGGCGCAGTGAGTGCACGCTGACGATATCGCCCCGGCGCACATGGGCCAGCAAGGTGCCGATGGTCGCCAGTTGCGGGCTGATGGCGATGTCGATATCGCCGCCCTGGATCAGGTCGACGTAGGCCGGGTTGTTGATGATCGTCATCACCTTCTTCGCCCCCAGCCGTTTGGCCAGCAGCGACGACATGATGTTGGCTTCGTCGTCGTTGGTCAGGGCCAGGAACAGGTCGGCGTCGGCGATGTTCTCTTCCAGCAGCAGGTCGCGGTCCGAGGCGCTGCCTTGTAACACTACGGTGCTGTCGAGGGTGTCGGAGAGGTAGCGGCAACGGGCCGGGTTCATCTCGATGATCTTCACCTGGTAGCGGCTTTCGATGGCCTCGGCCAAGCGTTCGCCGATCTGCCCGCCGCCGGCGATGACGATGCGTTTATAGCTCTCGTCGAGGCGGCGCATTTCGCTCATCACCGCGCGGATGTTGGCCTTGGCAGCGATGAAGAACACTTCGTCGTCAGCCTCGATCACCGTGTCGCCCTGGGGCAGAATTGGCCGGTCACGACGGAAAATCGCTGCCACGCGGGTCTCGACATTCGGCATGTGCTCGCGCAACTGGCGCAGTTGCTGGCCCACCAGCGGCCCGCCGTAGTAGGCCTTGACGGCGACCAGTTGCGCCTTGCCCTCGGCGAAGTCGATCACCTGCAACGCGCCAGGATGCTGGATCAGGCGCTTGATGTAATTGGTGACTACCTGCTCGGGGCTGATCAGCACGTCGACCGGGATCGCCTCGTTATCGAACAGGTCGGCGCGGGTCAGGTACGCCGCTTCACGCACGCGGGCGATTTTGGTCGGGGTGTGGAACAGGGTGTGCGCGACCTGGCAGGCGACCATGTTGGTCTCGTCGCTGTTGGTCACCGCTACCAGCATGTCGGCGTCATCGGCACCGGCCTGGCGCAGCACCGTCGGCAGCGAGCCACGACCCTGCACGGTACGGATGTCGAGGCGATCGCCAAGGTCGCGCAGGCGTTCGCTGTCGGTGTCGACCACCGTAATGTCGTTGGCTTCGCTGGCCAAGTGTTCGGCCAGCGAACCGCCGACCTGCCCTGCCCCGAGGATGATGATCTTCATCCAGTCACTCCGTTGAATCCATTTAACCGCGTGCGGCGGCGATCTTGATCAGCTTGGCGTAATAGAAACCGTCATGCCCGCCTTCTTGCGCGAGCAATTGGCGACCGTGGGGTTGCTTGATCCCGGCCGCAGGCTGACCGTTCTGGCCGGCAATGTCGAGTTCCCGCGCGCCGGACGTGCGATCGAGGAACGCCGCGATCACCTCGGTGTTTTCGGTCGGCAGCGTCGAGCAGGTGGCGTACAGCAGAATGCCGCCGACTTCGAGGGTTTGCCACATCGCGTCCAGCAACTCGCCTTGCAGCACTGCCAGGGCGGCGATGTCGTCGGGTTGGCGGGTCAACTTGATGTCCGGGTGACGACGGATCACGCCGGTGGCCGAACACGGTGCGTCGAGCAGAATGCGCTGGAACGGTTTACCGTCCCACCAGGCCGCTGTGTCGCGGCCATCGGCGGCGATCAGCTCGGCGCTGAGCCCCAGGCGTTGCAAATTCTCTCGAACCCGCACCAGGCGCTTGGCTTCCAGGTCCACCGCTACCACCCCGGCCAATGCCGGTTCGGCTTCCAGGATGTGGCAGGTCTTGCCGCCCGGCGCGCAACAGGCGTCGAGCACGCGCTGGCCCGGCGCCAGGTCGAGCAGATCGGCGGCCAGTTGCGCCGCTTCGTCCTGCACGCTGATCCAGCCGTCGGCGAAACCCGGCAGGCTGCGTACGTCGCTGGCGGCGTCGAGAACGATGCCGTCGCGGCTATACACGCAAGGCGCGGCAGCGATCCCGGCGTCGCTGAGCAAAGAGAGATAGGCGTCGCGGGTTTGATGGCGGCGGTTTACCCGCAGAATCATTGGCGGGTGCGCGTTGTTGGCCGCGCAAATGGCTTCCCATTGTTGCGGCCAAAACGCTTTCAGAGATTTTTGCAGCCAGCGCGGGTGAGCGGTGCGCACCACAGGGTCATGTTCCAGCTCGGCCAGCAGCGCTTCACTCTCGCGCTGGGCACGACGCAATACCGCGTTGAGCAGCGCCTTGGCCCAGGGTTTTTTCAGCTTGTCGGCGCAACCCACGGTTTCACCGATGGCGGCGTGGGCCGGTACTCGGGTGTAGAGCAACTGGTACAGACCGACCAGCAGCAACGCCTCGACATCAGCGTCAGCTGCCTTGAACGGTTTCTGCAACAGCTTGGCGGCCAGCGCCGACAAACGCGGTTGCCAGCGCGCGGTGCCGAAAGCCAGGTCTTGGGTGAAGCCGCGATCGCGATCCTCGACCTTGTCCAGTTGCGTCGGCAGGGAACTGTTGAGTGAGGCTTTTCCATTCAGAACAGCGGCGAGTGCCTTGGCAGCGGCCAGACGAGGATTCATTGCGTGTCCGCCGTTTCGCCCAGCACCGTGCCGAGGGCAAACTTCTCGCGACGGCTGTTAAACAGATCGCTGAAGTTCAGCGCCTTGCCGCCGGGCAGTTGCAGACGCGTCAGGCACACCGCCTGTTCACCGCAGGCAACGATCAAGCCGTCCTTGCTGGCGCCGAGAATCTCACCCGGCGCGCCCTCGCCTTCAGCGAAACGGGCGGCTAACACTTTCAACGCTTCGCCATTCAGCGTGCTGTGGCTGATCGGCCACGGGTTAAACGCGCGAATCAGGCGTTCCAGCTCCACGGCCGGGCGGCGCCAGTCGATGCGCGCTTCGTCCTTGTTCAATTTGTGCGCATAGGTGGCGAGGCTGTCGTCCTGGAACTCGCCGTCCAGCGTGCCCGCTGCGAGGCCGGCAATCGCTTGCAGCACTGCCGGTGGACCCAGCTCGGCCAGGCGATCGTGCAGGCTGCCGCCGGTGTCGTCGGCGCTGATCGGCGTAATGACTTTGAGCAGCATCGGCCCAGTGTCGAGGCCGGCTTCCATGCGCATCACGGTCACGCCGCTCTCGGCGTCGCCCGCTTCCACGGCGCGCTGGATCGGCGCCGCACCGCGCCAGCGTGGCAGCAGCGACGCGTGGCTGTTGATGCAGCCCAGGCGCGGAATATCCAGCACCACTTGTGGCAGGATCAGGCCATACGCGACCACGACCATCAGGTCCGGTTGCAGCGCCGCCAGTTCGGCCTGGGCCTCGGCGTTGCGCAAGGTTGGCGGTTGCAGCACGGGAATATCGTGTTCCAGGGCCAATTGCTTGACCGGGCTGGGCATCAATTTTTGCCCACGGCCCGCCGGTCGGTCCGGTTGGGTGTAGACCGCGACAATCTCATCAGGGCCGGCGAGCAGGGCCTTGAGGTGTTCGGCGGCGAATTCCGGGGTGCCGGCAAAGACGATGCGCATGGATGGAATCTCTTGAAAAGAAAAAGGCTTGCCGCAGCAAGCCTTTGGAAGGAAGGGCGTCAAGCGTTCTGGCGATGGAGCTTTTCCAGTTTTTTCTTGATCCGGTCACGCTTGAGGTTAGACAGGTAATCGACGAACAACTTGCCGTTGAGGTGGTCGCATTCGTGCTGGATGCACACCGCGAGCAGGCCTTCGGCAATCAATTCGTAGGGCTTGCCGTCACGGTCCAGAGCCTTGATTTTGACCTTCTGCGGGCGGTCGACGTTCTCGTAGAAACCCGGTACCGAGAGGCAGCCTTCCTGATATTGCTCCATCTCGTCGGTCAGGGTTTCGAACTCGGGGTTGATGAACACCCGCGGCTCGGTGCGGTCTTCGGAGAGGTCCATCACGACAATACGTTTGTGCACGTTGACCTGGGTCGCGGCGAGGCCGATGCCCGGCGCTTCATACATTGTTTCAAACATGTCATCGACCAACTGACGCACTTCGTCGTCCACTACCGCCACGGGTTTGGCGATAATCCGCAGGCGCGAGTCGGGAAATTCGAGGATGTTTAAAATGGCCATAAGCTTGATTGCTGCACGTGTGAGGTAAAGTCGGGTCGATGGCCTGGCGGGTCCGAGGATGCAGGCTACCGTTGTAAAACGTAGCGCCCTGTTTTGATAGTCACATCGACGGTCAAGCCGGGAGCGAGCCACGGGGGCTCTGGCGTTTTACGCGAACGCACATAATAAAGGGATTCACCGCATGAGGAAATCACTACTCGCCCTGCTGCTATTGGCATCGGCCGGTTTGGCGCATGGGCAAGTGCAACTCAAGGAAGGTTTTCCACAGCAATACACCGTTGTGGCGGGGGACACGCTCTGGGACATTTCCGCAAAATACCTGCGCGAACCCTGGAAGTGGCCGGAGCTGTGGCAGGCCAATCCACAGATTCAGAACCCCAATCTGATCTACCCCGGCGACTCGCTGTCGCTGGTCTACGTCAACGGTCAGCCGCGCCTGACGCTTAATCGCGGCGCCTCGCGAGGCACCATCAAGCTGTCGCCGCGCATCCGCAGCACACCAGTGGCCGACGCAATCCCGAGCATTCCGCTGCAAGCCATCAACAGTTTCCTGTTGAGCAACCGCATCGTCGACACGGTCGAGGATTTCGACCAGGCGCCGTACATCGTCGCCGGCGATGCCGAACGGGTGCTCAGCGGTACCGGTGACCGGATCTTTGCCCGCGGCCATTTCGACCCGAACCAGCCGGTGTACGGGATCTTCCGTCAGGGCAAGGTCTACACCGATCCGCAGAGCAAGGAATTCCTGGGGATCAATGCCGACGACATCGGTGGCGGCGAAATCGTCGCCACGGAAGGTGACGTCGCCACCCTCGCCTTGCAGCGCACCACCCAGGAAGTTCGTTTGGGGGATCGGCTGTTCAGCGGCGAAGAGCGCTCAATCAACTCAACCTTCATGCCCAGCGCGCCGCAGGGCAACGTCAACGGCCTGATCATCGACGTGCCTCGCGGCGTGACGCAGATCGGCGCGCTCGACGTGGTCACCCTGAACAAGGGCCGGCGCGACGGCCTCGCCGAAGGCAACGTGCTGGCGGTGATGAAAACCGGCGAAACCGTGCGTGATCGCATCACGGGCCAGCCGCTGAAAATCCCCGACGAACGGGCCGGTCTGCTCATGGTGTTCCGCACCTACGACAAGCTCAGCTATGGCTTGGTGCTCAACGCTTCGCGCTCCCTGGCGGTGCTCGACAAGGTGCAAAACCCTTAGCCTGCTCCACAAGTTACCAACAGACTTATCCACAGCTTGTTCCCATTTCGATGGGGCTTATAACGATCAAGGACGATCAGATGCCGTTGTCAGAACACGGGTCGATTTCCCCAGCGGAACTCGAAGCCCGTTTACGTTTGCACCGTTTGCCAGAGATCGGCCCGCGCCGTTTCAAAACCCTGCTCGAAGCCTTCGGTTCGGCCTCCAAGGCCATCAGCGCACCCGCCAGCGCTTGGCGGGCGTTGGGCCTGCCACTGAGCAGTGCCGATGCGCGGCGCAGCCCGCAGATCCGCGATGGCGCGGCGCACGCATTGGCCTGGCTAGAGCAGCCGGGCCAGCATTTGCTGATGTTCGACCAGGCCGATTACCCGGCCTTGCTCGCCGAACTGAATGACGCGCCGCCGCTGTTGTTCGTGGCCGGCGACCCCGGGATTCTCGAAAAACCGCAACTGGCGATGGTCGGCAGTCGTCGCGCCAGCCGTCCGGGGACGGACACCGCCGCTGCGTTTTCCAGAAGCCTGGCCGCGGCCGGATTTGTCATCACCAGCGGCCTCGCCCTGGGCATCGACGCCGCCGCGCATCAAGCCGCGCTGGATGTTGGTGGGCAAACCGTCGGGGTGTTGGGCACCGGCCTGGAAAACTTTTATCCACAGCGCAATCGGCGCCTGGCGGACGCCATGATTGCCAGCGGCAGCGCAGTGCTTTCGGAATTTCCCCTGGACGCCGGACCGAGCGCGGCTAATTTCCCCAGGCGCAATCGGATCATCAGTGGTTTGTCGCTTGGCGTACTGGTGGTCGAGGCCAGTGTCGCCAGCGGTTCATTGATCACCGCGCGGCTGGCGGCGGAACAGGGCCGCGAGGTGTACGCCATCCCTGGCTCGATCCATCACCCCGGCGCACGCGGCTGTCATCAGCTGATTCGCGACGGCGCGGTGCTGGTGGAAACCATCGAGCACATCCTCGAAGCCCTGCGCGGCTGGCAACGTTTGCCCCCCAGCCCCGAGCCGACTGAGCCAGCGGCGCGGCATCCCCTGTTGCGGTTGCTGCACGCCGCCCCGCACACCAGCGAAGCCCTCGCCGCCAGCAGTGGCTGGTCTCTACCGAAAGTGCTGGCCAGCCTCACGGAGCTGGAAATGGACGGTCGCGCCGCCTGCGAAAACGGCCGCTGGTTTGCACGGGTGAGCTAGGTTTTAACAACAGGATGGGTAAACTGCGCACAGCCTTATTGCGGAGAGTCTTACATGGTCAACAGTTGGCGCGTGCAGCAAGCCGCGCAAGAAATCCGTGCCGGTGCGGTGATTGCCTATCCAACCGAAGCGGTCTGGGGCCTGGGCTGCGACCCGTGGAACGAAGAAGCCGTCGATCGGCTGCTGCTGATCAAGGGCCGCTCGGTGGACAAGGGGCTGATCCTGATCGCCGACAATATTCGCCAGTTCGACTTCCTGTTCGAAGACTTCCCGGAATTGTGGATGGATCGCATGGCCAGTACCTGGCCAGGGCCGAATACTTGGCTGGTGCCGCATCAGAACATGCTGCCGCAGTGGATCACCGGGGTGCACGAGACCGTAGCCTTGCGGGTCAGCGATCATCCGCTGGTGCGGGATTTGTGCGCAGTAGTCGGGCCCTTGGTCTCGACTTCGGCCAACCCTCAGGGCCGGCCGGCGGCGCGCACGCGGTTGCGGGTCGAGCAATATTTCCGTGGCCAGGTGGATTACGTGTTGGGTGGCAACCTCGGTGGGCGCAAGAACCCGAGCGTGATCCGCGACCTGGCGACCGGGCAGGTGATTCGCCCGGACTGAATGGGCGGTGCAGCCATTCGCGAGCAGGTTCTGTGATCGACACATAACCCCTGTGGGAGCGAGCCTGTTCGCGAAGAGGCCTTGGCAAGCCCTGAAAAACTTAAGGCAACAACACCGTCGAACCCGTCGTCCGACGCCCCGCCAATTCCGTTTGGGCCTTGGCCGCTTCAGCCAGCGGATAGCGTTGGCTGATGTCCACGGTCAACTTGCCGCTGCTGATCATCTCGAACAGCTCATCGGCCATGCGTTGCAGGTTTTCGGCGTTGTTGGCGTAGGTGCCGAGGGTCGGGCGCGTGACGTACAGGGAACCCTTCGCCGCCAGAATCCCCAGGTTGACCCCGTCCACCGCCCCCGAGGCATTGCCGAAACTCACCACCAACCCTCGCGGCGCCACGCTGTCGAGCGACGTTAGCCAGGTGTCTTTGCCGACGCCGTCGTACACCACCGCGACTTTCTTGCCGTCGGTCAATTCCAGCACCCGTTGCGCCACGTTTTCGTGGCTGTAGTCGATGGTTGCCCACGCGCCGTTGGCCTTGGCCAGCGCGGCTTTCTCCGGGGAACTGACGGTGCCGATCAGCTTCACGCCCAGGGCCTTGGCCCATTGGCAGGCCAACGAACCGACGCCGCCGGCCGCGGCGTGGAACAGGATGGTTTCGCCACCCTTGAACTCATGGGTTTGCCGCAGCAGGTATTGCACGGTCAAGCCCTTGAGCATGACCCCGGCGGCCTGTTCGAAACTGATCGCCTCTGGCAGATGCACCAGGTTCGCTTCGGGCAGAACGTGTAATTCGCTGTAGGCACCGAGCGGACCGCTGCCATACGCCACGCGATCACCGACCTTGAACCGGGTCACTTCGCTGCCCACTGCCTCGACCACTCCGGCGCCTTCGGAACCCAGGCCGGACGGAAAGCCCGGCAACGGGTACAGGCCGTTGCGGTAGTAGATGTCGAGGAAATTCAGGCCGATCGCCTTGTTGCTGACGCGCACTTGCTGCGGCCCGGGCTCGGCGGGCAGGTAATCGACATACTCAAGCACTTCGGGGCCGCCATGGGCACGGAACTGGATACGCTTTGCCATCTGCACTCTCCTGGGATCGTTTTACCGAGCCACCTATCGGACTCCTAACCTTGATCTTCGTCAACTGCGGCGGGTGCATTGGCGATGGTATGCTACGCGCCCATTTGCGCCGGCCCCGCTCTGACGGAGCGCCGCGTTGTTTTGCCCGATTCAAGGTGATGCCATGACTACCCGCACCGAATCCGTTAAAGCCTATTTGCTCGACCTGCAAGACCGCATCTGTGCCGCACTGGAAGTGGAAGATGGCGGCACACGCTTCGTCGAGGACGCTTGGACCCGGCCCGCCGGTGGCGGCGGCCGGACCCGGGTAATCGAAAACGGGACGGTGATCGAAAAGGGCGGGGTCAACTTTTCCCATGTGTTTGGCAGCGGCCTGCCACCGTCCGCCAGTGCCCATCGGCCAGAGTTGGCCGGGCGCGGCTTCGAAGCCCTGGGCGTGTCGCTGGTGATTCACCCGCACAACCCGCATGTGCCGACGTCCCACGCCAACGTGCGATTTTTCATCGCTGAAAAAGAAGGCGAAGAGCCGGTCTGGTGGTTCGGCGGCGGCTTCGACCTGACCCCTTACTACGGCAACGAAGAAGACTGCGTGCACTGGCATCGCGTGGCCGAACAGGCCTGCGCGCCGTTCGGCCCGGACGTCTACTCGCGTTACAAAGCCTGGTGCGACAGCTATTTCCACATCAAGCATCGCCATGAACCGCGCGGCATCGGCGGGTTGTTTTTCGATGACCTGAACGAGTGGGACTTCGACACCAGCTTCGCCTTCATGCGCGCCATCGGCGATGCGTTTATCGACGCTTACCTGCCGATCGTGCAGCGCCGCAAGCATGAGGCGTTTACCGCCAAACAACGTGAGTTCCAGGAATTTCGCCGTGGCCGCTACGTTGAATTCAACCTGGTCTACGACCGCGGGACCCTGTTCGGTTTGCAATCGGGCGGGCGTACCGAGTCGATCCTGATGTCGCTGCCGCCGCAAGTGCGCTGGGGCTACGACTGGAAAGCCGAGCCCGGTAGTGAAGAAGCGCGCCTGACCGATTACTTCCTGCAAGACCGCGACTGGTTGGGCAAGGCCTGAACGAGGAATCCTGATGGACCGTTATGTCGTTTTCGGTAACCCGATTGGCCACAGCAAGTCGCCGCTGATCCACCGTATGTTCGCCGAGCAGACCGGCGAACAGCTGGACTACAGCACCTCGCTGGCACCGCTGGATGATTTTTCCGCATTTGCCTTGGGATTTTTCCACGAGGGACGTGGGGCCAACGTCACCGTGCCGTTCAAGGAAGAGGCCTGGCGCCTGGCCGATAGCCTGACCAAGCGCGCACAACGGGCCGGCGCGGTAAACACCTTGAGCAAATTGGCCGATGGCAGCCTGCTGGGTGACAACACCGATGGCGCGGGACTGGTGCGTGATTTGACGGTGAATGCCGGTTTCAGCCTCAGTGGTAAACGCATCCTGTTGCTCGGCGCCGGTGGCGCGGTGCGCGGCGCGCTGGAGCCGCTGCTGGCCGAGCAACCGGCCTCGGTGATCATCGCCAACCGCACCGTGGAAAAGGCCGAACGCCTGGCCGAATTGTTCGCCGACCTGGGGCCAGTGTCTGCAAGCGGTTTCGATTGGCTGCGCGAGCCGGTGGACCTGATCATCAACGCCACGTCCGCCAGTCTGTCAGGCGATGTACCGCCGATTGCCAGCAGTTTGATCGAACCGGGCCAGACCTTTTGCTACGACATGATGTACAGCCAGGAGCCGACCTCATTCTGCCGCTGGGCCACCGAGCACGGTGCCGCAGTGTCAATGGATGGCTTGGGCATGCTGGTGGAGCAGGCGGCCGAAGCGTTTTTCCTGTGGCGCGGCGTGCGCCCGGAGTCGGCACCGGTGCTGGCGGAGCTTCGGCGGCAGTTGGCGCTTTAGGATTCTGTAGCGAGGGAGCTTGCTCCCGCTGGGTTGCGCAGCGACCCCGAAATTTTGTGAGCGCGTCGCACTCAAGCGGGAGCAAGCTTCCTCGCCACAGTGGATTGGGTGGGGCTTCAGTCCTCGAACCTGATCGGGCACTTCTCCGGCCCTTCCAGTTTGCGCAGTTCTTCCACCACTTGCGGGCGCGCCCGGCGCAGGGTCAGGCAGCGGTCCTGGCGTAGCAGTCGGCGCGCTTCCTGGTGGAGCATTTCGACGCCGGAGTAGTCGATGAAGTTGATCTGCTGCGCGTCGATCACCACTCGCGGACCTTGCAGGCGTTGCAGCCGTACTTGCAGGTAATGGCTGGCGCCGAAGAAGATCGAGCCGCCGACCCGCAGCACGTCGTCGTCGCCCTCGCGGGTGTGTTGCACCCGAGGTTGCGAGGTGCGCTTGAGGTAGAAAAACAGCGAGGCCAGGACCCCGGCGTAGATCGCCGTTTGCAGTTCCAGCAGCAGGGTGGCGAGGCAGGTCAGCAGCATCACCACGAACTCGGCGCGGCTCACGCGAAACAGCGCGCGAATGCCGCGATGGTCCACCAGCCCCCAGGAAATCAGCAAAATGCTGCCGGCCATGGCCGGGATCGGAATGTGTGCGATCAACGCTGCGCCGCTCACCGCGAACAACGCCACCCACAACGCCGAGAACACGCCGGCCAGCGGCGAGCAGGCGCCTGCGTCGTAACTCAGGCCCGAGCGGGTGAAGGATCCGGCGGACAGTGAACCGGAAAAAAATCCGCCAACGATATTGGAAAGGCCCTGCGCGCGGACCTCCTGATTCGCATCGAGCAACTGCTCGGAACGTGCCGACAGCGAGCGCGCAATCGACAGGCTGGTGACCAAACCCAGCATCCCCACCGCCACGGCGCTCGGCAGCAAGCGCAGCACCAGGTTCAGGTCCAGCGGTAATGGGCTGAAGGGTGGAAGGCTGCCGGCGAAGGCACTGACCAGTTTCACTTGTCCGAACATGGCCGGCCACAGCCACACCACCAGGCTCGCGATCACCAGCGTGATCAACAGGGTTGGCCAGCGCGGCAGCAGTAATTTCAGGATGAAGCCGACGATTACCGTGGCGACGCCAAGGACCAGCGAAGGTTTATCCACAGCCCCGAGATGATTCAACAGGCTGACCAGACTGCTGAGGGCCGTGGCCTGGTTGGCCAGGTCCAGACCCAGTAAATTCGGCAACTGGCCGATGGCGATTACCACGGCAGCGCCCAGGGTGAACCCCAGCACCACCGAATGCGAAACGAAGTTCACCAGAGCGCCAAAGCGCAGCATGCCCAGCAACCACTGGAAGACTCCGGCGAGGAATGTCAGCAGCAGAATCAGCGTGACGTAGTCCTCGGACGCCGGCACGGCCAGTGGGCTGACGCTGGCGTACAGGACAATGGAGATCGCCGCCGTAGGACCGCAGATCAGGTGCCAGGAAGAGCCCCACAGGCAGGCAATCAATACCGGGATAATCGCGGCGTACAGACCGTATTCCGGGGGCAAACCGGCGATCAGTGCGTAGGCGATGGACTGCGGCAGCGCCAGGATTGCGCCGCTGAGGCCGACGATCAGGTCGCGACCCACGCTGGCGCGGGTCTGGCGCGGCAACCAGCTCAAAAAAGGAAAGAGTGAATGGCGCGTGGGGAATGCCATGGAGCCTCTAGGTGGGAGGTTTTGCGCAAAGGGTAACAGGTGAACGCGATGATTGTGGTGAGGGGGCCAGGCCCCTCACCACAGGGATTACTTACAACTTGGCCTTCACCGCCGCCAGCGCTTCCTTGCCATCCACGGTCTTCACCCCGTCGAGCCATTTGTCGAGCACGGCCGGGTTGGCCTTGATCCATGCCTTGGCCGCGTCGGCGTTGCTGACCTTCTTGTTGACCACGTCAGCCATGATGCTGTTTTCCATTTCCTGGGTGAAACTCAGGTTGGTCAGCAGCTTGCCGACGTTCGGACAGGCCTGTGCATAACCTTTGCGGGTTAGGGTATACACCGCGCCGGTGTCGCCGAAGTACTTCTCGCCGCCCTTCAGGTAATGCATTTTCAACTGCACGTTCATCGGGTGCGGGGTCCAGCCGAGGAAGGTCACGAATTTCTGCTTTTTCACCGCGCGGCTGACTTCCGCCAGCATCGCCTGCTCGCTGGATTCCACCAGTTTCCACTGGCCGAGATCGAAGTCGTTTTTCTTGATGATGTCCTGCAACGACAGGTTGGCCGGCGCGCCGGAGCCGATGCCGTAAATTTTCTTCTCGAACTTGTCGGCGAATTTGTTCAGGTCGGCGAAGTTATGCACACCCGCGTCCCAGACGTAATCCGGCACCGCCAGGGTAAATTCCGTGCCATCGAGGTTCTTCGCCAACTGCGTGACGTCGCCATTGGCCACGAATTTGTCGTAGAAGCCTTGCTGCGCCGGCATCCAGTTGCCCAGAAACACGTCGACTTTGCCATCCTTCAAACCGCCAAAGGTAATCGGCACCGCGAGGGTGTCGACCTTGGCCTTGTAGCCCATGCCGTCCAGCAGAAAACCGGCGATGGCGTTGGTAGCGGCGATGTCGCTCCAGCCTGGATCAGCCATTTTCACCGTGTCGCAGCTCTGCTCGGCAAATGCCGAGGCACTGCTGAGGGCCAATAGCCCGACCGTCACTACTGTGGATAACTTTTGCATGGACTTCCCCTTAACATTATTGGTTTTGGCAGGGTTGTGGATAACGTGCTTTGCGCTCCAGGTCATCGAGGTCGATATGGTTGCGCATGTACTGCTGACTGGCGTCCACCAGCGGCTGGTGATCCCAGCTCTTCAGCTTGCCGATGGTCAGGGCGTCGGCGACAAAGCGCCGGCGCCGCTGGCTGGCGAGCACTTGTTGGTGGATCGCCGGAATGTCCCACTTGGCCCGCGCTTCGGCGAGGAAATCAGCGAACAGCTGCTGATGCTGCGGCGATTGGCTCAGTTCCTCCAACTCGCGCGGGTCATTGCTCACATCGAAGAGTAGACACGGGTCATCTTCGCTGTAGATGAATTTATAGGCGCCACGGCGAATCATCATCAGCGGGCTGATGGTGCCTTCAGCCATGTACTCGCCAAACACTTCGTCGTGCCCGCCCTGCCCTTGCAAATGCGGGACGAGTGAGCGGCCATCGAGCGGCAAACTGGCGTCGATTTCCCCACCGGCCAGTTCCACCAGAGTCGGCAGCAGATCGGCAGTGGACACCGCGGCGCTGACCCGGCTGGCAGCAAACTGACCCGGCGCACTGACCAGCAACGGCACCCGAGCGGCCATTTCATACCAGTGCATTTTGTACCAGAGGCCGCGCTCGCCGAGCATGTCCCCGTGATCGCCGGAGAACACAATGATGGTGTCGTCGATCAGCCCGGTGTCTTCAAGGGTTTGCAGCAGTTTGCCGACGTTACTGTCGATGTAGCTGCACGCACCGAAATAGGCGCGGCGGGCGTCGCGGATCTTATCCACAGGCAGCGGCTTGTCCCACAAGTCGTAAACCTTGAGCAGCCGTTGCGAGTGTGGATCGAGACTGTCCTGGGCCGGAGTTTCTGGCATCGGGATGTCGTCGTTGTTGTACATATCCCAAAACGTCTTGGGAATGGTGTACGGGTCGTGTGGGTGGGTCATCGACACGGTCAGGCAGAACGGCTGTTCGCCGTCTTCGCGGATGTGATCGAACAAGTACTGCTGGGCCTTGAACACCACTTCTTCGTCAAAATCGAGTTGGTTGGTGCGCACACACGGCCCGGCCTGCAGCACCGACGACATGTTGTGATACCAGGTCGGGCGCACGTCCGGCTCATCCCAATTCACCGCCCAACCGTAGTCGGCCGGGTAGATATCACTCGTCAGGCGTTCTTCGTAGCCGTGCAACTGGTCCGGGCCGCAGAAATGCATCTTGCCCGACAACGCGGTGCGATAGCCGAGGCGGCGCAGGTAGTGGGCGTAGGTCGGCACATCGGCGGGGAAATCGGCGGCGTTGTCATAGGCGCCGATCTTGCTCGGCAACTGGCCGCTGACCAGGGTAAAACGCGACGGCGCGCACAACGGGCTGTTGCAATACGCGGCGTCGAACACCACGCCATGAGCGGCGAGGCGGCTGAGATTAGGCAACTTGATGGGCGAAGGACCGTAGAACGGCAACATTGGCGCGGCCATTTGATCGGCCATGATGAAAAGAATGTTCTTGCGCTTCATGTGATCGCGGCATTCCATAGTGAATATTTATGCGAGAGTGCTGCTTTCGAGCATGGCCACCCTGCTTTGTACGGTAAAGCCCATAGAAAGCAATGACTAGGATAAGCACAGCTTATGTATGAATCTTTGGGTGACCTGTCGCTGGATCTGTTCCGCGCCTTCGAAGCGGCTGCGCGCCAACGCAGCTTTACCGCCGCCGCCGTTGAGCTGGGCACCACCCAGCCGGCCATCAGCCAGCAGATAAAGCGTTTGGAAGAACAACTGGAAACCCGGCTGTTCGACCGCATTTATCGCGGCATTGAATTAACCGAGGCCGGTAGCCTTCTTTTTGAGCAGGTTCAGGCCGGATTGCAGAGTATCGACGCCGGTTTAAGCGCGATCACCGCGCAGCGGCAACATGAAGTGCTGCAAGTGGCCACCGATTTTGCCTTCGCCGCGTATTGGCTAATGCCGCGCCTGCACCGTTTTCATGAAGCTAACCCAGATGTGGACGTCAGCCTGGTCACCAGTGAGCGCAGCCACAACATGCTGCGCACCGACATCGACGTGGCGGTGCTATTCGGCGACGGGCGCTTCAAACAAGGCGAGAGCCACTGGTTGTTCAGCGAGGAAGTGTTCCCGGTGTGCAGCCCACAACTATTGAAGGAACGTCCTACGCCACTGGATGCAAAAGCGCTGCTGGAGTTTCCCTTGTTGCACCTTCGGGGGGAAAACAGCAGCAACTGGTTTGACTGGAGCGGCGTGTTTCGCGAACTGGGCATCACTTCCTCGCCCGCTCCCGGTCAGTTGCGTTTCGATAACTACACCTTGCTGATCCAGGCAGCCATTGGCGGCCAAGGCGTCGCCATCGGCTGGCGGCACCTTGTGGATAACTTACTGGCGCAAGGGCTGTTGGTGCGGCCGATCAACCAGACGCTCATCTCGCGCTTGGGCTATTACGTGGTCTTGCCCCAGCGCAAACGACGCAGCGTGCTGATCCAGCAATTCGTCGATTGGCTGATGGCTGAGCAGACCACCAGCGCTCAAACTCTTAACGGCGTCGAGTTACCGTCAATCGCGGTGTAGCTATTGAGGCGTGGCGGCGATAAACGTCACATGTTCGCCAATGTGCAGATTCAACCGCAGCTCATCGGCGATGCCTACCGCCACTTGGTTCAAGCGCTCTAGCGATTGCGCCATGCCTTCTTCGAGGCTGCTGCTGACCTGGCTGAAGTGCTCGATCGTCAGGCCCGGCACCGCTCGTGGCGTGTTGACCAGTGTCCATTGCAACGAGCAACTGCCGAGGGCGTCGAGGATTTCCTCGGCGGCGTGACGTTGCAAACGATCGCCGTCTTCCGGATCGTCGAGCACGCTGAAATCACCGAGCACAAAGAGCCGCGGGATCTTGCTCGCTTCCAGGCCAGCGATCAGGGTATCGACCGCCAAAACTTGTTCCACCGGGCCAAGCATCAGGGTTTTCTCGATATGGTCACTGCTGATCGGCAGGCCCGGTGCGTCCAGCACGCAGATCACCGCCGAACACCCGGCCACGCTCTGCTTGACCCGTTCGGCGCTGAACAGATCGCCGGTTTTAGTGCGCAAGCCTGGACGTGGCGCCAGTGCCGTCAGGTCGTCGAGGATCGCAATCACTTCGTGTTGGCGCCGCAGCATTTCAGCCATCAGCGCGCTGCCCAGGCTGCCCATGGCACCGTAGAGCGCCAGTTTGACCACCGGGGTTTCGGCATTCTTCATGGCCGTTTTCCTTATTCACAGCGTATATGGGCTGTGACCCGCCGGGATCGGCGAGGGTTCGACTGTTTTTTTCCAACCATTACGCTACGCCGGGAGAACCGGGCCTGGCCCACGACCGTTTATCTGTCAGATGAATGCTTTCACCAACGAAAGCTGGGTGAAAGCTTGCGCGATTAGGATCGCCCCCACTGCCGGCAACAGACCGGTTGGCCGCTGCCAGTGTTTCAGCGCTCGCACGGCCCAATTAACAACAACAATGGTGATTCTGATGTCCTCTGCTTCGCGCCTCTACGCCCTGACTCCCCCCGTACGCTTCGTGCCTTTCGTTCTGCGCTGACCCCTGTCCGGTTCGCCTTTCCCTAGCCGCGCTACGCCTGGAGTATTCCCATGCTGACTTTCCTTGGCTTTGCCATGGTCATCACCTTCATGTTCCTGATCATGACCAAGCGCCTGTCCGCGCTGATTGCTCTGATCATTATTCCGATCCTGTTCGCCCTGTTCGGCGGGTTCGCGCCGAAGATCGGCCCGATGATGCTCGAAGGCATCACCAAGCTCGCGCCGACCGGCGTCATGCTGATGTTCGCGATTCTCTACTTCGCCCTGATGATCGACTCCGGCCTGTTCGACCCGGCCGTGCGCAAGATCCTCAAACTGGTCAAGGGCGATCCCTTGAAGGTGTCGGTCGGCACTGCGGTGCTGGCGCTCGTTGTGTCCCTCGACGGTGACGGCGCCACCACATACATGATCTGCGTGGCCGCGATGCTGCCGCTGTACAGCCGCATCGGCATGAGCCCGCGGATCATGGCCGGCCTGATCATCCTCGCCGGCGGCGTGATGAACATGACCCCGTGGGGCGGCCCGACCGCCCGTGCCGCCAGTGCGCTGCATGTGGATCCGTCGGACATCTTCGTCCCGATGATCCCGGCGATGCTGGCTGGCGTAGTGGCGATCCTGGCGATTGCCTACTTCTACGGTAAACGCGAACGTGCGCGTCTGGGTGAATTGCACCTGGCGGGCGACGAGATGGACCACAGTGAAATCAGCGTTTCGCAGTTCCCGGATGCCCGTCGTCCGAAATTGATCTGGTTCAACGGCCTGCTGACCCTCGGTCTGATGTGCACCCTGATTGCCGGTCTGTTGCCGCTGCCGGTGCTGTTCATGGTGGCGTTCAGTATCGCGATGATCGTCAACTACCCGTGCCTGCAAATGCAGAAGGACCGCGTCGCGGCCCACGCCGGCAGCGTGCTGGCGGTGGTCGGGTTGATCTTCGCCGCAGGTATTTTTACCGGCATTCTGTCGGGCACCGGCATGGTCGATGCCATGTCGAAGAGTCTGCTGGCGGTCATCCCGGAGTTCCTCGGCCCGTACCTGGCGGTGATTACCGCGCTGGTGAGCATGCCGTTTACCTTCTTCATGTCCAACGATGCATTTTATTACGGCGTGTTACCGGTACTTGCGGAAGCCGCCAGTCACTACGGTATAACCGCGGTGGAAATGGCACGTGCCTCGATCGTCGGCCAGCCCGTCCACTTGTTGAGCCCGCTGGTACCCTCGACGTATCTGTTGGTGGCGCTGGCCGGTATTGAATTCGGTGATCATCAGCGGTTCACCCTGAAGTGGGCAGTGCTCGTGTGCTTGTGCATACTGCTCGCCGCACTGCTGATGGGGATTTTTCCGCTGTTCAGCACTCTATAAGCCTAGATCTCGCCAAAGCGGGTCCGGCTTCGTTGTTTGAAGCGCGGGCCCGCTCTGGTTTAACACTCGCTCAAAGGAATACACATGGAATGGCTGACCAACCCTGAAATCTGGGTTGCCTTCTTTACCCTGACCGCCCTGGAAATCGTCCTGGGCATCGATAACATCATCATGATTTCGATCCTGGTCAGCCGCATGCCCAAGCACATGCAGGCGCGCACCCGGATCTTCGGCCTGGCGCTGGCCATGGTCACGCGGATCCTGTTGCTGCTGTCGATCACCTGGGTCATGCGCCTCACCGCCGATCTGTTCGAAGTGTTCGGTCAGGGCATTTCCGGGCGTGACCTGATCCTGTTCTTCGGTGGTCTGTTCCTGCTGTGGAAGAGCTCGCAAGAGATGTACCACGCCCTCGAAGGCGAAGACGAAACCAGCGACGAGCCGACTGGCAAGGGTGGCAGCTTCATCTACACCATCGTTCAGATCGCAATCATCGACATCGTGTTCTCGCTCGACTCGGTGATCACCGCAGTGGGTATGGTCTCGCACGTACCGGTCATGGTGGCGGCGATCATCGTGGCCGTACTGGTGATGATGCTGGCGGCCGGGACCATCAGCTCGTTCATTGACAAGCACCCGTCGCTGAAGATGCTGGCGCTGTCGTTCCTGCTGGTGGTCGGTACCGTGCTGATTGCCGAATCGTTCGAAGTCCATGTGCCAAAAGGCTACGTCTACTTCGCCATGGCGTTCTCGCTCGCGGTAGAAGCGTTCAACATCAAGATGCGCATCGCCACGGCGAAAAAGAAGAAGCAGCAGGACCCAGTGAAACTGCGCAAGGATATTCCTGGGCAGTAACCGCAGAGGTAGGGGCAAGCCCCCTCACCACAGTGCTGCGTGATTCTGCGCTGATCAACAAGGGGCCTTCGGGCCCCTTTTTCACGTCTGCATCAAGCTGTTTTTATGACAGTTTTGTTTCAATCGCGGCTTTAGCTATGCGATGCTGGCGCGCAGCCCGTTAGCCAACTACAGCTTAAGTACAGAACGTAGAAGAACGCGCGGTATCGTTAACTTGCTCCTTTGGAGCGCTAGCACCCCAGGGGGCCTGTATGCTCACCCTGCTCAATTTGCTGTCTGCCGTGGCCTTGCTGATCTGGGGCACGCACATCGTCCGAACCGGCATCCTGCGGGTTTACGGCTCCAATCTGCGGCATGTCATTGGCCGCAACATGTCCAAGCGCTGGCTGGCGTTTATCGCCGGGATTCTGGTCACGGCCATGGTCCAGAGCAGCAACGCCACCGCCATGCTGGTGACGTCTTTCGTGGGCCAGGGCTTGATGGCGTTAACCCCCGCCCTGGCGACCATGCTCGGTGCCGATGTCGGTACGGCGCTGATGGCGCGGGTCCTGACGTTCGACCTGTCGTGGCTGTCGCCGCTGCTGATTTTCCTCGGAGTCATCCTGTTCCTCTCGCGCAAACAGACTCGCGTCGGTCAGATGGGCCGGGTCAGTATTGGCCTGGGTCTGATCATTCTGGCACTGCAATTGATCGTCGAATCCGCCGCGCCGATTACCCAGGCGCAAGGGGTGAAGGTGATTTTCGCCTCGCTGACCGGCGACATCCTGCTCGATGCCTTGGTCGGTGCGCTGTTCGCAATGATTTCCTACTCAAGCCTGGCCGCCGTGCTGCTGACGGCGACGCTGGCCGGTGCCGGGGTGATCAGTTTGCCGGTGGCGATCGGCCTGGTGATCGGCGCCAACATCGGCAGCGGCGTGCTGGCGTTCCTCAGCACCAGCATGCAGAACGCCGCCGGCCGCCAGGTCGCGCTCGGCAGCTTGCTGTACAAATTGATTGGCCTGCTGCTGATCATTCCGGTGCTCGACCCGTTGGTGCACTGGATCGACAGCCTGGATTTCAGCCCGCAGGAAATGGTCATTGGCTTCCACCTGCTGTACAACACCGCGCGCTGCCTGATCCTGCTGCCGAGCGTCGGGCCGATGGCGCGGCTGTGCGCCTGGCTGCTGCCGGAACGCCCGGAGCTGAACGGCATGGCCAAGCCGCGCCACCTCGACCCGACTGCGCTGGTCACGCCGAGCCTGGCGTTGGCCAACGCCGCGCGGGAAACCCTGCGCATCGGCGACCTGATCGACAACATGCTCGAAGCCATGCTCGACGTGCTGCGCGGCAAGCAAACCGCGGTGACCCAGGAAATGCGTCGTTTGAGCGATGACGTCGAGGCGTTGTACAGCGCCATCAAGTTGTACCTGGCACAAATGCCCCGCGAAGACCTCAGTGAACAGGACAGCCGACGCTGGGCGGAAATCATCGAATTGGCAATCAACCTCAAACTTGCCGGTGACTTGATCGAACGCATGCTGCGCAAAGTGCAGCAGCAGAAGACTTCGCAGCGCCGTTCATTTTCCGACGTCGGCCTGGAAGAACTCGCCGGCCTGCACAGCCAATTGATTGCCAACCTGCGCCTGGGGTTGTCGGTGTTCCTCAGCGCCGACCCGGAAAGCGCTCGCCAATTGCTGCGCGAGAAACGTCGTTTTCGCGCTCAGGAACGGCGCCTCGCGCATGCTCATGTCAGCCGTTTGCAACGTAAGATCGTGCAAAGCATCGAGACCAGCTCGCTGCACCTTGAGCTGATCGCTGACATGAAGCGCCTCAACTCGCTGTTCTGCAGCAGCGCCTATGTGGTGCTGGAAACCTCCGACACCGGCGCCTTGCCAGTGGACGATCTGGTGGATATCACGCATTCGCCTTGAACGTCTGGCATCGTGGTCAGTCAGTAACTTTGATTCAGCATCATGGCCATTCGCGAGCAGGCTTGCTCCCACAGTGGCTTGCGGTGTTACACATCATTCGTCTACACCACAAAATCCTGTGGGAGCGGGTTTGCCCGCGCTGGCGGCCTGACTGACGACATGGATCTCCATTGGTTTGCCTGGAAGCTTGTTATGCGTTGCCTGCTGTTCGCCTGCCTACTGCTCGGTTCGCTCCCTTCGTTTGCCCTGGATCGCTTTCAGGTCGAGGGCTACGTGCTGCCCAACGGGTTGCAATTGCTGCTCAAACCCGGCAGCGAGCGCGGGCATGTGGCGATTCGGCTGGTGGTGGGCGTTGGCCTCGACGACTTCAGTTGCGATCAGAAAGAACTGCCGCACTTGCTCGAGCATCTGCTGTTCAGTGGCATCGACGGTACGGGTGAAGGTGGGCTGGAAGAACGCATGCAGGCGCTTGGCGGTGAATGGAATGCCTACACCAGCAACGCCGACACCACCTTCGTGATCGAAGCGCCGGCGAAAAACCAGCGCAAAGTACTCGACCTGCTCCTGGCCTTGCTGACTCAAACCCGATTCGACGACCAGGCCATCGACGCCGCCAAACGGGTGGTCGAGCGCGAGGATGGCGGGCATTCCTCGCACCTGCAGCGCTGGCTTGATCGCCAGGACCTCGGCCACAAGGCCAGCAGCCAACTGGCAGTGGAACTGGGCCTGAAATGCCCGCAGCGGGCCGAAGTCGATCAGTTGACCCGCGCGCAACTGGAGACGGTGCGCAAGGAGTGGTACGCCGCCAACAACATGACCCTGATCGTGGTCGGCGAACTCGACCGCTTGCTGCCGGCCTATCTGGAGCGAGCCTGTGGCACTTTGCCGGCAGTTGAGCCGACCGAACACCCGCCGTTGCCAGCGCTGTCCGGTAAGGCTGCCGCAGATCGCCGTCATCTGGTACATGGTTTCGTCGGCGACAGTGCCAAGCTGCACGTGCTGTTCCCCGAGCCGGTACTGGAAGATCAGCCGGACCAGGCGTTCGACCTGCTCAAGGATTACCTCGACTGGGCGCTGTATCGTCAATTGCGGCTGGCGCACAGCTTGTCCTATGGGCCGTGGGCCGAGCGTGAAGTGTTTGGTGGTGTTGGCTTCACCAGCCTCAACGCCGATCTGGAGCGCGCCGATGTGCCTGAGGCCGAGCAAGTGCTGGAGCAACTGAAGGCCGATCTGCTGAAAAACGGCCTCGACCCACAAGCCTTCGCCCGGCTCAAGCAAGCCGCGGTGGCCCGGCAGGCCTGGACGGTCCAGGGCAATCGCGGGTTGGCCGACTACTATTGGGCTAACCTCAGCGACTATGACGACGGCCGCTTCGCCGACCCGGCGAAGGGCCTGCAAGCGGTGACGCTGGAGCAGGCCAACACGGCGCTGCGTGAATTGTTCAAGGAACCGGGCTACGTGCGCATCGAGATGCCGCTGCTCAGTGAGGACGAATTGATGTGGTGGCTGGCCGGCGGTGCGCTGGGGCTGCTCGTCCTCGGGTTTTTGGGCTGGCGCTTGCGCCGCCGAGCCAACTGACCGGCAACCCGTCAAATTTCTCGTCTCATCCGTGCCCCGGCGGTAACCTGTCGAGGATTTTTCCCGACTACCATGTGAAGCGCCGAATGCAGACCCTCAACGTATATGTGCAGCGCATCCTGGAGTTGATGAAGCGCTATCCGGGGGTCATTGCACTCGGTGGCTTCATCTCCGGGGTCGGCAGTTTCATGCTGGTGGATCGTCAGCAAGGCCTGGCGACGTGGATCGCGGTCATTATGCTGGTGAGCTGGATCTGGCTGATGCTGGAAAACAGCCTGACCAAGCTCTTCGCCCGGCTGTTCAAACGGGAAATTCCGGTGCCGCTGCTGCGTTACGGCACACAGATGATCCACCAGGAAAGCTTGTTTTTCGTCCTGCCGTTCTTCTTCATCACCACCACCTGGAACAGCGGCCAACTGTTTTTCACCGGCATGCTGTGCATTGCCGCGCTGATTTCGATCATCGACCCGCTCTACTACAAATGGCTGGCGCCGCGCCGCTGGGCGTTCCTGGCGTTGCACACCCTGACCCTGTTCGCCGCCCTGCTCACCGCGTTGCCGATCATCCTGCACCTGACCACCGCGCAGAGTTTCAAACTGGCGCTGGGCATCGCCATGCTCTTGTCGTTCCCGAGCCTGGCGTCGATTTTCCCGATCCGCACGCTACGCAATGCCCTGGCGATTCTCAGCATTACCTTGGGCATCGGCGGCGTCGGCTGGGTGCTGCGTTCCTGGGTGCCGCCGGCCACGCTGTGGATGACCGACGTGGCGATCAGCACACAGATGCAGGACCGCACCCCCGGCGAGAGCCTCGATGAAGTCAGCGCCGAACAGATTCGCGGCGGCGGCCTGTACGCCTACACCGCGATCAACGCGCCACGGGGCCTGGACGAGCGGATTTACCACGTCTGGCAGTTCAACGGCAAAGAGGTCGACCGCATCGCCCTCGACATCCACGGCGGGCGCAAGGAGGGCTACCGCGCCTGGACCCACAAACAGAATTTCCCCGGCAACCCGGCCGGTCGCTGGCAGGTTCGGGTGTTGACCGAGGACGGTCAGGTGATTGGCGTGTTGCGCTTCAAAATCAAGGACAGCACACCGACCAAAGAAAACTAGTCGGGATCGTGCTATTACGTAGTTCAGCGCAATCGTAAAAGCCCGGAGCTTATGACCAGCAGTCCCTCAGCCGGCAGTGCCGAACTGGATACGTCCAACGCCCCTGCGCTGTTGCGGGTCACCGGCGACTGGACGCTTGCCCACTACGCCGACCTCAAGCGCCAGCGCGACAAGCTGGAAGGCCGGTACGACGCCAGCACCCACATCGATCTCAACGGCCTCGGCGCGCTCGACACCGCCGGCGCGTCGTTGCTGGTGGAGTTGCTGGGGGCCGAGCGCCTCGGACAGTCCCCCCAACACCCCACCTGCACCCTGTCGCCCGCCGACCGTGCCTTGCTGCAAACGGTCTACTGCTCGCTGGCCGACTTCTGCGTGCCGATCAAGGAACCGGAAATCAGCGTCAGTGTGCAACTGCTCACGCGCATTGGCCGGGCGGTGGACGTGGTGTGGAAGGACACCCTGCAACTGCTGGGGTTTGTCGGGCTGATCCTGGAAACCATCGTGCGCGGGTTGCCGCGACCCAAGAGCTGGCGACTGACGTCGGTGGTCTCGCACATCGAGCAGACCGGCCTCGACGCCGCGCCCATCGTCGCGCTGCTGACCTTTTTGGTAGGCGCGGTGGTGGCGTTTCTTGGCGCAACCGTGCTGGCCAGTTTTGGCGCCAGCATCTTTACCGTCGACCTGGTGGCGTTCTCTTTCCTGCGTGAGTTCGCGGTGCTGCTGACCGCGATCCTGATGGCCGGTCGCACTGCCAGTGCCTTCACCGCGCAAATCGGCTCGATGAAAGCCAACGAGGAAATCGATGCGATCCGCACCCTCGGTCTCGACCCGGTGGAATTGCTGGTAGTGCCGCGAGTTCTCGCGCTGCTGGTTGCGTTGCCGATGCTGACCTTCCTGGCGATGCTCTCCGGGATCATCGGCGGCGGCGTGGTGTGTGCGGTGGCGCTGGATATTTCCCCGGCGATGTTCCTCTCGCTGTTGCAGTCCGACATTGGCGTCCAGCACTTTTTGGTGGGCATGGTCAAAGCACCGGTCTTCGCGTTTCTGATCGCCGCCATTGGCTGTCTTGAAGGCTTCAAGGTCAGTGGTAGCGCCGAATCGGTGGGCGCACACACCACCTCCAGCGTGGTGCAATCGATTTTCGTGGTGATTGTGCTCGACGCAGTCGCCGCGCTGTTTTTCATGGAGATGAACTGGTGAGCCGTCCCTTGCAGGTTGCCGGCGAACCGGTAATTGAAGTTCGAGGTCTGTGCAATCGCTTCGGCAGCCAGAGCGTGCACGAAAACCTCGACCTGGATTTGTACAAGGGCGAAATCCTCGCAGTGGTGGGTGGTTCCGGTAGCGGCAAATCGGTGTTGCTGCGCAGCATTATCGGCCTCAATCGGCCGAACGCAGGCTCGGTGCGGGTGTTTGGCCAGGACTTGCTCAACCTTGGCGAACATCAGCGCTCGCTGGTCGAGCGGCGATTCGGCGTGCTGTTTCAGAAAGGCGCGCTGTTTTCCTCGCTGACCGTGACCGAAAACGTCGCCCTGCCGCTGATCGAGCACGCCGGCCTCAGCCGTGAGGACGCCGAGCACCTGGCGGCGGTCAAACTGGCGCTGGCCGGGTTGCCGCTGTCGGCGGCGGACAAATACCCGGCGTCGCTCTCCGGCGGCATGATCAAGCGCGCGGCGCTGGCCCGGGCGCTGGCGCTGGACCCGGACATCCTGTTTCTCGACGAACCCACTGCCGGCCTCGATCCGATTGGCGCCGCGGCGTTCGATCAACTGATCCTGACCCTGCGCGATGCGCTGGGCCTGAGCGTGTTTCTAGTGACCCACGACCTCGACACGCTCTACACCATCACCGACCGGGTGGCAGTGCTGGCGCAGAAAAAAGTATTGGTGGCCGATGCCATCGACAAGGTTTCGGAAACCGACGACCCGTGGATTCACGAATACTTCCATGGCCCACGCGGCCGCGCGGCGCTGACGGCCGCCCAACAGCTAAACGAGGTCTGACATGGAAACCCGCGCCCATCATGTGTTGATTGGCTTGTTCACCGTGATCGTGGTGGCAGGCGCCCTGCTCTTCGGCCTGTGGCTGGCCAAGTCCAGCGTCGACACCGAGTTCAAGGATTACGAGATCGTCTTCAACGAGGCGGTCAGCGGTCTGTCCAAGGGCAGTGCCGTGCAGTACAGCGGGATCAAGGTTGGCGATGTGGTCACGCTGCGCCTCGACCCGGATGACCCTCGGCGGGTGCTGGCGCGGATTCGCCTGGGCGGCGAGACCCCGATCAAGGAAGACACCCAGGCCAAACTGGCGCTGACCGGGATCACCGGCACCTCGATCATCCAGCTCAGTGGCGGCACGCCGCAAAGTCCCAAGCTCAAGGGCAAGGACGGCAACCTGCCGGTGATCGTCGCCGCGCCCTCGCCCATCGCGCGGCTGCTGAACAACAGCAACGACCTGCTGACCAACGTCAACCTGCTGCTGCACAACGCCAACGAACTGGTGTCGCCGGAAAACGTCCAGCGCCTGAGCAGTACCCTCGAACATCTGGAACAGACCACCGGTGCCCTCGCCGAGCAGCGCGGCGACCTGCGCGTGGCGATGCAACAACTGGCGTCGATCGGCAAGCAGGCCAGTGCCACCCTCGAGCAGACCACGGCGCTGATGCGCAACGCCAACGGCTTGCTCAACGATCAGGGCAAGCAGATGTTCGGCAGTGCCGAGCAGGCGATGAAGTCGCTGGAAAAAAGCAGCGAGACCATCAATACGCTGCTGACCTCCAACCAGGACTCGCTCAACAACGGCATGCAAGGCCTTAACAGCCTGGCGCCGGCGGTGCGTGAACTGCGCGATACCCTCAGCTCCCTGCGCGCGATTTCCCGGCGCCTGGAAGCCAACCCCAGCGGCTACTTGCTGGGCGGTGACAAGAACAAGGAATTCACCCCATGAAGCTGACGCCCGTAGCCCTGCTCGCCGGTTTTGCCCTGCTCAGCGCCTGTTCGCTGCTGCCGACGCCCGAGCCACTGGATGTGTATCGCCTGCCCGCCAGCCACAGCGCGGCGCCCTCGCCTCGCGGCCCGGTCATTGATTGGTCGCTGCGGGTGTCGAAGCCGCAAACCAGCGACGTGCTCAACAGCGCGAAAATCGCCGTCATTCCGCAAGGTGATTTGTTCAGCAGCTACAAGGCTTCGCGCTGGAGCGACCCGGCGCCGATCCTGCTGCGCAACCGCCTGCTCGATGGCTTCGCCCGCGATGGCCGGGTGCGCTTGCTGAGCACCGACGACAGCGCGCTGCAGACCGACCTCGAACTGGGCGGCAACCTGCAGGCGTTCCAGACCGAATACGAGGGCAGCACGGCGGTAACGGTGATTCGTCTGGACGCCCTGCTGATCCGCGGCGCCGACCAGCGCATCCTCGCCAGCCAACGCTTCGAAGTGCGCCAGCCTTTGAGCGGCGTGCAAGTGCCGGCGGTGGTCAGCGGCTTTGGCCTGGCCGGCGATCAGTTGACCCGGCAGGTGATTGGTTGGGTGGTCGAGCAAGGGCCGCGCGTGGCGCCGAAGCCCTGAGACACCTCGATGCATTTTTGGCGAGGGAGCTTGGATGCCTTTGTGGCGAGGGAGCTTGCTCCCGCTGGGCCGCGCAGCGGCCCCAAAGGCTGAGCACTCAATCCCTCAGCCAGAGCGAATAGGGTGCCTGCTTCGCAGGCAAGCGGGAGCGAGCTCCCTCGCCACAAAAGCCGGGTTTGGTTTAACCGAAGAACCAGTAGCAGACGAAAATCGCCCCGACCACGCCGGCCAGCTCCGCCAACAGCGCGCAACCCACCGCATGCCGGGCGCGCTGGATGCCCACCGCGCCGAAGTACACCGCCAGCACATAGAAGGTGGTTTCGGTGCTGCCCTGGATGGTCGCGGCTACCAGCGCCGGGAAGCTGTCGACGCCGGAGGTCTGCATGGTTTCGATCAGCATCGCCCGGGCGGCACTGCCGGAAAATGGCTTGACCATCGCGGTCGGCAGCGCATCCACGAAACGCGTGTCCCACCCGGCCCACTCCACCAGATGCCGAATGCCGTCGAGCCCAAAGTCCAGCGCCCCGGAAGCGCGCAGCACACCGACCGCGCAGAGCATCGCCACCAGATACGGCAGCAGGTTCTTGGCCACGTCGAAGCCTTCTTTGGCACCTTCGACGAATGCTTCGTACACCTTCACTTTGCGCAGCGCGCCGATCACCAGAAACAGCATGATCAAGCCGAACAAGGTCAGGTTGCCGAGGATCGATGACAACCCGGCCAGCGCCGTGGCCGAAAGCGTCGCCAGCAGCGCCATGAAGCCACCGAGGATCAACGCACCGGGAATCAGGTAGGCCAGCACCACCGGGTCCCACAGGCGCAGGCGTTGCATCACTGCCACCGACAGCAGGCCGACCAGGGTCGAGCAACTGGTGGCCAGCAGGATCGGCAGGAACACCAGGGTCGGGTCCGGCGCGCCTTGTTGGGCGCGGTACATGAAGATGGTCACCGGCAGCAGGGTCAGCGAAGACGCGTTGAGCACCAGGAACAGAATCTGCGCGTTGCTCGCCACCGTGGCGCTGGGGTTCAGCTCTTGCAGGGCTTTCATGGCCTTGAGGCCGATCGGCGTGGCGGCGTTGTCCAGGCCCAGGCCGTTGGCGGCGAAGTTAAGGGTGATCAAGCCGATCGCCGGGTGGCCGGGCGGTACTTCCGGCATCAGCCGCAGGAACAGCGGCCCCAGGGCCTTGGCCAGCCAATCGACGATCCCCGCCTTCTCGGCAATGCGCAGGAAACCCAGCCACAGGGTCAGGGTGCCGAACAGCAACACCATGACCTCGACCGACAACTTGGCCATGGCGAAGATGCTTTCGACCATGGCGGCGAAGATCCCGGCATTGCCACCGATCAACCACTGCGCCAGCGCCGACACGGCCGCCACGATAAAGAAGCCAAGCCACAGGCCATTGAGCATCAGTCAAATCCCCCAAAGAATGCGCCGAATGATAGCGGGGTCCCCGGAAACGACAAACCCCGGATTTCTCCGGGGTTTGTTACGACGTTCAGCGCTGAACCCTTGTGGGAGCGAGCCTGCTCGCGAATAGGGAGTGTCAGTCGACTGATCGGCTAGCTGACACACCGCTTTCGCGAGCAGGCTCGCACGGGTTAGGTGTTAGTTGCTGGAGATCTCTGCGGCTGGCAATTTTTCTTTGCTGCGCCAGTGCGGCAGGGAATTCCAGTAGCGCTGGCCTTTTGCGTCGTCATACATGCCTTCCCAGCGGGCGATGACCAACACCGCCAAGGCGTTGCCGATTACATTCAGCGCGGTTCGGGCCATGTCCATGACGCGGTCGACGCCGGCAATGAAGGCCAAGCCTTCCAGCGGAATGCCGACGCTGCCCAAGGTCGCCAGCAGCACCACGAAGGACACGCCCGGCACACCGGCGATGCCTTTGGAGGTGACCATCAGGGTCAATACCAGCAGCAATTGCTGACTGATCGACAGATCGATGCCATACAACTGCGCGATGAAGATGGCCGCGATACTTTGGTACAGGGTCGAACCGTCGAGGTTGAACGAGTAACCGGTCGGCACCACGAAGCTGCAAATGGCTTTCGGCGCGCCGTAGGCTTCCATTTTCTCGATCACGCGCGGCAGCACGGTTTCCGAACTGGCGGTGGAGTAAGCCAGCACCAGCTCATCCTTGAAGATACGCATCAGCTTGATGACCGAGAAGCCGAACAGGCGGGCGATCAGGCCAAGCACTACGAACGCGAAGAAAGCAATCGCGACGTAAACCAGGATTACCAGTTTGGCCAGTGGCAGCAGCGAAGCGAAGCCGAAGTTGGCGACGGTCACGGCGATCAGCGCGAACACGCCGATTGGCGCGTAGTTCATGATCATGTGGGTGACTTTGAACATGCTTTCCGACACGCCCTGGAACATCTTCACCAGCGGTTCACGCAGGTCGGCTTGCAGGCTCGACAGGCCGAGGCCAAACAGCACCGAGAAGAAGATAATCGGCAGCATTTCGCCACGGGCCATGGCGGCGAAGATGTTCGACGGAATCAGGTTCAGAATCGTCTCGATGAACGCGTGTTCATGCTGCACTTCGGCGGCGGTGGCCTGGTATTTGGAGATGTCCACGGTGCCGAGGGTGCTCATGTCGATGCCGGCGCCCGGATGGAACACATTGGCCAGCACCAGACCGACCAGAATGGCGATGGTGGTGACGATCTCGAAATAGATGATGGTTTTCAGGCCAATGCGCCCGAGTTTCTTCGCATCGCCGACGCCCGCGATGCCGACGATCAACGAGGAAATGACGATCGGAATCACGATCATCTTGATCAGACGGATAAAGATATCGCCTGCCGGTTGCAGGACGTTGCTGATCCACCAGGCCTTCTCGGCGCTGAAATGGTTGAGCAGCGCACCGAGTGCAATCCCCAATACCAGACCGATGAGGATCTGCCAGGCGAGGCTGAGCTTTGCCTTCTTCATATCTTTACCCTTGCTTGCGTTTAACTCAGGCAGATGCGGAAACCGGGACGCTCGTGGCGATAAGTCGACTGCATCTGCCCCCGTCATGGGTGCCCTGGAGCGCGTTGGCGGCTCTCTGGCAGGCGAAAAAAGGCGCAACTATTCCCATGCAAGCAAGCGACGTCTAATGCCGTAAATGCCTACCCTATGCAGAATCGGCATGAGCTTTTTTATCTGAAAACGACGTCGCAATCGGTTCGAATGCGGCATTTCGGCAGCATTAGGTGCCGTGAACCGGCCACTTCAGGGTTGGTTGAGTGTTTTTTGAACAGGCGGGAAACACTCGAAAATGCGAAAAGTCTCACAGGCGAAGTGAAAAATTCTCTGCAAAATCAAGGCTATTTTTATCGATGGGTGGTCGTGACGAAGCGCTGGCAATCACCATTAAGGTGTCGACGAGAGGGGGCGAAATCTTTCGAGGAGGTCATCGATAGTGCGCCGCAAGTCCGCCAACCCGGTGGTCGACGAACCTGCGTTGCAGCTTTTCCTGACCCGGCCCTTGCGGAGGCACTCCCTGTACCCCTAGGTCACTCCGATCCTGTAGCAATCAGAACATCCCGGCCCCTTGGTCATGCGCTGACCGTCTTCGGGTAGCGCAGGGGAGAAGCGACAAGTTGTCACTTCTTCATGCGAACTCAGTACCAGTTCGGATCTTTTTTCAGCGTTTCCATCAACAGGTTCTGCATGCCTTGGTCGGGTTTGCCAAGGAACCGGTAGGTGGCATGGCGGGTGGGCGATTTATCCGCCGGCAAACCGGCAGGCACGTCGACCAACATCGCGTACGCATCTTTCTTGTCCAGGCTGAAAGCCAGGATCAGACGCTGGCTTTTGCAAGTCGCCTCGGACTCACAGAGCGGGCCAACCAAGTATTGGTTCTTGTCTTCCGTGACGGCGTTCATCTGCTCGGCAGCGCCTGACAGATTCATTACCCATTCCGGCAGGCGTTCTTCCTTCTTCACCACGTCTTGCCAGGTTTCGCGGTACTGCGGGTCGGCGTTCAACAACTCGTTGGCCCGCGTCTGGCCGTCATTGGCCGCCATCGCCATGGCACTACCGCCCAACAGCAGGGCGGCTGCCAATGTCTTCAACATGACGCTCATGGTCAGCCTCGGCCGCGACGGCCGAAGAAGAACGAAGCGATAAACATCACCAGGAATACGACAAAGAGAATCTTGGCGATACCCGTGGCGGTGCCGGCGATACCACCGAAGCCCAGTACGGCGGCGATGATGGCAATGATCAGGAATGTGATAGCCCAGCTCAACATGGTGATTCTCCTTACGCTTTATTTAGAGGTGACGCTGTGTCGCTCGATTCGGTGCATGCGAGCACCGTTTGCATTGCCTAGAACACCCAGCGTTCCTGACGAGGCATATCGGTCACAGGCTGAGCCTGGTCGACGTCCATCATCCGCACGGGTTCGCTGTCAGCCTGATTGCTGCTGGCGGCGCTGAAATGAGTTTGTACCGGGTGTTGAATCGAGAGCGGCTGGACTTCCGGCTGCTGGCTCTGCTGCCATTGCACGAACTGCTGGCCCGCGATCAGGGTGATCAGCAAGGCGAGCAGGACGGTCAGGCCCTGTTGAATATGCAGTGGGGAGATACGCAATTGGGCGGCACGTTGGCGATTCATCCTGAAGCTCCTCCCACACTGGTGGTCATTAGGTTGGGCGTTCATTTGAGCGCCGGTATGAGAGGACTATTGCAGCCTGCATGCCAGCTTTTTCGCCGTTAAAAAATCTATATAAATCAATGTATTAGATCGTTATGGAAAATACCGGCAAACGCATCCTGCACGATGCGTCCTAGGACGCCGTGCGAAATGCACGATTAATTTGTAGGAAAAAGATAATTTTTGAGTCGAAGTGATACGGCGGATGTCAGAAAAGCAGGCAAGAATGGGTCAGATGCTTCCTTGAATCGAAAAAAATCAGTGAATTCAGTCTATTGGCCTGTTGTATGACAGATAGCTAACCTGTTGTAGGCGATATCGATCAGAATCGACCATGCAACTTGCCCGATTTATCCGACACTAATCATCATTATTCTGTAAGGAGCGTAGGAAACATGGAATCCGCCACTGAGCATCAAGGCCGCATTCTGCTGGTGGACGACGAGTCCGCCATCCTGCGTACTTTCCGTTATTGCCTCGAAGACGAGGGCTACAGCGTTGCCACCGCCAACAGCGCGGCCCAGGCCGAGGCACTGTTGCAACGTCAGGTCTTCGACTTGTGCTTCCTTGATTTGCGCCTCGGCGAAGACAACGGCCTCGATGTCCTGGCGCAAATGCGCATTCAAGCGCCGTGGATGCGCGTGGTGATCGTCACTGCGCACTCGGCAGTTGATACGGCGGTGGATGCGATCCAGGCCGGCGCAGCAGATTACCTGGTCAAGCCGTGCAGCCCGGACCAGTTGCGTCTGGCCACCGCCAAGCAATTGGAAGTGCGCCAGCTCTCGGCGCGGCTCGAAGCGCTGGAAGGCGAAGTACGCAAGCCCAAGGATGGACTCGACTCTCACAGCCCGGCCATGAAAGTGGTGCTGGAAACCGCACGGCAAGTGGCTAGCACCGACGCCAACATCTTGATCCTTGGCGAATCCGGCACCGGTAAAGGCGAACTGGCGCGGGCCATTCATGGCTGGAGCAAGCGCGAGAAAAAGTCCTGCGTGACCATTAACTGCCCGTCGTTGACCGCTGAGCTAATGGAAAGCGAATTGTTCGGTCACAGCCGTGGCGCGTTTACCGGCGCCAGTGAAAGCACTCTCGGGCGGGTCAACCAAGCCGACGGCGGCACGTTGTTTCTCGACGAGATTGGCGATTTTCCCCTGACGTTGCAGCCTAAGTTGCTGCGTTTCATCCAGGACAAAGAATATGAGCGCGTCGGCGACCCGGTGACACGCCGTGCCGATGTGCGAATCCTTGCCGCCACCAACCTCAATCTCGAAGACATGGTCCGCGACGGGCGTTTCCGTGAGGACTTGCTCTATCGCCTCAACGTCATCACCTTGCACCTGCCGCCACTGCGCGAGCGTAGCGAGGACATCCTGACGCTGGCCGATCGTTTCCTGGCGCGCTTCGTCAAGGAATACGCCCGGCCGGCCCGTGGCTTCAGTGACGAGGCGCGGGAAGCGCTGTTGGGTTACCGCTGGCCGGGCAACATTCGCGAATTGCGTAACGTGGTCGAGCGCGCCAGCATCATTTGCCCGCAAGAGCGGGTGGAAATCACGCACTTGGGCATGTCGGAACAGCCGGCCAACAACGCCCCGCGCGTTGGTGCCGCGATGAGCCTGGATGAACTGGAAAAGGCCCACATCGGCGCAGTACTGGCCACCGCCGGCACCTTGGATCAAGCCGCCAAAACCCTGGGCATCGACGCTTCGACGCTGTATCGCAAACGCAAGCAATACAACTTGTGAGCATCGTCCGATGAAACTGGCGATGAAGTTGCGCACACGGTTATTCCTGAGCATCTCGGCGCTGATTACCGTGGCCTTGCTGGGTCTGATGCTCGGGCTGGTCAGCGTGATGCAGATGGCCAGCACTCAGGAAGTGCTGATCCGCAATAACTTCCTGAGCCTGGAAGTAGGCCAGAAACTGCGCCAGACCCTGGGTGATCAGTTGGTCATCCTGCTGGACAAGTCGCCGGACATGCAGGCTTTCGAGGCATCTAAACAGCACTATTTCCAGCTGCTCGAAGATGGCATCAGTCATCAACAGGTCGGAGACGGCACTGAATATGGTTTCGATCAGGCCAAGGCCGACTACCTGCTGTTTCTGCAAGCGGTGGACAAGTCCCGGGAGCCGGATCAAGCCTTGGTCGGCAACGAGGAATTGACCGAGCGCTTCAACAACTTGCGCAATGGCTTGATCAGTGAACACAAGCGCGCCCTCGACAACATTCACGAAACCCAGCGCCGGGTCCATGATCGCGCGGTACTGGTGGCCGGGCTGCTGGGACTGGTGGGGCTGGCGGTGCTGATCATTGGCTTCGTCACCGCGCACGCCATTGCCCGACGTTTTGGCGAGCCGATCGAGGCGCTGGCCAAGGCCGCCGACCATATCGGCCAGGGCAATTTCGAAGTGACGCTGCCGATTTCCTCGGCGGCGGAGCTCAACCAGTTGACCCGCCGCTTCGGCATCATGGCCCAGGCGTTGCGCGAGCATCAGGCGACCAATGTCGACGAACTGCTGGCCGGTCAGCAGCGCTTGCAATCGGTGCTCGACAGCATCGACGACGGTTTGCTGATGATCGACCGTCAGGGCTGCCTGGAGCACCTTAACCCGGTGGCGCAGCGCCAATTGGGCTGGGATGAAACCCGCGTCGGCCAGGGCTTGGGCACGGCGATGTCACGGCCCGAGCTGGATGCGCAACTGCAACTGGTGCTGCGCGGCGGCACCCTAGAGCGCGCGCCGGAAGACCTGGCCATCGAAGTGGATGGCGAATCGCGCCTGCTCACCTACAGCCTCACGCCAGTCAGCCACACCCAGGGGCATATCCTCGGCGCAGTGATGGTGTTGCATGACGTCACCGAGCAGCGCGCCTTCGAACGGGTGCGCAGCGAGTTCGTGCTGCGCGCCTCCCACGAGTTGCGCACGCCGGTCACCGGCATGCACATGGCGTTCGGGCTGTTCCGCGAACGGGCGAAATTCCCCGAGGACTCCCGCGAAGCCGATCTGCTGGACACAGTCAACGAAGAAATGCAGCGCCTGATGCAACTGATCAACGACTTGCTGAATTTCTCCCGCTACCAGAACGGCCTGCAAAAACTCACGCTGGCGCCGTGTTCGATCGACGATTTGCTGGAGCAGGCCAAGGGTCGCTTTGCCGAAACCGCCGAAGAGAGAGGCATCGCCTTGCTGGTGGAAGTGCAGGGGCCGCTGCCGCGTTTGCAGGCTGATCAGGTGCAACTGGATCGGGTGCTCGACAACCTGATCGACAATGCCCTGCGACATACCGGGCGCGACGGGCATATTCGTTTGCAAGCGCGGCGACACGGCGAGCGGGTGATCATCAGCGTCGAAGACAACGGCGAAGGCATTGCCTACGGCCAGCAAGGGCGGATCTTCGAGCCCTTCGTGCAGGTCGGTCGCAAGAAGGGCGGCGCCGGCCTTGGCCTGGCGCTGTGCAAGGAAATCGTGCAGTTGCACGGCGGGCGCATGGGCGTTTATTCCCGGCCGGGGCAGGGCACGCAGTTTTACATGGCGCTGGCGGTCTGACCTCAGGCTTCGTCATCCAGGCGTCGGCTGCCCCGGCGGCCTGGGGTGATCAGCTCGATCAGTTGCACGGCGCTCAACGCATGGGCGAACAGCCAGCCCTGGCCGAACTTCACCCCCTCACTGCTCAGTAGCGCGGCTTGGGATTCGAGCTCGATACCTTCGGCAATTACCTTCAATTGCAGTGCCTGCGCCATGTGAATGATGTGCGGCGCCACGCCACTACTGGCGGCATCGTGGCCCAGCGCATCAATGAAGGCCTTGTCAATTTTCAGGCAATCCACCGGCAGGGTTTGCAGATACGCCAGGCTGCAATAACCGGTACCGAAATCATCGATCAGCACTTGATGCCCGACATCGCGCAAGGCTTGCAGGTTTTCCCGCGCGACGACCACATCGATAAGGCCGCGCTCGGTCACTTCGAACGCGATTTGACGCGCCGCTACCCGATGCAACGCCAGCAGTCGCGCCATCACCTGGCCGATGCGGGGGACCATCACGTCACACGCGGCCAGATTGACCGAGATGTACAACTGCGGGTTGGCGCGCAGTAGCTGGCCGAGTTGTTCGAGCAGGCGTTGCAGCACGAAATCGGTCATCTGACGGATCTGCCCGGTGTTTTCCGCCATCGGGATAAACAGGTCGGGACTGGTCAGCGTGCCGTCAGGTCGGCGCCAGCGCAACAAGGCCTCGGCCCCCACGCAGTGGCGGCTGTCGAGGTCGAAAATCGGTTGATACAGCACCTGCAACTCGCCCCGCCGTATCGCCCCGTGTAGCTCGGCATCCAGCGACTGGCGCTGGCGCACCAGCAAGAACACCAGAAACCCGACAAAAGCGCCGAGCAGCAGGCTGGCCGGCAGTAGCCACCACCACGCGGCAGGGATGGGCAGCCCGGTGCGCGGGGTAATCAGCACCAGTTGATATTCAGGGTTGTCGGTGGGCATGCGGTAAATCAACCGCGTGGAGGTGACGTGCAGCGCGTTTTTATCCGACGGTGGCCAGGCTTCGGTAGGTGGCCAGACCTGCGCGGCACCCATTACCGGGATCGCGCGCTGGCCGTGGTCGAGCACCACCAGCAAGCTGCTGCCGGGTGACAGGTCAACCATGTCGGTAAGGTGGCCGCGCGAGGTGGCGACCCGAAAGTTGCCCCGGCCGAGCATCAGCGCCGCACGGTTCTCATCGGGTTCGGTGGTAGTGTTTAGCCAATAGCTGTAGGTCGGCCCCTGAATATCCGGCGCGCGCATCTCCGGCAGACCGGCCTGCAGCGGTCGGTTGGAACAGAACAGACGCCCGTCGGAATAAGCGGCTTCATACACAAAACGGTAACTGAAGCTGACTTGCTGCAACGTGGCGATCATGTCGATGCTGCAGCCGCGCAGGGGCTGGTTTTGGAGATCGTCGAGGCTTTCGCGCAATTGCCCGAACAACTGTTCCAGGCGGGCCAGAAATCGCTCGCCTTGGGCGTTCATTTCCTGGCTTTCGTTCTGCTGCACCTGATGCTTTGCCAGCACCAGGCTCCCTGCGCCCAGCAGGCACGCACTGAAGACAGCCGCGAGCATCGCCACGAACCAAGGGCGATAAAACAAGCGACGCAGCGTCTCTCGGGCAGCAGCCATCACGGGATATCCGAAGAATTACCAATGAGTTATAGCTGCTAATTGAGGATTTGCTGCGACCGTCGGGCGGGCGTCATTATTTTGTCTGATTGAGGGTTTGCAGGATCGCGGCGCTCTCGGCGTCCGGGTTGCCGTCGAAGCGGGAAGGGCGGTAGCGCATCTGGAATGCCGCCAGCACATGGCGGGTGGCAACATCGAGCTCGCCGGTTTGCGGCGTCGAGTAGCCGAGGCGCGCCAGTTCATTCTGGAACCAGCTGATGCTTGGCGGCTGTGAGGCGAATTGCGCTTGATAGCGGGCGACGGTCTGCGCATTCGGCCACACGCCCAGGCCTGCGTCGGCCAGCCGTTTCCAGGGAAACAGCGGACCGGGATCAAGCTTGCGCAGCGGGGCGATGTCGCTATGGCCGATGATATTGCGCGGGTTAATGCCGTTGCGCTGGCAGATGTCTTTGAGCAGGACAATCAGCGCTTGGGTCTGCGCTTCGCTGTAGGGGTACCAGAGTCGGCCGGTCGGGGTGTCCTTGAACCCGGGATTGACGATTTCAATGCCGATGGAGCTGGAATTGAGCCAGGTTCGGCCCTCCCATTCGCTCTCGCCGGCGTGCCAGGCGCGCTGGTTTTCATCGATCAGCTTGTAAATGGTCGCTTTATCGTCGTCGCCGATCAGGTAATGGCTGCTGACTTCGCCGTGGGTCAGTAACGCCAGCGAGCGTTCCAGCGACGCCGAGGTGTAATGCACCACCACGAACTGGATACGGCTGTCGTAATTGACGGAAGGATGGCTGGTGTCGAAGCGCGGACCGCTGGCACATCCGGCCAGCAGCAATATCGACGCAATCAGAGCAAGGCATTTCATGGCAGAGGACAGTACACGCAAGACAATATTGCAACAGTGTAACGTACTCCCTCGATCCCGGATCGCTGAAACCGCGCTTTAAACAAAATGGAACACTTTGCCTGTCAGCCGAGTTCGACCCGATTGCGTCCGGCATTTTTCGCCCGGTACAGCGCCTGATCAGCTCGTTTGAGCACTAGATCACTCGGTTCGCCGGATTTAAACGCCGTCAGCCCCATGGATACGGTGATAGTCACGCGCTCGCCCTTGAAGTGAAACGGGCACGCCTCAATCGCCGCGCGCAGGCTTTCCAGCAACTTGGCACCGACAGCCGGCACCGTGCCTGGCAGCAGTACGACGAATTCCTCACCGCCAAAGCGGGCGATGAAATCCGTGCCGCGCAGGCGCTTACGCAGCACGGTGGCGATGATCTTCAGGACTTTGTCGCCGGCCAGGTGGCCGTAGTTATCGTTGATGCTCTTGAAGTGATCGAGGTCCAGCATGGCCAACAGCAGGGTATTGCCGTGTTGTTGCCATTCGCCGATCTCGTGCTCCAGCCGTTCGCTCCAAGCGGCCCGGTTGGGCAGACCGGTCAGCGGATCGACCAGTGCCTTTTGCCGTTGTTCTTCCAGGTGTTCGCGGTAGCCCAGGGCTTCCTGCTCCATGTGCGCGACCCTCTCTGACAGGCCTTTAAGGCGCGCGGCGACTTCCTGCTCGCGCTGGTCACGCTGTTTCTGGTGCTGATCCATGGTGCCGAGCAGGCCTTCGAGGTGGTTCTCAAGAACCTGCTTGAGGTCATCGAGGTCGGCGGCTTGCTGCATGCTGCTGTGCAGACCGCCGACCTGTTCGCGGATCTGCGTGTCCATGTCCCGGGCGGCGGAGTGACTGTCTGCATGGCCTTCGCTCGCCGCTTGCAAGTTGCTCTGGAATGACTCCAGACGCTCATTCAAACGCTGCAGGTAGGCTTCGAATTCATGCTGGCCGCTGTCGGTGATTGCGAGCATCAGCGTCGCCAGATCGTCGAGGATCGGTAGCAACTCGTACCAGTTCAGGCCGTTTTGCAGCCGGTCGCGCATGGCCTCGGCTTGCGGGCGATGGCGCTCGGGTAAGGCCAGGTCTTCGAGCAGGCCAAGCAGGGTGTCCTCGATGTGTTTGGCCACCGAACTGTAGGACGGCTCTGGAGAGTCGGGCAGGGCGTATGCCGAGTCTTGTTCGTGGTCGTGCTCGAGTTGGTCGCCCTCGAGGGGGATTGACGGTTGCTCGCTTTCGGCCAGGGCAGGCAATCCAGACGGCGCAAGCGGGGTGACCTCGTCGGGATTGCCCTGTGCCGCTGCGGGTTGCGGTTCGAACTCCGGCAACGATTGGGCGGAGACGGGCTCGGGCGGACTGATCGATACCGAAGGTTCGGCAAGCGCGGGGGGCGGCGATTCGGCGACCGGAGCGGCGAGGGCCTGGATCACCTCCTGCGGGGAGGCGGGCTCAGCTCCGGCTTCGGCCTTGCCGGGTGCAATCTCGGTACTGACTGCTTCGATGTCCGCGGCGCGGGGCGCAAGCGGGTGCTCCGTGGGTGCAGGTTCCGGTGTCTGGTTGACGGGCGCGGGTGCCGTCGATTGCGGATGAGCCGATGGCGCTGCGGACTGGTCGTTGGAGGCGGGCACTGTTTCATCCGCCTGCGCACCGAATAAGCGTTGCAGCAGGCCCGGCCGATGGGGCTCGGCGGGGGTTTCCAACTGGCTTAGGGCTTTGCCTTGCAGGCCGCTCAACTCGCTGAGCAGCAGGGGGATTTCCCGTGCCTGGCTGACGCGGCTGTCCAACTGTTTGGCGAAATTCTTCAGCGGCCGGCTGACTTCCCGGGGCAAGGGCAGTTTCTGCAACTGCGTAACCAGCGCGGTGAGGGCGCTGCTGGTCTGGTTGATCCGAGTGGCGCGACGCTGCTCGGAGTCGAGCACGGCTTTTTCCAGGCGGGGCAGCAAGGCCGCGAGGCCGGCGTCCATCTCATCGGAGCGCACCACGTCGCGCATTTCCTTCATGCATTGATCGACGGCGCGGTCGGTGCCTTCGGCGGCCAGAGTGCTGCGTACCAAGCCACGGCGCAACAGGTCGAGACGCGCGTCCCAGCGGCGTTCGAGTTTTTCCTGTTGTTCAATGCTCTTGAGGTATTTCTCTTTCCAGCGCTGTGCGTCGTCGCTCATTCATGGGGTTCCGCGAGGGTCAGGACTCAACGCGGGCAATGCATCAGCCGTGAGCGAACCCGGCAAACGAATCTCGACCGCGACCGGCAGGTGATCGGAAATCGGCTGTGCCAGTACTGCGACCTTTTCCAGGGTCAGGGTCGGACTGAGCAGGATGTGGTCCAGGCAGCGCTGCGGGCGCCAGCTGGGGAAGGTGGCTTCGACTTGCGGGGCGAGCAGGCCGAGGTCGCGCAGCGGCGAGTTTTGCAGCAAATCGCTGGCGTGGGTGTTCATGTCTCCCATCAGCACCTGGTGTTTGTAGTCCCCGATCAGCTCGCGGATGTACGCCAGTTGCATCGTCCGCGTTCGGGCGCCAAGGGCCAGGTGCATCATTACCACCACCAGCGCTTCGGGGCCTTCGCCGAAACGCACGAGAATCGCCCCGCGACCCTTGGGCCCCGGCAGCGGATGATCCTCGATCGCCCACGGCTTCAAACGGCTGAGCACACCATTGCTGTGCTGGCCGAGACGCCCGAGGTTGCGATTGAGTTGTTGATACCAATACGGGAAGGCGCCGAGTTGCGCCAAGTGCTCGACCTGGTTGACGTAGCCCGAGCGTAGGCTGCCGCCGTCGGCCTCTTGCAGCGCGACCAGATCGAAGTCGCCCAGCAGGTTGCCGATTTTCTGCAGGTTATCGGCGCGCCCCGTGTGCGGCAGCAGGTGCTGCCAGCCGCGGGTCAGGTAATGCCGATAGCGCTCGGTACTGATGCCGACCTGAATGTTGAAGCTGAGCAGGCGTAGACGGCTGTCTGCGGGTAAGCCCGTGGATGACAGGTGATGCTCGTTGACCCGCGGTTCATGCAGGCCAACGATGCGTTCGGTTCCCCAGCGGCGCATGGCGCGGGCCGCGCTTAGTTCGCTGCGACCTTGTTGGCGGCCGCTCGCTCTTTAGCGATCAACTGGTCGGCCAGTTGCAAGGCTTGTTCGGCACCGCCAGCGGAGCCGATATCAAAGCGGTATTTACCGTTGACGATCATGGTAGGCACGCCAGTGATCTCGTATTTCTTGGCCAGCTCTTTGGCCTGGACAATTTTGCCTTTGATGGCAAACGAGTCGAAGGTGGCGAGGAATTTCTCTTTGTCGACGCCCTGAGTGGCGATGAAATCGGCCATCTCGTTCTTGTCGGTCAGCTTCTTGTGTTCTTTCTGGATCGCATTAAAGACTGCTGCGTGCACGTTGTGCTCGACACCCATGGCTTCGAGGGTCAGGAACAGTTGACCGTGAGCGTCCCAAGGACCGCCGAACATGGCGGGAATGCGCACGAAGTTGACGTCGGACGGCAGTTTTTCAACCCAAGGATTGATCACCGGCTCAAAGGCGTAGCAGTGCGGGCAGCCATACCAGAACAACTCGACGACTTCGATCTTGCCAGGCACGGCCACGGGCACGGGATTGGCCAGTTCGACATAAGGGGCGGCGGGCGCTTCGGCCGCTTGGGCGGTGAAGCCGAACAGGCTGGCAGCGACGAGAGCGGCGCTGATGATCAGATTACGCATGCTTTACTCCTGGGCAAATAAGGTCGCCTCGCGCGACCTGTTTTCAGACAGGTCCTGGCGGGCTTGAGTTCGCTAGTGTAACGGCAGCGGCCACAAAAAAGGGCGGCCAAGGCCACCCTTTTTATGCTTGCAGCGACAGATTAATCGAGTGTTAACGTTGCAAGAGATGTAGGCCTCTCGCAGGACTCGATCAGTCGGGCTTAGTGCAAGCCTTGAATGTAACTGGAGACTGCGGCGATGTCTTCGTCGCTCAGTTTTTTCGCAATGCTCTGCATTGGCTTGGTGTCGCCGTCGTTGTTACGGCCGCCTTCTTCCTTGCGGAAGTCGGTGAGCTGCTTGGCGATGTATTGAGCGTGCTGGCCGCCAACGTGTGGGAAACCGGCGGCTGCGTTGCCAGAGCCGTTGGGCGAGTGGCAGCCGGTGCAGGCCGGCAGGCCCTTGGCCAGGTCGCCGCCGCGGAACAGGGCTTCACCCCGTGCGACGATCTTCGGATCGGCGGCGCCGACGCTGCCTTTCTGGCTGGCGAAGTAGGCGGAGATATCGGCCAGGTCCTGGTCGCTCAGGTTGGTCAGCAGGCCGGTCATTTCCAGGACGACGCGCTTGCCCGACTTGATGTCGTGCAGTTGCTTGTTCAGGTAGCGTTCACCCTGACCCGCCAGTTTTGGAAAGTTAGGCGCCATGCTGTTGCCATCCGGGCCATGACAGGCGCCGCATACTGCGGCTTTCGCCTGGCCAGCAGCCGCATCACCTGCAGCATGCGCAACACCGGAGATCCCCACGGTCAACAGCAGACTCACGATCAATTTGTTCATCAGCTAATCCAACTACGGCTAAGGGTTAAGTTATGGACCGGGTTTACTCTTTCATCCAGTGGATGATGGCTTGGTAATCCTCGGCACTGCAGTCCATGCACAAACCACGCGGCGGCATCGCCTTGAAACCCTGGGTCACGTGTTGCACCAGCGTCCCCATACCTTTGGCCAACCTCGGCTGCCAAGCTTCCTGATCGCCCTTGCGGGGTGCGTTGGGAAGCTGGCCGGAATGACAGGCACCACAAGAACGGTTGTACACAGCTTCCGGATCCTGTGTAGCCTGCGCGCTGTAAAGCGGCATCAAGACTCCGGCAGCCAGCAGCCATTTCGTCATACAGCAACCTTTTCAGGGTTTGAGAGCGTTCTGCGTTCTAGTGCGCAATCAAGGTCAATCGCTCTCGTGAACTTCATCCTACGCTGGGACAAAGCGCACACAAAATCTGCGGCATTATATACTGGCGTCACTGAAACGGAAACGACACCGCTTGCCGCGTCCATTCCCGGCGCCGCCCACATCGGAAATCCCATGCAACTCAAGAACCCCATCCTCGGCCTGTGCCAACAATCCACCTTCATGCTCAGTGCCGCCAAGGTCGACCAATGTCCCGATGACGAAGGCTTTGAAGTCGCCTTCGCCGGCCGTTCCAACGCAGGTAAATCCAGCGCGTTGAACACCCTGACTCACGCCAGCCTGGCGCGCACCTCGAAAACTCCGGGTCGCACACAGCTGTTGAACTTCTTCAAGCTAGACGATGAACGCCGTCTGGTCGACCTGCCGGGCTACGGTTACGCAAAAGTACCGATTCCGCTGAAGATGCACTGGCAGCGTCATCTGGAAGCGTACCTGGGTGGACGGGAGAGTTTGAAGGGCTTGATTCTGATGATGGACATCCGCCACCCGATGACTGACTTCGACCTGTTAATGCTCGATTGGGCCGTTGCCGCCGGCATGCCGATGCACATCCTGCTGACCAAGGCCGACAAGCTGACCTATGGCGCGGCGAAAAATACCCTGCTCAAGGTTCAGGCAGAAATCCGTAAAGGCTGGGGCGATGCGGTGACCATCCAGTTATTCTCGGCGCCAAAACGCATGGGCCTGGAAGACGCCTACACTGTATTGGCGGACTGGATGGAGCTGGCGGATAAGGGCGCGGAAGGCGCGGAGTAGGAATCGCAGGCAAAAAAAACCCCGGACTTCTTATGGGGAGGGGGAAGTTCGGGGTCCAAGTTCCGGACCGTTAGGGCGGGGTCCAGATATCTGCCAACACTTAACACAACATAGGAGCATTGAAGGGCTTCACCAGCCATTCAGTAACTCTGAGTGACGATTCACAACATTAGTTCAGATTTTTTCAGTAACTTTTCGAAATAAACCCTGAATCGTTCCGCGCTAACTCAAGCACCGCGACTATTCGTCGCGGTGCCATGTCTTTGCCGCGCCTCAGTGCGCCTCGTCCCAGTTATTGCCTACGCCCACTTCAACCAACAGCGGCACGTCGAGTGTCACGGCGGTGCTCATGTGTCGGCGAATGTCCTCGCGCACCTGGTCCACCAGGTCCTCGCGCACCTCGAGCACCAATTCATCGTGCACCTGCAGAATGACCTTGGCATCGAGCCCGGAACTGGTCAGCCAGCCATCCACCGCCACCATGGCTTTTTTGATGATGTCGGCCGCGGTGCCTTGCATCGGCGCGTTGATCGCCGTGCGCTCGGCGCCTTTGCGCAGGGCCGGGTTCTTGGCGTTGATGTCCGGCAGGTACAGGCGCCGGCCGAAAATGGTTTCGACGAACCCCTGCTCGGCCGCCTGGGTGCGGGTGCGCTCCATGTACGCCAGCACGCCCGGATAACGCGTGAAATAGCGGTCGATGTACGCCTGGGATTGCTTGCGGTCGACGCCAATCTGCTTGGCCAGGCCGAACGCGCTCATGCCATAGATCAGGCCGAAGTTGATGGCCTTGGCGCTGCGGCGTTGGTCGGTGGTGACGTCCGCCAATTCGACGCCGAAGACTTCTGCGGCCGTGGCTTTGTGCACGTCCAGATCATTGCGGAACGCGTGCAGCAAGCCCTCGTCCTTGGCCAGGTGCGCCATGATCCGCAGTTCGATCTGCGAATAGTCCGCTGCCAGCAGTTTGTAGCCTTTCGGCGCCACGAACGCCTGGCGAATGCGGCGGCCCTCGGCGGTGCGGATCGGAATGTTCTGCAGGTTCGGATCGCTGGAGGACAAGCGCCCGGTCGCCGCGACTGCTTGATGGTAGGACGTGTGGATGCGCCCGGTGCGCGGGTTGATCTGCTCCGGCAAACGATCGGTGTAAGTGCTTTTCAGCTTGCTCATCGAGCGGTACTGCATCAGCACCTTGGGCAGCGGAAAGTCCTGCTCGGCCAGTTCCGCCAGTACCGCTTCAGCGGTGGACGCCTGGCCCTTGGCAGTTTTGCTGAGAATCGGCAAACCGAGCTTTTCGTACAGGATCACGCCCAATTGCTTCGGCGAACCGAGGTTGAATTCCTCGCCGGCAATGGCAAATGCCTCACGCTCCAGCGCAACCATTTTGTCGCCGAGCTCAACGCTCTGGATCCCCAGCAGGTTGGCGTCAACCAACGCGCCTTGGCGCTCGATACGCGCCAGCACCGGCACCAGCGGCATCTCGATCTCCGTGAGCACGGTGCTCAGGCTCGGGATGGCGTTGAGTTTCTCCTGCAGCGTCTGGTGCAGGCGCAGTGTCACGTCAGCGTCTTCGGCGGCGTAGGGGCCGGCGAGTTCCAGGGCGATCTGGTCAAAGGTCAGTTGCTTGACGCCTTTGCCGGCGATGTCCTGGAAGCTGGTGGTGGTGTGCCCAAGGTATTTGAGCGCGAGGCTGTCCATGTCGTGGCGGGTGGCGGTGGAGTCGAGCACATAGGATTCGAGCATGGTGTCGAAGGCGATGCCTTGCACCGTGATGCCGCACTCCTGGTCGCCGCCGATGGCGCAGTTGGCGAGGATGTTCATGTCGAACTTGGCGTGCTGGCCGACCTTGAGTTTGGTCGGGTCTTCGAGGATCGGCTTGAGCGCGCGCAGTACGGTGTCACGGTCGAGTTGATCGGGCACGCCCATGTAGGAATGGGTCAGCGGGACGTAGGCCGCTTCGCCGGCCTTGACCGCGAAGGACACACCTACCAGTTGCGCCTGCTGTGCGTCGATGCCAGTGGTCTCGGTATCGAAAGCGATCAGCGTGGCGTCGTTGAGCTTCTTCAGCCACAGGTCGAAATCGGCTTGAGTCAGAATGGTGCTGTAGGCAAGTTCGGTCTGCTCGGCGGTCTCCGCTTCAGCCACCGGGGCCGTCACTTCCTGGCCGGCACGCTTGGCGTCGCGCTGGTTGTCTTCGAACCAGCTGCGGAATTCCAGCAAGGTGTACAGCTCAGCGAGCTTATCGTGATCCGGCGCCTTCATTTGCAACTCATCAAGGCCGATGTCCAGTGGCACGTCGATCTTGATGGTCGCCAATTGATAGGAAAGGAATGCCATCTCCTTGTGCTCTTCAAGCTTGGCCGGCAGGGTTTTGGCGCCGCGAATCGGCAAGGTCGGCACGATATCCAACTGCGCGTAGAGTTCGGTAAGCCCGCCATTGACGCCGACCAGCAAACCGGAGGCAGTCTTCGGGCCAATGCCCGGAACACCCGGGATGTTGTCGGACGAATCGCCCATCAGTGCCAGGTAATCGATGATCTGCTCCGGAGCGACGCCAAATTTCTCCTTCACGCCTTCCACGTCCAGTGCGCTACCGGTCATGGTGTTGACCAAGGTAATGTGGCCGTCGACCAGTTGCGCCATGTCTTTGTCGCCAGTGGAGATGACCACCGGGCGATCGGCGGCGGCGCTGCTGCGGGCCAGGGTCCCGATCACGTCATCGGCCTCCACGCCGTCGACGCACAACAGCGGGAAACCCAGGGCGATCACGCTCTGGTGCAGCGGCTCGATCTGCACACGCATGTCATCGGGCATGCTCGGGCGGTTGGCCTTGTATTCGGCATACATGTCATCACGAAACGTCCCGCCCTTGGCGTCGAACACCACGGCGAACGGGCTGTCCGGGTACTGCTTGCGCAGGCTCTTGAGCATGTTCAACACGCCCTTGACCGCACCGGTCGGCAGGCCTTTGGAGGTGGTCAGCGGTGGCAGCGCGTGGAAGGCGCGATACAGGTAAGACGAACCGTCCACCAGGACGAGGGGGGCTTGGCTCATGAGCAGGATCAACCTTTTCGGCGGGTCCGGCGCTAGAATAGCGGGACCGTTGACGACAAAGGGACAAGGTTATCATGCGCACGCTAAATCGCTTCCTGCTGCTCAGCTTGTTTGCAATCGCGCCGATGGCCGTCATGGCAGCGGACGATGCGCCCACGCCAGAACCGGATGTGACCATCCGCACTGAGGGCGACAATGTTATTCAGGAGTACCGGCAAAACGGTTTCCTCTACGCGATCAAGGTGACCCCCAAGGGAGCGCCGCCCTATTTCCTGGTGCGCGCCGACGGTAGCGATGCAAACTTCATCCGCTCGGATCAGCCGGATATGCTGATTCCGTCGTGGAAGATTTTCGAGTGGAAGTAGCTTCTTAAATTTCAACCGGCGCCGGCTTCAGCGGCGGCGCGCGTACTGGCAGTGCTAACCATGTCTGTGTTTACCCCCCTGGCTCGGCCTGAGCTGGAAACCTTTCTTGCCCCTTACGGGCTCGGCCGTCTGCTTGATTTCCAGGGAATCGCCGCCGGAAGCGAAAACACCAATTTCTTCATCAGCCTGGAGCAGGGCGAATTCGTCCTGACCCTGGTCGAGCGCGGTCCGGTGCAGGAGATGCCGTTCTTCATCGAGCTGCTCGACGTGTTGCACGAGGCTGAACTACCGGTGCCCTACGCCCTGCGCACCACCGATGGCGTGGCGTTGCGCGAGCTGGCGGGCAAGCCGGCGCTGCTGCAACCACGGCTGGCGGGCAAGCACATCAAGGTCGCCAACGCGCAGCATTGCGCCCAGGTTGGCGAGTTGCTGGGCCATCTGCACCTGGCGACCCAGGACAAAATGATCAAGCGCAAGACCGATCGCGGCCTGGACTGGATGCTGGAGGAGGGCACGGCGTTCCTCTCGCATCTGGACGCCGGGCAAAGCGAGCTGCTGGGCCGGGCGCTGGAAGAAATCAGCGCGCAAAAACAGAAAATTCTCGCGCTGCCACGGGCCAATATCCACGCCGACCTGTTCCGCGACAACGCGATGTTCGAAGGCACGCACCTGACCGGGCTGATCGACTTCTACAACGCCTGTTCCGGGCCGATGCTGTACGACGTGGCGATTGCCTTGAACGATTGGTGTTCGGACGAGCAGGGCGTGCTCGACGGCGCGCGGGCCCGTGCGTTGCTGGGCGCCTATGCGGCGTTGCGCCCGTTCAGCGCGGCCGAAGCTGAGTTGTGGCCGACGATGTTGCGGGTGGCGTGCGTGCGGTTCTGGCTGTCGCGCCTGATTGCCGCCGAATCGTTTGCCGGGCAGGACGTGCTGATTCATGACCCGATGGAGTTCCAGCAGCGCTTGGCGCAGCGGCAGCAGGTGAGTATTTCGCTGCCATTTGCCTTCTGAGGCTCTGCGAAGCTTTTGTGGCGAGGGAGCTTGCTCCCGCTGGAGTGCGAAGCGCTCCCCTGCGATTCATCTGACTGAAAAGCGGGAGCTGCTGCGCAGCCCATCGGGGGCAAGCCCCCTCGCCACAAGAAGTCCCCGCCACAGTGAAGCGGATAGCCTTACAACGACTCCAGGCACCCGGCCAAGTCATTCCCCAATTTCTCCAGCACCTGTTCATAACCTTGTGCAGTTGCCGGGGTGTAGCCGCCCAAGGCATCCAGCTCGGCCAGTTTCACCGGCAGGCCGGCGACCAGGGTTTCCGCCAGGCGTGGGCGCAGCGGTGGCTCGCTGAATACGCAGGTTTTGCCCACTGCCTGTAAACGCGTGCGCATCGCCGCCACATGCTGCGCGCCCGGCTGGACTTCGGCAGTGACACTGAACACGCCGGCATGCTTGAGCCCATAAGCGTCTTCGAAGTAATCGAAGGCTTCGTGGAACACGAAGTACGGCTTGCCGGCGATGGCGCCCAAGCGAGCCTTCAAGCGCAGGTCGAGGGCGTCCAGGCGTTCATCAAAGGCCTTGAGGTTGCTCTGGTAGCGCGCGGCATTGGCCGGGTCGGCGGCGCTCAGGTCGGCGGCCATTTTACCGGCGATCACCCGGGCGTTGACCGGCGACAGCCACAAGTGCGCGTCGAGGCTGCCAGGGCGGTGATCATGGTCACGCTCGTCAGCCTCTTCGGCGTGCGAATGACTGTCTTCGGTAAAGTGCCGCAGCTTCAGGCCGGGCAAATCCTGCACGGCGACGCTGGGCAGCGTCCGGCCATTCAGCACTCGGGGCAGGAAACCTTCCATGTCCGGGCCGATCCAGTACAGCAAATCCACCGACTGCACCTTCCGTACGTCGGATGGGCGCAGCGCATAGTGATGCGGTGAGGCGCCGGGCGGCAGCAGCACTTCCGGAATCGCCACGCCGTCCTGCACGGCCGCGGCTATCAGCTGTAGCGGCTTGATACTGGTGAGCACTTTGACTTCCGCGCTGGCCGGGCCGATCAGCAGAAAAGTTGCGACAAATGCGACAAAGATAGAAAAAAGTCGGGACACGATGACCACTCGAAGAGGCGAGAACGGGTAACATAATAACGTCTCTCACAAAACTCGTCGCCGCTCATGCCTAAAACACCGATTGCCAGCCGTCCTCACGACCACTCTCATTGCGTGCACAGCGCTCTGTCAGAGGCCGATGCTTTGTGCGCACGTCAAGGCTTGCGCTTGACCGCCCTGCGCCGGCGGGTGCTTGAATTGGTGTGGCAAAGCCATAAGCCGCTGGGCGCCTACGACATCCTCGCCGTGCTCAGCGAGCAGGACGGTCGCCGTGCCGCGCCGCCCACCGTGTACCGTGCGCTGGACTTCCTGCTGGAAAACGGCCTGGTCCACCGCATCTCTTCGCTCAACGCCTTTGTCGGCTGCAACCACCCGGAGCACGCGCACCAGGGCCAGTTCCTGATCTGCCGCGAATGCCACGCCGCCATCGAGCTTGAACAAAAATCCATCAGCGACGCGATTGTCTTCAGCGCCCAGGACGTCGGTTTCATCGTCGAAGCCCAGACCGTTGAAGTGGTCGGCCTCTGCTCGGGTTGCCAGGGGGCTTGATGAGCAACGCGCTGATCCGTCTGGACAAGGTCGCCGTCACCTTCGCCGGACAAAACGTGCTGGATAACATCGAACTCAGCGTCGAGCCACGGCAGATCGTCACCCTGATCGGCCCCAACGGCGCCGGCAAGACCACTCTGGTGCGCGCGGTGCTCGGCCTGCTCAAGCCCGACAGCGGCAGCGTGTGGCGTAAGCCGAAGCTGCGCGTTGGTTACATGCCGCAAAAACTTCACGTCGATCCGACCTTGCCGCTCTCGGTGCTGCGCTTCCTGCGCCTGGTGCCCGGCGTGGATCGCGCCCGTGCCTTGGCCGCGCTCAAGGAAGTGGGTGCCGAACAGGTGATCGACAGCCCGGTGCAAAGCGTCTCTGGTGGCGAAATGCAACGTGTGTTGCTGGCCCGGGCGCTGCTGCGCGAACCCGAACTGCTGGTGCTGGACGAGCCGGTGCAAGGCGTCGACGTCGCTGGCCAGGCCGAGCTGTACAGCCTGATCACCCGTCTGCGTGACCGTCACGGCTGCGGCGTGTTGATGGTCTCCCACGATTTGCACCTGGTGATGAGCACGACCGATCAGGTGGTCTGCCTCAATCGCCACGTCTGTTGCTCGGGCCACCCGGAACAGGTCAGCGGCGATCCGGCGTTCGTCGAGTTGTTCGGCAAAAACGCCCAGAGCCTGGCGATTTATCACCACCACCATGACCATGCCCATGACTTGCACGGGTCGGTGGTCACTGAGGCCGCCGCCGGCCATGTTCATGTGCACGGGGATAACTGCAAGCATGGCTGATTTTCTGTTATACGCCCTGCTTGCAGGTCTGGCGCTGGCGGTGGTGGCGGGGCCGTTGGGCTCGTTCGTGGTCTGGCGGCGCATGGCTTACTTTGGCGACACCTTGTCCCACGCCGCCCTGCTCGGCGTGGCCCTGGGCTTTTTGCTGGATGTCAGCCCGACCGTGGCGGTCACCGTCGGTTGCCTGTTGCTGGCGGTGTTGCTGGTGACCCTGCAACAGCGCCAACCGCTGGCGTCCGACACCTTATTGGGCATTCTTGCGCCCAGCACGCTCTCGCTGGGGCTGGTGGTCCTAAGCTTCATGCACGAAGTGCGGATCGACCTGATGGCCTATCTGTTCGGCGACCTGCTGGCGATCAGCCCCACTGATCTGGCGTGGATCCTCGGCGGCAGCGCGGCGGTGCTGGCGCTGCTGGTAACGCTGTGGCGGCCTTTGCTGGCGATTACCGTCCACGAGGAGCTGGCCACGGTCGAGGGCCTGCCGGTGGCGGCGCTGCGCTTGACCTTGATGCTCTTGATCGCCGTGGTGATTGCCGTGGCGATGAAAATCGTTGGCGTGTTGCTGATCACTTCGTTACTGATCATTCCGGCGGCAGCGGCACAGCGTCACGCCCGCTCGCCGGAGCAGATGGCGTTGGGCGCGAGCCTGCTGGGCATGCTGGCAGTGTGCGGCGGGCTGGCGTTATCGTGGTTCAAGGACACCCCGGCCGGGCCCTCGATTGTCGTCGTGGCCGCCGCGTTGTTTCTGCTGAGTTTTGTCCTGCCCCGTCGAGGGGTGTAGACTTGCTCGTTTTTTGCGCAAATAGAGAGTCGCAGGAATGAAGCCGTTCGCCTCCCGTTATCTGCTCCTTGCCGCATTTTCCCTGCTGCTGGGTGCCTGCCAAAGCACGCCGCCGGCGGCCCCCGAGGTCCCCGATGCGCGGGCCACGGCCATCGCGCAGCTTGAGCAAAACCTGGCCAGCAGTGAGCTGGCCACCGCCGAAGATCAATTGGCCACGCTGCAAACCCAATACCCCAACGACCAGTCGCTGGAGCAATACCAGCGGCAACTGGCCGAAGCCTACCTGCGCCGTAGTCAGATTGTGTTGCAGAAAGGTGATGTCAACGCCGCCGCTACTGCCCTGAGCCGCGCCCGTGCGCTGATGCCCAAGGCACCGGCGCTGACCGGTGGCGTCAACAACGCCATCGTCAATGCGCGAAAGGCTGAGCTGGACAAAGCCGAAGCTGCGTTGCTGGCCGCTGAAGCCAAGCCTAAGGCGCGGGTGATCGATCCGACCGCTGAAAGCACCACGGTTGCACTGAACATCGGTGATATGGCGAAACTGCGTCGGCAACTCGATGCCATCGCCGCTGATGTGGTGAATTACCAGTGCGACGTCATCATCCAGACGCCGCGCACTCAGGATTACCCATGGCTGGCGACGTTGCTGAGCAAGCGGGTGAAAAAGCTGGAGGCCAGCTTTGACATGACATTGCAAAAGCAGATCTTGCGCACCGTGCCGGCGCAGATGGTGTTGAGTCCGCGTAAGCCTTAAGAAACTTCGCGAGCAGGCGCGCTCCCACATTGGAAAGGGTGTTACCCAATCTTGTGGGAGCGAGCCTGCTCGCGAAAGCGTCCTGACGGTTAAGCCGGAATCGCCTTGGCCTTAGGCTCCCGATCCCAAACCCGATGCTGGGCAATCGCCGCGAAGAAGTTCTTCATCGATTTGGCATCGACACCCACGATCAACCCGGCATCCGCTTCCAGCTTCAGCACGTCCAGCAACTGCTTGGCTTCACCGTTCAGTGCAATCGCCTTCAGGTGCTTGTAGGCCTCCAGCAGGTAATGCAGGGCCACGCCGTCGCCGCTGAGGGCTTTGATCGAATCCGCGCCACCCGGCACGAATACCGCGTCGAAAGCAATCGACGGCAAACCTTCCATCGATGCATCCACTGGCAATGTTTTGCCATCCTTGGTGGTGACCGGCGCCGACGACGGGCCCAGCACTTTGGCATGCGCACCTTCGGCGGTGAGTGCCTTCTTCAGCGCATCGATCGCTGCGGCATCGACGCCGTTCGCTACCAGCACCGCGACTTTGCGCGTCTTGATATCGCCCGAGAGCAAATTGGCCTGGCTCAGAGCCGGCGACTGTTCAAGGGAGATTTTCCGCACGTCGATAGTGCCTGCCTTGGGCGCTGGCAAACCAAGGTTCTGCGCCACACGCTTGGCCAGTTCGAGGTCGATGTTGGCGAGAATTTCGTTCACTTGCCGCTCACGAATCCACAACCGGTCGACCTTGCCCAATTCAAAGCTGTAGGCGGCGATGATGTGTTCCTGCTCGTGCTTGCTCATGCTGTGGAAGAACAGCCGCGCCTGGGAGAAGTGGTCGCCGAACGACTCGCTACGCTGGCGGATCTTCGCCGCGTCGACGCGCTCAGGGTAGCTTTCGAAGCCACCGTCCACCGGGCCGGGCGGGGTTTCTTTCGGCCAGCCACCGTCGATAGAATTCGGCTCGTAGGCGGCGCGGCCCTTGTCGATGGTGGTGCGATGCAGGGCGTCGCGCTGGCCATTATGGAACGGCGCCACCGGACGGTTGATCGGGATCTCATGAAAGTTCGGCCCACCGAGTCGGCTGATTTGCGTATCGGTGTAGGAAAACAGCCGGCCTTGCAGCAGCGGATCGTTGGAAAAGTCGATGCCCGGCACGATGTGCCCAGGGCAAAACGCGACTTGCTCGGTTTCGGCGAAGAAGTTATCCGGATTACGGTTGAGCACCATTTTGCCCAGGGGCGTGATCGGGATGATCTCTTCGGGGATGATCTTGGTCGGATCAAGGATGTCGAAATCGAAGTCGTGTTCGTTTTCTTCAGGGATGATCTGAACGCCGAATTCCCATTCCGGGTAGTCGCCCATTTCGATGGACTCCCAGAGGTCGCGACGGTGGTAGTCGGTGTCCTTGCCGGCCAGTTTCTGCGCTTCGTCCCACAGCAGCGAGCAAGTCCCGGCTGCCGGGCGCCAATGGAATTTGACGAAGTTCGCCGTGCCTTCGGCGTTGATCATGCGGAAACTATGCACGCCGAAGCCCTGCATGGTGCGCAGGCTCTTCGGGATCGCCCGGTCCGACATGGCCCAGATCACCATGTGCGCCGACTCCGGTTGCAGCGATACAAAGTCCCAGAACGTATCGTGGGCGCTGCCGCCGGTGGGGATTTCGTTATGCGGCTCGGGTTTCACCGCGTGGACGAAGTCCGGGAATTTGATCGCGTCCTGGATAAAGAACACCGGCATGTTGTTGCCCACCAAGTCGAAGTTGCCTTCGTCGGTGAAGAACTTGACCGCGAAACCGCGTACATCGCGCACGGTATCGCCCGAGCCGCGTGGGCCTTGCACCGTGGAAAAGCGCACGAAGACCGGGGTTTTTTTCTGCGGATCCTGTAGGAAACCGGCCTTGGTCAACGCGGCATGGTTTTCATAGCTTTGGAAATAGCCATGGGCGCCGACGCCGCGGGCGTGGACGATGCGCTCCGGGATCCGCTCATGGTCAAAATGCGTGATTTTTTCACGCATGATGAAGTCTTCCAGCAGCGACGGCCCGCGGGCGCCGGCCTTGAGGGTATTCTGGTTGTCCGAGACCTTGACGCCCTGATTGGTGCGCAAGGCCTGTTCGGTGGCGTCGGAGCGGAACTGTTCAAGGCTTTCGAGTTTGGCGTTAGTGTTGCCACGGTCCAGGGTGTCGGTCCCGGCCATTGCGCTTTTCGGCGCTTGAGGTTTCTTGTTGCTCATCAGTCATTAACTCCTTGTTGCGATCCCCGCCGTAGCCAGGACTCGTCAGAATATTCCCCAGGCACGGTCCGGGGCATTTTCGAGTTGCTTAGGTAGTGACTGGCGGGAGTCTCAAGCCGTTCCTTTTTTATGACCTTTGATCGCGTTATTGCCAAATCGAATGACGCCGAGCAAATAAATGCTAAGAACCTCTATACGGACAGGCTAAAATGCGCGCCCGGCTTACCGCTGATCCTTTTCCACCGCGCCCCACAAGGTTCGCTACGTGATCGAGTTTCAAAACGTCCATAAAACCTACCGCGTCGCCGGTAAGGATATCCCCGCGCTGCACCCGACCAATCTGTCGATTGAGAACGGTCAGGTGTATGGCCTGATAGGCCATTCCGGTGCGGGAAAAAGTACCCTGCTGCGTCTGATCAATCGCCTGGAAGACTCCAGCGGCGGCAAGATCTTCGTCGACGGCGAAGAAGTCACCGCGCTGGACGCCCCGAGCCTGCGGCGCTTTCGCCAGCAAGTCGGGATGATTTTCCAGCACTTCAACCTGCTGTCCTCCAAGACCGTGGCCGACAACGTCGCGCTGCCGCTGACCCTGGCCGGTGAATTGTCCCGCAGTGAAGTCGAGCAGCGTGTCGCCGAATTGCTGGCGCGGGTCGGCCTGTCCGATCACGCCAAGAAGTACCCGGCGCAACTCTCCGGCGGCCAGAAGCAGCGCGTCGGCATCGCCCGTGCCCTGGCCACCAAGCCAAAAATCCTGCTGTGCGACGAAGCCACCAGCGCGCTCGACCCACAAACCACGGCGTCAGTCCTGCAACTGCTGGCCGAGATCAACCGCGAGCTGAAACTGACTATCGTGCTGATCACCCACGAGATGGACGTGATCCGCCGGGTATGCGATCAGGTGGCGGTGATGGATGCTGGCGTGATCGTCGAGCTAGGTCCGGTGGCTGAGGTGTTCCTGCACCCCAAGCACCCGACCACCAAGCGTTTCGTGCAGGAAGACGAGCAGATCGACGAAGGCGAACAGCGCGATGACTTCGCTCACGTACCGGGTCGCATCGTACGCCTGACGTTCCAGGGCGACGCGACCTACGCGCCGTTGCTGGGTACCGTCGCGCGGGAAACCGGGGTCGACTACAGCATCCTCGCCGGGCGCATTGATCGCATCAAAGACACGCCTTACGGGCAACTGACTCTGGCAGTCACCGGCGGTGACATGGAAGCGGCGTTCGCCCGCTTCACCGCCGCCGACGTCCACATGGAGGTGCTGCGCTGATGGAACTGTTACTGGGTTTTTTCGCCAACATCGATTGGGCGGACATTTGGGAAGCCACTGGCGACACTCTGCTGATGCTCGGCGGTTCGCTGGTGTTCACCGTGATACTTGGCTTGCCGTTGGGGGTGTTGCTGTTCCTCTGCGGCCCACGGCAGTTGCTCGAAAACAAAGGCGTGTATTCGGCGCTGGCGTTCGTGGTCAACGTGGTGCGCTCGCTGCCGTTCATCATTTTGCTGATCGTGCTGATTCCCACGACTATCTTTATTACCGGGACGTCCCTCGGCGTGGCCGGGGCCATCCCGCCGCTGGTGATTGGCGCGGCGCCGTTTTTTGCGCGGCTGGTTGAAACCGCGTTGCGTGAGGTCGATCGCGGCATCATCGAAGCCACCCAGGCCATGGGCGCGACGACCCGGCAGATCGTGTTCAACGCCCTGTTGCCGGAAGCGCGTACCGGCATCCTGGCCGCGATCACCGTGACCACTATTACGCTGGTGGGTTACACCGCCATGGCCGGTGTGGTCGGCGCCGGTGGTTTGGGTGACCTGGCGATCCGCTACGGTTATCAGCGTTTCCAGAATGACGTGATGCTGGTCACCGTCATTCTGCTGGTGGTGCTGGTTCAAGTGCTGCAAACCGTGGGCGACAAACTGGTCGCGCATTTCTCGCGCAAATAACGCTGCACGCCGCCACTTACCATGAGTCGGCCCGCGCGCCGGCCGGTGCCTGAAGTGGGCGCCGCACAAGGAGTTTGTAAATGAAAAGACTGTTGGTTGCCCTCGCTGCAGTGGCGGCGTTTTCCGCCCAGGCTAACGAGACCCTGAGTGTTGCCGCCACGGCGGTGCCGCACGCGGAGATTCTCGAGTTCGTCAAACCGACCCTGGCCCAGCAAGGTGTGGACTTGAAGATCAAGGTCTTCACCGATTACATCCAGCCCAACGTGCAAGTGGCGGAGAAACGCCTCGACGCCAACTTCTTCCAGCACCAGCCGTACCTGGATGAATTCAACAAGAGCCGTGGGTCCGATCTGGTAGCGGTGGCCGGTGTACACCTGGAACCACTGGGTGCGTACTCCAGCAAGTTCAAGAAGCTGGACGACGTGCCGGGCGGCGCCAATGTGGTGATCCCGAACGACGCCACCAACGGCGGCCGTGCGCTGTTGCTGCTGCAAAAGGCTGGCCTGATCACGCTGAAGGATTCGAGCAACATCCTCGTCACGGTCAAGGACATTGCCGAAAACCCGAAAGACCTGAAGATCCGTGAACTGGAAGCCGCGACCATCCCGCGCGTGCTGACCCAGGTCGACCTGGCGCTGATCAACACCAACTATGCATTGGAAGCCAAGCTGGATCCGGCCAAGGATGCGCTGGTCATCGAAGGCAACGACTCGCCTTACGTGAACATCCTGGTGGCCCGCCCGGACAACAAGGACAGCGACGCGATCAAGAAACTGGTCGCCGTGCTGCACAGCCCGGAAGTCAAAGCCTTCATTCTTGAGAAGTACAAAGGCGCGGTACTGCCGGCGTTCTGATCGGCCTGTGGGAGCGAGCCTGCTCGCGAAGGCGTTGTGTCGGTCGACATCTCAGTCAACTGATAGATTGCTTTCGCGAGCAGGCTCGCTCCCACTTTGGTGTGTGGCGCCTCAGTTGCGCTTAAGCATCACCGGCAACTGCGCGACCAACTTCGCATTGTTCAGCGGCGAGCGAATAAACCCGCGCTGCTTGCCGTCCGGGCCGATGACCGCAAGGTTGCCGCTGTGGTCCACGGTGTAGTTGGGCTTGCTGGTGTCGGCGGGAATGAACGGGATGCTCACCGCGTTGGCGACTTTCTGTAGGTCGTCGATCGAGCCCGGTGTCAGGCCGATGAACTGCGGATCGAAGTAGCCGAGGTACTGCTTGAGCTGCTTGGGGTTGTCGCGGTTCGGGTCGACGCTGACCAGCACGATCTGCAACTTGTCCACCGCGTCCGCCGGCAGCTCGCTTTTGATCTGGCGCAGTTGGGCAAGGGTGGTCGGGCAGATGTCCGGGCAGAAGGTGTAGCCGAAAAACAGCAAGCTCCATTTACCCTTCAACTCGTTGATTGTCACCGTCTGGCCGTCCTGATTGGTCATGGCCACGTCCGGCAGCGTGCGGCTCTGCGGCAACAGGATGATCCCTGCATCGATCAACTCCGTCGGATCACCCTGGCCCTTGCCGGACAGCACCTTGTTAACGGTCAGGCCCAGCACCAGCGCGATCAGGGCAACGAGAATGAAGACGGTTTTCTGAGTTCGAGTCATAGGTTCAACAGTAAGTAGTGGTCTACGAGCAGGGCAATGAACAGCAGGAACAAGTACCAGATAGAGTACTTGAAGGTGTTGATCGCCGCGTGCGGCCGAGTGCCACGGTACAGCACCACGGCCCATTGCAGAAACCGTGCGCCGAGGCCGAGTGCGCAAATCAGGTACAGCACGCCGCTCATGTGAATGACGAACGGCATCAGGCTCACCGCCAGCAGAGCGAAGGTGTAGAGCAGGATGTGGACCTTGGTGTAATGCTCGCCGTGGGTGACCGGCAACATCGGGATATCAGCCTGGGCATATTCCTCTTTGCGGTGAATGGCCAGCGCCCAGAAATGCGGCGGGGTCCAGGCGAAGATAATCAGCACTAGCAACAGCGGTTCGGCGCTGACATGCCCGGTGGCGGCGACCCAGCCCAACAGCGGCGGCGCCGCGCCGGCCAAGCCGCCGATGACGATGTTCTGTGGCGTCGCGCGTTTCAGGAAACCGGTGTAGATCACCGCGTAACCGAGCAATGACGCGAGGGTCAGCCACGCGGTCAATGGATTGGTGAATGCCAACAGCAACGCCTGGCCAGCGATCGCCAGGACCAGGGCGAAGGTCAGCGCCGCAGCGGGCGACACCCGGCCCTCGGCCAGCGGCCGTTTGTGGGTCCGCGCCATTACCGCATCGATGCGCCGGTCCACCACATGGTTGACCGCCGCCGCGCCGCCGGCACACAACGCGATGCCCAGGTTGCCGAATACCAGCACCGTCCACGGCACCCCGGCGCGGGTCGCGAGGAACATGCCCACCAGCGAGGTGATGAGCATCAGCACCACCACTTTAGGTTTGGTCAGTTCCAGGTAATCACGCCAAATGGCCTGGCTGTGACGTTCGCCGATCAGAATCGCCATGGCACTTCTCCTTTTATTGTTATGGGCCCGGCCGAGTGTTTACGCGGGCTGAGGCGCCAGCGCACAGGGGTTTGGCGTTTGACCCGGACCAGGCTGGTGCGGGCGTGGTAATTGACCAGCACCAGGGTCAGCAACAGCGCAGCGCCGCCGGCGTTGTGCGCCACGGCCACGGGCAGCGGCAGATGGAAAATCACGTTGCTGATGCCCAGGGAAATCTGCGCGGCGAGGGCGATCAGCACCAGCCCGGCCAGGCGCGTCATGCCGACCACTTTCAGCTGCCACGCGAGGCCCAGCAACACCAGGGTCACCAGCAGCGCGCCGATACGGTGGGTGAGGTGAATCGCCGTGCGCGCATCGCTGTCCAGTTGTCCGCCGAGGTAATTGGGGCCGATGTGTTGGCTCAGGTGAAAACCGTTGGCGAAGTCCGCCGGCGGCAGCCACTGGCCGTGGCAGGTCGGGAAGTCGATGCAGGCCACGGCGGCGTAGTTCGAACTGACCCAGCCACCGAGGGCAATTTGCAGAATCACCAGCAGCAAGCCAGCGGTCGCCCAGTACTGCAAACGCTTGGGCACGGTCAGCGCTGGCAGTACGCCGGAAAGGCGCAAGGTCAGCAGAAACAACAGGCTCAGGGTGGCGAAGCCGCCGAGTAAATGCCCGGTCACCACCTGCGGCCACAGCTTGAGGGTCACCGTCCACATGCCGAACGCCGCTTGCGCCAGCACCACCGCCAGCACAAACAGCGGCAGCTTCACCGGCAGCCCCGGATGACGGCGATTGACCCAGGCCCGGCCCGCAAGAATTGCAATGATCACGGCCAGGGTGCCAGCGAAATAGCGGTGGACCATCTCGTTCCAGCCTTTGTGGGCCTCTACGGGTGTGTCCGGGAAATGCAGCTCGGCATGCGCCAGTTGGGCTTCGCTTTTCGGCACGCTGATAAAGCCGTAACAGCCCGGCCAGTCCGGGCAGCCGAGGCCGGCGTGGGTCAGCCGGGTGTAGGCGCCCAGTAGGACGACGATCAGTGCCAGCAAGGTGGCAAACAGCGCGAGGCGAAAACCAGGTTTGGCCATGACGATGCCCTCAGCCGATGTTGGACAGTTTCAGCAGGTGGCGCAGGTCGTTGAGCAGATCCTTGCCCTTGACCGTCGGGTCGTAGCGCAGCACGAGGTTGCCGTGGGGGTCGATGATCCACAGCAGCGGTGTGCCTTTGTCACCGGCGGTCTTGCTGAACTGGCTGAGGTCCAGCGGATAACGCTGCAACTGCGGGTATTCCACGCTCAGCTTGGCCTGGTAGTCGCTGTTCACAGGTTGCGCCGCCGCCAGGGCATGGGTGGCGCGTGAAGCATCACGGCCGAGGCCGATCTGAACCTGCCTCGCCAGGTATACCAGTTGCTGGCAGTCCACCGCGCAGTCCTTGGGCGCGGTTACCAGAATCTGCCAGCGATCGACGTCCGCCTGCACGCCGAGGTCGGCGCGGGTCTGGCCGTTGCCGATCAGTTCGCCGTGGTAGCTGCGACCGTCCGGCACCCAGAACTGCAACTTGTACATGCCGGTGGCGAGGATCATCGGGCCAATCACGCCGAGCACGATCAGTAATAACTGCACACGCCCGCGTCGCCGACTGGCCGGGGTCTTCGCCTCAGACATGCTGGGTGGATTCATGGCCGCTCCCATGGTGTTTCTCCTTTGCGTTGTGCCAGCCGAGATAGAGATAGAGGCCGAACAGCGCGATCGCCAACGCGAACCACTGCACGGCATACGCCAAATGTTTTTCCGGGCCCATCGCCACCACCGGCCAATCAGCCAGGTAAGCAGTGGGGCCACCTTCCGCGCGCAATTCGTAGGCGAAGCCTTCGCGGCCGAGGCTGCTCCACAGCTTGGCCGGGTCAACCGCCGTCACCAGTTGCGGCCAGGTGCTGGTCGCCGGGTCGGCGTGCAGCTGGAAGGTTGCGCCGGGGGCGACGTACACCCAGGCGTCGAGTGCCAGGGCTTGCTTCGGCGTGCTGAATTGCGCCGGGGTGCGCCGGTCCGGCCACGGCAGCCAGCCGCGATTGACCAGCAGCCACAGGCCGCTGGCCTGATCGAGGAAGGGTTGCAGCAACTCGACACCGACCTTGCCGTTACGCTGCCGGTTGTCCAGCAGCAGGCTGTGCTCGCCGTCGAACTGGCCGTGCAGGCGCACCCGGCGAAAGGCCGGGTCTTGCGTGTGTGGCAGTTCGATGCTGGCCATTGGTTCGGCGGCGCGGCGTTCAGCGTAGGCGTTGAGCAACGCGGTTTTTTCCGCGCCGCGGCTCAGTTGCCAGAACCCCAGGCACACCAGCAGCGGCAGCAGCAACGCCACCGCCAGGGTTGGCACGACGCCCGGCCGGAAGCCTTTCATGGCGCGGTCGCGAAGTCGCAAGTCGGGCTAGCTATACTCAAGTGCATTGCCGTTCCCCCGGAGTGTCCCCATGCTCAAAACAGCCATCGTCCTGATGCTGATTGCCACGGTCGTCAGCCTGTTCAGCGGCCTGTTGTTTCTGGTCAAGGACGACAGCAACTCCAATCGCCTGGTCATCGCCCTCAGCATTCGTGTGGCGCTGGCCGCCGGCACCGTCGGCCTGATCGCCTGGGGCTTTTTCAGCGGCCAGTTGGTGTCGCACGTGCCCTGGTAACGAGCTCAGAGCACATAGACGAAGATGAACAAACCGATCCACACCACGTCGACGAAGTGCCAGTACCAGCTCGCTGCCTCGAAACCGAACTGGTGCTCGTTGTCGAAATGCCCGCGCAACACCCGCATCAGCATCACAAACAAAATGATGGTGCCGATGGTGACGTGGGCGCCGTGGAACCCGGTGAGCATGAAGAACGTCGCGCCGTAGATCCCCGAACCCAGGGTCAGGCCCAGTTCGTGATAGGCGTGGATGTATTCCTCGGCCTGAAAACCGAGAAACGCGCAGCCCAGCAACACGGTCAGCGCCAGCCAGATTTTCAGCGCACCGCGATGGCCCTTCTTCAAGGCGTGGTGGGCGATGGTGATGGTGACACTGGAGGTCACCAGCAGCACGGTGTTGATCAGCGGCAAGCCCCACGGGCTGATGACGTCTTTTGGCGCCGGGAACAGTTTGGCGTCGGGGTTGTTCAGCAGCGGCCAAACGAATTCGAAATTCGGCCACAGCATGTGCGCCAGCCCCTTGGGCCCTTCGCCGCCGAGCGCCGGCCCGGAGACATGGCGGATGTAGAACAGCGCACCGAAGAAGGCGGCGAAGAACATCACTTCCGAGAAAATGAACCAGCTCATGCCCCAGCGGAACGAGCGGTCGAGCTGCGCACTGTACAGCCCGGCGCGGCTTTCCTTGATTACCGCGCCGAACCAGCCGAACAACATGTAGGCCAGCATCAGGCCGCCGACGAAAAAGATCAGCGGGCCGTGGGATTCCGGCCGTGCGGCTTTCAGATCATTGAACCAGGTGCCCAGGCCGTACACGGTGACGAACATGCCGACCGTGGCGATGATCGGCCATTTGCTCTGGGCGGGAACGTAATAATGCTCATGAGTTGCCATTTATTGTTCTCCTTATCGGGCACGCTTAACCGCCAGTGTTTACTGCAACCGGGGGATGACGAGCGGTGATATCGAACAGCGTGTAGGACAGCGTCAGGTGCTTCACATCCTTGGGCATGTCCCGGTCAACGATGAAACGTACCGGCATCTCGATCCGCTGCCCGGGCTGCAGCACTTGCTGGGTAAAGCAAAAGCATTCGGTCTTGTGGAAATACGCGGCGGCGGCGCTCGGCGCGATGCTCGGCACAGCCTGCGCGGCCATGGGGCGATTGGTGGGGTTGTGGGCGATGAAGATCATCTCGTTCACCGCGCCAGGGTTCGCCACCAGCTCACTTTGTTTCGGGTAAAACTCCCAGACCATGTCGGCGGAATTGGTCGACAGAAACTGCACCCGCACTTTTCGCGATTCGTCGGTGACCTGTTCGCCTTCGTATTGGCCGGCGGTCTTGCCGTTGATGCCGAACGCCTTGCACATCACGTCGTAGATCGGCACCAGGGCAAAACCAAAGGCAAACATCGCCACCACCACCAGCAACAGGCGGGTGACCAGTTTCTTCAGCGAAATCGAGTCAGCCATGGCATCGGCCCTTCACCATGTACCCTGTGGGAGCGAGCCTTTGTGGCGAGGGAGCTCGCTCCCGCTGGGTCGCGAAGCGGCCCCAAAAGCTTTGCGCCTGCTTCGCAGTCGAGCGGGAGCAAGCTCCCTCGCCACACAAGCTCGCTCTCACATCGGGCTGCGTGTTCATTTCACTTCCGGCGGCGTGGTGAAGGTGTGATACGGCGCCGGGGACGGGATGCTCCATTCCAGCCCTTCAGCGCCATCCCAGGGCTTGGCCGGCGCGGGCGCGCCGCCACGGATGGTCTTGATCACAATGAATAGGAAGAAGATCTGCGTGGCCCCGAACATGAACGCGCCAATCGACGAGACCATGTTGAAGTCGGCGAACTGCAGGTTGTAGTCCGGAATCCGCCGCGGCATGCCGGCCAGGCCCACGAAGTGCATCGGGAAGAACGCCATGTTCATGCCGATGAATGACAGCCAGAAATGCAGCTTGCCGAGGGTTTCGTCGTACATGTGGCCGGTCCATTTCGGCAACCAGTAATAGGCCGAGGCGAAGATCCCGAAAATCGCCCCCGGCACCAGCACGTAGTGGAAGTGCGCCACCACGAAGTAGGTGTCCTGGTACTGGAAGTCCGCCGGGGCGATGGCCAGCATCAGCCCGGAGAACCCGCCGATGGAGAACAGAATCACGAAGGCCACCGCAAACAGCATCGGCGTCTCGAAGGTCAGTGAGCCTTGCCACATGGTGCTGACCCAATTGAACACCTTGACCCCGGTGGGCACGGCGATCAACAGCGTCGCGTACATGAAGAACAACTCACCCACCAGCGGAATGCCGACCACGAACATGTGGTGCGCCCAGACGATGAACGACAGGAACGCGATGCTCGCCGTGGCGTAGACCATCGAGGTGTAACCGAACAGCGGCTTGCGCGAGAAGGTCGGGATGATCGAGCTGACGGCGCCAAAGGCCGGCAGGATCATGATGTACACCTCGGGGTGCCCGAAGAACCAGAACACATGCTGGAACAACACCGGGTCACCGCCACCGGCGGCACTGAAGAAACTGGTGCCGAAGTGAATGTCCATCAGCATCATCGTCACGCACCCGGCCAGCACCGGCATTACTGCAATCAGCAGAAACGCAGTGATCAGCCAGGTCCAGACGAACAGCGGCATTTTCATCAGGGTCATGCCGGGGGCTCGCAGGTTGAGGATGGTGGCGACCACGTTGATCGCGCCCATGATCGAACTGATGCCCATCAGGTGAATGGCAAAGATGAAAAACGTCACGCTTTCCGGGGCGTAGGTGGTAGAGAGCGGGGCATAGAACGTCCAGCCGAAGTTCGGCCCGCCACCGGGAGTGAACAGGGTCGAAACCAGCAGCAGGAACGCTGCCGGCAACAGCCAGAAACTGAAGTTGTTCATCCGTGGCAGCGCCATGTCCGGCGCGCCGATCATTAAGGGGATCATCCAGTTGGCGAGGCCGACGAACGCCGGCATCACTGCGCCGAACACCATTACCAGACCATGCATGGTGGTCATCTGGTTGAAGAACGCTGGCTCGACAATCTGCAAACCGGGCTGGAACAGCTCGGCGCGGATCACCATGGCGAACGAGCCGCCAAGCAGGAACATGCAGAAGCTGAACCACAGGTACAGCGTGCCAATGTCCTTGTGGTTGGTGGTCAGCACCCAGCGCATCAAGCCTTTGGCGGGGCCGTGGGCGTGGTCGGCGCCGGCATGACCATGGTCATCGATCACTGCACTCATGGCCGATCTCCTGCAAACGAGTGGGCTGGGTGGCGCGGGGCACAATGCCCCGACCGGTTCCGGGAACGCGCAATGGACTGGGTCATTTGCTTTCCGCCTGTTTCAGCTCCAGGACTTCTTTAGGGGTGACCATGTCGCCCTTGTTGTTGCCCCAGGCATTACGTTCGTAGGTGACCACGGCGGCGATATCGACTTCCGACAGCTGCTTGCCGAACGCCGCCATCGCGGTGCCCGGTTTGCCGTGGTAGACGATGCCCAAGTGGTCGGCTATCGGGCCAGTAGCGATTTTCGAGCCCTTGAGCGCCGGGAACATCGGCGGCAACCCTTGGCCTTCGGCCTGGTGACAGGCCACGCAGGTGGTGTGGTAGACCTTGTCGCCGCGCTCCTTGAGCTCGTCGAGGGTCCACTCTTTGCTGGTCAGTTCCGCCAGTTGCGCCGCCTCGGCTTTGCGTTCGCCCAGCCACTTGTCGTAATCGGCCTTCTCCTTGACCTCGACCACGATCGGCATGAAACCGTGGTCCTTGCCGCACAGCTCGGCGCACTGGCCCCGATACAGACCGGGTTTTTCGATCCGGGTCCACGCTTCGTTGACGAACCCCGGAATCGCATCGCGCTTGACCGCAAACGCCGGCACCCACCAGGAGTGGATGACGTCGGCGGAGGTCACTAGAAAGCGCACCTTCGCACCGGTCGGCAGCACCAACGGCTTGTCCACTTCCAGCAGGTAGTGTTCGCCCTTGGCTTCTTTGTTGTGGATCTGCTCGGCGGGAGTGGCCAGGTTGCTGAAGAACTCAACGTCCTGGCCCAGGTATTTGTAGTGCCACTTCCACTGGTAGCCAGTGACCTGGATATCGATATCCGATTCACTGGCGTCGTACATCTTGATCAGCGTGGCCGTGGCAGGAACCGCCATGGCTACCAGGATCAGGAAGGGCACGATGGTCCAGAGGATTTCGACGGTGGTGCTTTCGTGGAACTTGGCCGCCACCTGGCCGGTGGACCGGCGGTGGAGAATCATCGACCAGAACATGGCGCCGAAGACGATGACGCCGATCACCACACAGATCCAGAAAATGGTCATGTGCAGGTCGAATACTGCGTGACTGATTTCAGTCGCTCCAGGCGCCATATTGACAGTCCAGGCGGCTTGCGCCTGGCTGAAAAATGACCACAACAGGAGGCCCATCCAGACGTGTGGATGTCGCATCATTGCGGGTTCCCCTTATCGTTCTTGTTATCCCGCCGGCTAACACCAGCGGCAAGGGAGCGGCTTTTTCAGACTACGAACTTGAATCGCCGGGCCTTGCTGCACAGGCAGTCGGGCGTCATCAGCTAACTCCTTTCAAGTCCGAGTATAGACAGCACTTGCGACCCCGCAACGCGATGGCGCAAATGAACTGAAACAGCAAACGCTTGCGCTGCAGGCCACGGATGGAGAAGGATGCGCGCGAGAGGGTGGCTAAGCGATATAACGCCGATGCATCAAGGATGAAATAATTATGACAAATGCGTCTTAGCATTTTTCGAGACCCAGCTAAGTTATGTCTTCCCTATTTCATTGCCTTTGTTTCCTGGAGTTTTCATGAACACCGCCGCATTGCGCGAGCAGATCCAAACAGCCCAACAACATGAAGCCGAGACCGGCCTGCTGACCCGTCAACTGGAAAGCAAGTTGCCGCACCTGCACCCGGCCATTCAACTGCCGGAAGCCGATGCCAATGGCGTGCTGTCGCGGTTTGTCGCCGCCTATATCGATGAAGTGCCAGAACTGCTGGATGCAGCCAATGAAGTCGCCAGGGAAGCGGGAATCGAAGCGCAGATCAAGCCGGTACTGAAAATCGCCGAGCAGTACTTTCTCCAGCCGCCAGCCTGCATGGCCGGGCACGTAGGGCTCGACAGCCTGCTGGACGAAGCCTACCTGGCGCATCGGTTTGTGGAAGAGGTCAACGACCTGTACATCAAGCATTTCGGCCAGCCGCTGATCCCGTTAGACATGACCGTCGCCAACCTGATTGCCCATCAATTGATCGGCGAGGAATTCGCCAACCAACTGGATGAGGTGGTGCACCTGGCGGTGGACGAGATGCTCAACGACGACAGCTTTGCGCTGGAGTCGGTGGAAGCCTACCGCGAGACCCTCAGCAGCCCGGACACCGGCGCGGCGTGGAAACGCTGGCCGTGCATGTCCCGGCGTTTGGGCGTGGGCCTGGAGCTGGATCAAGCGGCGGTGTGAACTCAACACGAACCCTGTGGGAGCTGCGGTGCGACGATTCGACTTGCCAGCGATGACGGCCTGACAGCCAACAAATCACTACCAGATGTACATCAATCCAAATGTGGGAGCGAGCCTGCTCGCGAAAGCGGTGTATCAGCCCCGGAAATGTTGTCTGATACGCCCGCTTCGCGAGCAGGCTCGCTCCCTCATTTTTTGCTGCACGGTTTATCCCGCCGAACCGATCCCGGCCGTTGTCCGTAGCCGACCTTCCAGACGGCGCTTCAAGCCCCGCGCTTCAATCAGCAGTTTCGAGCCCTTGCTGGCATTGGCGCGGCCCCATTCTTCCAGTAATTCCAGGCACGAGTGGTCGATGTAGCTCAGGTTATTGAGCGGCACATGGACCGTCGCGCCCGGTGGGATGGTGCCCAGCACCTGGGTCAACGCCGGTACCTTGAGGAAGGTCGCCGCGCCTACCAGGCGCAATTCCATTTCACCGTCTGGCGGCAGATCGATCAGGCTGATTTTCAGGCGCGAGGCTTTCCATGCCAGTTTCGCCAGGGTCAGGCCAAAACCGATCAACACGCCGGTCAACAGGTCGGTGAAGATGATTGCCAGCGCGGTGGCGGCGTAGGTGAACATCGGCATCCGGCCATAGCGACCGAGGCCGCGAAAGGCCTTGAGGTCCACCAACTTGAAACCGGTATAGACCAGCACACCGGCCAGGCTGGCGACGGGGATGCTCTGCAGTACGCTCGACAGCAACAGCACAAAGGCCAGCAGCCACAGGCCGTGGAAGATCGTCGACATCCGCGTGGTGGCACCGGCCTGGACGTTGGCCGAACTGCGCACGATCACGCCGGTCATCGGCAGTGCGCCAACCAGGCCGCACAGCATGTTGCCCACGCCTTGCGCTGACAATTCGCGATCAAAGTCCGAACGCTGGCCACTGTGCATGCGGTCGACCGCCGCTGCGGACAACAGGGTTTCGGCGCTGGCGATGAAGGCCACCGCGAACGCTGCGATCAATAAGTTAGGGTCAGCAAAATTCAGCAGATCCGCCGGCTTCAGCCAATCGATGGCTTCGGCCAGGTTATCCGGCACTTCCACCCGTTTGACCTGCAATGCCATCAGCAGGCTGGCGGTGGTGGCCAGGCCGACGCCGAGCAAGGCGCCAGGAATGAAACGCAAGTTGTGCGGGCGGAATTTTTCCCACAGCCACATCACTGCAATCGTCGACAAACCGAGCAACCCGGCCTGCCAGCCAAAGGACGGCACGGCTTGCATCACCGCCGCCGGGAAACCGGTGAGGTTATCCAGCCCGGACGGTTTCGGCGCGCTGTCGAGCATGACGTGCACCTGCGACAGCACGATCAGCACGCCAATCCCAGCCAACATACCGTACACCACCGCAGGCGCGGTGACCCGAAACCAGCAGCCGAGTTTGAACCGCCCGGCCAGCAGTTGCAGGAACCCAGCCAATAGCAAAATCGGCCCGAGCATGGCCATGCCATGCTGGCGCACCAGTTCGAACACCAACACCGCAAGCCCGGCCGCCGGGCCGCTGACTTGCAGCGGTGAGCCGGCCAGCCAGCCGACCACCAGTCCACCGATGATCCCGGTAATCAAGCCTTTGGCCGGCGGCATGCCGGAGGCGATGGCAATCCCCATGCACAGCGGCAGGGCGACCAGAAACACAACCACGGACGCCAGCAGCTCCCGTGGCAGTACAGCTTTCAATTGCGCAGCACGCATGTCAGTTCTCCCGAAGGTTTTCTTCAGGCATGGCAAAGCCCGGCTGCCTGATCGGCAGCCACGGCAAAACCACCCTGGGGTTTAGGAGGATTTAGAAGCGCGCTTTGGGCGTCGCGATCGGCGTCGGATGGCGACCATCCAAGGGCAGGAAACAACCCTGATCCGCGTCGTAGGCTTTGATTTCACTGGTCTCGATGTTGTACACCCAGCCATGGATGAACAACTGACCGTTGGCCATGCGCGATGCCACCGAGGGGTGCGTGCGCAGGTGTTGCAACTGAGCGATTACGTTTTCCTCAGTGAGGATGTGCATGCTCTCGGATTCATTGGCGCAGTCACAGTTGTCATGAACCATGGTTTTCGCCACTTCGGCGTGGCGCAGCCAGGCTTTGACCGTGGGCATTTTTTCCAGGCTTTGCGGATTAAGCACGGCACGCATCGCGCCGCAATCGGAATGGCCACAGATGATGATGTGCTGCACGCCCAGGGCGAGAACCGCATATTCAATCGCGGTCGATACGCCACCGTTGAGCTGGCCATACGGCGGTACCACGTTACCGACGTTGCGGGTAACGAACAGGTCGCCGGGGGAGCTGTTGGTGATCAGTTCGGGCACGATGCGCGAGTCGGCGCAGGCGATGAACATGGCGCGTGGCCGTTGGGCCGTGGCCAGTTTCTTGAAGAGCTCTTCCTGTTGCGGAAAGACCTCATGATGAAAATGCAAAAAGCCATCAACGATGTGCTGCAGCGCTGCATCGGCGGATTCCGCCTCGGGGCTGGGGGAAGCCGACGCAGCCAATGGCTGTTTATCCTTGTCACTCATAATTCATCCTCTTGGGCGGACTCAGGGAATCTTTCCCTGGTTTCCACTGTGATGCCAGTGGCTGGATATAAAACATCCCGGTCGCAAGTATTCGACCCGTCAGTCACTCGATGATCAAGGTAGCGCTCGAAACTTAACTCAAACTGAATCAAAGGCTCTAGAACGTGTGTTACAGGTCACAAAAAATGTGACTGGCTGCTGGCTAAGGGCCTGCGCCTCACACAACTCTAAGGTCCATTGTCCCTAAATCAATGCCATCTGGCGCCCGGGCGGACAGAAGGCGCCGCAGTCCAGATGGAAGTCGCCGCGCCGATTCAGCCCCATGCGTTTCAAGGCTTTGGCGAAACGTTGCGCCAGCAGATCGGCAAACGGCCCTTCGCCACGCATGCGCACCCCGAAACGGCTGTCGTACAACTCACCGCCACGGCTCTGGCGGATCAGGCTCAAGACGTGGTTGGCGCGTTGCGGATAGTGCGCGTGCAGCCATTCCTCGAACAGCGGCGCCACTTCCAGGGGCAGGCGCAGCATCATGTAGTTGGCACTCTGCGCGCCGGCGGCTTGAGCTTCGGTCAGCAGGCTTTCGATTTCGCTGTCATTGATCATCGGAATCATCGGCGAACACAGCACCCCCACCGGAATCCCCGCCTCGCGCAACACCCGGATCGCCCGCAAGCGAGCCTTGGGCGCCGCTGCCCGTGGTTCGAGGATGCGCTTGAGTTCGTCGTCGAGGGTGGTGAGGCTGATCATCACCGCCACCAGGTTGAGCCGTGCCAGTTCGGTCAGCAGGTCGAGATCCCGCAGAATCAGCGACCCCTTGGTGATGATGGTCACGGGATGGCGGTAGCGCAGCAACACTTCCAGGGTCTGGCGGGTAATGCGGTGTTCACGTTCGATCGGCTGGTAAGGATCGGTGTTCGAGCCCAGGTTGATCGGCGCGCATTGATAGCCGCGTTTCGACAGTTGTTCTTCCAGCACTTGGGCGGCGTTGGTCTTGGCGATCAGCCGGGTTTCGAAATCCAGCCCTGGCGACATGTCCCAATAGGCATGGCTGGGGCGCGCGTAGCAATAAATGCATCCGTGTTCACAGCCGCGATAAGGATTGATCGAGCGATCGAACGGCAGGTCCGGAGAGTTGTTGCGGGTGATGATGGTCTTGGCGGTTTCGATCATCACTTCGGTGTTCTGGGTCTCGGGCACTTCCTGGAACCAGCCGTCGTCTTCGGCCAACGAACGGTTCGGGGCGAAACGGTTGTGCGGATTGGTCGCGGTGCCGCGACCGCGAGGTGGCAGGGGAGTGGCCATGACGGAAATCTCAAATACTGTTGTTATGTACAGTATCTGACGATTTGCACGATTCCAAGGACCGTTCGACCATTGGCGGATGCCGCGCGGCGGGGCGACGCTTCACGATTATTTGACACGCGCATTACAGCGCTTTGACTGCCCTGAAGCGAAGCTGTGCATCCATTCCCCGTGCAGTGTCACTCAAAGCATGTTTCCCATCCGTTGTTTCCGGTTGTTCCTGCCGCTGCTGCTGACATATCTGACGGGCGCCGCAGCCTATGCGGACGAGCCGACGCCGGTTCGCCCCAACGAATGGGCGCAGCTGGTGGAGTCCCGCTACAACCTCTATCAGATGTCCCCGACCCTCTACCGCAGCGCGTTACCGGATCGCGGTGCGCTGCCGTTACTGGAAAAACTCAAGGTCGGCACAGTCATCACCTTCTTGCCCAAGTCGGACGTGCCGTGGCTTTCGACCCCCGAGATCAAGCAAGTGCAACTGCCCTATCGCACCAGTCGCGTCGATGACAGCCAGGTGCTGGCCGCCTTGCGGGCGATCCAGGCGGCCGAAAGCCAGGGGCCGGTGCTGATGCACTGTGAGCACGGCTCTGACCGCACCGGGTTAATGGCGGCGATGTATCGGGTGGTGGTGCAGGGGTGGAGCAAGGAGGATGCGCTGAGCGAGATGACCGAGGGCGGCTTCGGCGACAGCCAGCACTTCAAGGATGGCGTGCGCTACATGATGCGCGCCGATGTCGAGAAGCTGCGCCTGGCATTGGCCAATGGTGATTGCAGCACCAGTGTATTCGCCATGTGCTCGATGCAGAGCTGGTTCAACACCGCCACCACGTCACAGTAGCGGCGGTATCGAGCCACGAAGGCCTGGGATCAGTGCAGGTCTTCGGGTTTTTTCTTCAGTTTCGGGTTGGGGAAGAACTGCACCGCTTGCACCTTGGCATCCGGCACTTTGAGCGCCGCGGTATTGACTCGCGTGCCCAATTCCTTGGGCACGGACAGACCTTGCTCATTCAGCGTGTCGGAATAACCGCACGCGACGCATTCGCGGTGCGGGACATCGTCTTCGCTCCACATCATCAGTCGGTCCGGCTCGCTGCACGCCGGGCAAACTGCCCCGGCGATAAAGCGTCTTTTCGTGATCACAGGTGCCTCACTCATGCTGCCGCGTCCTCACTCAGGCCGCTGTGACGCAAGAGTGCGTCAATCGAAGGCTCACGGCCACGGAAGTCGACGAACAGCACCATCGGTTGCTGGGAGCCGCCGCGCGCCAGGATCGCTTCGCGGAAGGCGCGGCCGGTCTCGGCGTTGAGCACGCCGTCTTCTTCAAACTTGGAGAAGGCATCGGCCGACAGCACTTCCGCCCATTTGTAGCTGTAATAACCGGCCGCATAACCGCCGGCAAAAATGTGGGCGAAACTGTTCGGGAAGCGGTTGTAGGCCGGCGGACGCATCACCGACACCTCGTTGCGCACGCCTTCCAGCACCTGCGCGACGCTACGGCCATCGCCATGGGTGGCGTGCAGTTCGAAGTCGAATAGCGAGAATTCGATCTGGCGCACCATCATCAGGCCGGAATGGAAATTCTTCGCCGCGAGCATTTTCTCCAGCAGGTCCTGCGGCAGCGGTTCGCCGGTTTCGTAGTGACCGGAAATCAGTGCCAGGCCTTCCGGCTCCCAGCACCAGTTTTCCATGAACTGACTTGGCAACTCGACCGCATCCCACGCCACGCCATTGATGCCCGACACGCCGGCATGCTCGACTCGGGTCAGCAGGTGATGCAGGCCATGGCCGAATTCATGGAACAGGGTGGTCACTTCGTCGTGGGTCAGCAACGCCGGTTTGCCGCTGTCGGCGGGGGTGAAGTTGCACACCAGATTGGCCACCGGGCTTTGCAGCACGCCGTTGGCGGTGCGGCGACGGTCGCGAGCGCCGTCCATCCACGCACCGCCACGCTTGTTGGCGCGGGCGTAGAGGTCGAAGAAGAAGCGGCCGACGTGCTGGCCGTTTTCCTTGATTTCAAACAGGCGAACGTCCGGGTGCCAGGTGTCGAAGCCTTTCTGCTCGGCGATCTCGATGCCGTACAGGCGCTGGACGATGGCGAACAGGCCGCTCAACACTTTGTCGATCGGGAAGTAGGCGCGCAGGGTTTCCTGGGCGACGCTGTAACGCTGTTCGCGGAGTTTTTCCCCGTAGAAACCGCTGTCCCAGCTTTGCAGGTCCGCGCAGCCTTGTTCGGCGGCGAAGGCCTTGAGCTGTTCAAGGTCCTGGGCGGCGAAAGGCTTGCTGCGCTTGGCGAGGTCGCGCAGGAAACTCAGCACTTGGTCGCTGGACTCGGCCATTTTGGTGGCCAGGCTCAGTTCGGAAAAACTGCCGAAGCCGAGCAGCTTGGCCAGTTCCTGGCGCAGGTCGAGAATCTCTTCCATCACCGGGCCGTTATCGTTCTGGCCGGCGTTCGGGCCCTGGTCCGAGGCGCGAGTGCAGTAGGCGGCGTAGAGTTCTTCGCGCAGCGCGCGATCCTCAGCGTAGGTCATCACCGCGTAATAGCTGGGGAATTCCAGGGTGATCAGCCAGCCTTCGAGGCCTTTGGCCTGGGCAGCGGCGGCGATTTGCGCCTTGGCCGAGTCGGTCAGCCCGGCGAGGGCGGCTTCGTTGGTGATATGTTTGGTCCAGGCCTGGGTCGCGTCGAGCAATTGATTGCTGAAGCGGCTGCCCAGTTCGGAAAGTTTGCTTTGCACTTCGGCATAGCGCTTCTGCTCGGCTTCCGGCAGGTCGATACCCGACAAACGGAAGTCACGCAGGGAATGTTCCAGGATAGTTTTTTGCGCCACGTCGAAATGGGCGGCTTCGGGGCTGTTGGCCAAGGCTTCGAAGGCCTGGAACAGTTCGCGGTTCTGCCCCATCTCGGTGGAATACGCGCTCAACGCCGGCAGGCAGGCCTCGTAGGCTTCGCGCAATTCAGCGCTGTTGCACACGGCATTGAGGTGGCTGACCGGGCTCCAGGCAGCGCCCAGGCGATCATTGAGTTCATCCATCGCCAGCACCAGGCCGGCCCAGGTAGGGTGTTGGCCTTGGGTCTTGAGGAGCTCGGCAATCGCGGCGCGGTTGTCGGCGAGGATCTGTTCAATGGCCGGTTGCACGTGTTCGGCACGGATCGCCGAGAACGGCGGCAGGTCGTAGGACTGCAGAAGCGGGTTGTTCGCGCTCACGGTGGGCACCTTGGCTGTAGAAACTGTAAGAACATAGATGGGGCCATCTTAATTACAATCAACGGCCACCGCAGCTATCAGCCGCTATCGAAAACAGAGAGAGAGCCTATCGTGTCCCTTCGCAAGTACCAGAACCACGCCCCCGTGCTCGCCCCGGGCGCCTTTGTCGACGGCTCCGCGGTGGTGATCGGCGACGTTGAAATCGGCGAAAACAGCTCGGTCTGGCCGTTGACCGTGATCCGTGGCGACATGCACCGCATCCGCATTGGCCAGCGCACCAGCGTGCAGGATGGCTGCGTGCTGCATATCACCCACGCCGGGCCGTTCAACCCGGACGGCTACCCGCTGCTGATCGGCGACGACGTGACCATTGCCCACAAAGTGATGCTGCACGGCTGCAGCGTCGGCAATCGTGTGCTGATCGGCATGGGCAGTATTGTGATGGACGGTGCGGTGGTGCACGACGACGTGATCATCGGCGCCGGCAGCCTGGTGCCGCCGGGCAAGCAATTGGACAGCGGCTTTCTGTACGTCGGCAGCCCGGTGAAACAGATCCGGCCGCTGACCGACAAGGAAAAAGCCTTTTTCACTTACAGCGCGGCGAATTACGTGAAGCTCAAGGACCTGCATCTGGCTGAAGGCTACGACCAGGCTTGACCCTTTCCCACATTCGCCCAGGACTTTTCATGCATTACCAGACCGTTTTGTTCGACCTCGATGGCACCCTCACCGACCCCCGGGAGGGCATTACCCGCTCGATCCAGTTCGCGCTGAACAAACTGGATATCGATGAGCCGGACTTGAGCAAACTCGAACCTTTCATCGGCCCGCCGCTATTGCAGGCCTTTATGCAGTTTTATGGTTTCGACGAGGCCAAGGCCTGGCAAGCGGTAAATTTTTATCGCGAGCGCTTCAAGGTCACCGGCCTCTATGAAAACCGCGTGTTCGAGGGCGTCACCCCGCTGCTGGAGACCCTCGCAGGCCAAGGACGACAGTTGTACATCGCCACGTCCAAGCCCTGGGTGTTCGCCCGGGAAATCGCCCGGCACTTTGATTTCGCCAAACACTTCAAAGTGATCTACGGCAGCGAACTGGACGGCACGCGGACCAACAAGGTCGAGCTGATTGCGCACTTGATGGCGGAAGAAGGCCTGGACCCGGCCACAACCTTGATGATCGGCGATCGCAAACACGATCTGATCGGCGCGCGCAGCAACGGCCTGGACGCGGCGGCGGTGGGTTATGGGTTTGGCAGTTTTGAAGAATTGACGGCCGAGGCGCCGGCTTATCACTTTGAAACGCTGGATGAGTTGCATCAGGCGTTTATGCGGACATAGCTTTTGTGGCGAGGGAGCTTGCTCCCGCTCGACTGCGCAGCAGTCGCAAAATCTCCTGAGGACCGCTTCGCGGCCCAGCGGGAGCAAGCTCCCTCGCCACAGGGTTACCGCTCAGTCAGTTGACTCAGCAACGCTTTACGCTTTTCTACTGGCAATTTTCCGAGCCGCTCCACCTCGGCATAAAACCTCAACCAATCCCCATCCACCTGCTTGAACAACGCCGCAAACGCCGGCACCCACTGGTCATACAGCCCAAACGGCAGCAATCGCGCATTGTTCATCGGCGCATTGACCCAGGCGTCGTAACGCTTGTCGCCTGCCCACTGCCGATCGCGCATCTGCCGATATTCACTGCGTAGCCGCTCGAATTCCGCTGCTTTGCGCTCGCGCAGCTGCTGCGCCGGAAACGGCTGAGCGTAGAGCTTCTCCAACCGAGTGCGGGTATCGAGTATCAGTTGAATGAACTGGTCGCGTTGCCGCGACTGAGCGTTAGTGTCCGGCGGCAAGCCGCGAAACGCCCGCCATTGTCGGGTGCCTTCCTGCTCGACGAAGGTGGCGAAGGATTCGTTGAACTCGGTGTCGTCTTTCACATACACACGCTGGTGCGCCAGTTCGTGGAATATCAGCGTCGCCAGCCGCTCATCGCCCCAGCCCATCATCGAATTCATGATCGGGTCGTTGAACCAGCCGAGGGTCGAGTACGCCTCGACGCCGCCGATCGACACGTCCATGCCCTTCAACCGTTGCAACGCCGCTTCACCCCGCGCGGCACCCTGGCTGTAGTAACCGCGATAGGCCACGCACCCGGCGATCGGGAAACAGTGGTTAATGGGCTTTAGGGAAAACTCCTCGGTGGCGAACACATTCCACACCACGTAAGGCCGGCCGATGTCGGCGTACAGGCGATAGCTTTGGTTGTCGGGCAGGTGCAGGTGATCGCTGGCAAAGGCGCGGGCCTGTTGCGATTGGGTCAGATGCTGACGCAGCGTCGCATCGCGTTGCGGGTCGGCGATTACCTGTGAAACGGGCTCCCGTGCCCGCAACAACTGCCATTGGCCGCTGGCCAATTGGCTGTAGTAGCTGACGCTGGCGCAACCGTTGAGTAACAAAAACAACACACTCGGAAACAAAACGCGCAAAACGCGATCAAGTAACCCAGGGCTTGGAAGCGGCCTGATCACATCGAAACATCCTTGGACAGTCTGCCCGCAAGACTATCCCGCCTGACTGGAGCTCCGCTATGCGCACGTTACTGCTCACTGGAGGCCTGCTGATGCTGGCCGGATGTGCCGGCCTGCCCGACCCCGACCCGGCACAAGCCTGGATTGACCTCGACCCCCACCCCGATGAAAGCAATCTGCAAGCGCTGCAGGTCGATGCCAACACCTCACGGGACCGGCGATATTTCGAAGTCCAGCCAGGGAGCCATGAGTTGACGGTGCGCTACCAGTTCGCGGTGCAACCGACCAATATCGGTCCGGATGCCGCTCCGCTGTGGCGCGATTGCCAACTGAATGTGAAATTCAAGGACTTCAATGCCGGCCAGCGATACCAACTGCAAGCCGGGAATATCGGCTTCCGGCCGTGGGCCCGGCTTTACGATCAGCAACGCAATGTGATTGGCCAAGGTCAGCCGGCCGGCTGTCAGCGCAGTTGATCAGCGGTATGCTGAGCATCCTTTGCGTAGGGAACCGATGATGATCAAGTGGTGCGCGGTGTTAGTGGCAACCGTGGCGGTGGCGGGTTGCACCAGTCCCATGCCGGCGGTGAATCCGCAGCAGGCCTGGGTCGATCTGGCCATGCCGACGCCGGGCGGCAAAGTGCTGATGGCCGAACGGCTGGATAACCAGCGTTTGCCCGATGGCCGTTACTTCCAGGTGACCCCGGGCAGCCATGAGCTGACGGTGCGTTTCGATTTCGAGATATTCGGCGGCGGTATCGGGCTGCTCAACGATCCACAAGAACGTCTGTGCTACATGACGCTGCGCTATGACCATTTCGAAGCGGGGCAGCGTTATCAGTTGCAAGCCCGTTCGTTGGCCTTCACTCCGAGCGCCCGGCTGTACAACGCCCAGCGTCAGATCGTGGCCGAAGAACGGCTGATCAACTGCGTGCCGTGATGTCGGTCAGCGGTCGTTTTTCTGGTAGATGATGGCTTTGGTGCCGTTGTCGCAAGTGCCGACGACCATGGCCACGTCATGTTTGTCGGCTTCTTCCTTGGACACAATTTCCAGTGTGTAGGACGGCACGGCATTGGCCTGGATCTTCACTTCGATTTCATTTTTGAGTTCTTCGCAGTCTTTGGGCGCGGCGATCGCCGAGGTGGTCAGTGCACACGCGATGAGGGCCAAGGTAAAACGTTTCATGGTGTAACTCCCTTTAATACAGCCCGAGACATGCGCTGTTTCTGCTAACCCATTCACGAGCAGGCTCGCTCCCACTTTTGATCGTTAGATCCCGTGGAAGCGAGCCTGCTCGCGAAGGCGTCCATTCTTGTCAGCGCACAATCAGCTGACCAGCGTGGCATCCAGGCTGATTTTGGCGTTCAGCACTTTGGAGACCGGGCAGCCTTCCTTGGCCTTGGTGCTCAGTTCTTCGAACTGTTCTTGAGTGGCGCCCGGGATTTTCGCCTTGAGGATCAGGTGCACCGCGGTGATCGCAAAACCACCTTCCACTTGATCCAGGGTGACTTCGGCGTTGGTGTCGATGCTGTCAGCCTTGAGGCCGGCACCGTCGAGAATCATCGAGAACGCCATGGAGAAGCAACCCGCGTGGGCTGCGCCGATCAGTTCTTCCGGGTTGGTGCCTTTGCCGCCTTCGAAGCGTGCCTTGAAGCCATACGGGGCTTCTCGCAGGACGCCGGTTTCGGTGGAGATCGAACCAATGCCGGTCTTCAGGTCACCTTCCCAATGAGCCGATGCTTTTTTGACAATAGCCATGCTGCCTCCTCAAGAGTCGACGCGAAAGGCCGCGCCTTCGTGGTTTTTGCTTGCTAAGGGTTCTGAGGATAGATGGTCTGACAAAGTTCACCCGGTCGGATTGATCGGCTTTTTCGGTAGGCATTTTCGTGGCTGCTATTGAAACTCGGGTATATGCCCACATTGCATGAAACAGGCTTATTGAAATCGGCAGGTTTTCGCTCGCGAGAACAAACCTGCGGACCCCTAATTGGAGAAGCAGGCTCATGACACGATTGTCCGATGTGAAATATTCCACTCTTGATCTCGTGCCCGTGCGCGAAAACGGCAGCCCGGCGCAATCGCTGCGCAATTCCCTGGACTTGGCCCAGCATGTGGAAAAACTCGGCTACACCCGGTTCTGGGTGGCGGAGCACCACAACATGGACGGCATCGCCAGTTCCGCGACCTCAGTGTTGCTGGGCTATCTGGCCGGCGGTACCTCAAGCATCCGTGTCGGCTCTGGCGGTGTAATGCTGCCCAACCATGCGCCTTTGGTGATCGCCGAACAGTTCGGCACCCTCGAAAGCTTGTACCCCGGCCGCATCGACCTGGGCCTGGGCCGCGCGCCCGGCTCCGACCAAATGACCGCCCGCGCCTTGCGCCGTGAGCGTTCCGGCAGCGCTGACGACTTCCCTGAAGACGTCGCCGAGCTGATGCGTTACCTCGGCCCGCGCACCCCGGACCAGCGAGTGATCGCCATGCCCGGCAGCAACACCAACGTACCGGTGTGGTTATTGGGCTCGAGCCTGTTCAGCGCGCAACTGGCCGGTGAGCGCGGTTTGCCCTACGCCTTCGCCTCACATTTCGCACCGCGCTACATGCACGAGGCGATTCGCATCTACCGCAATCACTTCAAGCCGTCAGCCGTGCTCGATAAACCCTATGTGATGCTCGGCGTTCCGCTGGTGGCCGCCGACACCGATGAGCAGGCCGAATACCTGGCCACCTCGGTCTATCAGCGGATTCTTGCGCTGATGCGCGGGCAGAGCCTGGTGCAGCGTCCGCCGGTAAAAACCATGGACGGCCTGTGGCTACCCCACGAAAAACAAGCAGTGGGCGATTTCCTCGGCCTGGCGATGGTCGGCAGCCCGGAAAAAATCCGCGCCAAGCTCGACGTCCTAATCGAGCAAACCGGCGCCGATGAGCTGATCTTTACCTGTGACCTGTATGAACACGCCGATCGGCTGCATTCTTACGAGTTGCTGGCGCAGGTTATGAAAGGCTGACGCCGGGACGCAGCGCAAAAAAAACCGACGCCCAGGCGTCGGTTTTCTTTAAGTACCAGCGCGAGGCATTAGCCGCGGGTATAGACAATTTCCTTTTCGCCACCCTCACACGTGCCAACGACTTTTCCTTCAGTCGACGCGCCTTTATCGACGATTTCCAGCGAATAACCCGCCACACCTTTGGCGTCGAGTTTCGCGGCGATTTCACTTTTCAGTTCTTCGCATGGCTTGCCGTCTGCGAGCGCGGTGCCCGCCAAGCTCAACAATCCTATTGCTAGCATCAACTTTTTCATCGGTCGCTTTCCCTGATCGGATTAACAGCGCAAGGGCATGCAGCGTGAAGCGGGATGCCCTCACCTTGTAGCGCATTGCCATTCCTTATGGCATTGCGCCAGCGCGCAAGTTCAGATCAGTTGTCCGCTCTCAGCTGCTCGCTATGCGGAACCCGACTTTCAGCGTGACCTGGAAGTGCGCCGCCCGGCCGTTCTCGATGTGCCCGCGTGTCTCGGTCACTTCAAACCATTCCAGGTGCTTGAGGCTTTTGCTGGCCTCGGCCAGGGCGTTATTGATGGCTTCCTCGATACTGGTTGGGGACGAGCCGACCAGCTCGACTTTTTTGTAGGTGTGGTGGTCAGTCATAGCGTTCTCCTTGGGTTTGATTTACAGCCTAGCAGTGATTTTTCTCATTGCTTCTGGCGGTCAATCCAAGGGGAAAGTTCAGAATTACTGCACTTTCTCAGATGGCCGAAGTCCCAACCAACACACGCTACTCAACCCATGAAGGAGAGCCACCATGGCCAACACGTCATTACGCAAAGCCTCGTTGCAAAGCATGGAAGCGGAGATTGAAAGTCTGCTCAAGTCCCTTGAAAGCCTGAAGGACGACGCCTCGGACGAGTCGCGCAAAACCCTCAAGGCGCTGAAAAGCAACGCCGAGAGCGCGCTCAAGCATTCCCGTCATCTGCTCAGCGACGCTTACGAAGAAGTCAAAGTCAAAACCCGCGAAACCGGGATCGCCACTCGCGATTACGCGCAGGATCATCCTTGGACCACCGCAGGCGTTGCCGTTGGCGCGCTGGGCTTGCTGGCCGCTTACCTGCTCTTCAAACGCGATTAATTCGCTTGGCGCAGCTCATGTTTGAGCCACTGCGCCAATTGCCGAGCGCGCCCGTCCGCGGCGCGTTTGGGCAGCCATAACGCCAGTTGCGCCGGGGTTTGGCAAAAACCCCACGGCGCAACCAGGCGTCCGGCCTTCAAGTCCTCCGCCACCAACGGTTCCGGAGCAATCGCCACACCCAGTCCGGCGACTGCGGCTTCCAGTAAATAATACAAATGTTCAAAACCCTGACCGTACTTCAACGCCTTGGCGTCGAGGCCGCTTTGCTGTGCCCAGGTCGGCCAAGCTTGCGGGCGTGAAGTGGTGTGCAGCAAAGGTTCGCCCAGCAGCGCTTTATCCGAGGCATCCTGCAGTGCAGGGTAGCTGGCGTATCGCGGGCTCAACACCGGGCCGATCCGTTCGCTGGCCAGCTCATACACTTGCATGTCTGCGGGCCATGGCGGTTTCGCGAACACCAGCAAGGCGTCCAATCCTGGTCGGCGAGGATCGAGATCACCTTCGCCAGCAGATAAATGCAGCCGTAAGTCGGGCAAATCAGCATTCAGGCGTCCCAGCCGCGGGATGAACCAGCGCGCCAGCAGGCTGCCGGAGCAGCCCAGCACGAAGGGCGCGTCGGCGGAGCTGTGCGACAGCTCGGCACAGACACTGCGCAAGCGCTCGAACGCATCGGCGCTGGCGTCGCGCAAACGGACGCCGGCATCTGTGAGTTTAAGGCCGCGTCCCTCCTTGCTGAATAACGCGATGCCCAGGTGCTCTTCCAGCACTTTGAGCTGCCGGCTGACTGCGCCGTGGGTCACGTGCAGCTGTTCCGCAGCCTGACTGACGCTATTCAGGCGAGCGGTGGCTTCAAAGGCCCGGAGGGCGTTGAGCGGAGGAAGGTCGCGGCTCATGGTATCTGTGAGTTTTCCTGACAGGTTGCGGCGATCTTATCGGTTTTCACACTGGGATGTCAGGGGTAGAGTGAACGCCATTGTCATCTCACGCACTCACCTGGAGCGACCCATGACCCAGACTAATCTGCGCAGCGGCCCCGACACCAACGGCTTGTTCGGTGCGTTCGGCGGCCGTTACGTCGCTGAAACCCTGATGCCGTTGATCCTCGACTTGGCCCGCGAATACGAACTGGCCAAGGAAGATCCGGCATTCAAAGAAGAATTGGCTTACTTCCAGCGTGACTATGTCGGACGTCCGAGCCCGTTGTATTACGCCGAACGCCTCACCGAGTTCTGCGGTGGTGCGAAGATTTACCTCAAGCGCGAAGAGCTGAACCACACCGGCGCGCACAAGATCAACAACTGCATCGGCCAGATCCTGCTGGCGCGGCGCATGGGCAAGAAACGCATCATCGCCGAGACCGGCGCCGGCATGCACGGTGTGGCCACCGCCACCGTTGCCGCGCGTTTTGGTCTGGACTGCGTGATCTACATGGGCACCACCGACATTGAGCGTCAGCAAGCCAACGTGTTCCGGATGAAGCTGTTGGGCGCCGAGGTGATCCCGGTGGTTGCCGGCACCGGCACGCTAAAGGACGCGATGAACGAAGCCTTGCGTGACTGGGTAACGAATGTCGACAGCACCTTCTATCTGATTGGTACCGTGGCCGGGCCGCACCCTTATCCGGCGATGGTTCGCGACTTCCAGGCGGTCATCGGCAAGGAAACCCGTGACCAGTTGCAAGCCCAGGAAGGTCGTCTGCCGGACAGCCTGGTGGCGTGCATTGGTGGTGGTTCCAACGCCATGGGCCTGTTCCACCCGTTCCTCGATGACAAGAGCGTCGAGATTATCGGCGTGGAAGCGGCCGGCCATGGTATTGAAACCGGCAAGCACGCGGCCAGCCTGAATGGCGGCGTACCGGGCGTGCTGCACGGCAACCGGACCTTCCTGTTGCAGGACGACGACGGCCAGATCATCGACGCACACTCGATTTCCGCCGGCCTCGATTACCCGGGCATCGGTCCTGAGCACGCCTGGTTGCACGACATCGGCCGGGTGCAATACACCTCGGTCACCGACGACGAAGCGCTCGATGCCTTCCACAAATGCTGCCGTCTGGAAGGGATCATTCCGGCCCTGGAAAGCGCGCATGCGTTGGCTGAAGTGTTCAAACGCGCACCGACGCTGCCGAAAGATCACCTGATGGTGGTCAACCTGTCGGGCCGTGGCGATAAAGACATGCAAACCGTGATGCACCATATGGAGCACTCTTTACAAATGCCGTCCAAGCAGGAGAAACACTGATGAGCCGCCTGCAAACGCGTTTTGCTGAACTCAAGCAACAGAACCGTGCTGCCCTGGTGACTTTCGTCACCGCTGGCGACCCGAGCTATGACACCTCGCTGGCTATCCTCAAGGGCTTGCCCGACGCGGGTGCCGATGTGATCGAGTTGGGCATGCCGTTCACCGACCCGATGGCGGATGGCCCGGCGATCCAACTGGCCAACATTCGTGCCTTGGGCGCCAAGCAAAACCTGGCAAAAACCCTGCAGATGGTCCGTGAGTTCCGCGAAGGCAATAGCGACACGCCGCTGGTGCTGATGGGTTACTTCAACCCGATCCACATGTACGGCGTGGCGCGTTTCATCGCGGATGCCAAAGAAGCCGGCGTCGATGGCCTGATCGTAGTCGACATGCCGCCGGAACATAACGGCGAACTGTGCGACCCGGCGCAAGCCGCGGGCCTGGATTTCATCCGCCTGACCACCCCGACCACCGATGACGCGCGCCTGCCGACGGTGCTCAACGGCAGCTCGGGTTTCGTGTACTACGTGTCGGTGGCTGGCGTGACAGGAGCCGGTGCGGCCACCCTGGAACACGTCGAAGAGGCGGTCACTCGTCTGCGTCGTCACACCGATTTGCCGATCAGCATTGGTTTCGGCATTCGTACCCCGGAGCAAGCGGCATCTATTGCGCGCCTGGCGGATGGTGTGGTGGTGGGCTCGGCACTGATCGATCACATCGCCGACGCGGCCACGCCTGAGCAGGCCATTGACGGTGTCCTGAGCCTCTGCGCGGCGCTGGCAGATGGCGTGCGTAAGGCCCGGGTCAGCTGAGGGTAAGTGCTGCGAGCGCCTGGAGATCGGACGTCGTGCTGGCATCGTCCACGAAATTCTGACGGGGTTTTGTAGGGATCAAAAAAGCCTCTCACTGTTGAGAGGCTTTTTTTATGGCAATTCGAGTCCGCCGGCCGCTTTGTGCAAGGCCCGCAGATGCTCGCCGATTTGCCTGATGTTGTTTTCGTTGGCGGTAATCTCGGCGGCGCGGTCGGGATCGAGCAAGGCACGTACTTCCTTGTCCAGGTCGCCGGTCAACGACTGCAACTGCTTCTGGCGCAGCGCGCTTTCCGATTCCAGGCGTTGCCATTCATTCGGTTGCGGCAGTCCGTAGCCACCGATGTCGAGCAACTCCGCCGGGCGACTGAGAAAGCCACTGTTGTCGAGGATTTGCCGCAGCGTTGCGTTGGCTCTGTCCATGCCGCCGTTGGTCAATTCCCGCGCACCGAGGTAGCGCTGCTTCACTTCGTCCTGAGCCAGCAACAACTGCCGGCGATAACTCGCCTGCTCCAGCAGTAACAGGGCGGCGCTGGTGCGCAGATCGGCTTGGGCGAACCACGGCCGACGTTGCTCGGCTGTCAGCGACAACCAGTCTTCCACCGTCTCTTGCTTGATCGGCAAGTGCTTCTTCAACACCTCGAACATCGCCTGGTAGCGATCGCGGAAGGAGTCGAAGCGGTAACCCAGGCGTAGCGCTTCGCGAGGATCGTCCAGCACGCTGGTATCCGCCAGGTCTCGGCCCTTGAGCACTTCCAGCAAGCCGTTGGGCATGATGCTGTCGAGGCCGGTTAATTTCGGATTATCGCTGCCGCTGCGCAACAATTTCAGGCCTTCCACCGCGCAATTGTTGGACAGGAAGAAATAGTTGCCGTCGTAGCTCCAGTGCATTTCGGCGGCGTGCTCGACGACATCCTCGATCTCGGTGCGCGACAATTTCAGCGGTACCGAGGCCAGGCTGCGCAATTCAGTCTTGGTGTATTCATCGATCACTTGCGCCAGCGGCAACACGAACAGGCGCGACGGATATTTGCCCACCAGACCGTCCCAGCTCGACAACTGCACGTCACCGACGAAGGCGCGATAGGACAGCACCAAGTGCTGATCGAGGTCGAGGCGGCAATCCGGCCCGCGTGGCCGGCCCGGGGCGCAGATCACCAGGCGCAACATGCTGTGGCCCCAGCGGCTGACCCAGTTCTGATTGGCCTCGGCCAGCAGGTAATCAACGGCGTAGACACGTTCCGGATCGATCTGCCCCAGCGGTGTCTTGGCGAAGTCATTGCCGGCATTGAGAAACGCGAAGGTCTTGGCGCAGGCATCCTTCGCCGGTGGAGCCCAGCCAAAATGCGCTTTGTAGTAACGGTACAGCGCGGGACGGCGACAGGCGTAGCTCGGGTCCAGCAGGAAATACTCCATGTTGACCGCGACGAATTCCTTCGGGCTGCTGGTCTCGTAGATGTCAGGGCTGCGGGCAATCTGCCGGTTGTGTTGCTCGCGCTCACCCCGGCGCCCGACATATTGCGGCCAGCCGGCGAGGTCGAGCAGGCGCGGGTCGTCGCTGAGGGTGAAGCGTCGATTGGTCTGGCCGCGGCACTCGTCGGGAATGCCGATCAACCCGGCACTGTTGTTGCGCCGAGTGCAACGCTGGATCAGCGTGCGCTCGGGGGCGGGCCACAGGCGAGAACGGTCGTAGATATGGGTGAGTTCGTGCAGCACCGTGGCGAGCATTTCCCGGCGCACGGTGCCGTGAGGGCGATAGGTTTTCTCAGTTGCGGCGCTGCCGTCGGTGAGGCTGTCCAGCAGCTTGCGATTGAGGTCCAGCTCGGACACCAGCGACGCTTGGCCGTAGGCGTTGCTCGGCATGTTGTCGGTCCAGCCGACATCGATACGTCGATCCAATTGCTCGATGAAGTGTGGCGGCAAAGCCCGCATCGCCTCGTCGAGCAATGCCTGGCTAGCCTGCTGTTGCGCCGGGCTCAAACCATCGGTTTTTAGCTGCAAACGCAAACTGGCCGAGGCCGTGTTGCCGATCAGCAACATGACCCCGCCCAGTAGCCAGGCAGTTAAGGACCTCACAGGGCGAGAATGGCTTCTGCGAGGACCTGATCGCTGGCGTCGCGGGCTTCGGGCACGCGGGTACGCAAGGTGTTGAAGGCGGCTTCCAGATTAGCACCGCGGATATCACCGTCACTGGCGACGAAGCTCGCGGCGTCGTCATGGGCTTCCCGAACGATTTTCGAGTCGCGAATGGAGGTGGTGGTGTCCGAGGTGAAATCGATGGTGCGTTGGGAAGCACGAACGATGATGTTACTGGTGGCTACCAGGGTTTGCGCCTGAGCCACGTCGGCCAGTAAGAACAGGCCAAGGGCGGCAGCAATCAGCGGGCTACGCATGGAACGACTCCGGAGGAACGATGATAGCTATTGGACGAGAATTGCCTGCGCCAGTTCAAGGTCGCTGGCACGAAGTTTTGGCTGGGTCTGGCGCAAGTACATCAGTGCTGATTCCAGCCGAGCGCCTCGCAGTTGGCCGTCACTGGCAATGAACGCGGCGGCGTCATCCTGGGCCGCGACCAGCAGTTTATGATCGAAGGGCGCGGAGGTCACCAGGCTTGTGGCGTAACCACTCATGACCGTGCCTTGAGTGATGGCATCAACGGCATTCGCCGAGGCCATCCAGCAGGCGCCGGTCAGTAACGAAAAAATAAGCGTATATCGTTGAAAAAGCATGGGGCTCGATTGCTGCAAACGAGCCCCAAGGCTAGCGTAATGCCCGGTCTAGAGCCAGCGTGGAAACATGAAGACTCTTTTATTGCCGGTGATCAGATCGTCAGGATCGCCTGCGCCAGTTGCGCATCGCTGGCTTGTAGCTGAGGTGCCTGGTGGCGGATGTGGTCGAGTGCGCTTTCGAGTTTCACGCCGCGGATCGCGCCTTCGCTGGCCACGAAACTCGCGGCATCATCGCGGGCGGCCAGTACAACCTTGTCGTCGCGGAACGATGAGGTCACATCGGAGGTGGCATCGGAACTGGATTTCAGCGCGCCGACCACAGCGTCGGTGGTCACGATGAAACTAGTGGCATGGGCGTTGGCGGCCAGTGCAAACAGGGCGGCAGCGCTGAGCAGACGAAGACGGGACATAGGGGTGACTCCTTAATAAGCCGAAAAAACGGCACTGCACTCTGGATGGTGTCTGGATCAGACGCGCGCATAGCGGCAATCGCCACGTTGCGTTGGATATTAGGCTGTGATCGGGCGATTTGCACAGTCGTGGCTTTTGGCCGGTTATTGCGCGTGCTGCGCCAACTGTACTGCTCTAAAATAATCTCAACGAAACTGTGCCTGCCTTAGATAAGTCACTGTTTTTACCATGAGTGAGACAGTCGAAAACGACAAAGCCCGTCGTGGTTTCCCACGACGGGCTCTGTTTTTTCAATTTGGGATGCTGGCGGTGGACCCAGTGGGTCAGGGCCAGCGACGCTAAATTAGCGCCAGAACGGCTTGCTCAGCTCTTCGAAGCGTTGTGCTTCGCTGATCCCGGCGTCAGCCAGCAGACGCGAATCCAGACGAGCCAATTGGTGACGGCTGGAGATGCGGCGCTGCCACAACATCAGGTTGGCGAATGCGCGAAGAGGCAGGGAGGCCTGGGTTTTTGCCGCAGTGTTTTCGAAGAACAGGTCGGAACTGAGTGTACGTTCCATGGTTGACATCCTTCCGCTTATGGCGGGATTAGGTAGTGGTTTAACTGGTGCCCATATTCCTCTTGTTGCGCCAGTCTCTCTAGATACAGTTCACCTGTATTGTGAGGGACCAGTTAACTGTTAATAGGCGGTGTACTGGTCGAAATCGGGGCAACTGTACCTATATGCACCGTTTCAGTGCTTTTATGGCGTTTTCGGATCAGAGTGCAGGCTTTTACGGTAGGAAATGACCAGTACAGCAGTACAGTTTGTGACGGAATAGGCGATGACTGACCGCAGCCGAGGAAACTGTATCGCCCTCAGCTGCTCTGTTTTGTTTTCAGCCGGCCAGCATGCGGCCCGTGTCTTCGAGGTTCATGTGCCAGCGCAGGGCATCCCGCAGGATATGCGGGGTGTGTCCCCCCAGAGCGCAAGCCGCAGTAAAGTAGTCATCGAGGGCTTGCCGATAGTCCGGATGGACGCAGTTATCGATGATCACCCGAGCCCGTTCGCGAGGTGCCAGGCCTCGCAGATCCGCCAAGCCAATTTCGGTGACGAGGATGTCAACATCGTGCTCGGTGTGGTCCACGTGGCTGACCATCGGCACCACACTGGAAATCGCGCCGCCCTTGGCGATTGACTTGGTCACGAATACCGCCAAGTGTGCATTGCGCGCGAAATCCCCCGAGCCGCCGATCCCGTTCATCATCCGCGTGCCGCAAACGTGCGTCGAATTGACGTTGCCGTAGATATCGAATTCCAGCGCGGTGTTGATGCCGATAATGCCCAAGCGCCGCACCACTTCTGGATGGTTGGAGATCTCCTGCGGGCGCAGCACCAGCTTGTCCTTGTAGCGCTCAAGGTTGCCAAAGACATCCGCGTTGCGTCGGCTCGACAGGGTGATCGAACTGCCGGAGGCGAAGCTCAGCTTGCCGGCGTCGATCAGGTCGAACGTCGAATCCTGCAACACCTCGGAATACATGGTCAGGTCTTCGAACGGTGAGTCAATCAGCCCGCACATCACCGAGTTGGCAATGCTGCCAATGCCGGCCTGCAGCGGGCCGAGCGTGTTGGTCATGCGCCCGGCCGCCACTTCTTGCTTGAAGAAGCCGATCAAATGGTCGGCGATGGCCTGGGTGTCGATATCCGGCGGCAGTACCGTCGAAGGCGAGTCGGATTGCTGGGTAATCACAATGGCAACGATTTTCTCCGCGGGAATCGGGATCGCGGTGCTGCCAATGCGGTCATCGACGCTGGTCAGCGGAATCGGCGTACGCGTCGGGCGGTAGGTAGGGATATAAATGTCATGCAGGCCTTCGAGATTGGCGTTATGCGCCAGGTTGATCTCGACGATCACCTGCTTGGCGAAAATCGCGAAGCTCGCCGAGTTGCCGACTGAGGTAGTGGGCACGATATGCCCCTGCTCCGTGATCGCCACGGCTTCGATGACGGCGATATCCGGCAGCTTCAGTTGCTGGTTGCGCAGTTGCTCGACGGTTTCCGACAGGTGCTGATCAATGAACATCACCTCGCCAGCGTTGATCGCCTTGCGCAGCGTGCTGTCGACCTGGAACGGCATGCGCCGGGCCAGCACGCCGGCCTCGGTCAGCTGTTTATCGAGATCGTTGCCCAGGCTGGCGCCGGTCATCAGGCTGATTTTCATGGGCGTGACCTTCGCGCGCTCGGCCAGTGCGTGGGGCACGGCTTTAGCTTCGCCGGCGCGGGTGAAGCCGCTCATGCCGACGGTCATGCCGTCCTCAATCAGTGCGGCAGCCTCGGCGGCGCTCATCACCTTATCCAACAACGAAGGCAAGCGAATACGGTCACGGTACATGGATTGTTATCTCGGGCACGGGTACAGGAAGCGCAGTCTAGTGAATCGCTACGGTTGGCGTCCCACGACCAAGGTCGAATTCGAGGCTTCTATTCCGGGGCTTGCAGACAAAACACCATTACCGGATCGGTAATAACAACGCGTTGATTTCAGTCAATCGGACAAACAAAAACGCCCCGACGAGTCGGGGCGTTATACGTTGCCGTCCGTGTTACTCGACGGCTTTGACCATATCTTCGATGACTTTCTTGGCGTCGCCAAACACCATCATGGTCTTGTCCAGGTAGAACAATTCGTTGTCCAGGCCGGCATAGCCGCTGGCCATTGAGCGCTTGTTGACGATGATGGTCTTGGCCTTGAACGCTTCCAGAATCGGCATGCCGGCGATCGGCGATTTCGGATCGTTCTTGGCGGCCGGGTTAACCACGTCGTTGGCGCCGAGCACCAGCACCACGTCGGCCTGGCCGAACTCGGAGTTGATGTCTTCCATCTCGAACACCTGGTCGTAAGGCACTTCGGCTTCGGCCAGCAGCACGTTCATGTGGCCAGGCATCCGGCCGGCCACTGGGTGAATCGCGTACTTCACAGTCACGCCGCGATGGGTCAGTTTTTCGGTCAGCTCCTTGAGTGCGTGCTGCGCTCGCGCCACTGCCAAGCCGTAGCCCGGGACGATGATCACGGTGTCGGCGTTGGTCAGCAGGAACGTAGCGTCGTCCGCCGAGCCGGATTTCACCGGGCGGGCTTCCTTCGAACCGGCCGGGCCAGCCGCATCCGCGGTATTGCCGAAGCCGCCGAGCAGGACGTTGAAGAACGAGCGGTTCATCGCCTTGCACATGATGTACGACAGGATCGCACCACTCGAACCCACCAGCGAACCGGCAATAATCAGCATCGAATTGTTCAGCGAGAAACCAATGCCGGCTGCCGCCCAGCCCGAATAACTGTTGAGCATCGACACCACCACCGGCATGTCGGCGCCACCGATCGGGATGATGATGAGCACGCCAAGCACGAAGGCCAGGGCCAGCATCAGAGCGAACGCGCCGAGGCTGCCGGTCAGCATGAAGGTGATGCCCAGCGCCAGAGTGGCGAGGCCGAGGATCAGGTTCAGCTTGTGCTGGCCGCCGAATTGCACCGGCGCGCCCTGGAACAGGCGGAACTTGTATTTGCCCGAGAGCTTGCCGAAGGCAATCACCGACCCCGAGAACGTGATCGCACCGATCGCGGCGCCAAGGAACAGCTCGAGGCGGTTACCGGCCGGAATCGCATCCCCCAGTTGCTTGACGATGCCCAGGGACTGCGGCTCGACCACCGCCGCGATGGCGATGAACACTGCCGCCAGGCCGATCATGCTGTGCATGAAAGCGACCAGTTCCGGCATCTTGGTCATCTCAACCCGCTTGGCCATGATCGAACCGGCGGTGCCGCCGATCAGCAGGCCGACGATGACATAACCGATGCCTGCGGTGGCGAGCTCAGCCCCCAGCTTATAGATGAGGCCCACGGTGGTGATGATCGCCAGGCCCATGCCGAGCATGCCGAACAGGTTGCCGCGCCGCGAGGTGGTCGGGTGCGACAGGCCTTTGAGGGCCTGGATAAAGCAGATCGACGCGATCAAGTAGAGCGTCGTGACAAGGTTCATGCTCATTACTTCGGCGCCTCTTCTTTTGCGACTTTCGGGGCTTTTTTCTTGAACATCTCAAGCATGCGGCGGGTGACCAGGAAGCCACCAAACACGTTGACCGCGGCCAGGGCCACGGCGAGGGTGCCCATGGTTTTGCCCAGCGGGGTCACGGTCAGCGCTGCGGCGAGCATGGCGCCGACGATGACGATCGCGGAAATCGCATTGGTCACCGCCATCAGCGGCGTGTGCAGTGCAGGCGTAACGTTCCAGACCACGTGGTAACCGACATAAATCGCCAGCACGAAGATGATCAGGTTGTAGATACCGGGGGAGATAAGCTCTTCCATCGTCTGAATCCCTGCTTAGGCGTTTTTGCGGATGACTTGGCCGTCGCGGCACATCAGGCACGCGGCGACAATGTCGTCTTCGAGGTTGATCTCGAACTGGCCTTCCTTGGTGAAGACCAGTTTCAGGAAGTCCAGCAGGTTGCGTGCGTACAGCGCCGAAGCGTCAGCACCGACGGCGGCAGCGAGGTTGGTCGGCCCGCAAATCGTCACGCCCTGTTCGACGACCACCTGATCGGCCACGGTCAGCGGGCAGTTGCCGCCTTGGGCAGCGGCCAGGTCGATGACCACCGAGCCGGGTTTCATCTGCGCTACCGTCTCCGCGCTTAGCAGGGTTGGCGCCTTGCGGCCCGGAATCAGCGCGGTAGTGATGACGATGTCAGCTTGCTTGGCGCGTTCGTGCACGGCCAGGGCCTGGCGCTGCATCCAACTGGCGGGCATGGGCCGGGCATAGCCGCCAACGCCGACAGCGGCTTCGCGCTCTTCGTCGGTTTCGTATGGCACATCGACGAATTTCGCACCGAGGGATTCGATTTGTTCCTTCACCGCAGGGCGCACGTCCGACGCCTCGATCACCGCACCCAGGCGCTTGGCCGTGGCGATCGCTTGCAACCCAGCGACACCGGCACCGAGGATCAGCACCCGTGCCGCTTTCACGGTCCCGGCGGCGGTCATCAGCATCGGCATGAAGCGCGGATAGTGATGCGCGGCGAGCAACACGGCTTTGTAACCCGCGATGTTGGCCTGCGACGACAACACATCCAGGCTTTGCGCGCGGGAGGTGCGCGGCGCCGCTTCCAGGGCAAACGCGGTGATTCCGCGCTCGGCCAGTTTGGCGATGGTTTCGTTGCTGAACGGATTGAGCATGCCCACCAGCACAGCGCCGCTTTTGATCAGCGGCAATTCGGCGTCGCTGGGGGCGACCACTTTGAGAATAAGCTCCGCGCCAAACGCCTCGTTGGCACTGCCAATCGTGGCGCCTGCGGCTTCATAGGCACTGTCGACAACGCTGGCATTGATGCCGGCGCCGCTTTGCACAGTAACCTTATGGCCTTGGCTGATCAGCTTCTTGATGGTTTCCGGGGTAGCGGCTACCCGCGTTTCGCCCGTCTGGGTTTCGAGAGGAACACCAATGTGCACGTCAAATCTCCTGCGTGATCTTATTGAGTAAACCCAGGCACTGCGGATGGTGCGGCTGGGGCGGCCGATCAGCACGATCCCGCCAAATCTGAGGCGGGGCGCGGCATTTTGCAGGCGAACTTTGAGGCCTTCAAGGGTTTATGACAGGTGACGGAAAATTAACTACAAGTCATCCTGTGACCGAATGTCGCAACTGAACAGCGCAATCCCTTGTGGGCCGTGGTTTATAAGGATTTTGGACGGTTTTGAACAATATGCATGTTCATGACGTGAATGGCTGCCCATGAGGTCGTAATTATCGCTGCAAGCCACGTCCCTTGGCGGTTTTGGCACGTTTGTACCGCTTGGCAATACAGTTTTGTAAATGCGACATATACGTATATCTGTAGTGTTTTTGGTTTTCTGACTACGAGGTCAGCTACCTTTCGGAAGCCTTATTGCTCTAGGCTGTAGCGCTGTGCCTGGTTCACCAGCCAATCGCGAAACGCCCGTAATGACGCTGATTCGACCTTTCGTTCAGGAATCATCAGGTAATACGCCTTGATGCTGGACAGCGCACGAGAATTGGCAATGACTAAGCGTTTCTCGGCCAGCTCGCGCTGGATGAGGAACGGTGGAATCAACGCGATGCCCATGTCGTGCATGGCTGCTTGCGCCAGCATGGAGAATAGCTCGTAGCGCGGACCTGTCATGTCTCGCGGGATATTCAACTGTTCAGCGTTGAACCACTGGCGCCAGGCATAGGGTCGAGTGGTTTGCTGCAGCAGTGGTAGCTCGGCAATTTCGGCAGCTGTCAGTAGGGGCTTCTTGCCGAGTAGGGTGGGGCTACAGACAGGCATCGGATTTTCACCCATGAGCCTGTGGGATTCGGTACCGGACCAGTCCGCATCGCCGAAGTAAACGGCAGCGTCGAACTCGGTGTCGGCAAACAGGAAGGGGCGCGTACGGTTGGTCAGGTTGACCGTGACGTCCGGTTGTTGCTGCTGGAAGTCTTTCAGACGCGGCAGCAACCATTGCGTGCCAAATGTCGGCACCACGGCCAGTTCAATGACGTTCGCGCCCTGCTGGCCCATGACCGACAAGGTGTCCCGTTCAACCGCATCCAGTTGTGTAGCGACGCGCCGGCTGTAGGAAAGGCCTGCTTCCGTCAGCTTGACCCCGCGTCGGGAGCGTCGGAAAAGCTCCACGCTGAGGAACTCCTCAAGGCTGGCGATCTGTCGGCAGATGGCGCCTTGGGTGAGGGAAAGTTCCTGCGCGGCCTTGGTAAAGCTCTCGTGGCGGGCGGCGGCTTCGAAGCTGATCAGGGCGGCGGTGCTTGGGATCTTGCGGCGCATGTACGTCAACCTCACTAAAGAATCGCCTGTACAGGGCTTACACCTGTTACGGAGTGAGAAACTAGCACAACAGTATGCGAAATCCTCGTTTGCCGTCGTGCCGAACCACGCCTAGGATCAGTTCACGTTATTTGACCTGATTCGAGAGGACACACTCATGGGCGGTAAAGCGAGCTTCAACTGGATCGATCCGCTGTTGCTGGATCAGCAGCTCACTGAAGAGGAGCGCATGATCCGCGATACCGCTGCGCAGTTCGCCCAGCAGAAGCTCGCGCCGCGTGTGCTGGAAGCCTTCCGCCATGAAAAGACTGACCCGGCGATCTTCCGCGAAATGGGCGAAGTCGGCCTATTGGGTGCGACCATCCCTGAGCAGTACGGTGGTAGCGGTCTGAACTACGTGAGTTATGGCTTGATCGCGCGGGAAGTCGAGCGGGTCGATTCTGGCTACCGTTCGATGATGAGTGTGCAGTCCTCGCTGGTGATGGTGCCGATCAATGAATTCGGTACCGAGGCGCAAAAACAGAAGTACCTGCCGAAGTTGGCGTCGGGTGAATGGATTGGCTGCTTTGGTCTGACAGAGCCGAACCACGGTTCTGACCCAGGCGCGATGATTACTCGTGCACGCAAGGTTGACGGCGGCTACAGCCTGACCGGCAGCAAGATGTGGATCACCAACAGCCCGATCGCCGATGTGTTTGTCGTCTGGGGCAAGGACGACGCGGGCGACATCCGCGGCTTTGTTCTCGAGAAAGGCTGGAAAGGCCTGAGCGCCCCGGCGATCCACGGCAAGGTAGGTTTGCGTGCGTCCATCACTGGCGAGATCGTCATGGATAACGTATTTGTGCCTGAAGAGAACATTTTCCCTGACGTGCGCGGTTTGAAAGGGCCGTTTACCTGCTTGAACTCAGCGCGCTACGGTATCTCTTGGGGGGCGTTGGGCGCTGCCGAATTCTGCTGGCACACCGCGCGTCAGTACACCCTGGATCGTCAGCAGTTTGGTCGGCCATTAGCCGCGACCCAGTTGATCCAGAAGAAGCTGGCTGACATGCAAACCGAGATTACTCTCGCCCTCCAGGGCTGCTTGCGCCTGGGTCGCATGAAGGATGAAGGCACCGCAGCGGTGGAAATCACCTCGATCATGAAGCGTAATTCCTGCGGCAAGTCGCTGGACATCGCGCGCATGGCTCGCGACATGCTGGGCGGCAACGGCATCTCCGATGAATTCGGTATCGCGCGCCATCTGGTCAACCTGGAAGTGGTGAATACCTATGAGGGCACGCACGACGTCCATGCGCTGATCCTCGGTCGCGCGCAGACTGGCCTCCAGGCGTTCTATTAATAGGAGAACGGCCATGGGCGCGCTATCGCATCTACGGGTACTGGATTTATCGCGCGTGCTGGCCGGGCCTTGGTCCGGGCAGATCCTCGCTGATCTGGGCGCCGAGGTCATCAAGGTCGAGCGTCCCGGCAATGGCGATGACACACGCGCCTGGGGGCCGCCCTTCCTGAAGGATGCCTACGGCGAAAACACCAGCGAGGCCGCTTACTACTTATCGGCTAACCGTAATAAGCAATCGGTGACCATCGACTTCACCCGGCCGGAAGGGCAGAAGCTGGTGCGCGAGCTGGCGGCCAAATCCGACATCCTGATCGAGAACTTCAAGGTCGGCGGTTTAGCGGCCTATGGGCTGGACTATGAATCGCTGAAGTTGATCAATCCCAACCTGATCTACTGCTCGATCACCGGGTTCGGCCAGACCGGGCCTTACGCCAAGCGCGCCGGTTATGACTTCATGATCCAGGGGCTTGGTGGCTTGATGAGCCTCACAGGCCGGCCTGAAGGCGATGAAGGGGCGGGGCCGGTGAAGGTGGGCGTGGCCTTGACCGATATCCTGACCGGGCTCTACTCAACGGTAGCCATTTTGGCGGCGTTGGCGCATCGCGATCATGACGGCGGTGGTCAGCACATCGACATGGCATTGCTGGATGTGCAAGTCGCTTGCCTGGCTAATCAGGCCATGAACTTCCTGACCACGGGTAATGCGCCGAAGCGCATGGGCAATGCGCACCCGAATATCGTGCCGTATCAGGATTTTCCTACGGCTGACGGCGATTTCATCCTCACCGTGGGGAATGACGGGCAGTTCCGCAAATTTGCTGAGGTGGCGGGTCAGCCGCAGTGGGCGGACGATCCCCGGTTCGCCACCAATAAGCAGCGCGTGGCGAATCGTGCGCTGTTGATCCCGCTTATCCGCCAGGCGACCGTGTTCAAGACGACGTCCGAATGGGTGTCGCAGTTGGAGCTGGCGGGTGTGCCATGTGGGCCGATCAATGATTTGGCTCAGGTGTTTGCGGATCCGCAGGTGCAGTCGCGGGGGCTGGCGATAGAGCTGCCTCACGCTTTGGCGGGAAATGTCCCACAGGTGGCCAGTCCGATTCGTCTTTCCGAGACGCCGGTTGAGTATCGTAATGCGCCGCCCTTGTTGGGCGAGCATACGTTGGAAGTTTTGCAGCGAGTGCTAGGCATGGGTGCTATTGAAGTCGCAGCGTTCAAGGCTGCCGGGGTGGTGTAATAGCCGCATCTATATAGAGGGGTAACCTCCCTTCTATATAGAAGTGGCAGCCCGAATTAAGGCTTTCTGCAAGTTATTGATAGAAAGACGAAATTAAGGGTTGACGG